>JADLBU010000066.1 GCA_020847535.1 Phycisphaerales bacterium
CCCCCCCCCCCCCCCCCCCCCCCCGCAGCAAGCCAGGTTCGTCCGTGAATGTCAAAACTGGTGTGGCTACTAGGATTGTGAGAACCTCCGTTAGGAAGGCTGAACAGTCATGTTGATAGATCAGATGAATCAGAATTCCATCACCCACCTCACCTTCGACTGCTACGGCACCCTCATCGATTGGGAAACCGGCATCCTCCGCGCCATCCGTCCCGTCCTCTCAGTCCACGGCATCCGTACCACCGACGATGAACTCCTCGAGCTCTACGCCCCCATCGAGGCCCGCATCGAAGCCGGCGACTACCAGCCGTATCGCCAAGTCCTCCGCGAAGCCATGCAGGCTGTCGGTGAACACTTCAAGCTCCAGCTCGAGGAGAAAGAACTCGATCGCCTCCCCAACTCGCTCGCCAGCTGGCCAGCCTTCCCCGACACCGCCCCCGCCCTGGCTCGGCTGAGCGAAGAACTCTCCCTCAACATCCTCTCCAACATCGATGAGGATCTCTTCGAGGGCTCTCGCCCCAGGCTCGAAGCCGCCGGCGCCCGCATCGATCGGCTCATCAGCGCCCAGCTGTGCCGCTCGTACAAGCCCAGCCACCGCAACTTCAACGTCGCGCTCGCCCTCCTCGACATCCCCAAGGATCGCATCCTCCACATCGCCCAGAGCCTCTACCACGACATCAAGCCCGCCCGCGAACTGGGCCTTCAGACAGTCTGGATCAACCGCCGACACAACAAGCCCGGCGCCGGCGCCACGCCTCGCACCGATCCATCCATCCGCCCCGACATCGAGCTCCCCGACATGAAGTCGCTCGCCGACCTTCTCTGCAGCGCCCGGTAGTCCACCAGCCAACGAACCCGAAGCGCAAGCGAGGGCATTTGTTCGCACACTCCCATCCACCGCGCTGTCCATCCCCGGCCGGACCGATACCCAGCGCAATGTGGTACTCTCGACGGCTCGCCGCAGAAAGGAACCCGCATGTTCACCACCACCGCCAAGCAGGTACTGCCATGCACCATCACCGGCTCATGGCCGCGCCCGCGATGGATGGATGTCTCGATGTGGGGCCAGCCCCTCGACTCGTGCTTCATGGATGTCCGCTTCCGCGAGAAGTTCCAGGATGCCCTCTCGGTCGTGATCGCCGACCAGGAGCGAGCGGGGATCGACATCCTCACGCACGGAGATCTTCACTGCGATGAGGACTTCGCGGGCCGCTCCTGGCATCACTACCCGCTGCAGCGCTGGGCGGGCTTCGAGGGCGATCACCTGCAATCCTGGCTCACGCGATCCCCGTGGCTCAAATACCCGCCGGGCACGCTCCTCAACGAGATCTACACCGGCTGGCGCTGGCCCCGCGTCGTGGACAAGATCACGCACCGCCCGCTCGACTACCCCAAGCTCTGGCGGCTCGCCCAGGCCCGCACCTCCAAACCCATCCGCTTCGGCACCTGCTGCTCCCAGGTCATGGGCCTCTTCCTCGACATCCACACCCCGCACTACAAGGACAAGCGCGAAGTCCTCTGGGACATGGCGATCGCCATGAACACCGAGCTCAAGGCCCTCCGGGATGCCGGGTGCCGCGCCATCCAGATCGAAGAGCCCTGCCTGCACTTCATGGCCAACACGTACGGCAAGGACCACTCGGATGTGCGCTTCTACCTCGATTGCTACAACCGCGAGGTCGAGGGCCTCGACGATGTCGAGATCTGGATCCACACCTGCTGGGGCAACCCCAACATGCAGCGCGTCATCGAGAACGATTCATACGCCGCCTCGCTCGACATGTACATGTCCGAGGCTCGCGGCGACATCTGGACCATCGAGACCAAGGATCGCGACATGCGAGAGGTCGAGCTGCTCGCCCCCTACATGCGCAACGCCGGCAAGAAAGTCTGCATCGGCGTCGTCAGCCATCGCCGCCTCCAGGTCGAGCAGCCCGACGAGATCGCGACGACCATCCGCCACGCCCTCAAGCACATCCCCGCCGATCGTCTCGTCGTCGGCACCGACTGCGGCTTCGGCCGCCAGGGCTGCAACCGCGAGATCGCCTTCTTCAAAACCACCTCGATCGCCCAGGGAACCAACATCATCCGCCGCGAACTCGATCTACCTACGACCACCATCCGAGCCGCCGAGCCGGCATTGCAAACCGACATCGTTCCAGACAAGCCGGCTTCATGAAGACGCTCACCACAAGGGCACGGAGAACGCAGAGAAGAAAGGCCAAAGAGCATGGCTCAATGTCTGTACTCAACCGCTTTTCTCTGTGCCATCTGTGCCTCTGTGGTGAGTCTTGTATTACTTCGTAAAGATGCCGGCAACATCTCCCGCGAACGCCACCGCCGCATCGTGCATCCGCGTCCGCCAGTCCGTCTCGCTCGCCCCCGCATAGATCACCGATCGCGAGGCGTTCACGATCACCCCCGACTCACCGATCGATCTGGCCCCCGCCCTCACCAGCGCCCGCACATCCTCCGCGGTCCCACCCTGCGCTCCATACCCCGGCACCAGGAACATCTGCCCCGACATCGCCGCCCGCAGGGCCTTGCCCTCCGCGGATTTGGTCGCCCCCACCACCGCCCCCACCTGGCTCAGCCCGCACGAGCCCATGCGGTCCCTTCCAATGGATGCCACTTGCTCCGCCATCACCTCCGCGACCGTTCGCCCATCCGCGAGCTTCGAGCCCTGCAACTGATCGCTGTCCGCGTTGCTCGTCCGCACCAGCACGAACACGCCCAGCCCCGCATCCACGAACGGCTTGACTCCGCTGGGTCCCAGGTACCCGTTCACCGTGATCGCGTGCGCTCCCATCCGCACCACCGACGCCGCGTAGTGCTCGCTGGTTGTCCCGATATCACCGCGCTTGGCATCCAGAATCACAAACAGGCCCAGCCGCTCCGCCTCGGCGATCGCCTGCTCGAGCGCTGCGTACCCCTCGTGCCCGTACCGCTCAAAGCACGCCGCCTGGAACTTGACCGCTGGCACCGCCCCCGCCGCCGCCGCCAGCACGCTGTGCGTGAACTCGACGATTGCCCCCACCGGAGTCCCGTGGCTTGATCGCAGCGGCGCTGGCAGGTTCTCCAACACCGGATCGACCCCCACGCACACCGGAGAACCGATCCGGTTGATCTCTGCAGCCAGCCTGTCCATCGCGTGCCGATTCGTTGCCGAGCTGCCCGCCGAAGGCGCCGGAGCACCGGGGGAAGTGGGGATGGCCGAGGTGGTGTGTGGTGCTGGTGGTGTCATCGGTATCGAAGCCGAAGTGCTCCCCTGGCGCGATGCGCGGTCCTGCTGCACATGACAGACCCGCCGGCGCACCATTGCGCTCCCGCCGGTCTGCCGTACCAACAGAATACCCGGTCCGCTACTTCGGGGATGGCGAGCCCGCCGGCGCCGGGGCCGGCTCCTTGGGTCCATCGCCCTCTGGCGCCGGCACGGCGACCGGCGCAGCGGGCTCACCTTCGGGCGGCGCCTCGGGCAGCCGATCGATCTCCGCTGGCCCCCCCTCCTCGGGCGCGATGTACTTCTCCAGCGGCGATGCGAACCGGCTCTTGCCCGGCACGTACTTGCCATGCACGAACGCATGCACCGACCTGTCCAGCTCCTGCGGGGCATCCTCTGTGATCAACGGCATGCACTTCTCGAAATACACGACATCGCAATTCCGCCTGGCCGCCTGGAACCACCGCCGCCAGGTCTCCTTGGGGACCTTGTTGGCCGCGGCCTGGTCCCCGACCATCGGGACCAGCACGGCGATCGGCTTCTTGAGATTGCCGATCCTCGGCCACAGGTCCGCGGAATAGAACTCGCACAGGTACTGCAGGAACGTCGCCTTGTTCCCGCCGTCCACCATTGATGCGATGAACTCTCCGCGGGCCGAATCCCTGATCGCACCTTGGATCCCCACCTTCTGCCGCGCGAAAAAGTCCTCATCGCTCACGCGCTCCGCGGCACGCATCGTCCTGGCCACGAAGTCCTCGCGCTGCTCACGCGGCATCCGCGGGTTGCTCTGCCCGGGAAGCTCCACCGTCGCCGGTCCGTTCAGTGACATCGCGCCCGACACCTTGTCCGGCTGCATCATCACCATCCGGATCGCCAGGTGCCCCCCGTACCCCTCCCCGATCACGAACGGTGCATCAAGCTTCTCATCCTCGATCAGCTTCACGATCCCGCGCTCCGCGTTCAGTGTCCACGCCCCGTCCGCGTAGAACCCGCCCAGGGGCATCGCCGACGGCGCTGTTGTTCCTGCGAATCCCGGAAGCGTGATCGCGTACATCTTGTACCGGGAGGCGTTGCGCTCCATGAAAGTCTCCCAGAGCCGCCAATCCATCCCGTACGGCGCGATCAGAATGATCGGGATCGTTCCCGTTCCGCGGATTTCCACCTTCTCCAGCGGGGTGAACGGCACCTCGACCAGCGGAGGCTCACCAGGCTTGCGCGACACCACCAGCGGTGCGGAGGCGGGCTGTCCGGGCTCGGCAACGGGCGCTGTTGGCCGCGAGTCCTTCGGAGCCGGTGCGATCTGGCCGTGCGCACACGGCGACATCACCAGCGATGCCCCCATCACCACCCAGGCCGCCTTCTTCCATCCGCCCTTGAACTCGACTTGCATCTGACATTCTCCGTACCGGCGCTCAAAGCGCACGAGCAACTATCGACTTATACAAGGATATGGTTGACCTCAGACCGCCACGACTCCCCCCACGACCCCGCATGAGCCCATGCCCCACCACCCGCATCGGCGGCGAACCATGGAAAGCCCCGCCCATCTTGAGCTCAAGAAGGACCACGGACTGACCGTGACATGGTCCGATGGCTCCACTTCCTTCTATCCGATCGCCCACCTTCGACGCATGTCCCCATCCGCGGACATGCGCCAACTCCGAGACCAGATTCGTTCCAACCCCCTGACCGTGCTTCCCGTTGCAAGGACGGGCAGAAATATCCCGCTCACGGTTACATCCGCCGAACTCGTCGGCAACTACGCGATCAAGCTGGTGTTCTCCGATGGGCATTCGTCGGGGATCTTCTCGTGGACCTACCTGAGGGGGATAGACCCATCCAAAGACCAAACAAATCGACCGCTGCCGCCTGTCGGCGCGGAACCACAGCCGTCGGATCTCCCACACGATCCCAACCCCTGACGCGGAAACGGCAATCACTCCCCGTCAGCGTCTCGTCGTCCCGGCCCCATCTTCCGCGACAACAGAAACGCCAGCTCTAGCGACTGCTGGTAGTTCAGCCTCGGATCGCACAGGCTCGCGTAGTTGCTCGTCAGGCTCTGCTCGGTCACGCCCGCCGCCCCGCCGACGCACTCGGTGACATCCTCCCCCGTCAGCTCGAAATGCACACCGCCGAGGATGCTCCCCAGCGAGCGATGCACATCGTGGCACAGCTCCAGCTCCTTCAGGATCGCATCGAACGATCGCGTCTTGATCCCCGCCCCCGTCTTGATGCCGTTGCCGTGCATCGGATCACAGACCCACAGGACCAACCGTCCCGCGCGGTTGATCGTCTCGACCAGGGGGGGCAGCGCCTCAACTACCTGTGAAGCACCCATCCGCGTGATCAGCACGATCTTCCCCGGCTCGTTTTCCGGGCTCAGCCGGTCGATCAGCGCCAGCACCTCGTGCGGACGCACGCCCGGCCCCAGCTTGATCCCAACCGGGTTCTCGATCCCGCGGAAGTACTCGATGTGCGCTCCATCGATCGCTCGCGTGCGCTCCCCGATCCAGGGCAGATGCGTCGTCAGGTTGTACCACCCCGTTCGCCGCGGAACGCGCCTGGTCTGCGCCGATTCCCAGTACAGGTTCAGCCCCTCGTGGCTCGTGAAAAACTCCATCCGCGTCAGGTCACCGACCGCACGCTCACCCAGCGCCTCCATGAACCGCAAACCATCGGAGAGATGGCTGCGCATCTGCTCGTATTCGGCCCGCCGCTGCGGGGAAAGGCTCGCGTGGCTGAAGAACGACAGATCCCAGTACTCGGGGTGATGGACATCCGCGAACCCGCCGTCGATCAGCGAGCGGATGAAGTTCAGCGTCATCGCCGCGTGCTCGTACGCGCTCACCAGCAACCCCGGATCCGGCCTGCGGCTTGCCTCATCGAATGGGGATCGGTTGATCAGATCCCCGAAGTAGCTCGGCAGCGTGACTTCCTTCCCATCGACCTGCCGCGTCTCCATCGCGCTGGATCGCGGCTTGGCATATTGCCCCGCGAACCGTCCCACGCGGATCACCGGCAGCTTGAGCCCCTGCACCAGCACCATCGACATCTGCAGGAGGATCTTCAGCTTGCTGGCGATCGACTCGCTCCGGCAGTCTTCCAGCGTCTCCGCGCAGTCCCCACCCTGCAGCAGGAATCGCCGCCCCTGCTGGGCATCGGTGATCAGGAGCTTGAGCCGCTCGATCTCCCAGCTTGTGACCAATGGCGGCAGCGATGCCAGCCGCGCCAGCGATGCATCGAGGGCGGCCGCATCGGGATACTCGATCCCCTGGGCGAGCCGACAGGCCTTCCACGAGTCGGGTGACCAGGGCGCCGGGGCCAGGTGCAGCGGTGCCGGGGCCGATCCCGATGGACGCCGGGCAGGAGGCTGGGAGGATGGGGAAGAATGACTCGAAGGAACGCTGGCCATGGTGTACGGCAGTCCAGTCGGCGTAAGAGGTGCGGGGTGGGCAAGGAATGGATCGGCGATCCGGGGCCCCATCCGTCCATCCGGTCGGAATTACACGGATTCTTCGCACCCGCCCTCATGCAAGCGCGGTGCGGGGTCGATGGGTTGCAAGATCGGGATCTGGTCGCACCACGGACGGGCGACCTTCCCGCCCCGCCCCATATGTTCGGGCGGGACCAATAGACCCGGCCGTCGGCCCGTTCCTTGCCGTCGGTCAGCAGGAGCACGTGCATATGCCGACGACCAAGAAACGCCGTACCTCGCGTTCCAAGGCCACCAGCCGACGCAAGAACGCCAACCGCAACCGCCGCCGCACCCGGACCGCCAAGAAGTCCGGCGTCCGCCGCAGCACCAAGCGCACGGCCCGCAAGTCGTTCCGCAAGGCCAGCCGCCGCACCGCCACCAAGCGATACACCCGCAAGGCGACCAAGCGCACCACCAAGCGCACGACCGCCAAGCGCCGCACGACCTCCAAGACCAACCGCCGCTTCGGCTTCTCCAGCCGCAGCATCTACAGCACAGGCCGCACGACCTTCTTCCGCTACCGCAAGGCCGCCTGAGCGGGCCCCCAGATAGAGACCTGGACCTCGTCGAGTGATCGCGAGGATCAAAGGACAAGACGCAAGGCCCACCGCGCTCGCGGCGGGCCTTGTCGTTTAAGAACCAGCTGTTCCTTACCGCATTCGTAATCAAGGCAGTTACATCCGGATCCCAGCCGATGCCTTCATGAAGCCCACCCAGACGCAGCACGGCATCTGTGAGCGAGCCGGTTCTTCTCGCCATCACTGGGCAGCTTCTGTAACCAACCGCCCGCACGGTGCATCGGAACCCACACGAGAAGGCCGCAAGCCCCGCGGAGGTGATTCATGCCCGCTCGGTACAACGCTCTCCAGGGCGACCGCTCCCGCCCCTCACGTAACGCCTGCGCTTTGATCGCCGCTCTGGCGACCGGCTCCCCCGCCCTCGCGCAAGTTACACTCCACAACACCACCTTCCTGGATCGCGGCGCCACCAACGAGATCATCCTCGGCAACATGCGCGGCGGCATGGCCATCCTCGACTACGACTCCGATGGCTACATGGACCTGGTCTTCGAGACCCTTCAAGGCCAGATCAACCGCCTCTTCCACAACATCCCCAATCCCAGCGGCGGTCGAACCTACGCCGATGTCTCGACCGGCTCGGGCCTCGACGATGCTGCGGGCCTTCCTTTCTACACCGGCTTCGGCGTCAGCACGGGGGACTACGACAACGATGGGGATCCGGACATCCTCTTCATCGGGGTCGATACATCCACCGGCGCGGTCGCCCAGCTCTACCGCAACGATGGCGATGGGGGGGGTGGGGGAGCACCGCACTTCACCGATGTCAGTATCCCCTCCGGCATCCGCTGGCACGGGGATCAACCCGATGCCTGCACCATGGTCGATTACGACCTCGACGGCTGGCTCGATATCTTCATCACCGGCGGCTCCGGCTTTGCTCGCCAATACCGCCTTCTCCACAACCAGCGCAACGGCACGTTCGCCGATACCACGGCGATCCTCCCCATCACCGAGCCCTTCGGAGTCACCTACACCGCCTCGTGGCACGACTTCGACTCCGATGGCTACCCCGACTGCTTTATCCCGACCGCCGGCCTTCACCCCGTGATCCTCCACAACCGGGACGACGGTGCAGGCGGACGCACCTTCACCGATGTCGCGCTCGCCCACAATTTCGACCTCCTGGGCCCCGCCCCCATGGGGATCGCCTTCGGGGACTACGACAACGATCTGGATTTCGATTTGGCGATCACCGATGCCGCCAACGGCACCTACTTCCGCAACGACAACGGCCTCTACACCCAGATCGAGCCCATGAACTCCATCTTCGGATGGGGCGTGATGTGGATCGATGCCGACAACGATGGCCGGCTCGACAACTACCAGGCCGGCAGTCTCCCCAACGCCAACTTCGACAAGCTCTTCCACAACAACGGCGATGGCACGTTCACCGATATCTCCCCCGCCCTCAACGGCGTCTTCACCGCCGCCCAGTACGCCGTCCAGGTCGATTACGACAACGATGGCCGGTCCGACATCATCACCCTCAACCCCAACAAGTTCGTCAGCATCTACGAGAACCGCTCGGATAATCCAAATCACTGGATCACGCTCAAGCTGACCGGTGATGGCGAGCGGATCAACCGGGATGCCATCGGCGCGGTCATCCGCCTGCTCGCCGGCGGCAAGACGCAGATCCGCCAGATCTCCTCCGGCTCCAGCACATCCTCTACCGAAGATCTCCGCCCGCATTTCGGCCTCGGCTCCGAAACCACCATCGACCGCATCGAGATCCTCTGGCCCCGCCGCGGCACGCTTGCCGCCCGTACCGACACCTACACCGGCCCCTTCCCCGCCGACCAGATCTTGCCAATATCCCCTCACTGCATCGCCGACCACGACGATTCAGGCTTCGTGGATACCGATGACTTCGATGCCTTCGTGTACGCGTTCGAGGCGGGAGATCCCGGTGCCGATGCCGACGGCTCGGGCTTCATCGACACCGACGATTTCGATGCCTTCATTCACGCATTTGAAGCCGGCTGCTGAAAAACTTTCACCACGGAGGACACGGAGAGCCACAGAGAGGGGCGACCAAAGGCACAGCGACACAATCATCGCATCCCCGCGTCCCCTCCTCTTCTCCCATCTTCTCCGTGGCACTCCGTGTCCCCCGTGGTGAATCGTCGCCTCCGGACCTCCCCCGGAATACCCTCCCGCCATGGCCGCCGGACACCGACTCCCCACCGACACCGACGATGGGCTCCTGTTGATCATCAGTGGCCCATCGGGCGCTGGAAAGACCACCATCACCCGAGGTGTCGAACGATCCATCCCCGATTCGGTCTTCTCCGTCTCCTGGACCACCCGCCCCCGCAGCCCCGTCGATGTCGAGGGTGTCGATTACCACTTCGTCACCGATGAGGACTTTGAGCAGATGAAGGCCCTCGATGGCTTCCTCGAGACCGCCGGCCTCTACGGCAAGAAATACGGCACACCCCGCGCCTGGGTCGTCGAGCAGCTCGTTCGCGGCCGCCTGGTCATCCTCGAGATCGATGTCGAGGGCGCCAAGCAGATCAAGTCCCACCTCCCCGAAGCCTACTCCATCTTCATCATGCCCCCCAGCGAGGAAACCCTCCTCCAGCGCCTCCGCTCCCGAAAACGCGAGGATGAGGCCTCCATCCAGAAACGCTACAGCGCCGCCCAGAAAGAGATCGCCGAGGGCAAACGCTGCGGCGTCTACGACCTCTTCATCACCAATGAAAACATCGACGATTCCATCCGCAAGGCCGTCGATGCGGTCAACGCCGAACGCGCTCGCCGCCGCCGCTAGTCGGCGATGCGCCAGCCTGTGTGGTCGCCATCCAGATGTTCACATACCAGTCAACCTCCCCCTCCCTGTTCACTTACCCGTGAACATATCACGGCTCGCCTTCGTGTTCCGCGCCGCGATGGCGACCCGTGCTCGACCACTTCGAAATGGCGTGGCGGAAGGGCTGACGCTCCGCTTCACCTGTCAGTGAACTCAGCCTGTTGTTCACTGGTTTGTAAACAATCCCAGCCCCCGGCCTCGTACCCACCACAGTATTGTCGCCCGAACGGTCAAGAACATGCAAAGAGGGAAATGTCTTCCATCCGGGGGGGGGGTAGCGTATGGAAGTCTGGCAAGCCGCTCGGCTTGCCGCAACGGGGAGTGCAGCATTGAGACCCACCACGATTATCGGAGCGATCGCGACTGTGGGACTGGTGAGCATCGCCGGAGCGCCCGCCGATGCCGCGGTGGTCATGCATGACAATTCTGGTCAGACGTTTAAGTGGGTCAGGGGAACTGACCTTCCCGGCGATGACTTCGGGGAGCTTCCCGGCACGTTTTTGGACATCACCAAACCCGCTTCGGAACAATCGGGCGAGCGTAGACCCGGCACCATCTGAAAGTGGTATCTTCCAAACCAATCGAGCAGTTACGGTGCCCATTCAATGATCGTCGGCGAGAGTGGTGCGGAGGTCGCGAGAACTGCCGACTGGGTATGGATCTACTGGCAGGAGTGGATCTTTGAGGTAAAGCCGACGCGCGACTACGCGCCCGGCGAGTTTGTCGCACCTCCCGACAACTGGTTGTATGAAACTACTTACTACTGGCACTTACCGTTCCAATCCGACTTCGACACCGGCGCATCGGGCATCGGCGATCCGGCGTATCTGGGCGTTCGCTTCAAGATGTCCGACAACCAGTGGCACTACGGCTGGATCTACTTCACCGACTACTAATGGCCGCTGGCGTGGGCGTATGGAACCGAGCCCAACACCCCGATCCAAGTGCCCATCCCCGCGCCGTCGGCGGGAATGCTGGTGATCGTTGGCGTGTCTTGCATCTTCCAGCGCCGATCCCGGCGCTGAGTCTTGCCTGTTGCATCGCGGCGATGGCGCGCGTGCGTGTACCGCCGCGATGAGTTCACCTGATTAGCCGGCGCTGCGTACACCCGCGCGGGCGTGGATGGTTCTTCCATGAAGCATGTATGGCATGCCATCGCTGTTGCTGCGCTCACCGCCAATCCCCTGGTACTTGGTCGGCCCGAAGCGAGTCTACGACTTCAGCACCATCTACAACCGCGCGGACTTCAACGGCGATGGCGCTGTCAACTCGGCCGACCAGTCCGACTTCAACGCGGCATACGCGCTCTACTCGGGTCAGTCCGGCTGCAACTGGGTGCATGGGGACCTGAGCGGCGATAACTACGTCGGCGCGGCGGAGGTCATGCTCTTCAACAGTTGGAAGCTGTATCACAACAACAACCCCAACGCTCCCATCGGCTCTGAACGCGGGGATGCCGAGCCCATCGATGCCTTGACCTTGTCTTGAGGTGCGGCTGGCCGCGGTGGCTGGCGAGCGATGCGAGCGGCGTCTCCAGCGCATCAATCTCCGTGCGACATCCGTTCATTTTTCTCAGGCCGCCGAGCATGGCGGCCTGTTCTCACAGTGTGATGGCCGGGCTATCCCAATCTCTCCGCAACTTCCATCAACCACCTCCGCCTCGCCTCCGTCTCCAACTCCCCGTTCCGCGTGACCAGCCTCAGGAACTCATCCCCACCCCCGAAGCTCGCCTGCCACTTCTCCACCATCTCGGCGATCCGCTCCAGCGCCTCCTCCGCCTCCCCGATCCACTGCCTCCGCTGCGCTGGCGTCGCCGCTCCCAGAAACCTCGCCCTGGATCGCAGCGGGTCGTACGTCACCGTCACCGCCTCCTCCGGCAACGGCGGTCCGATCCACTGCCGAAGCGCTGCCAGGCCCCCCGCCGTGATCCCGTACTCCCGCCGAGCCCGCTTGCCCGTCCTTGCCGGTTTGGATTCCAGCAGCTTGCGCTTCTCCAGCCGCCGCATCAGCGGATAGATCGCCCCCGCGCTCCCGCTCCACTGCGATGACGGCGAAGCCCGCATGTGTCGCCGAACCTCGTACGGGCTGCAAGGCCCAAGCTGCCACACCAGCCCCAATGTAAAACTCTCAAGCTCGCTCAGGGCCCGCCCCCGCTTGGTATTCAGCCCCGCGGAGCCTCTCCGCCCCTTCCGTGCCGCCTGGTTAGCTGTCGATTCGGCCATGCGGGGGCCATCCTACACATTTCGCGTGCCCCGGCGATCCCGTACTCGGCACTATTCTCGACGGAAACCTCCCTGCAGGCAATCCAGTATGGTACGATTCGCACTATAAGCGGCCTTCCCCCATAGCCAGGAGCCCGATCATGCCCGCCCGCCCCACCATCCTCGTTTCCGCCTCGATCCTGGCGATCCTCGCCGGTCTGCCCATGCATGCCGGCGCCCATGCCCACGCCCCGACCCCGATCTCCGCCTCCGCCGGCGACAAGATGAAGCTCGCCGAGGGCTTCATCGCCATGATCAACGATGGCTCACCCGATGCCGTCACCAAGTTCGAATCCGCGAACCGCTCGGCCAAGATGCTTGCCTCCGTTCCCATCCCCGAGCGGATCGGCCGGGTCGCCAAGATGAAGAACGACTTCGGCACCCTCACCATCGACCAGGTCATCTCCGCCGATGACTCCGGCATCTCCCTGGTCGTCAAGGCGAGCAAGGGCCAGACGATCGCCATGGACTTTGCCTTCGACGATGCCGATGGTGGCAAGCTCCAAGCCGTCACGCTCAGCATCGGCGGGGATGAAGTAAGGCCCACCGCCCTCACACCCCAGGCACGCAAGCGGGTCATCGAAGGCGCCTGCAAGGCGCTCGAAGAGGGCTATGTCTTCCCAGATGTCGCCGCCAAGATGTCCGCGGTCGTGATGGACAAGCTCGCCAAGGGCAAGTACGACCCCATCAAGTCCGAGACTGTGCTCGCCCGCCAGCTCACCGAAGACTTCCGCTCCGTCTCCAACGATCGCCACCTGGGCGTCAATATCTCCCCCGCGCCGGTGACACCCCACAAATCCAGCGCTGAAGAAGAAGACCACACCGGCGGCTTCATGGCCCAGATGACCCGCCAGAATTACGGCTTCCGCAAGGCCGAGCTGCTCGATGGCAACATCGGCTACCTCCGCTTCGATGCCTTCGTCGGGTCCGACGGCGCCAAGAAGGTCGCCAGCGCTGCCATGAACTTCCTGGCCAACTCCAGCGCCATCATCTTCGACATGCGACACAACGGCGGCGGCGATCCCGACATGATCCGCTACATCACCAGCTACCTCTACGACACCAAGACCCACCTCAACGACATGGTGGACCGCGATGGCAAGATCGTCGAGGAGTTCTGGACGCTCGATGAGGTTCCCGGGGATCGCATCCCCTCGACCGTCCCCATCTATGTCCTCACCAGCAGCCACTCCTTCTCCGGCGCTGAGGAGTTCACCTACAACCTCAAGAACCTCAAGCGCGCCACGATCATCGGCCAGACCACCGGCGGCGGTGCACACCCCGTCCGTGGGGAGCGCCTCTCCGACCGCTTCGTGATCGGCGTCCCCTTCATGCGGGCCCAGAACCCCATCTCAAAGACCAACTGGGAAGGAACCGGCGTCGAGCCCGACATCAAGACCAGCGTCGATGAGGCTCTCGACCGCGCGATCGCCGAGGCAAAGAAGGCGATCACGGCGGCGCACAAGTAGCTTCGCTCAACTCAGATCCAGATCATCACAACAGGGGCCATCTCCGCGTCCACGACCGCGGAGGTGGCCCTTTTATCACGAACGGTCAGACTCGCATTCCCAAGCGCCTCGTGCAAAGAAACGGACCCGGCCTTCCAGCCGGGTCCGATGGTCTTTCACCAGCGTTGATCGTCCGATGCCGGCGTTCTCTCGCTCAGCACCCGGCCTCGAAGGCCTGCACGAACGCATCGAAGTCATCGGTATCCACAAACCCGGAGTTGTCGAAGTCGGCGTTGTCCGTGCCCGCCTCGAAGGCATGCACAAAGGCGTCGTAGTCATCCGTATCGACGAACCCGGAGTTGTCGAAGTCCGCCGGGCACGACACCGTGAGCTGTGCTGAATTCGAATCCTCCGAGCCGCAGTTGGACACCGTCACCTTGTACAGCCCCGCATCCCCCGGCACCACATCGTGGATCGTCAGGCTTGCGGTCGTCACCCCCGAGTAATGCACGCCGTTGGAGAGGGCCGTATTGCCATTCTTCCACTGGTACGCGGGCGAACCGCTCGTCGTGCTTGCCGTAACCGTGAACACCGCATCCTGCCCCTCCCCGACCGTCAGGTCCGATGGGTGCTGTGAGATGACCACGCCGTCATCCAGCAGGTTGCACGGGGCATCGTTCGCCAGGTACGGCAGGATGTGGTTGTTGACCATCGTCGTGTGCAGCGTCAGCACGATGTTCGCCATCCCGCCCGAGCACGTGTGGCAGTAGGACATGATCGTCCCCTGGTTGGCGTTGTTGCAATTGCCGTTGCCGCACCCATCCACACCCACATCGTGCGTGTGCGGGGATCCGAAGTTGTGGCCAAGCTCGTGGCTGGTCACCATCAGGTCCCAGTTCTGCGGGTGGTTGTCCTGCAGCGGGTACGGGAAGAAGCCGGCCAGGTACGAAGACAACCCGTAGGCCCATTCACCATTGCACAGCCCCGGCAGGTACGCGACCCCGCCCGTCGAGCCCAGGACGCCCGCGAGGAAGTGAGCGGTGTGCCGCGGCACGTGGCCCATGTTCGCGTTCCAGTAATCCTGGAATTCAAAGAGCCGGTCGTAGTTGTCGGTCGTCGTGTACGGGTCGGCGGCGTCGCTCCACACGCGCAGGAACCCGATCGACAGGCGCGTGTTGATGTCCGCCTGGTAGATCTCGCTGTCGGCCGCGATCAGCGTCACCGCGTACGCCGCCGACGCCGTCGTGTTGCCGCCGAAGATATTGTTCGTGTACTCCCAGTCCGTCTCGATCGCCAGGCTCGCCACACGGCACGGACCGGCCCGAGTGCTGCCGCCGTGCGCCTGCGCGGGAACCTTGCCGCCGTGCAGCCGGTCCAGGCCGCACGTGAACTCGCGCCACTGGATCGCACCCTCCGGAAGGTCCGACATCCTGTAGATCACCGGTGCATGACCCTGCCCGAACGGTCCCGACGAGATCACCGTCGTGCCCTCCTGCGACCGGATCACACCATTGATCCCCGCCGCCGAGAAGCTGATGAAGACCCGCGCGGTCGGATCCCCTTCGATCGTACCCGACAGCATCACCATGTCCGAAAGATCGATCGCCACCTCACCCTGATCGCTCCCCGCGACCACCTTCGCTCCCGCATCAAACGGGTTGATACGGGTCAGGTGCGCTGCCGTCATTGCGCCTCCCGGAAGCACGAAATCGGGGATCGTCACCGCGCCCGCGGCGCGGATCTCATCCAGGGCGGCCTGGTTGAACATCAGCGTGGTCGCGTACGGCAGCGGCTGCTCCTGTGCGGGCTGCAATGGCGAGGAGACCACAGGCGCATCGGCCATGGCGATCCCGCACAGAAGGCCCAGAACGAGGGGGGATGTGAAGCGGTGACGACGGTGAGCGGATGACATGGAACACTCTCCCGGCCGCGCGGGCGGCGATGATGGACGAATCGATGGATCAAGTGACCCGGCAGGGACAGCCGGGGCCGGATGACTATCCGACTCCGAACCCCGGGAGGTTCCCTCAGACCCACGCCAACCTTCCCCGGAGGTACTTGGAAACAGACCAGGCCACCCGGCCCGGCCTGCTCGATTGTCAACTCCTGATGCCCGAGGCCTCTCCTTCAGCACCCGGCCTCAAATGCATGCACGAACGCTTCGAAGTCGTCGGTATCGACGAACCCCGAGCCGTCGAAGTCCGCGGGGCAGGTCGCAAGCTGGAACTCGTACGCTCCGAGATCGACGACCGGCGCGCCCACGCCATCCTTCCAGCACGGGCTCTGGTAGATGCCCGTGTTGCAGCACGCAGCGGCCGAGTTGCCGGTGAAGATCGAATCGGCGAGCGTGAGCGTCGGCAGCGCGGTCGCGTAGCCGTAGTCGAACCACACCTCGGAGAAGAAGCCGCCGCCGAAGCCCGCGGTGATGCCGGTGAACGTGCAGCGCCGAACCGAGCCGATGGGATCCTCCAGGGAGTCCCCGTTGCATACCCGCAGGTTCAGGCCGGCGCCGAACGCCGACTCGTTGTTCGTGAAATCGCAGTCCTCGATCGTCGATACCCCCTCGGCCCGGATCTTGGCTCCGCCGCCGTGCGCAGCCTCGTTCTGCGCGAAGTGGCAATCGGTGAACCGCGCCACCGCCGTGCCCGCCGCCATCGCGCCCGCCCCATACACCGCGTAGTTGTGGATGAACGTGCAGCGGATCGCCTCCAGCGCCTGGCCGCTGCCGCACACCCCCAGCGTGGACCGGGAACCGCCCAGGTTCGGGTCCGATGTGTACAGGCCGTTGTCCACGAAGTCACAGTCGGCCAGGCGCAGGCTCCCGCGATGCGCGTAGACCGCCGAGCCCCACACGATGTCCCGGTCGAATCCGTTATCGATGAACCGGCAGTTGTTGATGGTCAGCGCTGAGCCCGAGCCCACGTAGATCGCCGCGCCCACCGGCTTGTTCGCCGTGCAGTTGGCGCGGTAGCTCCCCTGGCCGTTGGTGAACGTGAACCCATCGATCACCGTGTCGAGCGTCTCTCCGGCGATCGCGATCAGGATCGAGGCATCCGTCAGCGTTGCGCCGTCAATCGTCGTGATCGCCGCCCGCCCGAGGAGCGCAGCGTGATCCGCTTGCCGGACATGGCGATCGGCGCGGCATACGTGCCGGGCGCGACGACGACCGAATCCCCATCGCTGGCCGCATCGATTCCCGCCTGGATGGTCGGGTAGTCCGCGGGCACATGCAGATCGGCGGCCGGAGCAGCGCAGGCGAGCGGGGAGAGCAGGCTGGCGGGCCAGAGGCCGCGGCGATCGGACAGCATGAGAATCTCCTTGCGGACAGGACTCCCACGAGCGATCGCGCTCTCCCACGGCGCGACGGCGAGCTATGTAGGGACTGCGTGAGCGGTCGTACACCATCCTACCGGAGGGCGAGATGTGGTACAAGGGTGCTCAGCGCCGAATAGTACGAAACGTACTTATTCGGCATTCCTCAGCAACCGGCGATGAAAGCGACCACAAAGGCGTCGAAATCGTCGGTATCCACGAAGCCCGAGCCGTCGAAGTCGGCGGATTGCAGCCCCTCTTCGAAGGCGTGGACGAAGGCATCGTAATCGTCGGTGTCAACGAATCCCGACCCGTCGAAATCCACGGGACAGGTGCTCGGCCTCTGGAACATCCCCGTTGGGATGACCTGCTTGACCGCGCCGCCGCCGTCGTAGCTGGCGATCAGGCCGGCCGCGCCGCTGCGCTCGAAGTACTCGATGCGCACGGCGTGCAGACCCGGCTTGAGGCCGATGACGCCGGATCGCTCCAGCATCGTGTGAAGCCCGTTGTTGTCGACGACCAGCGTGTCGCCGATGTAGAGGCGGGAGCCCTCATCGGAGTTGAGGTACAGCGTGTAGAAGTCGGCGATCGGGGCTGAGATGTATCCGGTGAAGAGGCCCGACACGCCGTCGGTGCGGCCGGAGTTTGCGAACTGGCCGGCGCTCGAGGCGTAGTTGAGCTGATCGACCGTGGTGGTCAGGTACGGCGTGAGCGAACCGAAGTTGGGCAGCGATGTCAGGAAGATCCCGGTGTTGTAGTAGTTGACATCGAGGCCCGCAGCTGTCGGCCCGGTCTGGTCGGGATTGCGGAAGTCCGAATCCGAGAAGTTGCCGTATCGCCACATGCTCGCGGGCACGACCTGCTTGGGGAGCCCGCCACCGGCAACGCTGACGATGAGGTTGGCCCCACCGCCGGCCTCGAAGAACTCGACACGGATCTTGTGGGTGCCGGCCTTGAGGGCGATCTCTCCGCCGATCTCAACGGGACCGTGCAGGCCGTCGTTGTTGACGACGACGGTGTTGCCGATGAGCAGGCGCGAGCCGTCATCGGAGTTGGTGTAGAGCGTGTACCAGTCGGTCTGAGGCACGCTGATCCAGCCCTCGAAGACCGCGCCGACATCGTCGGCCCTGCCCGAGTCCCCGAAGTTTCCGCCGCCGGCGTTGATGTTGATGTCGGGGCGGACGGCGGTCACGATCGGCGTCAGCGTGCTGAAGTCGGGCAGGACGCTGGGTGCGCTCAATGCGTAGTACTTGCCCTCAGCGCCGGGCTTGGTGTAGGTCGGGTTCTCTGGATCCCGGAACTGGTCCAGGGTCGAGAGCGGGATGAAGGCCACGCCGATGTCGGTCAGGTTGGTCGGATCCTTCACGGTGTAGCTGAAGGTGTCGGTGCCGGAGATGTTCGCCGGGGCCGTGTAGAGCAGTTCATCGCGGCCGTCGGGGCCCGTGCCGACGGAGATCGAGACCGTGCCGCCCAGGGTGGTGGTGGAGGTGTAGTTGGAGATGGTCAGCGGCTGGGTCTCGGGGTCAAAGTCGTTGGCGAGCACGTCGATGCGGGCGGCGGTGCCGGCGAGCTGATGGCTCGCGTGGTCATCGACGGCGACCGGCTTGTTGCTGCCGATGCTGACGGCGGCCTTGACCGCGCGGAAGGTGTTGACGCGTCCCCAGCCGTAGACCTCATCGTTGCCGGTGGCGCCCCAGTCCTGGCAAGTGGAGAACAGGATGTTCTCGACCTGCTGAGGCGTCAGCGCCGGGTTGGCCGACCAGATCATCGCGATCACCCCGTTGCACACCGGGGTCGCCATGCTCGTCCCACTCGCGTAGCACCACCCACCGCCCCAGCAGGAACTGAGGATGTTGTCGCCGGGGGCAAAGACATCGACCGCGTGCCCGTACGCCGACCATCCGGTGCGGTCTTCGCCAGAGTGTGAAGCGCCGACCACGATGGTGTCGGGGTAGTCAAAGCTGCTCAGGTCACGTCCATCGTTGCCCGCTGCGTAGCAGTAGAGACCGCCGATCGACTTGATGTACGTGCCTGTCGTGCCGATCGCCCAGTAGTCCACACCGCTGTAGCTGCTGCTTGCGACCTTGGCGCCGTGCTCGATCGCCCAGCGCGCACCCTGCAGGATGTCATCCAGGTAGGCGCCGCCCCACCCGGGCTCCTGGACGCGGCACATCATGTTCTTCAGATCCCAACCCACACCCGCGACCCCGACGGCGTTGTTGCCGATCGCCGCCGCGCACCCGGCGACGTGGGTTCCGTGGCCGGCGGTCTCGCTGACATCCCCGCCATCGATCTCCGCCAGGTCGGTGACGGCGTTGAAGCCCAGCACGCGATTGGCCGCCAGGTCGGGGTGGGTGAGATCAACGCCGGTGTCGGTGAAGGCGCAGATGACGGAGTTGGACCCGGTGGTGATGTCCCAGGCCTTGGCCGCCTGCATCACGATGTGGTGCCACTGCGCGGAGTACTGCGGATCGTTGGGAACGTTGTCGAGCGGGTGGCAGATCCAGTTGGGATGCACATACTCGAAGAGGCCCGTCTGCATGAGGCGGGCGGACTGGGCATTCTCAGCTGCGCCGGCTTCGGACCGGTTCGCCGTCCCCGTGACATCGAGCACATACTCATCGACCTCGGGGTAGTACTTGAGGACCAGACCGTTGATCGCCGTCGCCGCGCGGGTTCGGTCGGCGGGTGTCAGATCCTGCCGCGGGCGGGCAATCAATTGGCCCGAGAACTCGAGAACGCCGGGTCGGGCGACAAAGTGAGGATTGGCGGACTTACCGCCGCCATCCCCCGCGTGGACCGTGATATTGGGGGTCAGGGACTGGGCGGCGGCAAGCTGGGCAAGGCCGGCCAGGCAAAGCGTGCTGTATACCGCGACACGGAGGTTCAGAGCCGTTGGACGCATCGACATCTCCAAGGGAAACAGGTTCGGATCCCGGGAGTGTCGGGGAATTGGCCTCGCGATGCAAGGGGTTTGTGCCGGGGCTGATCAGGCGGATCCGCCGCTGTGAGTTTATTAACGAGTTCACCGAAAATGAGGATCTAGGGGATCAACCTCCGGAAGCGGGCGGTGTACGCAAGCGAGTAGACCCGCCCGCGATCGGTCCGCTGGGCCTCATCGAACCGCACGAAGGACATATCGGCGTAGCTGCGGCCGGTGAGGTCGATCAGTGTGCCGGCGGTGGGAGGATCGAGCAGTTCATCGGCGATGTCATCACGGAGTTCCCAGAGAGCCGATTCGCCGCCGGCGAGCAGTCGGCCCCGGACGATGACCTCCAGCTCCACCAGCCCGAAGGGATTGGACTTGGGTGTGTAGCTTCCCAGCTCGACATCCGGGATCAGCATCTGGCCCTGTCGGCCTCGCCAGAAGCGGTGGGGGCCCGAGCCGAAGAGGTTCTTGCCTTTGAAGGAGCTGGACATGTGCTGTTCCTGATGAGGGGATTGCAGGGATGCGGAACGTGGTCAGGACCGTTGCGGATCAGATCTCCGCATCCGCGGCGTCGCTGGCGATCGGATCGGAATTGCCATCGGGAGAGATCGCGATCAGCGAGATTGTGCGGATCGCCCGACCCGCGCCGGCGAGCTGATAGCCGATCCTGCGTACGACTCCCATCGCCGAGATCCTCCGCCGGGCCCCCTCGCTCCCCGAGGCCGCGATGAAGAAGGTCAGCGTCTCCTGGTCACCGCAGCGCGGGGGATCAAGATCGTCCTGGGCCAGGTCCTGCGTGATGCGGATCGAGACCAGCTCCTCGGGGACATCGGCGAAGATCGCCTGCGCGCCATCGTCTCCGCGCTCGACGACCAGGCGATCGGCGGTGCGCTCGATGGCGATCGAGGTGATGTTCTCCCACCGCGAATCCCCGAAGATGACGGACTTTGGATGAAGGATGAGCATGGGGTGTCCCCGGTGTTGGTGGTGTGTGAACCGGTGCGATCAGGTGCGCTGCAGCGCTGCGATGTTCATGCGGCGAATGAGCTCCGGCCGGCCATCCCCATCGACATCCAGCTCGGCGATCGCGCGGGCGCGTTCCTGCGAGAACAGCGAGCGATAGAACGCAGCGCGGATGCCCAGCGGGGACTGCGGCCCCGCGGCCGCGGCCGCCGCCGAAAGGATGAGGTACAGGGCGCCGAAGGTCTCGATCGGCGCCAGCTCGATCCCGTTGGTGATGTGAGCCTCGGTGGGTGTCCCGGCGGGTACGCTGTCGCCTGCCGGCTCCAGGCCCAGCATCCGCAGGATCTGGCGATGAATGACGCCGATCTGCGGCGCGAAGGTGACGATCCACATCGGCTTGTCGCTCATGGGAGAGACGGGGATCGCAAAGTCGGCGGTGGTGGGGCGGATGCGGGAGATGGTCAGCTCGTTTCCGGCGATCACATCGACGACTTCGTACGAAGCGCCATCGACCGTGGCGACGTGGCCGGGGGCGATCTGGGCATCGTTGAAATCGACATCGGCGCCGGTGATCGTCAACGTCGTGTTGAGGGTGGATGCGGTCGCCTTGCAGAGGCGCTGTCCCGCCCAGACGATGTCGCGGAACAGGTTGGGTTCGACGGCCAGGAGATCGCGATCGGTGATGAACATGGCTTGTTCTCCCGTGAAATGCGCTGCGTGCTGCCGATTCGAATCCCACCCGTGCGGCTCTCGCCGCCCGGATGGGCCCCGCCGCCGCCGCCCTCCGGCGATCCGTGGTCGCCGGCGGACAGATGAAGCGGGTGTCAGGAGGAGTGACACGAACTCCCACCAGCCCCAGAAAGGACTCGCGGGGATGGAGCGATCACGTGGTCGAGAGGCCCTTGACCATCCCGTGGGCGTTCTCGTTGCGGAACTCGCTGGTGTACTCGCCGACCACCAGGCCGCTGGTGGCATCCCCGGTCGCGGCGAGCGGCTTGAAGTGGAAGCTGCGGCCCTTGAGCGGCAGGACATCGATGCGCGAGCTGTCGAGCAGGAGGATGCTGTCGGCCGGCGCCCAGCGCGAGACGATCACGCGACAGACGCCGAAATCGCTCTCGTAGACGCCCACCAGGTCCCGGAACTTGGTGTCCTCGGGCGTGAAGGCGCGCTGGCTGGTGATGAACGAGTTGATGCGGCGCTTCTGCATCCCGCCGCAGACGATGGTGTCGATCTGCCCGCTGGACTGCTCCCACACCAGCCGCATCGCCGTGTTCAGAACCGACTCGTTGAGGTCCGAGCCCGAACCGCCGCCCGAGGGAAACCCGTTCTGCCCCGGCGTGAAGACGTTGGTCGAAAGCTGCCGGACGATGCCGTTCATCGTGCGGCGAACCGTCGAGGAGCCGGTCTGCCCGCTTGCCGGCGCGGTGCCGTTGATGACGCAGTTCTCAAGGTCGCGCAGGAGCTCGCGCATCCGCTCCTGCTTCTGGTAGTCCAGCTCATCCTGCGTGCCGTAGTGCCGCGCGGCCTGGTTGCTGCCGCTGATGTTGACGGTCGCCGTGAAGATCTGCGTGTAGTTCTGCTTGCGGGTGCGGTTGGTCATCCGCGCTGCCGGTGCATCCCCACCCTCCAGGGCCGCGTTGCCGAGGATCGTCACCCTCATGTCGTTGGTCAGCGTGTGCTTGGTCGTGCCGCCGTAGCCGCGAACCACCGTCAGCGTGTTGGTGCTGATTGCCGTCACGAACATGACCTCGCGCGAATCCCCTGGGCGCACCTGGTCCCCGACCTGGAACCGGCTCCCGTTGTCCACGGTGATCGACGTCGCGTTCAAAGCGTCGGGCGTGAACACCGTCTGGTTGATCTGATCGGTGTTGGGGAGCAGGGTGTCCACACTGCTTACCCGTCTGACGCCCCGGCGGTTCACCTGGGGACCGGAGGGAATCGAGTCCCGGTAGTAGACGGAGGCGTTGGCCCCTGCGGGCGTGCGCGTCAGCCTCGGAGGGCTGCGGTCGTCCGATTTGGGCCGCGAGGGTCGGCCACGACAGGGCCCTGCCTACACGCGGTCGTTTACTCAGTGGTAAGCGCCCTCTGGTAAGCGCCTTTTGATCGGTCCGCCCCGGTAAGCGATTTGACATCGGTCCGCAGTGGTGACATACTGCTGCGATGCCACGGGTCCGAGTTGCCGGATACCAATGCGAGCGGTGCAAGCACCAGTGGGTCCCGCGAGGGGCCAAAGAGCCCAAGGTCTGCCCGAAATGCAAGAGTGCCTATTGGAACACACCTCGCCAGAACAACGCCGGGCGGCGTAGAAAGGCTGGTGGGTAATGGCACGAAAGCGCCTCCCGCGTCGAACGCTTTTCGACAGCCTGGGCGGAGGAGCCGAGACCAATCTGTACTGCGAGCGAAAGGACCTGGCCAACGAGTCGTCGGTGGAGACGTTCTTCGTCAACCGGATGCTCGAGGACCTCGGGTACGCCGACGGGCAGATCAAGACAAAGCGATCGATCGCCGAGTTGGCCGTCTCATTGGGCCGGAAGGCGGTCAACTACAAGCCCGACTACGTCGTGACGTTCCGCAGGAAGCCCCGCTGGGTCATCGACGCCAAGCACCCCGGCGAGGATCTGGACAAGTGGACGGGGCAATGCGCCGGCTACTGCCTTGAACTCAACAAGACGTTCCGCGACGACAACCCCGTCAAGTGGTTCCTGTTGACCAACGGTATCGAGACCCGCGTGTATCAGTGGGACAGCGGCGAGCCCGTGCTGACGCTGGCATTCTCGGATTTCTCTCACGGCAATCCCAACTACGAGCAGTTGAGAGCGCTGCTATCCGCCGAGGGCATCACCGACGCCCATAGCACCGAATCGAATACGTTCAGGTTTGAGCGTCCATCGGCGCAGCAGGCCAAGGCGCTGT
Organism: Phycisphaerales bacterium; assembly: GCA_020847535.1. Lineage (GTDB taxonomy): Bacteria > Planctomycetota > Phycisphaerae > Phycisphaerales > UBA1924 > JAEUJB01. Next base: position 23,915 of record JADLBU010000066.1, read on the forward strand.
TCGCGCAGTGCCATCGAGCGATTTGGAAGTCCGAGGGCCAGGGGCGCACTGGCGCATTCATGGAATTCACCAAGCTGATGTTCGTCAAACTCTGGTGCGACCGCGAACTGCGCCAGAGCGAAGCAACCCGAGCCCTTCTCGACAAGCCCGGCGTTGCCCACCTCCCAAAGGACGCCGTCGCCTTCTCGACGCACTGGATTGAGAAGGAAACCCACTCACCGAGTCCGGTCAATGACATCCTTTTCAAACGGCTGCGCGACGAGATCGAAGAGGACATTGCCAAGCGTAAGAAGAAGCGCATCTTCGAGTCCGATGAGAAGATCGATATGCGCCCGGACACGATCAAGCTCGTGGTCCAAAAGCTCCAGCACTGGGACATGTTTGGCATCGACGAGGACCTGAATGGACGCCTGTTCGAGACGTTCCTGAACGCGACGATGCGCGGCAGAGAACTCGGCCAGTACTTCACGCCGCGCAGCGTCGTCAAGCTGGTGACGCGGCTGGCGGATGTCCAGGTCGGACGTGCAAAGACCGAAAAAGTGATCGACGCGTGCTGCGGCACCGGAGGCTTCCTGATCGAGGTACTGACGGAGATGCGAAATGTCGTGAGAAACAACAGCAGCCTTAGCAAGGCCGACCAAGCGCAGCTACACGATCGCATCTGCAACGAGTCCATCTACGGCATCGATTTCGGAAAGAATCCGCCGATCGCTCGGATTGCGCGGATCAACATGTACCTTCACGGTGACGGCGGCAGTCGTATTTACTACGCCGACGCCCTCGACAAGGAGATGGAGGTCGTCAAGACGGAGGAGCCGGAGGTCAAGCACGATCAGGAGGAACTGAAGCGGTCCGTTGACGGCGGACTCAAGTTTCACTGTGCGGTGACGAACCCCCCGTTTTCAATGACTAAGGAACTCAAGAATGATACCGAAGCCCGCATTCTCAGGCAGTACGACCTAGCGAAGGTGGCGGGCACGAGCAAGTACCGCAGTTCGCTCCGATCGAATGCCATGTTCATCGAGCGATATCGGGATCTGCTGGAGGATGGCGGAAGGCTGCTCACAGTCATCGATGACGGCCTGTTGGCAAGCGAGGACTTCGGCTTCGTCCGAGACTTCATCAGACAAGAGTTTGTCATTCGCGCGATCATCTCATTGCCCGGCGATGCTTTTCAACGCTCCGGCGCCCGTGCAAAGACCTCCGTGGTGTATGCGACGAAGCGTGGGCCCAAGGAAACGGGGCAGCCCGATGTTTTCGTGTACGAGTGTCGCCATGTGGGCCTCGATGACGTCGTGCTGCGCACGCGGGCGAGCGTCGCCGAGCGCAAGAAGGAACTCGCGGCCGCGGAGATAAACGAAGTCGTCACCGCATTCCGAAGCTACCTTGAGGGCAAGAAGGGGAAATGGCTCGTCCCGGCAGATCGCCTCTCCGGACGCCTGGATGCGAAGTTCCTCCGGCCTTGGAGGGCCGCAGAGCTTGAGTCAACCTGGAAGAAGTCGGGGGCGATGGCGGAGCCATTAGAGAGCCTTGTCGAGCCGGTGTGGGAGCCCGTGCAGCTCGTCCCAGATCGGGAATATTCGTTCTTGAAGATCACCTACAAGGGCAGAGCGGAGCCCGGCGAGAAGAGCCTGGGACGCGAAGTCGGGTATAGCCAGGTCAGCACGGCTCAAGATGGCGATATCGTCGTCAGCAACATCAGCGCCGTGTACCGGGCGATCTGCGTCATGCCCCCTGAGGGCGAGCAGTGGCTCATCTCAAAGGAGTTCACGATCTTGCGTCCGAGGAAGGGCGCGAAAGTGGATACCGCGTACCTGTGGTCAGTGCTGCGGTCGGCGGCCGTTGTTGCTGAGTGGTTGTCCGGCGCCACCGGTGTGGGACGCCACCGCGTTGACTGGGATCTGCTCCGGAAGCAGAGGATACCCCTGCTTCCCTACAGCCAGCAGAAGGAAATTGGTGACAAGTACCGCAAGGCCCACGATCTCGAGATGAAAATCAGGCGACTGAAGATGGAGGCGCAAGGGGCGTTGTCGCCGCTCGAGCTGGAAGGCGACCTCGCGAGGGACCGTCTGGAGCGGGCAAAGCCTCCGAAGTGATCGGTGGCACCGCCGTCTCGGTTTCCCCGGCGATCCTGGCGCGGCGGCGCTGCTACCCGGTGGCCCGACCGGTCGTGATCAGCACGACCCACGTGAGTACCACGCGGGAAGGCATTCTGTGCCGGCAGAACAGAACCTGCCCGATGGCCGGCGTCTTGAACTTGCCGCCTGCAGCGTCTTCATGAGCCTTGAACCCCAAGCGACGGTCGTAGGCCCGCATTGGCCGGACCCTCTGTCTCCCCTGGGGAGTTTCCCTGTCGCCAGGATGACTCGCCGTAGCCATCTCAAGTGCACGGGCGGACGGAGCGACCGCCCCTTCGATGAGATACGGTCCCGACGCGCTCCCGGGGCCCGAGATTGGCGGCGACGATCGTGCCAAAGCCGATCGTTCAGAAAATTCTCCAGCGTGCCCTGCGAATCGGCCCCCGCGCCGGAAATAAGGGTTTGGGGGGCGGGCCTGTCGCCCGACGCCTCCCGGCAAGGAGACCACCGTGACCAGAATTGGACTGACCCTCGACGAGCACTTCGACCTCCGCGTGAAGCCCCGGACGGGTGCGGACCCCGCGTTCCTCGAGGCGGCCCGGGACGAACGGGACCAGATGTTCCCGATGGCGACCGCCGCGGCATCGCACCACCTGCGGTCCTGCGGCTACGACTGCCGCCCGGCGATGCTCGAGTCGCTCGTGGAGCAGGGGGTGGTCACGCCCTCGCATCCGGACGCTTGGACGCAGGCCGACGTAGACGCCGCCGCCGAGCACTTCGAGGACTGCCAGATCTTCGTGCCGTACGCGGTAATGTGCCAGGCCCTTGGCTGCCGGTACGCCGACTTCCTGCGCCCCCTTCGTGAGGCCGCTGAGCGTGAGTCGGCCAAGTACGGGCGGTCCGTGCCAGCCGACGACCAGTACTTCGTCATGCACCGAGTGCCGCCGCGCGGCGTCACCGGTAAGGACGGCACACTCGTCGGCATCACCCCGGCGGTGATCTCGTTCACGTTGTGCGACGACATCCGCGAGAGGCTCGAGCGTGGCGAGGAGGTCTGAGTGCCCGACCCCTCACCCACCGAACTCGAACTCACGCCCGACCTGCTCGACTACGCGCGGCGGGTGGCGTTCAAGGAGGCCCAGAAGCGATGCCGCCTAGCTATCGATCACGACGACGCAGCGCAGCACGCCCTTCTGCACCTGATCGCCAAGCCGCCCGTCTGGGACCCGGCGCGGGGCGCGACGCCGAAGTCTCTCGTGTACACGGTCATCGAGCGGGCGATCATGAAGTTCGCCGTCCGCGAGGGGAAAACTGTCCGCAAGTTCGAGCCGCTGCGTCCGGCTTCGGACGCTAGGCAGAAGGCCACCGATGGCGTGTATCCAGATCCCGCGGGGACAGAAATCTCCAGCAATCGCACAGTCGGCCTGTCGCAGTCATTCTGGACGAAGGAGGACGTGCTCGACTTCATCGACAACGAAACCAGCCGGGAGACGTGCCGGGTGATCATGGAGAGCGGCGGGAACGTCAGCGAGGCCGCGCGCCGCCTGGGTCGAACCGAGGGTGCGATCCGGAGTCGGTTGAACGTGCTGCTCCCGAAACTGCTCGCGACGGGCTTCAAGGTGGTTTCTGAAGGAGAGTTCCATGAACGCAAACACGGTCAAGGATGACCTATTGCTCACGGCCGCCGGGGTCGAGATCGAGGCCGCGGGCAAGGATGCCCGTCCCAAGATCAGCGTCGTCGCCTACACCGGACGCATCATGCGCGTGCCCGGCTGGGGCGACATCGCGATCGACCTGGCGGGACTCGATGTTGGGGGAGCGGGCGGCCAGGTGCCCCTGCTGGCCGACCACAATGCCACGGTCGGCAGCGTTGTCGGCCACGGCGAACCCGCCGTCGCCAATGGGCGGCTCATGGTCGCGGGCGTCGTCAGCGGCGCTGGCGAACCGGCGCGGCACGTCGTGGAGATGGCCAGGGGTGGCTTCCAGTTCCAGGCGTCGGTCGGCGTCGCGCCCACCGAGCACGAACGGGTGAAGCCGAACCAGTCTGTCGAGGTCAACGGGCGGTCGCGGTCGTCGCCGGGCGGGTTCACGCTCGTGCGCAAGGGGCGGCTGCGGGAAGTCAGCA
>JADLBU010000067.1 GCA_020847535.1 Phycisphaerales bacterium
ACCGACGCCTCAGCAAAGACTACGAGTTCACTACCGCCAGCAGCGAGGCGATGATCTACATCTCCATGATCAACCTCATGCTCCACCGGTTGGCGCGAGGGTGAACCGGCTTCTCACACAGGCTCTTATACCGACCGGCCCGCGTCGCGCCGTTGCGATGACTTTTCGCTTCCCCGCACATGCACCGACTGATATGCTTTCGCGTACCCGCCCACGGGGACAACGGCGAAGCCGCGAGAGAGAGCCGCCGCTCGATGCCCATTAGGGGCGTTGGGGGCCACGAGGACCGAAGAGTCGGGGATCGCGGTCTAGCGACCGCACATGGAAGGAAAGAGGAGTTCGCATGAAGACGTGCATGAACGCAGCGTTGCTGGCGGTTGTCTCTGGGCTCTGCATGAGCGCCGCCGCGCAGGTCTCCGCCACCGACGCACCCCCACCACTCCCGCGCTATCGCGAAGGCGGAACACCCTACAACCCCAACCAGAGCCTCGTGCCCTACGCGATCAAGGCCCAGGGCGCCGGCGTCCGCAACGCCAACATCAGCAGCCCACCTGAGTACTCCCCCAGCCGCGGAGTTCTCTACCGCTACTTCTCGTCCCAGTGGCCCACCGTGGTCGCCGCATGCGTCGGCGCGCTGACCGGCGATCCCAACACCGACGAGATCGCCTACGTCTGCGTCACCAGCGCTTCCCAGCAGACTTCCGCGATCACGCAGTTCAACGCCGCCGGTGCGGATCTCAGCCGCGTCGTCTTCCTGACCGTCCCGGGAGATTCCGTCTGGATGCGCGACTACGGCCCCCACTTCATATTCAACGGCCCCGACATCAGCACCTCTCCCCTCTCCATCGTCGACAGCCACTATTACCCCTCACGCCCCCTCGACAACTTCGTCCCCACCCTGGTCGCCGAGGACCACTTCGGCCTCCACAACAACCACATGCCCGTCTATTACTCCGGCGGCAACTTCCAGCCCGGCCCCGGCCGCACCGGATTCATGTCCGCCCTGGTCAACCTCGACAACCCCGCCAGCGCCGGCTTCGACAACGCCCTGCTCGCCGAGCTCTACCAGAAGCACCAGGGCATCGACACCCTCCACATCCTGCCCCAGCTCCCCTTCTCCGTCGATGGCACGGGGCACATCGACATGTGGATGTACCTCGTCGATGAGTCCCACGTCATCATCAGCGAGTTCATCCCCGGCTCCAACTCCACGGCGATCACCATCACCGATAACGCCGTCCCCTACATGCAGAACCTCGGCTTCGAGGTCTACCGACCCAAGGCATGGAACGTCACCAGCACCCACTACACCTACACCAACGCCTATCGCGTCAACAACCGCATCTTCGGCTGCGTCTACGGCACCGCGATCGTGCCCGGCGGCAACGCCGCGTACAACGATGAGGATGCCGAGGCCATGTCCATCTGGAACCAGGCCGTCGGCAACTCTCCCATCCCACCCTACGACCAGGTCGACTTCACCCGTCCCAAGGTCACCATCGTCCCCATCCAGTGCTTCGGCATCATCCCCGCCGCCGGCGCCATCCACTGCATCGTCAAGCAGGTCCCGCGCCACGGCCCTTCCATCCCCGCCGCCTTCGTCACCTCGCCCACCGCCGGAGACATCTGGCTCGGCGGCACCACCCGCACCATCTCCTGGGCCGCCAGCGATGAGGACAACGCCCCCATTCCCAGCTTCACGCTCTCCTACTCGCTCAACGGAGGCGTGAGCTGGACCGAGATCGTCACCACCACCAACCGCTCTTCCTACCAGTGGACCCTCCCCTCCAACGTCATCTACACCACCAACGCCCTCATCCAGGTCCGGGCAAACTCCGCCGATACCGACACCGCAGCCGCCTCCAACCTCATCCCCATCACGATCGCCAAGGGCACCGAGAAGGTCACGAACTTCTCCACCGGCGCCGGCGTGGACAAGTTCGGCTGGGGACACCAGACCACCGCCTGGCCCATCATCGAGAACGCTCGCCGGCCCGCCGCCACCGCCGTCACCAACGCCAACCTGCTCAGGATGGGCGCCTCCGATGCCGTCGGCGGCGACACCGATGCCAACCGCTACATCTCCCCCACCGTCAGCTCCAACCAGGAGTGCACCCACACCTACGAGTTCAACGTCCTCGACCGCGCCTCCGAGATCGATGAGATCGATCAGATCGTCGTCCGCTGGGAGGGCTACTCCGACAACTGCACCATGACCGAGCTCTACGTCTGGGACCACGTCCAGAGCCGCTGGGCCGATGCCCAGGGCAACGTCGGTCAGAACCGCTTCCTCGCGAACTACGCCGGCAACCGCGATGCCGTCATGACCGGCCGCATCGATGGCGATTTCGCCCGCTACATGGATGCCAACGGCCAGATGACCTTCCTCGTCTACGCCGAGCGCCCCCTCGATGAAACCTTCGGCGACCACATGTCCATCACGCTGACCAAGGCCTACTGCCCTACCGACTTTGACGGCTCGGGCTTCGTCGACTTCGTCGACTACAGCAACTTTGTGCTCGCCTTCGAGGCCGGCGCCGACGATGCCGACTTCGACGGCTCCGGCTTTGTCGACTTCGTCGATTTCAACCTCTTCGTGCAGGCCTTCGAAGCCGGCTGCTGAGCCGGCCGACCAGACATGCCCCAAGAAGGACTCAAGGGCGACCCCATTCCGGGGTCGCCCTTTTTATTGGACTGTTCGGTATCCGCAGAGTGTCATACAACCGGTCGGAGTCGGCACGACCTGGTTGGCGATTGACTCTCACTCGCAAAGCGGCACCCTTGGTCAGCCCAGTGCGCAGATCCTGCGTAACCCGGTGTCATTCCTGCCAGTCCTGGGCGGCCGGCACCTACCTCAACTGCGAGCCACGAGTGCGAGATGAACCAATTACGTCGTCTCCGCACAGGTGACAGGCCGCGCGCCGCGGGCTCTCCGCATCCGCCAGATCCCGAGGAGCAATCCAACGATCGCACCGATCGTCCCCCCGCCGATGATGCGCCAATCCAGCCCCCAAAGAGCAGCGTGCAGGATCGCCCCCAACGCCGCGCCCTCGGCCACCCACAAGCAGATCACAGGAAGTTTCTTGCCATTCATCGCCATCGCTCCAGATTCGTTACGGACACTTCCGCCGATCGGAAGGAATCTTGCACCCCCGCTCAGAAAAATCCCAAACACACTCCACCTCCAGCTGGCGGCCCGACGACCACCCCTCCCCACCCCAACGCAACCGCTCTACTCCGCGTCCCTTGCGGGCTCCGTATGAAAAAAAACTCCCCGCCCCATCCGCATTACGATCCCCTCATTCCCCGCCCCCATAAAAAGCCAACCCGCCTCGCGATGCCCGCCAACCACCGATCGATCCTCACTCGCCGCCGACTCCTCCTGCTCGCCGCGATCCTCCCCGTCATCGCCCTCCTCGCGATCTGGCTCGCACGCTTCCAGATCGCCCGCTGGGCCCTCGACCGCGCCCTGCTCGCCACCGGCATCTCACCCGCCACCTACCGCATCGATTCCATCGGCCTCTCCTCCCTCCGCCTCTCCGCGATCTCCCTCGGCCCCCAACCCTGGCTCAAGGCCGACCAGATCGATGTGAGCTACACGCTCCCAGGCCTGCTCAACAAGCGGCTCGGCAACATCCACTTCACCGGCATCGACTACACCGTCACCTCTCGCGATGGCACGCTCGACTGGGGCTACCCCACCGGCAAAGGCTCCGGCCCCATCATCATCAACCTCCCCATCGATCTCATCGACCTCGCCGACACCCGCATCCACCTCATCCGTGATGGCGCCACCACGGACATCCTCCTCTCCGGCCAGATCACACCTACCCGCACTGGCTCTCTCACCGCCACACTCAACCTGCTCGCCCTCGACCGCGCACTCACCCTCAACGCCGACATCCAAACCACCCCGCAGCGGATCGCCATCAAAGTGGGTGGCCAACTCGGCCCTACCACCACACCACCCCCCACCGCCACCCCCACCACGATTGCCCCGACCACGACCGGCAAATGGAACGCCACCATCACGCGTGACCAAGCCGCCGGCGATCTCGACCTCACGCTCGCCGCCACCCTCAACTCCATCAACGAACAACTCAACACCACCACCCTGCTCGCCTCAAACGCCGACCTCTCCGCCCACACCCGCCTCATCAACAACCAGCCCACCGGCACGACCACCACCCTCCGCATCAACAACCTCAAGCTTCCCGGCTTCACACTCCCCACCCTCTCCGTTCAAGCCACTCAGCTCTCCAGTTCCACCGCCGACCTCACGCTCGCGATCACCGGTGAGGGCTGGGATCTCCCCGAAGCACGCATCAGCGCCCAGTGGCAATCCCCCACACCCGCTTCCACCTCAACACCCACACCAACTGCACCTCAACCCACCATCCTCACCGCCAATCTCACCACACCCCGACCCGCGCACATCGACATGCAATCCGCCGGAATCTCCGGCCTCATCGAATCGCTCGCCGGCGCGATCCGCATCGAGCTCACCCCCGCCTTCCGAATCGTCGATGGCAGCCTCACCCTCGATCGCGGCTCCCTCAAGATCGCCGATGCCTCCATCACCGATGCCCACGCCCACATCGTGATGCCCAACCCCGATCTCCTCGAAGTCCGCGCCCTCGATGCCCTCATCGACGATGGCAGTTCTCTCCGCTTCGAGCCCTTCACCTGGCAGACCTCCACCAAGCGCATCCAAACCCGCCTGCTCGCCGCCAATCTCAACCTCAACCACTGGCTCCCCATCATCTCCCGCAACCGCGCCACCGGCCAAGGCCGCGTCAGCGGAAATGCGGATATTGCCATCGACTGGTCCAGCGGCAAACTCAAGATCGCCGATGTCAAGGGCTCCCTCCGCGCCGATCCCTCCCACGGCTTCATCCAGGTCGCCGATGCCGATGCCCTCGGAGAACTCCTCGAGAAACAGGATCCCCGCTTCGCCACCGATGAGGTCATGCGACCCGTCCGCGACAAGATCATCTCCGCCCTACGCGATTTCGCCTTCAAAACCCTCACCATCGACCTCTCCCGCACACGCGACCGCACCATCGCGCTAACCTATATCTCGGGATTCGGTCGCCACGGCGAAGACCCCCAAGGCCTGAACCTGACCCTCGATCTTCATGTTCAGGATGCATTCCTCGACCTGGCCGCCCGGATCGCCGCCAAGTCCAAAGTCACCGAATCCGCCGGCAAGGCCCTGGAAGACTTCTTCCACAACTCCGGTCAGGAGCAACCGAGATGACCCACATCACACTACACCTCGCACTCGGCGCTGCGACCCTCTCGCTCGCCGTGTTCGCCGGATGCACCCACAACATCAAGGTCGACCCCATCAAGGTCGAGCCAATCGACATCACGCTCCACATCTACCTCGAAGCCGACCAGAAGCTCGATGAGTTCTTCGGCGATGACGATCCAGTCCCCACCCACACCCCCACTCCGCCCCCGGAACCCTCCCCGGCCAATCCCGAAGGAGCCAATCGATGAACAGGCTCATCATCCTCATGCTCGCCCTCCTCACCCTGGGCGCATCATCCCCGCTCGCGCTCGCCCAGCCCGACAAGGATGCCCTCAAGGCCCAGTTCAAGGCCCGCGAGACCCAGCTCCGCGAGCTCAAGAAGCGCGGACAGCTCGGTGAAACCGTCGAAGGCTACATCGCCGCCGTCGATTCCAAGACCGCCGTCGACACAACGATCGCCAAGCTCATCGACGATGAGAACGCCGATCGCCGGCGCCTCTACCAACTCCTCGCCGACGAGATCAACAAGGAAAACCCCAAGGAGCCCGTCAAGGCCACCCAGGAAACGCTCGCCATCCGCAACGCCAACCGCAACATCGAACGCGCCGGCCCCGACGAGTTCCTGCGAGTCGCCCCCGATCACTGGATCCGCATCAAGGACTTCCCCGACCACCAGAAGATCACCAAGCTCAAGACCCAGGGCAAGGTCGGCGAAAACGCCTCCGGGCTCCTCGAGATCGTCCAGGATGCCGACCGCGGCGATTCCACCCTCACCTCACTCGTCGAACGCGAAAATGCACGCCGCAACGCCGACTACCAGTCGCTCGCCGCCAATGAAAGCACTTCCCTCGCCGATATCCAGAAACGCATTGCCGCCCGCAACCAGCGCAACGCCCGCATCGGCGACATGATCAAGGATGAATCCGGCAACTGGCGTAAGAAGTAACGTGCCACCAGGATCGACTCTCCTCGGTCGTTCCTGGCGCCTCCGCGCAAGAGCCCCCTCGCTCCGACCATCAACAGAGGTCCTCATAACCCGCTTGCCGTGCCACCAAGATCGACTGTCCTCAGTCGATCTTGGTGCATTCGCGCAATAGACTCCCGCTCCAACAACAAACAGAGGCCCTCATGATCCAAGCAATCGCCTGCGTCATGCTTCTCCTCCTCACCTGCCCGCTCTCCCGCTCGGCTCCCCCCACCCCCTCCTCGCCCTACACCTTCCCCCAGGCCACACCCGAGTCCGTCTGCCTCACGACCCAGGCCCTCACCGAACTCGACAACGCCATCAAGGGCTACATCGACCGCGATGAGGCCGTTTGCGCTGAACTCCTCGTCATCAAGAACCGCAAGACCATCCTGCACACCGCCCACGGCCAGGCCGATCGCGAGAACAGCAAACCGCTCGCCACCGGCTCCATCTTCTGCGTCCGCTCCATGACCAAGCCCATCGCGGGCACGGCGATTCAGATGCTCATCGATGAGGGCAAGCTCTCGCTCTTCGATCACGCCTCCAAGTACCTTCCCGCGTTCGACTCGGACACCCACCGCGACATCACGATCGCACACCTGCTCACGCATACCAGCGGCCTGCCGCTCTCATCCCTCATCAAGACCGACCACAGGATGCTCACGAGCGTGCAGGATGTCGCCGACCTGGCCTCAAAGGCCACGCTCGGGTTCGCCCCCGGCGCAGGCTTCAACTACAGCGATGATGGCACCGACACGCTGACGGCGATCATCGAGAAGGCCAGCGGCCAGCGCGCCGATGACTTCATCCAGACCCGCATCCTCACACCGCTGGGCATGGCGAACCTGCTACGACCAGATCGCCGTGCTCGCCCGTACCAAGTTTGACGACGCTCCAGCGCTCATCATCCGCTGCATCCCCAAGCTCGGATACCCCGTGGCGATGATCGTCGCCGAAGAGTCCGGCACCGTCCTCGCCCAGATGCGGACCGTGGTGATCCCCGGCATGAGAGTCGTCGGATCTTCCATCCGCTACAAGGACTTCCGCGAGATCGGCGGCCTCACGCTGCCCTACAGGGTCGAAGCCAAATACGCCTCCCCGCTGCTGGGCGATTTCATCACAGTCGTCAACAGCGCCGAGGCGGGTGTGGCCGTCGACGCCGCGACATGTGCAGTTCCCACACGGACCGCGGAGCCGGCTCCGGCCAAATTGAAGATCCCCGGCGATCCAACGCCGCGAAACCGGTTCCATTCTGCGGTACCCGTGCCACCGGGGTGCGGAGGAACCGCACCCCGGTGGCGCGTCGAGGTTCACTTGAATTCAGTGCGATCCCACACAAACCCACCCAACCCCAAGCATCCCCACTCGATGCCCGGATGCCTGATGCCTTCTTCTCCATCGACATAGCGCGAACGAACCCAAGTGGCCACTCACCCGAGCTCGCGCTCGGGGCCTTCTTAAAACCTGAAGCATCGATGTCTTACACCCGCGGTCCCGCCGCGCGCACGTTGTCGGGCATCTCAAACTGCTTGTCGTTCGCCCGGAACGCCGCGGCGAGCTTCTTGGCCTGCGTGTCGTAGGCTGCGCCGTCCTTCCACGTGTTGCGCGGCTGGAGCACTTCGGCGGGGACGTTGGGAACGCTCGTCGGGATCGGGAGGCCAAAGATGACATCGGGGGTGCAGGCGACTGACTTCAGCGAGCCATCGAGGATCGCCGTCACCATCGCTCGCGTATACCCGAGCTTAAAGCGCTGGCCCGTGCCGTATGGACCACCGGTCCAGCCGGTGTTGAGGAGCCAGACCTGGGCGTTGTGCTGCTTGAGGCGATCCACGAGCTGCTTGGCGTAGCTGACGGGCTGACGCGGGAGGAATGGTCCACCGAAGCAGGGGGAGAAGTTGGGCTGGGGCTCGGTGACGCCGGCTTCGGTGCCGGCGAGCTTGGAGGTGTAGCCGTTGATGAAGTAGTACATCGCCTGCTCGTGCGTGAGCTTCGAGACCGGCGGCAGGACGCCGTAGGCATCGGCGGTCAGGAAGACGACGCTCTTGGGATGGCCGCCGACGCCGGGGATGATCGCGCCATCGATGAAATCCACGGGGTAGGTGACGCGAGTGTTCTCCGTCCACTTGGGAGTGAAGTAGTCGGGCGTGCGGGTCGCGGGATCGATGGGGGTGTTCTCGAGGACTGAGCCGAAGCGGATGGCGCGGTAGATCTCGGGCTCGCCTTCTTTCGTGAGCTTGATGCACTTGGCGTAGCATCCACCCTCGAAGTTGAATACACCGCCCGGGCCCCAGCCATGCTCATCATCCCCGATGAGGGCGCGGTTGGGATCGGCGGACAGCGTGGTCTTGCCCGTGCCCGAGAGGCCGAAGAAGAGGGAGACATTGGAGGGATCGGACTTGGCGACGTTCGCCGAGCAGTGCATCGGGAAGACGTTCTGCTCAGGCATGTCGAAGTTCATCGCGTAGAAGATGCTCTTCTTCATCTCGCCGGCGTATTCGGTGCCGAGGATGACGACGATCTTGCGCTCGAGCGACTGGAGGATCATGACGGGGTTGTTGACACCCAGATCCTTCTGCTCTTCGGCGGTCAGGCGATGCTTGCCCGCGTTGATGATGGTCCAATCTGCATTGAAAGAGGTGGCAGATGTGCCGCCGGCGGCCTTGCTGCCCTGGGGGATGAAGAGGGTGCGGGCGAACAGGGAGTGCCAGGCTTGCTCGGTGACGACGCGGACTCCGAGGCGATGCTTGACATCGGCGCCGGCGAACCCTTCGAAGACGAAGAGGCGCGGGCGGGAGTTCATGTGGTCGATGGCGATGTTGAGGGCCTTCTCGAAGACCTCGGGGGTGATGGGCTTGTTGACCTTGCCCCACCAGATGCGGTCGTGGATCGCGGGGGTGTCTTCGAGGTACTTGTCGTTGGGGGAGCGGCCGGTGCGATCGCCGGTGGTGCACATGAGGGCGCCGTTGTCGGCGAGCGTGCCTTCACCGGCGGCGATCGCCTGCTCGATGAGGGCGGGGGCGGAGACGTTGAACTGTGCCCGCGTGGGGGAGAGGTTGAGGCGGGAGAGGGTGTTGGGTTTGTGGGCTGCTGGTGTGGACGGCGTGCTTGGGGTCATGGTGGACATGTCGGCAACTTCTCCATGCATCGGTGAGATATCCCCCTGTTGATGTCGGCGGCGTCCTGCTCCGTTGTGAGGGGGGGTGGGAAGGCTAGGCGAGCGCCTTTTGAAAAAGCGAATTCCCCGACCTGAGAAGAGTGTTGAGGGGCGGGTTCGCCTTCCGCTCGGTTTGACCCTTGCGACGGGGCGGACGTATTGTCTTGGCCCTGATCCGGGGTGATGCACCCTAGCATTGCCCGGACGGCGGTACAGATGGTGTCTGTAGCTCAGTTGGTTAGAGCACGAGGTTGTGATCCTTGAGGTCGCGGGTTCGAGTCCCGTCAGACACCCTTAAGAAAAGCTGAAAGGGCAAAGGGGCAAAGCTCAAAATTAGAGCCGGGGCTTGCCATGCGCGGGGAGAGGAGCCGGGGCGGGCGGGATTATGATCGGGGATGAACCCGACCCGCAACGACATGCCCGCGAAAGTCCGCAAGCAGATGGTCGAGCTGTGCAACGTGCGGCTCGCGGATGCGGTGGATCTGTGGTCTCAGTGCAAGCAGGCGCACTGGAACGTAAAGGGGCCGGCGTTCATCGCGGTGCATGAACTGTTCGACAAGGTGTCGCACGAGGTTGATGAGTTCGCCGACACGATCGCCGAACGCGCGGTGGCACTGGGTGGGACAGCGCATGGGACCATCCGGATGGCGGCGAAGACATCGAGCCTGGGGGAGTTCCCGGGGAAGATCCGCGGGGAGGAGAAGTTCGTGGATGCGCTCGCGGATGCGATCGCGGGGTTCGGGAAGGGGATCCGGGCGGCGATCGATGTTGCGGAGGCGGCTCGTGATAAAGGGACGGCGGACCTGTTCACGGGGATGTCGCGCGAGGTGGACAAGCTGCTGTGGTTTGTGGAGGCGCACAACCAGGACTGAACCCATCCCAAGACGAACTTTCACCGCAGAGTCGCAGAGATCTCTGAGGAAGAGAGAAGGCTTTGGTGGTCAAGTCTTGCTGAACCACGAGGCGATTGCGTGGATGGTGGTATGACGGCCAATCGCGGCGATCGATTCGGTGAGCGGGATGTTCTTGGGGCAGACCTTCACGCAGTTCTGGGCATTGCCGCAGTCGTTGATGCCGCCCTTGTCTTCGAGGGCTTCGAGGCGCTGGGGTTTGAGTTCAGCGCCGGTCTCGTGCATGTTGAAGAGGCGTGCCTGGCTGATCGCGTGGGCGCCGATGAAGCTGGTCCCCCACTCGTGGGAGTCGGGCTCGAGGTTGTATTGCGGGCAGGCTTCGAGGCAGCAGCCGCAGGTCATGCAGGTGGAGAGGATGTAGCGGGTGGCCTGGCGATCGGGCTTTTCGCGCGGGCCGGAGCCGAGTGAGTAGGCGCCATCGATGGGAGCCCAGGCCTTGATGCGCTTGAGGGCATCGAACATGCGGGAGCGATCGACCCAGAGATCCCGGACGACGGGGAACTTGCTCATGGGCTCGAGGGTGATGGTGTCGCCGTTGTTGGGGGCGTAGTCATCGATGAGGCAGGAGCAGGATTGGCGAACCTTGCCGTTGATGAGCATGGTGCAGGCGCCGCAGACTTCTTCGAGGCAGCCTGAATCCCAGACGACGGGGGTGGTGGGTCTGCCTTCGGAGGTGATGGGGCTGGCGGCGATCTGCTGGAGGCAGGAGATGACGTTGGCGCCGGGCTCGGGGAAGACGCTAAAAGTCTCCCAGCGCGAGGGTTTGCCGGGGCCATCGCAGCGGAGGATTCTGAGGCGGATGGAGCGGATGGAGGTCGAGGAGCTAGGAGAAGGCATGGGTGCGCAAGTTTAGGGAGAGGAGCGGCGGATTTGAAGAGAGACACGAGGCAACGAGGCATCAAGGCATCGAGTCGGAGATCCTGTGTGACCGGGATCGGGAGGCACCGTAGAGCGCGTGGAACTTGGTTGGAGGGATCGCGGTGCGGCGCGGTTCGTGAACCTGGCCGACGAGTTCCTTGAAGGGAGCGCGGAGGCTCTTTGGGAGCTTGGCGGCGAAGTCTTTCTTGAGCGGGATTCGCGTGATGAGGTCGATGACATGGGCGATGTCCTTCGAGCGGCGGATCTCTTCGAGACCGACGGTGAGCTTGCCGCGGATGAGATCGGCGAGGCTGATGACCTTGACGCCCTTGATGGTGCTGATGCGCTTGGGGGGGCCGCCGAGCGATTCCTCCGGGACCATGTGGACCGCGATGTCGTCGATGATGTGCTCGCGATGCTTGGAATCCCACGTGAAGCCGGCGGCTTCGAGCTTTTCGTGCGTCGCCCAGAAGTCGGTGCTGTAGATGTCGATGTCCTGGGTGTGCCGGCCGCCGCCGTGAAGGATCACGGCGACCCCGCCGACGACCGGATCGCCGGTGGCATCTGTGATGCGCTTGGCGAGCGCGATGAGGCGGGCGGCGTCGGGAGCCGAACCGCGATCGGGGGGGTGGCGGGGAGATGAGAGTCGGCGGGACGGCATGACAGTCACGGATTATTGGCTGAGTGGTTGATGGGCCGTCACATGAGTTCCTCGGTTTCGCGCACGATGCGGGCGATCCATGCGCGGAAGCTGAGGCTACCAACGGTGGCTCCTTTTCAGGGGCCTCGGCAGCGGCGATCAGGCGGGTGTGGCGGCGGTGCGCGCTGCATCGGTGTGGACCGCGGGTTTCTTGGCGGTGCTGTCTGGTTCTTTCTTGCCGTAGGTTCTCGCTCGCGGGAGGATGAGGGAGGCGTCGATGGGGATGAAGTCGAGGGAGGTCGTGCGCGTGGCGGGGTCGAACTTGGTGAGGGTGGTTTTCATGAAGTTTGCATCGTCGCGATCGGGGTAGTCGGGGCGGTAGTGGGCGCCTCGGGATTCCTTGCGGGCAATCGCTCCGATTGCAATGGCTTCGGCGAGGATGAGCATATCCCCCACCGCTCGGGTGTAGGCGAGCGTCTGGTTGGTCCAGGCGGCGTTGTCGCCGAGGCGGATGTGATCGAAGCGGCAGCGGAACTCGGCGAGCCTTGAGAGGCAGAGCTTGAGACGCGACTCTTCGCGTACGACGGTGCAGGCGGCGGTCATCTCCGCGCCGAGTTCGCGGTGGAGGATGTAGGGGTTGGTCTTGTCATCGGCAGCGCGGGTGGTCGAGTCGAGGAGGGCCTTCTGCTTGGCTTGCTCCTGTTCGACGATGCGGTTGTAGATGGTGGCGGCGGCGTCTTCGGCGGGGTGCTTGGACGGAGCGCCATCCTTCAGGTAGTTGGCGACGCTGACACCGCAGAAGAGGCCATCGAAGATGCACGAGAGGAGTGCGTTGGCGCCCAGGCGATTGGCGCCGTGGTAGGCGAAGCCGACCTCGCCGAAGGCGTAGAGGCCCTCGATGTTGGTGCGGCCGTTGTCGATGGCGCCCGGGTGCATGCCCTGGCCGATGTCGGCGCTGATGGGCGGCCGCGAACCGGACTTGTGGCCGGGGAGGGGTGTTGCGGGGCAGTAGCTTCCGGGTGTGAAGCTGGTCCAGAGGCCGGACATGGAGTAATGAACGGCGGGGAAGATCTTCATGGGGGTGAAGCGCGGATCTTCACCGACGAACTTCTCGTAGATCTCAAGGATGCCGCCGAGCTTGCGGGTGAGGTAGTCGGGATCCCGGTGGGTGAGATCGAGATAGACGGAGTTCTCACCACCGATGCCCAGGCCCTGGTTGATGCAGATGTCGAAGATCTCGCGGGTGGCGATGTCGCGGGGGACGATGTTGCCGTACTTGGGATACTTCTCTTCGAGGAAGTAGTAGCGTTCGGCTTCGGGGATCGCTCGCGGGGCGCGGTTGTCGCCCTTGGCGCGGGGGACCCAGACTCGGCCGCCTTCGCCGCGAGCCGATTCGGACATGAGGCGGAGCTTGTCAGCGCCAGGGATCGCGGTCGGGTGGACCTGGATCATCTCGGCGTTGGCGAACCAGGCGCCGGCCTGGTAGCAGCGGGCGGCGGCTGCGCCGGTGCACATGATGGAGTTGGTGCTCTTGCCGAAGACCAGGCCGCAGCCGCCGGTCGCCATGATGACGGCATCGGCGCGGAAGGGGCGGATCTGCATGGTGCGGAGATCCTGGGCGGCGACCCCGATGCAGCGAGGGTGGACGGCGTCGTGGTCGATGACGGGCCAGAGGAACTCCCAATACTCGTACTTGTGGATCTTGCCTTCGACTTCGTATCGGCGGACCTGCTCATCGAGGGCGTAGAGGAGCTGCTGGCCGGTGGTGGCGCCGGCGAAGTGGGTGCGCTTGAAGAGTGAGCCGCCGAAGAGGCGGAGGTCGCGGAAGCCCTCACCGGTGCGGTTGAAGGGGACACCCATGCGATCGAGGAGATCGATGATGCGCGGGGCCCAGTTGGTCATCTCGAGGACGGGGTGCTGATCGGCGAGGAAATCGCCGCCGTAGATGGTTTCATCGAAGTGTTCGTACTCGCTGTAGCCCTGCTGGCGAGCGACATCGTTGCAGGCGTTGATGCCGCCCTGGGCGCAGACGGAGTGTGAGCGCTTGACGGGGACGAGTGAGAAGAGATCGACATCGATGCCGGCTTCTGCGAGCCGGATGCAGGCGGAGAGGCCGGCGAGTCCGCCACCGACCACGATGACTCTCTGGGGCATGGTGGAATCCGAAATGGCAAAGTTCAAACGGCAAACGGCAAATAGGAGGGGATCAGCGCTGGAGTGGGCCTTCCTGGGCTTCTTTGTGGGTGGTGTTCTCGGTGCCGGGCCAGGGATAGCCGGGCTCGGCGAGCGGGTGTTCGCCGGTCAGGTCCATCTCGCGGGGGCCGAGGAAAGTCGCGGGGTCGGCGAGCGTCTGGTGGCGATCGATCGGGTCGATGAGCTGGTGCTCGAGGGCTTGCACCTTTGTGGGGTCAAGTATCGCGTAGCCGATGACCGAGCCCCAGCCCATGATGAGCAACGCTGCACCGAGGGCTGTGCAGGCGTAGCCCCAGCGGCGCTGGGCGTGGGCGGAGACGGTGAGGCCCCAGGTGATCGCCGCGGTCCAGAGGCCGTTGGCGAAGTGGAAGACCAGGAGGCCGACGCCGACGAAATAGAGCGTGGAGACGGCGAGCCCGGCGGTAGTGACCTCGGTCATGCCGCCGCGGAGTGAGGCGGCGAGCGTGGAGGCGGAGAACTGGTAGGACCAGCGTGTGCCGCCGGGGACGAGGAAGGTCCAGCCCCAGCGCAGCGTGGCGATGTGGTAGAAGATGAAGAGGATGCCGATGTAGCCGCTGATGCGTTGGAGCTTGTATCGCCAATTGCTCTGGTAGCGGTAGCGATCGGTGTTGGAGCGGCCGGACATCGCGTAATAGACGCCGAAGGCGGAGTGGAAGAGGATGGAGCCCCAGAGAGCGGCTTCGAGGAGGAGCAGGTGGGGGATCTGCTCGTTGATCCACTTGACCTCGTGCCAGAAGTAGGCGACTCCGGCGTTCGACCAGCCGGGGATGGGTGCGGGTTCACGGATGGCGATCGCCCCCCACAGGATGGAGGAGTTGGTGACGAGGTGTGCGATCAGGAAGATCCCGATGGGGACGATGCCGGTGAGGGAGTGGAGCCGGCG
This sequence comes from Phycisphaerales bacterium, assembly GCA_020847535.1. Classification (GTDB taxonomy): domain Bacteria; phylum Planctomycetota; class Phycisphaerae; order Phycisphaerales; family UBA1924; genus JAEUJB01. The sequence continues at coordinate 14,885 of JADLBU010000067.1, forward strand.
CAGGAGGTGGTAGTGGCGATCGAGGAGGGATGGCCTGGGCGTGGAGTCGGATGAAGAGCCGTGGACGGCTGGGGACAACGTGGAACCTCCCTGCGGCTGGAAACGTCCGCATGATAGGGAGGAGCGTTGGTCAGGCGCCCGTCTGGCCGTAGAGGTACCCCTTCACGATGGGGATGGCTCTGGGAGAGTTGGGGCCGTAGGTGGGGCGATGATGGGCGGACTGGCCGCGTGAGGCGGTGATGAGAATCCTGACGAGTGAGGCTCTACAGCGAGCCTTTGCGTTGAACGCCTCGCGCTGCCAGTGTTCGTCGGTCGCTTCCTGCGTGGCGATGTGCCTGGTGATCCGCATGTTCCTTCAATCTCTGGATGCCTCTGAACTTCCAGTTGTTGAGCGTGGAGACGCGGACATCGAGCGAGCGGGCAGCGCTTTCGTAGCTGAGCCCTTCGCACACGACGAGCCTGACGGCGTCCTGCTCCCCCTCGGTGAGGGCATCCCAGGCGCTGCGTGTGGATGTGCGATCGCTGAAATCCGATTCCTCTCCGTGGTCGCTCGTACGGGCCGGTCTCAGGTCATTCCTCGTGTCCTCGCCGGCGATGATCGCCTCGAACCTTCTCAGGCGCCGGTGTCGGCGCTTGATGAGGTTGTCGGCGATCTTGATGAGATACTACCCCGGTCTGTATTGTTTTGACATCTCACGCGGCGGCGTAACGAACGTGCTCTTCACGGAAGTAGGCGCTGACGATGTCCGGCCGGCGTTGCGTTGAGCGCAAGTAGGATCGAAGGCCG
>JADLBU010000068.1 GCA_020847535.1 Phycisphaerales bacterium
CTGGAGCAAGGAACTCATCATCCAGGGCAGCCAGGAGCGCGTTGCCCCGGTGCTGATGACGGCCGTCACGGCGGGGCTGGGCCTCATCCCGCTCGTGCTGAGCAAGGGCGAGCCGGGCAAGGAGATCTTGTACCCGGTCGCCGTGGTCATCCTGGGCGGACTCATCACCAGCACGTTGCTGGACTTCTTCGTCACCCCGGCGATCTTCTATCGCTTCGGCAGGCATAGCGCCGAGCGTCTGGCGCGGGAGCACATCGAGAAGCACAGCGCAGGTGCTTCACACACGCATGTCAACGCGGCACCGACTCCATCGGTGACTGCGCCATTGTCTGAAGTCCGCATCACCCCCTCGGCAGAGGCCGGTGATGGCGCGAAACCGTCCGCCTCTGCCACGTCAAACGATGGCCGCCCACCGGCCAACTGAAGGAGTCCAAACATGAAGCATCTCAAGCGTTCTTACCTGTTCGCAATGGCGATCGCCGGAGCGGCGTTCGCGCTCGGGGCGCCCGCCCTCGCCCAGCACGATCATGGCAAGGGCGAGCCGGGGGGGCAGCCCGCGGACCACTCGCACGGTGAGGTCGCCAAGGCCAAGTCGTTCGGTGAGGCGGCCCGGCGCATCGCCGACGAGATCAAGGCCATCGACGCGGCCCTCGCGGCAGGCTCGGTGGCCGGGGTCTCCGACCGGGCCAACGCCGTAGCCACGCTCGCCAAGGACCTGGGCGCGCTCTCGCTGGCCAAGGACAGCGGCGTGGCGCGGGACAAAGTCAAAGACGCCAATCTCGCGGGCAAGGAACTCGCCGAAGCCGCGGGCGAGTTGCACGAGATCGCCGATGCGGGCGATCTCGCCAAGAGCAGGGCCCAGTTCGACAAGGTCAAGGCCGCCGCGGCGAAGGTCGAGGCGGTCGCCCCCGCCACGTACTACTGCCCGATGCACTGTGAGGGCAGCAAGACGTATGACAAGCCCGGCGAGTGCCCGGTCTGCCACATGAAACTCAAGAAGCAGACCAGCGAGCAGTTCTCGGTGACGGTCAAGCCCGTCGGCGGCGGCACGATCGAGGCCGGTAAGCCGGTGAACCTCCTGTGGACTCTCAAGGACCCGCGCGGCATGCAAGTCAAGGACGTGGAGATCGTCCATGAGATGCCCCTGCACCTGCTGATGGTCAGCAAGGACCTTTCGTGGTACGCCCACGAGCACCCGAAACTCGAAGCCGATGGGACGTTCACCATGACGTGGACGTTCCCGTCCGGCGGCGAGTACACGCTCTTCCATGACTTCACGCCCAAGGACGTGGGGATGCAGGTCGTGCCGGTGACGCTGAAGGTCGAGGGCCAGGCGAAGTCCGCCGTCGCGCTCACGCCCGACGCGGACAAGCCCAAGACCGTGGACGGATACACGGTCACTCTCAACACCGGCGGCCCGGTCAAGACCCGCGGCGCGACGACGATGTCGTACACGATCGCCAAGGACGGCAAGCCGGTGAGCGACCTGACCCCGTATCTGGGCGCGATGGGGCACTTGGTCATCATCAGCCAGGACCTCAAGGAGTTCGTGCACAGCCACCCGCACGAGCACGCGGACGGCGACCACGATCACGCCAAGCAAGGTCACACGGACATGAAGGGCGGCCCGAAGGTGGACTTCGAGGCCCACTTCAAGGCCGCGGGCCTCTACAAGGGCTGGGCGCAGTTCCAGCACAACGGGAAGGTCATCACCGTTCCGTTCACGTTCAGCGTCGCCAAGGGAGAGGGCGGCGGCGAGGCCAAGCCGCACGGCCACGACGACAAGGGTCACGAGCACGGCAAGTGAGCACGCCGTCCGTCCCGCGCCGCGAGAGCGGCGCGGGCCGCTTCCTCGATTGCTTTGTCGCCGTCCAGTGCGGCGGAACGCGACTCGACCGTGCAAGGAGACTCGTACATGACATCCATCGGCCCGATTCTTCCGCTCATCGCTGCGTTCGTCTTCGTCACGGGCGGCTGCGCCAGTAGCAAACACACGATGACCGACATGAAGCCTGGTCAGGTCTCGGTCTGCACCAAGTGCTACGACCAGATCCGCAAGGTCCGAAGCACGGGAGGCCCGCGCGGCGGGCTGTCCACGAGTCGGACCATCACCACGCACATGTGCGAAGAGTGCAAGAACGAAATGACCATCTACGAGAAGGACGGCGTGCTCAAGGTCCGCTGCGCGTCGTGTGCTCCCGAAGGCGTGGACTGCGATCGCTGCGTTCCCAAAACCGCGTCGAAGTAATCCCTCACGACCACTCACCACTCATACAAGATCGGAGACAGCCCATGAACCGTTCCGTCGTCCTGCTTGGATCAACCTCGCTCCTTGTCCTCGGGGTACTCGTGCCCCTCACTGGTGCGAGCCCGGCCGCGGCGATCGCGGCCTCCGCCGCCACGACCGACCCCGTCAACGCGGTTTGCCCGATCCGCGGCAACGAGGTGGACAAGGAGTCGCCCACGCGGCAGTTCAAGGGCGTCACCATCGGGTTTTGCTGCCCGGGCTGCGAAGGCAAGTGGGACACGAAGACCGACGACGACAGAATGGCTCTCCTCGCTAAGCACGCGCCGGAGGCCGTGACCGCGATCGCGGGCGCCGGCAAGGGAGCGTCAACGCCCGCTCCGGCCGAAGCCCGGATGAGCGGCAACGACTCCGCCATGAAGGTCGCGCGGGCGTATCTGGACGCCTGCGGCAATGCCGACGTGACCGCGCTCAATGCGCTGTTTCTGGACAAGGGCCGCGCGACCGTGAGCGAGAACGCCAGCGACGAGGGGTCCTGGGAGACCTATCGCGACCATCACCTCTTGCCGGAACTTAGGGAGATGCCGGGCTTCGCCATGAGCGTCACGAAGGAGGACGTGCAGACCTTCGGCACGACATCGATCGTTCGCCAGATCGGCGCGTTCACCGTGCCTGATCCCAACCACAAGGAACTCAGCAAGAAGTACCTCGCCGCCGTCACATTTGTCATCGTAGACGACGCCGGCAGCCCCAAGATCGCACACCTGCACTGGTCGAGCCGTGCGGAGAAGAAGCCCGACGCGAAGACCCAGACCGACACAGGCACGGTCAATGACATCTGCCCGATGACCGCTGACAAGGTCAATCCCTTCCACACCCGCGAGTACAACGGACTCAAGGTTGGGTTCTGCGATGGAGACTGCGCCCTGCGTTGGGATGCACTATCCGACGAGACCCGCGCGAAGAAGCTCGCCGACGCGATCGCGGGAATAACCGCCAAGACCCCGCACGGGGCCCAGCCCGGCCACGACCACGGCGGTCACGAGCACAAGTGACCGGCCCCGCGCCGCACTGTGTGCGGCCCCGGTATCCGTACCGCATGATCCCGGAGACCCATGGCATGATCCTTCGACCCACCAACCGCTCGATTTTCTTCACCGCGCTCGGCCTTGGCGCGGGTGGCGTGGGCGGCTGCGCTTCGCTTGATCCCGCACCCGACATCGGCCGGGCCTCGTCGACCGTCTCCGAGCGTTCCGGCGTGGTGGCAAACTGGGCCGAGCCCTGGGAGTCGTCCTTGACGACCTGGGATGGTCGATCACCCCTATCTGCGCAGCAGGCGGTGGCGATGGCGCTGCGCAACAACCGGGAGATCCGATCTCAGGTCGAACTGATTGCGGCATCCCGCGCCGACCTTGTGCAGGCGGGACTGCTGCCCAACCCGGTCGTGGGATTGACGCTGCGCTTCCCCTTCGATCCTGTGAGCGGTGGAACGTTCATCGGTGCTCAAGTGGTGCAGTCGTTCACCGCACTGTGGCTCCGCGACGGCAAAGTCAGGGCAGCCGATGCACGGCTCAATCAAACCGTGCTCGATGTCTCCGATCGTGCGCTCCGTCTCGTGGCCGACGTGCGGGCCACGCACGCGCGCATCGTCTTTGGCGAACACGCCGTCGTCCTCTCGGATGAGAACCTCGCGACGATCCGCCGAAGTATCGATTCGCTGGAGGCCCGGGTGCGTGGCGGCGAGGGGACACCGCTGGATGTGAATCGGGCTCGCCAGCAACTCGCCAAGGCTGAGGCCGAGCGGACCGTGGTCATCCGAGACCTGGCGAAAGAACGCCGTCGCATGCTCGAGTTCATCGGCTTTGCCGCGGAGGGTGCGGAGTGGACGGTCCAACCGGGTCCCGCCGGACCGCAAGCGGCGCTGCTCGATGAGGCCTCGGCCGTATTGCTCGCCGGTTCCCAGCGCCTCGATGTCGCCGCTGCAAGGTCGCTGGTGGATGCGCAGCGAGAGGAGCTCTCCGTCGAGGAGAAGAACCGGCTGAGGGATTTCGGTCTCGGGGCCGACTTTGAGCGTTCGGAGTCGGGTGAGAAGTCCATTGGCCCGGTCGTGGAGATCGGCATTCCCATCTTCGACACCAATCAAGCCCAGATCGCAAGGGCCGGATCGCTCGCCCGCGCCGCGCTCGCCGCATACGAGACGACCGCCCAGCGGGCCGTTCGTGAAGCCAGGACGGCTTGGGTCGAGCTCGACAGCGCCGCGCGGCTCGCCGAGCAGTACCGCACCACGGTCCTGGCGATCGCTGAACGGAATCTCACACTCGCCGAGGCCGCGCTGAAGGCGGGGCAGTCGGACGTGACCGTGCTGCTTGAGTCGCAGCGGGAACTGATCGAGGCCCGTCGCACGCTCAATGACCTTGAGCGCGACGCTGTGCTTGCCCGCATTGCGCTCGAGCAAAGTGTGGGCGGTCGGCTCAGCGTCCCGGATGCTGAAGGGGGGCCGTGAGCATGGACAACGGCGTTGCACTGGTCCAGGCATACCTCCGCGTCAACGGCTATCTCACCGTAACGGAGTACCCCATCGTCGAGTCGCTCCCAGCGGGCGGCTACCAAACCGCCACGGACCTGGATGTGCTCGGATTTCGTTTCGGGCACTCCTGCACACTCCAATCACCCACGAGGCCGGACGGGGCCGGACCGGTGTGCGAGATTCAGACGGACCCGGCCCTCGACATTCACCCGGGTACGCCGGACATGATCATCGGCGAGGTCAAGGAGGGTCGCGCCGTGCTGAATCGCGCAGCCTCCAATCCCGATGTGCTTGCAGCCGCCCTGACTCGGTTTGGCTGCTGCGAACCCGCCCATGCGGTCGAACTCGGCCGCTCGCTCGTGCGGCACGGGCATGCGCAGACCCGGCACGGGCACCGCGTTCGTCTGGTCGCCTTCGGCTCGCTGCCGCCGGACGCACCGTCGCGGGGCGTCAAGGTCGTGCTCCTCGGCACCATCCTCGACTTCCTGCGCGGCTACGCGCGTCAACACTGGGCGCAGCTGCAATCGTCGGAGTCCAAGGACCCGGGCCTCAGCTTCCTGATGACACTCGAGAAGGCCGAGCGCGGACGTCGGGCCTCGGCCACATCCACCGGATTCACAAGTTTGAAAGGAGATCGCACATGAATCGTTTCCGCACTTCGTTGATCGCTCTGGTCGCCGGCACGGCCCTGTCCGCCGCGGCACTCGCACAGTCACAGCCTGCCGCGGGCACGCAGCCGCCAGCGGGGGTTGACCCGGCCACACATGCGGCACACGTCGCTCAGGGTGGTGCACACCCCCAGCCCACCGCGCCACCGGTCGACAACGCCGAACTCGCCAGGCAGCTCGCGGAGCTTCGTACCCAGATCGCGCAGCTTCAGGCGGCCCTCGCCCAAGGGCACGCCGCTGGCGGCGCGCCGCAGCCCATGCCCCAAGGCGGGATGCGGCCGGGGATGCCAATGGGCACGTCCTCGATGCAGGGCACCGGGATGTCGCGCATGGGGAGCGGCTCAATGCCGCAGGGGAACTCCGGCATGTCGGGGATGTCCGGCGGCGGATCGGGCATGCAGGGCATGTCCGGTGGTGGCGGCATGGGCATGATGGACATGGACAAGATGATGATGGGCGGCATGTCCAGCGGTGGTTCCGGCGGCGGCATGATGGGGATGATGGATCAGATGATGGGGATGGGCATGTCGCGCATGGGAGGCGGCATGAACATGGGTGGGGTGTCGGCACTTCCCGGCTTCCCCGGTGCCTCGCACATCTACCACCTGGGATCAACGGGCTTCTTCCTCGACCACGGCTCGCACATCACCTTGACCGTGGACCAGCAGAAGCAGCTTGGAGAGATCAAGGAGGGGTCGCTGCTCAACCAGGCGACGTTGCAGCGGAAGATCGATCAGGCCGAGCAAGAGTTGTGGGATCTGACGGGTGCCGACGCGCCCGACGCCGCGAAGGTCGAGGCGAAGGCACGCGAGATCGAGCAGTTCAAGAGCGCGCAGCGCATCACGTTCATCCGTGACGTGGGCAAGGCCGCCGCCGTGTTGACCGACGAGCAGCGCAAGCAGCTCACGGGCATGATGCCTGCGAACCCTTCTCCCGCCAACCAACCCGGCGCGATGCCCGGCATGGGCGGTGGAGCGGGCGGCGGCATGAGCGATATGTGAGGAACACGCGATGGACCCGGAGAAGGCCAGCCAGCTGCGGCGCGCGTGCGTGTGGGGAGTCATTCTCACGGTGTTGCACTTTGCGCTCGGGACGCGAACGCATGCGGTGCACGGCCTGCACATCCTCTTGGCCGGGCTGTTCCTCGTGCCTGTCATCCTGGCAGCAGCCGCGATGGAGCGTCGAGGTGGCCTCATCGCGGCCGCTGCGGTGAGCCTCGCTTACGTGGCGCACCTGCTCTGGAGTTGGCGGGGCTCGGCGATGGTCAACGCCGACCAGTTCGCCTGGCCCCTCGTTTACGCCGTGGTCGGACTGACCTCGGGCCACTTGGTTCACACGGCCAACTTCCGAAAGTGGCAACGCGATGAGGTGATCCGCCGCGCGTACGAGGAGGAGCAGCGGAAAGGGAACGCTCCGCCATGAACGCCCATCCTGACAACGCGCATTGCACCTTCCCCGGCCAATGCGGGAGCAGCAGCATGAGTGCCCACACCGTCGCGCGACCGACAACCCCCCGCCTCGTGGCAGCGATCCTCGCGCTGTTGCTCGGTTCGTCAATGCTCTACGCCCAAGTTAGCCCCGAAGAGCACGCCAAGCACCACCCGCAAGCCGGAGCGCAGCAGCCCGGCTCCGGGACCAGTGGCACTCCCGGTGGTATCGCCGGCATGGAAAGCATGATGGAGGGGATGCTCCGCGCGCCCCCGAAAGAACTCTACCCGCGCTTGATGGAGCTTCCGTCGCTCACGTCCGAGCAGCGTGAGGAACTCCAGCGCGCCGCGCATGAACGGATGGAGTCCGGCACGAAGATGATGGGCGAAGCGATGGACGTCCTGCTCACTCGCGCAGGGCTCAATGACTACGCGGCGATGCAGGATGCGTTGAACCGCCTTCGCGAGGGCGCGGCCCGCTTTGACAGCGGACTCAGCACGCACCGAGCGATCGCGGAAGGAAAGTCCCCTCAGCAGGTCGGGTTGCAGTGGTTCAAGAGTCAACTCAACCTTCCTGAACCGCAGACACACGAAGCCGGCGGCTGGCTGGGCTGGTCACTCGGGCACTGGGTGATCATGGTGCTGTTGGCTGGGTTTGGACTCGCCGTGATCGGCATGTACTTCGTGAAGATGCGGCGGGCAAGCTCACTGCTGAGGCGTCTCACCGAGCCCCCGCCCGGTGCGGTGGTCGCTCCAGCGTCTACGGCGGTCACAGCGACTGTCGTACCCCCAACCCCGCTCCGCTTAGCGTCCGCGGCTGAACCCGCGGAACTAAGGGGGGCAGCGATCGGTCCGTGGAGCGGTTCGCTGCGGGTTTCCAATGTCTTCCTGGAGACTCCAGCCATCAAGACGCTCCGGCTGGTGAACCCCGCCGGCGGGTCAATCCCCTTTTCGTTTGTTCCGGGGCAGTTCCTCACCCTCGCCGTGGCGCTGGCGGGCAAGACCACCAAGCGCTCCTACACGATCGCATCGTCCGCCGCGCAGCGCGACTATGTCGAGGTCACCGTCAAGCGGGAGGATCAAGGAGTCGTTTCGCGGTACCTCCACGACCGCGTGGCCCCCGGCGATCTGCTGCAGATCTCGGCGCCGCAAGGGCGCTTTACGTTTGCAGGTACCGAAGCCGAGAGCATCGTGCTGATCGGGGCTGGCGTCGGCATCACGCCGCTGATGTGCATTATCCGCACGCTCACCGACCGCGGGTGGAACAAGGACATGTTCCTGCTCTTCGCGTGCAGGTCGTCTGAGGACTTCGTGTTCCGCGACGAACTCGAACGCCTCCAGAAGCGGCATGCCAACCTCCACGTGGTCGCGACGATGACCCGGAGCGACGGCACCGTGTGGATGGGTCCTAAGGGGCGGCTGACCAAGGATCTGATCGCGCAGTCTGTCCCCGACCTGCCGAACCGGCGCATCCACGTCTGCGGGCCACCGGCGATGATGGATGCGACACGGGTGATGCTGGCCGACCTCGGCGTGAAACCGTCGCAGGTGTTCACAGAAGCGTTTGGGCCCGCCGAGAAGAAGGAAGTTCGGCTGTCCGCGGTTCAGACGGCGATGGTGGAAGCGCCACCAGAGACCACGCCGGTGGTGTCGTTCTCCATCTCACAGAAAGCCGCCCCGTTGCCGCCGGACACCTCTGTGCTCGAGGCGGCCGAGCACGTGGGAGTGTCTATCGACAACTCCTGCCGGGCGGGCACCTGCGGTCTGTGCAAGGTAAGGCTCCTGAAGGGTTCGGTCACAATGGCCGTCGAGGATGGCTTGTCCCCGGAGGAGAAATCGAAGGGAATCATCCTCGCGTGCCAGGCCAAATCCAAGACCAACATCGAGGTGGAGGCCTGAACGATGCAAGAACGCGAACGCGCCATCGTCACCGGCCTGGTCCTGCTCCTGGTGATCCTTGTGCTGGGTTTCTACGTCCATCGCGACCCGCGATTCCCCGGCAGCCTCACGGGCGGCGTGCTCGGGATTTCGGCGGCGGCCCTGATGCTCGTGCCCCTCGCGTACTTGCTGGTCAAGCGAGTTCCATTCCTCAGGCGGTGGGTCACGCGCGGAGTGTCCATGCGGACGCTCCTGGCCATTCACATCTACGCGGGCGTGCTCGCTCCGATCCTCGGCGTGCTGCACAGCGGTCATCGGTTCGAGAGCCCGCTTGGGATCGCCCTCACCGCCGTGATGCTGATCGTGGCGATCAGCGGCTTCGTGGGCCGCTACCTCATGGCACAGATGTCGATGGACATGCGCAACCGCCAGCAGTTGCTCGCGGGGCTGCGCGTGGCCTATGAGCGCACCGCGGGCGAGCTGATCAAAGAGCCGGACAAGGCCGCCCGCTTGAAACCCTTCGCGGGTTTCTTCTCGCGGCTCGCCGCCCCGTTCTTTGTCCGCGACACGGAGCTCACCACCCCGGCGCGAGCGGTCAGGCTGTCGGAGTCGATCGCCGACGTCGAGTACGCCATCAAGTCGCACGAACTGCTCAAGGGCACATTTGGTCGCTGGCTCGCGTGCCACATCGTGATCGCCATCATCCTCTATGCGCTGCTCGCCGTTCACATCTGGTCGGCGTGGTACTTCGGAATCCGGTGGCTTCCATGAAAAGAGTCGAAATTATCTACGCGGTCGTGATGGTCGGGGCCCTAGGCGCCGCCGCGGCGCTGCCGTTCGTGTCGCACCGTGGTGGCACGGCCGCGGCCCCGGGCTGGGCCGACTTCGTCAATCCGGGGCCGCTCTCCGCCAAGCACGAGTTTCTCTCGTCGCGGTGCGAGTCGTGCCACACGCCGCACAATGGGCCGACTGCCGACAAGTGCGTCGCGTGCCATGCGGGAGGGGGCGCGACCGAGGGTCTCCTGGCAAAGCAGAGCACCCGCTTCCATGCCGATGTCGGCATGTGCTCGGAGTGCCACGTCGAGCATCTTGGCCAAGACCACCGCCCGGTGGCGATGGTCCACGGCGCTTTGGTTGACGCCGCGAGCAAGACAACCCCGTCCGCCCCGGGCACCTCCGAGCAGATCCTGCAAGCGATTGCCAAGGCGTCAAGCACGCCGCCGCCGCACGCGCGAATCACCGCTCGTGAGCTGACGCTCGACTGCAACGCCTGCCACGCGAACCAGGACCCGCACCGTGGCCTCCTGGGAACGAGTTGCTCGTCATGCCACGCCACCAGCGCCTCAGCCGGTGGCTGGACAATCCCCGAGTTCCGCCACCCATCGTCGCTCTCGACGGATTGTGCGCAGTGCCATCAGGCGCCACCGAGCCATTACATGGAGCACTTCCACATGGTCTCGATGAGGGTGGCGGGCATCGAGCACGCCGAGGTGAGCCAGTGCTTCCTGTGCCACAAGACCAACGCATGGAACGACATCAAGGGAGTGGGTTGGTACAAGCACCACTGATCCGATGAGCACGGAGACGCGCATGACGCCCACTCGAACCACACGCATTGTCCTAGCCCTCGTCGTCGCCGCCGGACTCGGGGGCTGCGCCTCAGTGACACCCGACAAACGCTTCCCTGAAGTGCAGTCCGACACGCTCGTGCGTGTCGGTGGCCGCGTCGAATGGCGGCAGGGAACGGCGGCCGATGATTTCGTGGACCAGCGGATCGCCGCGCTGCTCACGCAGCCTCTGAGCGCCGACGACGCCGTCCAGGTGGCCCTGTTCAACAACGCGGGTCTCCAGGCGACGTTCGAGGATCTGGGAATCGCGCAGGCCGAGGTGGTGACCGCAGGACAACTGCGGAACCCCGACATTGCCGGCTTCTTTCGCTTCCCTAGTTCGCCCCCCAGCGGGCTGAACTGGAACATCGGGATTGATGTGTGGTTGCTGGATGCCTTCCTGGTACCGGTTCGCCAGCGGCTCGCCAACGCCTCAGAGGACCAGACTCTGCGGCTTGTCACGCAGCAGGTCGTTCGGTTGGCCGCCGAGACCCGCGCCGCGTACTTTGCGCTGCAGGCGGACTCCGCGGCAGTGCGCGCGCAAGAAGGCCTCGCAGATGTCGCTAGGTTGGTCCTCGATCTCTCGCGGGCTCAGGGCGCCGCCGGAAACGTGGACGACCTGCGCGTCGCGGCCGATCGCAACGCGTACCAGCAAGCGGCCCTGTCGCTCCTTCAGGCGCGGGCCGCGGAACGGGCGAGCCAGGAGCGACTCCGGGCACTGATGGGCCTGACCGATCGCCCGGTGACATGGTCGCTCGTGCGCGAGGCGCCCGCGCCCACCAGCGGCGAACCGAGCGAGGACGATCTTCTCGCCCTCGCACTCAGCTCGCGCCTTGACGTTCGCGCAGCCGAAGAGGAGGTGCAGAAGCAGGAATACGCCCTCGAACTGACGAAGAAGTGGTGGCTCTCAACCGTGCAGGTCGGCGTGGAGACGGAGAAGGGAACCGATGGTCAGTACACGACCGGACCCCACTTCTCCGCCGAGCTTCCGATCTTCAATCAGCGCCAGGGCGAGATTGCGCGGCAAGAGGCGGTGATCCGTCAGGTGCAACGCCGACGCACGGCGCTGCAGGGGCAGGCCCGCACCGAGGTGCGCACGGCGCTACAGCGCGTCGCGGCGGCGCGCGAGGTTGTGGAGTTCCACCGCGAAGAAATCCTGCCGGTGCGCCGGGCCACGCTCGCGGCCGTGCAGGACCGGTACAACTCGATGTTCGTTGGCGTGTTCGAACTCCTGACCACCAAGTCCGAGCTAACCGCGGCCGAGACCGGACTCGCCAGGGCACTCCAGGAATACTGGACCGCTCGTTCGGACCTCGAGCTGGCCGTCGGGACGCGCCTCCCAGAAACTCCACTTCCAGAACCCAATCCACCGGCAGCGGAGTCGGCGCCCCCGCCAACTCCGGCACCGCCATCCAATCCGCACCAGCAGCTCCAGCCGAGGTGAATCCACATGACCACTCCTGAACAATGCAGGCTCACTCGCCGCCAGGTGCTCGCTACCACCGCGGGCCTCGTCGCCATCACGCCGGTGATGCGCGCGGTGGCGGACGTCCAACCGGAGCACCAAGGCCACAAGCCCCCGGTGACACCGCCGACAAGTCCGCCACCGGCTCAACCCGCGCAGGGCCATCAGGGCCATGCTCCCGGCGCGGCAACCACGGCGACGAGCAACTTGCCCTACCGCTCGGTCGTTGCGCCCGATTCGCCGACGCTTCCCTTCGAGATGGACAACGGGGTGAAGGTGTTCCGCTTGACCGCCGAGCCGATGGCGCGTGAGTTCGCGCCCGGACTCGTCGTCAACTGCTGGGGGTACAACGGCCAGTCTCCCGGCCCGATGATCGAAGCGGTTGAGGGCGACCGCATCCGCATCCTGGTCACCAACAACCTCCCGGTGCACACCACCGTGCACTGGCACGGGCTGCTGCTCCCCAACGGCATGGACGGAGTGGGCGGCCTGACGCAGAAGCACATATGGCCCGGGCAGACGTTCAAGTACGAATGGACCATCCGCGGGCACGGCACCTACATGTACCACCCGCATTTCGACGAGATGTTCCAGATGGGGCTGGGGATGATGGGCCTCTTCATCGTCCACCCCAAGGAGGCCCGCGAATCGCGCGTGGACCGCGACTACGCGATCCTCCTCAACGAGTGGGCAGTCGCGCCCGGCGCAGCCACGCCCGACCCGACGGAGATGACGGCGTTCAACCTGTTCACCTTCAACGGCCGCGTCTTCCCCGGCACGGCGCCGCTCCTGGCCCGCCTCGGCGAGCGGGTGCGAATCCGCATCGGCAACCTGAGCACGACCAACGCGCACCCTATCCACCTGCACGGGTACTCGTTCAAGGTCACCGGCACCGACGGCGGGCCGATCCCCGAATCGGCGCAGTGGCCGGAGGTCACCGTAAACGTTCCCACCGGAGCGACGCGCGACATCGAGTTCATCGCCGACAACGAGGGCGACTGGGCCTTCCACTGCCACAAGGTCCACCACCTGATGAACGGCATGGGCCACAACCTGCCGATCGTGGTGGGCATGAGGCCCGACGAGGTCAACGCGAGGCTGGCCAAGATTCTCCCCAGCGCGATGCCCCTCTCGGTGGGCATGGGGCACATGATGGAGATGGGCCGCCCCAAGAACACGATCGGCAGCAGCACCGAGGGGCCGTTCGACGAGATCGACGCGGGCGGGATGTTCACCGTCCTGAAGGTCCGGCGGGACTTGGCTGAGGGGGCAGACCCAGGCTGGTACGAGCACCCAACCGGGACGGTCGCAGAACCGGTGTAATCCCGCTGTGAACCTGCGGGCCTCCGCCAACGTACATACTCCGGGGGAGTATACTCTACCCCAAGGAGTTCAGCATGAATACGACGACTCAGGGCGTTCGAACCACCACACTTGCCATCGACGGCATGACCTGTGGGCACTGCGTGCAGGCCGTGACCAAGGCCCTCTCTGGGGTGCCCGGGGTAAGGGTGAAGTCGGTGGCGGTGGGATCGGCCGAGATCGAAGGCGAGGACGGATCGGCGGCGGGCAGGGCGGTGGCGGCGCTCGACGAGGCCGGGTATCCCGCGAGGGCCCTGGGCGAGGCTGTGGCCTCATCGGCAACGATGCCCGCGAAGTCTGGCGGGTGCTGCGGCGGCGCGAGGAACGCGGCGGCTAGCAATGCGCCCGGCGCGAAGGCTTCCGGCGGCTGCTGCGGGTGAGTGGAATCGCGAGCGATCGGCAAAGGAGCGATGACGATGGCCAAGAGCAAGGCGAACATGAACGGCACCGGGCGTGCGGCACGCCCGGCAATGAACGGCGCGGCGTGCGGGTGCAATCCTGGCGCGGGTTCGCTGGTCGGTCAGACCCGCGATGGGGTTGGCCCCGGGGCGCACGCCGTCGGCGTGGATGCGGCCATCAAGGCAGCAAACTTGAAGCACCTGCGGCGGATCGAGGGGCAGGTGCGAGGCATCGCGGCGATGGTCGAGGAGGACCGCTACTGCGCCGACATCATCCAGCAGGCCGCGGCGGTGCAGGAGTCGCTGCGCTCGGTCGCTAAAAACCTGCTGCGCAACCACCTCACGCACTGCGCCGCCGCCGCGATGAGCGAGGACGGGGCCAAGCGCGAGGACATGATCGAGGAACTGCTGGAACTGGTCGGCAAGGTAGCGCGGTAGCCCGATGCGAATGCGAGGTACACATGAGCTGCAACTGTGGATGCCATCATGACAAGCCCCCGGCGACGGGCTGGCGGAAGTTTGTGCCCTTGATGGTCGGCGCGGTGGTGGTCGGGGCGCTCATTGCCGCGGCGGTGCTCAAGAACGGGAGCACGGAGAAGTCGGTGTTGAGCTCGCCGGCGGAGCGGACGACGTCGGCTGCCACGCCCTGAGATTTGCACGGAATACGAAGGACGACGATGACGAACGCCCACGGACACCAGCACGGCGATGCCGCACCGACGGATTCGACGGCTACGAAGCCCATCGAACGGGCCGACCTGCCGATCGAGGGGATGACCTGCGCTTCGTGCGCGAATCGGATCGAGAAGCGATTGACCAAGCAGCCGGGCGTTGAGTCGGCGAGCGTGAACTTCGCCACCAAGGTGGCGACGGTGAAGTACGACCCGGCGGCAACCGGGCCGGAGACACTGGCCAAGGCGGTGGACGACATCGGGTACAAGGCGATCGTGCCCCCGATGAGGCTCCGTGCGGTGAATCCTCCGCACGGGCACGCGGGCCACGACCACGCGGCGATGCTGGCGGCGCAGGGAGCCGGAGCGCACGCCGGGCACGCGATGAGCGGCGGCGCTGGGAAGGGGGGGGGCGAGGACCACTCGGCCCACATGAACGTGGGCGAGACCGAGACGCGGCGCCTGCTCACCAAGACGGTCGTGGGCGCGGTGCTGTCGCTGCCCGTGCTGGTCATCACGATGTCGCACGGCAAGATCGAGGCGTTCAACGTCTCGTGGATCAACTGGCTCCAGCTCGCGCTCACGACGCCGGTCATGTTCTGGTGCGGGTGGCAGTTCTTCCGCTCGGCGTGGAAAGGTCTCAGACACTTCAGCGCCAACATGGACACGCTCGTGGCGATGGGCACCGGCGCGGCGTACCTCTACTCACTCGCGGCGACGATCTGGCCGGGGTTCTTCGCGGGAGTGAGCGGAGCCGCGGCCCATGCCGCACACACTGAAGGCACGATGGGCGGCATGGTCATGGTCCCCGTGTACTACGAGGCGGCCACGGTCATCATGGTCCTGATCCTGTTGGGCAAGTACTTCGAGGCCCGGGCCACGGGCCAGACCAGCGCCGCCATCAAGCGGCTCATCGGGATGCAGGCCAGGACCGCGCGCGTCATGCGGAACGGCACCGAGCAAGATGTGCCGATCGAATCCGTGATGGTGGGCGACCGCGTGCTGGTGCGTCCCGGCGAGAAGATACCCGTGGACGGGAACGTGGAGAGCGGCCAGTCCGCCGTGGACGAGTCCATGCTCACCGGCGAGAGCGTGCCTATCGAGAAGGCGGCCGGCGACAGCGTCTTCGGCGCGACGATGAACACCACCGGCGCGCTGCGCCTGGTTGCGACCAAGGTTGGGGCCGACTCAGTCCTCCAGCAGATCGTGCGGCTCGTGCAGGAAGCCCAGGGCAGCAAGGCCCCGATCGCCCGCCTGGCCGACACGATCAGCGGCGTGTTTGTTCCCATCGTGATCGCCATCGCCCTCGTGACGTTCGTGGTCTGGTGGTTCGCCTCACCGGCGGAGTCACGCCTCAGCATGGCGCTGGTCACCGCCGTCTCCGTGCTCATCATCGCGTGCCCGTGCGCCCTGGGGTTGGCAACACCGACGGCGATCATGGTCGGCACGGGCCGTGGCGCGGAGAAGGGCATTCTCATCAAGGGCGGCGAGGCCCTGGAGACCGCCCACAAGCTCACCGCCATCATCCTCGACAAGACGGGAACTATCACGCATGGCAAGCCCGCCGTGACGGACATCGTCCCGGCCCCCGCGGGCCCGCTCGATGAGCGCGAGTTGCTTCGACTGGCCGCATCGGCCGAGCAGCACAGCGAGCACCCGCTCGCCGCGGCGATCGTCCGCGAGGCCGCGGCACGCGGACTGTCGCTCACCGAGCCGACCGGCTTCCAGGCGGTGGTCGGGCACGGCGTCGAAGCCCAGGTGGATGGGCACGCGGTGCTGGTCGGCAAAGCGGCGTTGCTGGCTCAACGCAATATCCAGTCCGTGCTGGCGGAGAAGGCCGCGGGTCTGGCGGCACTTGGGCGCACGCCCATGTACGTTGCCGTCGATGGCCGCGAAGCGGGGATGATTGCAGTCGCGGACACGGTGCGGCCAGAGTCGAAGGACGCCATCTCCACGATGCACGCGCTGGGGCTCCGCGTGGTGATGATGACCGGCGACAATCAGCGGACGGCCGAGGCGGTCGCCTCGCAGGTCGGCGTGGATCTGGTGTTCGCGGAGGTCCTGCCCAAGGACAAGGCGGACAAGGTCAAGGCTCTGCAGGCCGAGGGCCAGGTCGTGGGAATGGTCGGCGACGGTATCAACGACGCCCCGGCGCTCGCGCAGGCCGACGTGGGCCTCGCGGTCGGAACCGGCACCGACGTCGCGATGGAGTCCGCGGACATTACGCTCATGCGCGGCGATCTCCGGGCAGTTCCCCAGGCCATCGCCCTCTCGCACGCCACCATGCGCACCATCAGGCA
>JADLBU010000069.1 GCA_020847535.1 Phycisphaerales bacterium
ATCGGCGCCTCTCCGGACGCGGTGGTGGCCGACGCCGCGGGGATCAGCGGCATCTCGCAGATTGGGCAGTTGCCCGGCTGGTCGAGCCGCACCTGCGGGTGCATCGAGCACGTGTAGACCTGCTTGGTCATCGCTGGAGCGTCGGCCACTCCTCCGGAGCCTCCAGTGACGTTCGATCGCCCGCCCGAGCCCGAGCGGGCAGAGCCAAGGAGGTAGCCAGTCCCAAGCGCGACGAGCATGATGAGCGATACGAGAACGAGGGCCGTGCGACGTTTCATGGGTGGGCCTCCTTGGACGTGGCAGGAGCGGTCGGCAAGATGGGAGCCCCCTCGGGCGCGGTGCCGGCGATAAGCAGAGAGAGTGACGCGAGGGACAGCTCGCGCTGCGTGCGAGCCTCGACGAGCGAGAGATCGAGGACGAGCAACTGACGCTCCGCGTCGATGACATCGAGAAAAGAAGAGCGCCCGGCCGCATAACCGGAGCGTGCGGCGTCGAGCGATTGACGGGCCTTGGGCAGGAGCGTTGTGGAGTACAGGTCGCTGTTCCGCGTGCTCTCGCGGTACATGTAGAGCATCGACGCACAATCCGCGGCCACGCCGATCTGCTCGGCGGAGAGCCTCGCCTCAGACGACTTCTTCTCGAACTGCGCCGCCGCAATCTCAGCGGCAATCTTGTCGCGCCAGATCGGGAGCGTGATACTCCCCGTGGGACGCCACATCACCGGACTGGCCTTGACATCGGCCTCGATGCCGATCGAGAAGTCCGGCACCCGGCTGGTCCTCGCGAGGTCAATCATCGCCTCGCCGCGCCGCACCTCCGCCTCCATCTGCCGGAGTTGCGGGTTGCGGGCCGCGGCGAGCGCGAGGATCTGGTCCGCTGGCGGAGGTGGTGGCGACGCTTCAAACGCACCCGGGACCGGCACGGTCGGGTCACCCGGGCGCAATCCCAGAGCCGATCGGAACTCCGCGAGCAGAACACCACGGGAGTCCTCAAGATTGGCGATCTGCGTCGTGAGCTGCTCACGGTCGATCTGGGCACGGAGCACATCCTGGATGCCGCTGCGGCCCGCAGCGACCTGCTGCTGGGCCTGAGTTTCAAGGTCTCCCAGGAGAGCCAGTGTGTCCCGTTGCACCCGGAGCGTGTCCTCAAGGAAGTGCAGCCGGAAGTACGCGGACTTGAGCGTCATCGCGGTCCTGAGCACCTCAATCTCGAACCTGAAGTACGAGGCGCGGGATTCACCCGCCGCGACATCTCCCGCGGCGCGCAGTTTGCCGGGGCCAGGAAGGTCGATCATCAGCCCCGGCATGACCGTCTCAACCACGCTCGTGATGTCGGCCTCGAAGGTTATCCGCGGGTCAGGCAGCGACCTTGCCCCCGTGATCCGCTCGACCGACGCCGCCCATGCGTAATACTCCGCCTCAACCCTCGGGTTGTTGAGCATGGCGAAGCGCAGGTAGTCGGCAAGGGGCGAGTCCTTCGAGAGGTTTGGGAGCGTCGGCTTCGCCTCCCCCGGGCGGTACATCGAACGCACCGTGTCAACGTCCGATCGGGCCTGCCGTTCGGAGGCAGTCGGAGTACCCGTGCAGCCGCCGATTCCTGCAAGGAAGATGATCCCGATGGTGGTGATTCGTTGGTATCTGTTCATGGGCGTGCTCCGGAAGGCACCTCGTGCAGGCCATTGGGTGGCGTCCCCGCTTCAATGGTTGAAGGGCCTCGGTCCAGCGGATCACGGGCGGGAGTTGGGGGCCTTGCCAGGACACCGCCCACCGCGTACTCGAGTTCGATTCGGGCGAGCGCCGCGGCTTGCTCCAGCTCGTTGAGCCGCGCCCGTGCGTCGGTGACTTCACGCTGAGCCTCCAGCAGCACCGTCACATCGGCCTGGCCGGACTTGAGCGAGGCATCCGCGAGCGTTAGGTTCCGCTCCGCGAGCGCCAGCACCGTCGAGCGGTACTGCTCGACCAGCCGTGATGCGCTGTCGAGTTCGATCCATGCGACCCGGGCCTCGCGCACGGCACGCTGCGACGCCGCCTCGTAGCTGGCGAAGGCCGCGCGGGCGATCGATCCGGCTTTGGCGATCTGGGCCTCGTTGGTGTCGAAGATCGGGATTGCCAGTTCGACCATCGGACCAAGGGACTTGTCGCCGGACTCCGACCGCTCAAAGTCGGCACCGAGCCCCAAGTCCCGTAGGCGGCTCCGTTGCTCGACCGAGAGGTTCTCGCTCTGCGCGAGCGTCACCGACCGCGCCGCCGCAACGTCCAGTCGCTGCGACCCCGCCAGCGCGATCACGGTGGCCTCATCGAGCGTCTGCGCTGCAGACTGCAACGTACCTTCGTCGACGGCCCAATCCGCGTTCGCTGCCGCAAAGCCAATCAGTTCGAGCATCCGGCGGCGCTCTTTGGCCAGCTCTCGCATGACCACGGCCCGCTCGGCCTCGGCCTTCGCGAGTTGTTGACGGGCGCGGTTGACATCCAGCGTCGTCCCCTCGCCTCCTCGCACTCGGGCGTCGAGGGAGTCGATCGACTTCTGGATGGTCGCGAGGTTCTGTTCTGCAAGCACGACCGCACGCTGACCAAAGGCGATGCGCGCATGCGAGGCCTTCACCTCCGCGACCAGTGAAAGGGCCTGGTCAGAGACGTCCAGCACGGTTTGGTTGAGCCGCGCATCGGCTGCCCGAATCTTTCCTCCCCGGAGCCAGAGAGCCGCGAAGGACTGAACAACCTGCGCCCCGACAAACGTGCCTCCGCTCACTGGGTCAAACGGGAATCGCAGCGTCAGCCCGACCACGGGGTTGGGCAACAGACCCGCCTGCACAAGGTCTGCCCGTGAGGCCGCGATCAGCTCCACCTGCGACCTGATGCCGCGGTTGTTCTTGAGCGCCATCCCCAAGGCCAACTCAACCGTGAGAGGGGAGCGTCCGTCCCATGTGGTCATCGACGCTTCCCAGGGACCGTCCCATCCGGGCGCCACACCCGATCGGTCTGAAACCGTGTGAGCGGCGCGGTCGATGTCCGCCTTCGGATCGAGCGAAGCGCACCCGCCCGCGAGCACAGCGAGCGCAAGCGCGGCCGGAGCCAGCGGGCGGGTGAAGCGAGGTGGACACTTGAAGCGTTGGGACATCATGCCGAAAGTCTCCAAACGGGAATCAGCCCGCGCCGCGTTGGCGGGGCGGGACGGCGGTTGCAATTACTTGTCCTGATGGCCGCTGCTTGCACCGTGCCCGGTGTCGGGCTTGGCGTTCCCGTCACCTGCGGGTTGCTTCTCCGTCCGGCTCGACCAGTGCAGGTGCGCGATCCTGGGCGTCCCGCCGTCGTCCACCACGACGTAGGTCACGGCGGCCAGGAACTTCCGCGGCGCATCGGGGTGGTTCGGGTCGGGCACGGTGAACGAGCCGATCTGCCGCACGATCGAGGTCGTGCCGAAGGTCTGCACGTCCTCCTTGGCCACGGTCATCACGAAGCCGGGCATCTCCTTGAGTTCGGGCATGAGGTGGTGGTCGCGGTAGGTCTCCCACGTCCCCTCATCGCCCGCGTTCTCGCTCACGGTGGCGCGGCCCTTATCCAGGAACAGGGCGTTCAAGGCCGCCGCATCCGCCTTGCCGCACGCGGCGAGATAACCGCGGGCGACCTTGACGGCGGGGTTGCCCGCGAGCGCCGCCGCGTCGGGTTGGGCGGGCGCGCCCGCCGGCGCCTTGGCGGACTTCGCGGCCGCTTCGATCACCGTCACCGCCTCGGGCGCGTGCTTGGCGAGCAGTGCCATCTTTTCGTCATCGGTCTTCTTGTCCCACTTGCCCTCGCAGCCGGGGCAGCAGAATCCGATGGTGACGCCCTTGAACTCGCGTGTCGGCGACTCCTTGTCCACCTCGCCTTCCTTGATGGGGCAGACCTTGTTGACGGATTCCGCCTCCGCCACCTCGCGTGTCTCAGCGCTCGCGGCGGCGGCGAAGGCGGCGGTGGGAGCACCGGCGGGCGCGAGCGCGAGCACGCCCGCGGCGAGGAGGATTGATGCGACGGTCAGGACGGTCGGGCGGTTCATGTCGGAATCTCCGGCAAGGCGTTTCGGGACAGCGCGGGCCACGCGGCGACGCGCTCGGACGGGTCAATCGGCCCACGCCGCTCTCGCGGGGCGGGCCGGAAGTTCGCATTACTTGCCGTGGTCGTGGTCATCCTTCTTGCCGCGGTCATCCTTGCCGCCGTGCTCGTGGGGCTTGGCCTCGCCGCTCGCGTCGCCCTTGGCAACGTTGAACGTGAAGGGCACGGTGATGACCTTGCCGTTGTGC
This sequence comes from Phycisphaerales bacterium, assembly GCA_020847535.1. Lineage (GTDB taxonomy): Bacteria > Planctomycetota > Phycisphaerae > Phycisphaerales > UBA1924 > JAEUJB01. The sequence goes on from JADLBU010000069.1 coordinate 4,277, forward strand.
TGGAACTGGGCCCAGCCCTTGTACACACCCGCGGCCTTGAAGTGGGCCTCGAAGTCAACCTTCGGGCCGCCCTTCTTGTCGCCGCCGTGCCCGTGCGCGCCCTTCCCCTTGTCGTCGTGGCCGCCCCCCCCGCCCGCGGCGTGCTCGCCCCCCTCGTGCGGGTGGCTGTGGACGAACTCCTTGAGGTCCTGGCTAATGATGACCAGGTGGCCCATCGCGCCCAGGTACGGCACAAGGTCCGTGACCGGCTTGCCGTCCTTGCTGATGGTGTACGCCATGTGCGTCGCCGCGCCGGTCTTGACCGGCCCACCGGTGTCGAGCGACACGGTGTACCCATCCAGGGTCTTGGGCTTGTCGTTGTCCACCACCAGCGGCTTGGCGGCCGGGGCCGTTCCCTCCACCTTGAGAGTCACGGGCACGACCTGCATCCCGACCTCCTTGGGAGTGAAGTCGTGGAAGAGCGTGTACTCGCCGCCGGACGGGAAGGTCCACGTCATGGTGAACGTCCCATCGGCTTCGAGTTTGGGGTGCTCGTGGGCGTACCACGAAAGGTCCTTGCTGACCATCAGCAGGTGCAGCGGCATCTCGTGGACGATCTCCACGTCCTTGACTTGCATGCCGCGCGGGTCCTTGAGGGTCCACAGAAGGTTCACCGGCTTGTCGGCCTCGATCGTACCGCCGCCGACGGGCTTGACCGTCACCGAGAACTGCTCGCTGGTCTGCTTCTTGAGTTTCATGTGGCAGACCGGGCACTCGCCGGGCTTGTCATACGTCTTGCTGCCCTCGCAGTGCATCGGGCAGTAGTACGTGGCGGGGGCGACCGCCTCGACTTTCGCCGCGGCGGCCTTGACCTTCTCGAACTGGGCCTTGCTCTTGGCAAGGTCGCCCGCATCGGCGATCTCGTGCAACTCGCCCGCGGTCTCGGCGAGTTCCTTGCCGGCGAGGTTGGCGTCCTTGACCTTGTCGCGAGCAACCCCGCTGTCCTTGGCAAGGGAAAGCGCGCCCAGGTTCTTGGCGAGCGTGGCGACGGCGTTGGCCCGGTCGGAAACTCCGGCCACCGAGCCCGCGGCGAGGGCCGCGTCGATGGCCTTGATCTCGTCGGCGATGCGCCGGGCCGCCTCACCGAACGACTTGGCCTTGGCGACCTCGCCGTGCGAGTGATCGCCGGGCTGGCCGCCCTTGTCATGATCGTGCTGGGCCAGCGCGGGCGAAGCCCATGCCCCCCCCCACAAGAACGCCGCGCCGGCGGTCAGGGAGAGGAACAGGATGGAACGCTTGGTGGTCTTCATGTCAGGACTCCCTGCAAAGGTGGACACTGGATCGAACAGGCCGCGCGCGACGGCCGGCGACGCGCCGGACCACGCGGGGATGACGGGAAACAGAAAAGGCGTGAACGCGGAGGCCTTGCACGCCGTCGGCAGGACCGCGGAGAAGCGCGGAGGAGGAGTGGAAGAAACGCTCGGGGCCGCGAACCCGCGTGCCGCTCGCATCCGCGTGGTTGGGACGTGCGTCCGGATGCGCGGGACGGGCGTGCGGGCCGTCGGGACGACCGTCCATGCCGATTGTGCGGGCGCGCGGGAAACTTGGACGGGCGTTCGAGTGAACTGGCCGCGCGTTCGGGACGATGGGGCGCTCATCCGACGCACCCGCGCGCCCGCGCGGATGGTGCGGACGGACGCGGAGACGATCCACATGCCCGAGAGACGCATCCCACGGCCCGACGCGAACTTCGCCGCCTACGCCAACCACTATTACGAGGCGGTCAAGAAGTTTTACAAAACCCAAGGGCTGGACCCGGACCTCCTGACGCCGCTCATGAAGGCGCTGGAAGCATGGAACGCGGTCTACCCCGCGCACGTCGCGGCCCGGAACGCGGCGGAGGCCGCCCGCGCGAGCAAGGACGCCGCCAAGCGAGAACTGGAACGGCAGATCCGGCCCGTCTCCTCCTTCGTGCAGAGTTACCCCGCGACCACCGACGCGGACCGCGCGACGATCGGCATCTCGGTGAGGATCACTGGCGGGACACCCGTGCCACCGCCCACCTCGCGGCCCGTCCTGCTCGTCGAAGCGGGCAGCCGCCTCACGCACCGCCTGCGTATCGCCGACGCCGGCGATGCGGGAGACGGCACGCTCGCCGCGCCGCGCGTCAAGCGTCCCAGAGGCGCGCACGGCGCGGAGGTCTACCTCGCGCTGGTCAACCCCCACGAGCCGCCGCCGCAGGACATGGAGCGCTACACCTTCGTCCGCACCGTCACCGGCGGCAGCGCCGAGGTCACCTTCAAGGCCCCGCAAGGCGGCCAGCAGGCCGCGTACCTGGTCCGCTGGGTCTCCGCCACCGGCGAGCCCGGGCCGTGGGGGGAGATGGTCACGGCGACCGTGGCGGCGTGAGGCCACTCCCCGCTGTCGGTTCTGGCTCGGGTTGTACTTGTCAGTCCCGATCATCTTGGCTACCTTCCGTCCAGTTGAGACTTGGTCTCAACAACATGCAACCCAGGCCCGGTTTTACATCCGACCCGCCTTGGAGGACCATCCATGCTCACCAACACCGCCCCCGCGGGCGTTGCCGACGCTGTCTACCCGCCCGCCGCCGCCGCCAACCCTGCGACGCGCGCGTTCACGCTGATCGAACTGCTCGTCGTGATCGCGGTGATCGCGCTCCTGATCGGCCTGCTGCTCCCGGCGCTGGGCTCGGCCCGCAACACCGCCCGCGGCACGGTGTGCCTGTCCAACTTCCGCCAGCTCGCGCTCGGCTGGATCATGTACGCCGACGAGAACAAGGACACGATGCTCCCGCTGCGGCCTCCCGATGTGGGCGGTGGCGCGGGCAACCCCGCCAACCACTACGAGGTCGGCAACGGACGCAAGTACCGGCCGCGCTGGATCGCCATCATGGGCTCGCACGTCGGCTTGTACCCCTTCGCCGAGCCGGCCACGACCGACCAGCGCCAGGACTACGCCGGGAAGGTCTACGCCTGCCCCGCCGCCGCCGACCGCACCGACGAGCGGAACCATTGCTACGGGTACAACTACCAGTTCCTGGGCAACTCGCGCGTCTCCGCGGGCCGGTACCACAACTATCCGCTCCGGCGCTCGCGCATCCAGACCTTCAGCGACACCGTGCTGGCCGCGGACAGCATGGGCACCGCCGCGGGCGTCCCGGCCGCGTCCCGGGTGCCCTACCAGCGGCGCGGGACCGACGTGAGCGCGCTGGGGAACGAGGCCTATCCGATGGACCCGCCGCGCCTCCTGTCCACCAGCGACCGGGGCACCGGGGGCGCGGGCAGCCCCAGGTCCGCCGTCGAGCCGCGACACATGAACCGGGTCAACGCCCTGTTCCTGGACGGGCACGCCGGGACGTTCACCGTCGAAGCGCTGGGCTACCGGCTCGGCGGTGACGGCTCGTACTCCGACACCGGCAGCCCGGAGAACCCGGCGACCAACCGGCTGTTCAGCGCGGACGGGACCGACAGATCGCCGCCCGACCTGCCGAGCTGAGCGATTGGAGATGGGCTCACTCGCAGAGTTCATGGCGTCTCCTCAGCGTTCTTCCCATCGCCGGGCACGTCCGGCGCGGACAATGGAGTGATGGTGGGCGAGGGAGTCGCTGCGGAAGTGCCGGAAGGCGTGGGCGCGGCGCTCGCCGCGAGCGCCGCGCGCGCATGGCTGCTTCGGCGGCCGTGGTGGTGCGACACCGCGTCGTCGCCCGTGGATTGTCCGTGCTTCTCCGCGTGCTCCCGCGCCAACCGCTCCGCCGCGTGCCGGCCGAAGCGGTGGAACACCGCGGGCGTCACGAAGAAGTCCAGGAGCGTGCTGGTGATGAGGCCGCTCAGGATCACCACCGCGACCGGGTACAGGATCTCCTTGCCCGGCTCGCCCTTGCTCAGCACGAGCGGGATGAGGCCCAGCCCCGCCGTGACGGCCGTCATCAGCACCGGGGCAACGCGCTCCTGGCTGCCCTGGATGATGAGTTCCTTGCTCCAG
>JADLBU010000070.1 GCA_020847535.1 Phycisphaerales bacterium
CCCCCCCCCCCCCCCCCCCCATGCCCAACTCCCCTACCTTCATCCCCTCCACCTACCCCGAGTACTTCGCCGACCACGGCGAGCCCGCACCCTACATCGCCGAGACCGATCTCGACCTCCCCTCCGCTCTCACCGAGATCCCCACCGACACCAAGCCCTTCAACCCGACACCCGAAGTCGAGAACCAGGTCCTCACACAGCTCGCCGATCCCACCCACTCACTCCTCTCGATCGCCCACGCCAACAACACCACCCTCAAAGCCCTCACCCTCTGGCTCGCCAAGCCCCAGATCGCCGCGCTCGCCAACCAGATCCACACCGCCGCCGCACACAAAGCCCAGCTCTCCGCGGCCATCCAGCTCCCGCGCGCCATCCCTTCCATCCTCATCACCATCAGCGCCTACCAGTCCGAAGAAATGAACGTCCCGCTCGACCACTCGCGCACCGGCCTCAACGCCCGCGCTCGCCAACGCTACGCCTCCCTCCGCGCCATCCACTACCTCCTAAGGATCGCCAACTACAAACCCCCACACATGCGCCCCACGCGCTCCCATTCCGAGCACGTGACCTCGCTCGGAGCCCCCGGCTTCAGCCGGGGGTCGCAAGACCACCACCCATCCCACATCCCCCTCTCTCAATCAACCCTCGAACCCACATCCTCCGCTCCTCCCCCTCCCTCCACTTCCTCTCCGTGTCCCTCCACCCCCTCTGTGTTCTCTTCTCCTCTTCCCCCCATCGAAGAGCAAATCCTCGACAACCCCGACCTCCTCCAAGACCTCATCAACACCGCCACCGCTTCCCTCTCAGCGTCCCAACCTCCCCCCGATCACCGAATCCCCCTCCCCGTCCTCAACAACAACCCCTCCGCCCGCCTCAACGCAACCCCCACAACCTCACTCCCCCGAGCCCGAAAGAGCCCGGCGCGAGCTTCCACCTCCACACCCTCGCTCCACGATCCCTGACTCACATGCCCGACCGTGCCACCGATGTGGCGCAGGCCTTCCGGAGTCACTTCGGTGCGATCCCACACAAACCCTACCGACGCCCAAGCATCCCCACTCGATGCCTAGATGCCTCATGCCTTGATGCCTTCCTCTCCATCGACACGGCGCAATTCATCCACGAGACCATTCACCCGAGCTCGCGCTCGGGGCTCTCTTGATCCAAAAAAAGAGACCCCCGGGCTGTGGTGGGATGCCCGGGGGTCAGGGAGGTGCGGGGCTGCAGCGAGCGTGGTGGGAGGAGAGGGTGGGTTGCCCGCTACGCCCCGCGTGGGTGGCTCATGTTGTCGATCACTCTGTCACTTCGTCACTTCCGTTACTTCAGTTTTCAACTGCATCCGAGGCTCGCTCCGCAATTCAGGCACTTGTAGCACGTGCCGCTGCGAACCGTGATCGTGCCGCACGTATCGCACGGCGGGGCATCACCCACGGATTCCATTGCCTTCGTCAGCGTGTCGGCCGAGACGGCGGCAACCACGGTGGTCTTGGTTTGCGTCTGGGTTTCGATCTGGGTCTCGCTGATCGCGATCACTTCCTTGACCCCCCCACCGCCGTTGCCACCTCCTCCCGCGCGAGCATCAATGCGCGGCGGGAGCGACGCCGAAGTCGCCTTGTTCCGGCGCGGATCATCTTGCGCAGCGCCCTGCCCGAGGCGATCCACGCTGGTCTGGTTGATGAGCCCGGCGAACGGAGCGGTCTGCTGGTCGGCGTGCGACTGCTGATCTCCGCCGCGCTTAGGGGCGTGCAGCTCGCGATAGCCCTGGATGAACTCCATCCCGATCCAGCGGAAGATGTAGTCGACCAGGCTCTTGGCGAACGGGATGTCGCGGTTCTCGGTCATGCCCGCGGGCTCGAAACGCTGGTGGCTGAACTTGGCGACCAGAGATTCGATCGGAACGCCGTACTGCAGCGCAACGCTGGTCGCCGTGCCCAGGGCATCCATGAGCCCGCCGATGGTCGAGCCTTCCTTGGACATCTGGATGAAGAGCTCACCCGGCTTGCCATCCTCGTAGAGCCCGACGGTGACGTACCCCTCGTGGCCGACGACGTTGAACTTGTGCGTGATGGAGCGGCGGGTGTCGGGGAGGCGGCGACGCATCGGGCGATACACGACCTCGATGGTCTTCTCGGCGACCTTGGGGGCATCCATGTTCCCCGCGGCGTTCGCCAGGGATGCCACCGACTCGGCGACCTCTTCGCGTGCGGCGGCGAGTTCGGATTCATCGGCCTCATCGTCGTCGGCCTGGACCGAATCGGAGCTGGCCGAGAGCGGCTGCGAGAGCTTGCAGTTGTCGCGGTAGAGGGCGTTGGCCTTGAGGCCCAGCTCCCAGGAGAGGCGGTAGCTCTCGGCGATGTCCGAGACCGTGGCCTCGTTGGGGAGGTTGATGGTCTTGCTGATCGCCCCGGAGATGAAGGGTTGAGCGGCGGCCATCATGCGGATGTGGCCGGAGGGTGCGATGAATCGCTTGCCGAGCTTGCCGCACTTGCTGGCGCAGTCGAAGACGGGAAGGTGATCGACGGCGAGCTGGGGCGCGCCCTCGACGGTCTGGGTGCCGCAGACCAGCGTGTTGAGCTGGTCGATCTCGGCGGTCTTGAGTCCGAGCTTTCGGAGGAGGTTGAAGCCGGCCTCCTGGCGAGCGGCGGATGGATCGAAGCCCAGGTGCTTGAGGGTCTCTTCGGAGATGCTCCACGCGGTGAAGGCGAAGGAAATCTCAAAGACGCTGGGGAGCGACTTCTCGATGCCGACCAAGTCGTGGTCGGAGAGGCCGCGATCGCTGAGCCAAGCGGCGAGCGTGGTGCCGGGGGTGACACCCTTGGCGGTCCCGGGCATGGGGACGTTGAGGGTGAGGTTGCCGAGCAGGTGGGTCATGATGCCGTTGGCCTGCTCATCGCCGTAGCCCAGGGCCTTGAGGGCGGGGGCGACGGATTCGTTGGCGATCTTGAAGTAGCCGCCGCCGGCGAGCTTCTTGAACTTGACGAGGGCGAAGTCGGGCTCGACGCCGGTGGTGTCGCAATCCATCAGGAGGCCGATGGTGCCGGTGGGGGCGATCACGGTGACCTGGGCGTTGCGGAAGCCGTGCTTCTTGCCGAGTTCGAGGGCATCATCCCACGCGGCGACCGAGCGGATGAGGAGGTCATCGGCGTTGGCGATGTTGACCTTGCCGGCCTTGATGAGGCTGTGGTCGATGGGGACGGGGCGGGTGTGGGTGTTGAGACCTTCCCAGTCCGAGGCATCGCGGGAGAGACCCTGGGCCGCGCGGCGATGGTTTCGGATGACGCGGAGCATGTTGTCCTTGTCGGCGGCGTAGCCGGGGAAGGGCTGGAGCTCCTTGGCGATCAGGGCGGACTGGCGATAGCTGCGTCCGGTGAGGATCGCGGTGAGGGTGGCGCAGACCGCGCGGGCCTCATCGGAGTCGTAGGGGATGCCGGCCTGCATGAGCATGGCGCCGAGGTTGGCGTAGCCGAGGCCGAGGGTGCGGTACTTGTAGGAGAGCTCGGCGATCTCGCGGCTGGGGAAGGCGGCCATGAGGACGGAGATCTCGAGGACGATGGTCCAGAGGTCGATCGCGTGCTCGTAGCGCTCGATGTCGAAGATGCGCCTGGCGGGGTCGTAGAACTTCAGGACGTTGAGGGAGGCGAGGTTGCAGGCTGTGTTGTCGAGGAACATGTACTCCGAGCAGGGGTTGCTCGCGTTGATGCGGCCGCCGCTGGGGCAGGTGTGCCAGGCGTTGATGGTGGAGTCGAACTGGACGCCGGGATCAGCGCAGCGCCAGGCGGCGTAGCAGATCTCATCCCAGAGCTTGGTCGAGTCGAACGTCCGGGCGGGCTTTTCGGGCGTGGTGCGCCAGTGGGTCTTCCACTGACCGCCGGTGTCGAGGGTTTCGAAGAACTCATCGGGGATGCGGACGGAGTTGTTGCTGTTCTGGCCGCTGACGGTGAGGTAGGCCTCGCCGTTGAAGTCGTAGTCGAGGTCGAGCTTCATCTTGGCGGCGGTGTCGGCGAGCTGCTGGTCGTGCTTCTTGAGGAGCTTGAGCCCCTCGACAAGGGCCTGAACCTTGATCTCCTCGCGGACCTTCCAGTTGATGAAGGTCTCGATGTCGGGGTGGGACATGTCGAGGCAGACCATCTTGGCAGCGCGGCGGGTGGTGCCGCCGGACTTGATCGCCGATGCAGCGCGATCGCCGATGCGGAGCCAGGACATGAGGCCCGAGGATTTGCCGCCGCCGGAGAGGGGTTCGCCCTCTGCGCGGAGGTTGGAGAAGTTGGTGCCGGTGCCGGAGCCGTACTTGAAGAGGCGAGCCTCGCGGACCCAAAGGTCCATGATGCCGCCCTCGTTCACGAGGTCATCGGTGATGGACTGGATGAAGCAGGCGTGGGGCTGGGGGTGGGTGTAGGCATCGTCGGCGAGCTCGGCGGTGCCGGGCCGCACTTTCGAGTCTTGGGGATTCACGATCCAGTGACCCTGGGCGGGGCCGGAGATGCTGTAGGCGAAGTTGAGGCCGGTGTTGAACCACTGGGGGCTGTTGGGCGCGCAGACCTGGTTGACGAGCATGTGGGCGAGCTCGTCGTAGAAGGCCTGGGCATCGGCCTTGGAGTCGAAGTAGTTGTGCTTCTCACCCCAGTGTCGCCAGCAGCCGGCGAGCCGGTGGATGACTTGGCGCGCGGATTTCTCGGGGCCGGTGGCGCCCTTGCCGTCGGGGACGCCGGCTTTGCGGAAGTATTTGGAGACCATGATGTCGGTCGCGAGCTGCGACCAGGTCTCGGGGACTTCGGCATCTTTCATCTCGAAGACCGTCGAACCGTCCGGGTTCGAGATCCTTGATGACCGCTTGATCCACTTCACGCTGGCGAAGGGGTCGGCACCATCCTTGGTGAATTTGCGGGTGATCTTCATTCTGACCTCTGATACCTGAAACCGGTTTTCACGGGCGATCAATGCAAACAAACACTTCGTCCAGCAGCACTGAACCGCGAACTGAGTCAGTCAACCAGACAAGGCGAGTCTGACCTTTCGGATGAAAACAGTTCTTGCCGTTGCGGTAAAATGAGCCGTTCTTCTCAAGTACGATTCGGCGCTGGCGACCGTGGTTCACGACCGCTACGCGATCAATTTCATATCGCCAGAATCCACCGTGCGTAGTGCGCACGGCAACTTCGTCGCCAACAACGAGACCGAACTCCTCATGCCATGACAGAAATTCTTCTGGAGTCTGCCCTCCACACGGCGCCATCGACTTCGTTGTACTTTGTGCGTTCATTGATGAACTCAATGTTCTCTCAATCCACCTTCGGCAACGTCAAACCACCTTGATCCTGGTACTTGCCGGACTTGTCCGCGTAGCTTTTCTCGCAGACTTTGTCGGCCTTGAGGAATACGAGTTGGGCGACACCCTCGTTCGCGTAGACGCGGGCGGGGAGGGGGGTTGTGTTAGAGATCTCGAGGGTGACCTTGCCGCGCCATTCGGGCTCGAGGGGGGTGACGTTCACGATGAGGCCGCAGCGGGCGTAGGTGCTTTTGCCGACGCAGATGGCGAGCACGTCGCGGGGGATCGCCAGGTACTCGACGGTCTCGCAGAGGGCGAACGAGTTGGGGGGGATGATGACGTACTGCTTGTCGGCGGGGCGGCCCGCCACGTCGACCTCGACCATCATGTCATCTGAGAAGCTCTTGGGATCGACGACGGCGATGTCCCCGGAGCGGGTGGTGGGTGTGAAGATCTTGAAGCGTGTGCCGACGCGGACGTCGTAGCCGTAGGAGGAGACGCCGAAGGAGATGCGGCCCGGGCGCTTCTGAGCGGCCTCGAAGGGCTCGATCTTGATCTGGTCACGGATCTGGAAGTCGGCGAGCACGGGCACGGCGGAAACACCTCTGGCGGGAAAACTCCGGAGACGCGAGGGCATCCCTTCCCCCGCTACCCCGGATGGTTCGTTCGGTCGTTGATTGGTCGGTCGCGGCGGCCCTAGATCCCCCACGGATCCACCCGAGCCGTCCGATCGAGAAGAGACCAGCATACCACTATGGATCGTAGGTGCAAGGGGGTGAACCCGCAAAATCTGGTGTCAATTTGTGGAAATGGTGTCGATTGGGCACAAGTGGAAGGAAGAGCGGAGGTTGCGCGCCGGGTGGGTGTTTTCCCGGGTCGGAGGTAGTGACGGGAGGTGACAGGAAGCGACAGGGTGATGGTGTGGAGAAGGTGGCGCGGGAGGCGACGAAAGATCCGTACAATGAGCGCAAGCGAACGGTGAAGATTGAACCCGCGCCTGGGTTTGCCCAGTTCGCTGCGTGCGAGCATTGATGATGAAGCAGAAGCATTCGGTGTCCGCGATGACCAAGGTCATCGCGGCGGTCGCGATCGTCGGCGCATTGATGGCGCCGGGGTGTGATTCCCCGATGAAGCGTGCGCGGACGATTTCACCCGTGGTGCGGGATGTGCCGGCGGTGCTGCGCGGGACGATCGGATCGGAGGCGGAGATCATCGGCACGCGGCCGATCGTGGTGTCGGGGTACGGGCTGGTGGTGGGAGTGAACGGGACGGGCGGGGGGATCGTCAACGAGCGGATCGCGGCGACCATGGAGCGCATGATGGCGCTCAACAAGATCTCGAAGGCGACGGATTTCCCGCCGCAGTACAGCGGGCTTCAGGGGAAGACTCCGAGCCAGCTGCTGCGAGATCCGGATGTGGCGGTGGTGCTTGTACAGGCGGCGATCGCGCCGGGATCTCCGGATGGATCGACGTTTGACGTGTACGTGCGTGCGATCAACGCGACCAGCCTGGAGGGCGGGACGCTGTGGACGACAGACATGGCGATCGGTGATGCGACGCCCTTGGGGGGATTCAAGACGCGGAACATCGCGCAGGCGAAGGGACCGATCTTCCTGAATCCGTTCGCCGAGCCGGGCAAGGAGGACAACGGGGTTTCGCAGACGGTGGGTCGAATCCTGGATGGCGGGGTGGTGACGCAGCCGTTGCAGTTGATCATCCAGATGGACAACGTGAGCTTTGACCGGGCGCGTGCGATCACGGGGGCGATCAACACGAGGTTCCCTGAGGAGCCGGGCGATGATGGTCCGGCAGCGCGTGGCAAGACAGGGGGCAATATCGGGACGGGCGAGGGCGGGCGGATTGCGCTGTCGATCCCGGGTTCGTGGCGGAACCACCCGATCGAGTTCCTGAACCTGGTTCGTTCGCTTCAGATCGACCAGACGTATCCGGAGGAGCACGCTCGGCGATACATCGAGGCGCTCAAGAGCGAGCCGCGAATGGCGGGGGATCTGGCGTGGTGCCTGGAGGCGGTAGGGCCCAAGGCGCTGCCATTCATTCGCCCGATGTACGACTATCCGGAGATTGTGCCGCGGCTGGCCGCGTTGCAGGCGGGGGCGAGGTTGAACGATCCACGTGCCGGAGAGGCGCTGCGGGAGCTTGCGATCAGTGGGACGGGCGCGGTTCGGACGCAGGCGATCGATCTGTTGGCGCTGATCGATGGCGGCCCGACGGTGGATGTGGCGCTGCGGGAGCTGTGCCGTGCGGAGGAGCTGACGGTGCGTGCATCGGCGTACGAGGCGCTGGCGACCCGCGCGGCGGGTGCGCAATTGAATCGGATGATGCGTGCGCAGCGTGACACGCTTTCGACTGATCCGCGAGCGATTCCGCGTCCGCTGACGCACCTGGAGGAGCTGGCGAAGATGCAGTTCCCGGGGCGCACGGTGCAGGGGATCAGCCGGGAGGTTGTGGAGGGCAAGTTCCTGCTGGATGTGGTGCCGTACGGGGAGCCGATGATCTACATCACGCAGCAGGGCCGGCCGCGGGTGGTGGTGTTCGGCGCCAGGCCGGCGCTGGACACGGAGATCCTGGTATCGACGTGGTCGGACCGGCTGATGATCGATGGGGATGAGAGCACCGGGAAGGTGCGCGTGTACTACCGGGATTACCGGGATGAGCGGGTGACGACCAGCCAGCTGAAGCCGGATCTTGTGCAGTTCATCCGGTTTCTGGCGCACGAGCCGACGCCTTCGGATCCGGAGCCGGGGCTGGGGATGAGGTACTCGGAGGTGGTCGGGGCGCTGTACGCGATCCACCAGGCCAAGGGGACGGATGCGGCGTTCACGACGGAGCGTGACAAGCTGCTGGCGGAGATCCTGGATGCGGAGGCGGGGACGCTGCTCTCGGATCGCCCGGAGGGTGAGGAGGATCGGCTGCGGCTGGAGGAGTTCAAGAAGCCGCAGAAGGCCAGGAACCTCCCGAGCCCGGTGGATCGGCGGCCTCAGAAGCCGGAGCTGGTGCCGATCGCACCGCCGCCGCCGACGGTGGATGCGAACAAACCCCAGAACTGAGAGGCCAGCCCGATAAGTCGGGAGGCTCTCTGGCTTTGCAGGCAGAGGACGATGATTCCCGATATAGTGTGGTTCTGCGCCTTGCGCCCAACCCATTGTGGTATCAGGCGGGGGTGTCATTGGGTCGAATCGGTCGTCTAAAGACCGGGCTTTGAGGGCATCTGCGCCATGGAGGGTGCAGCGCCGGAGATCCTGGCGAGCGACACGGAGGTTGCGACGCGATGCGTTTGTCCAAGCTGACGCTCAACGGCTTCAAGTCGTTCGCGGACAAGACAGAATTCACGTTCGACCAGGAGGTCACTGGGGTTGTGGGCCCCAATGGCTGCGGGAAGTCGAACGTGGTGGATGCGATCAAGTGGGTGCTTGGTGAGCGCTCGAGCAAGAGCTTGCGCGGGACGGAGATGATCGATGTGATCTTCGCGGGTTCTGCGGGGCGGAAGCCCAGCGGGATGGCGGCGGTGACGTTGACGTTTGAGAATCCTGTTGTGAGAGAAGGCACTGGGCATCGGGCACTGGGCACTGGTGAAAAGACAGAAGAAGGCATCGGGCATCAGGCATCGGACATCGGTGCGAACCAAGAGCCGGTCTTTCAAGTCGATGGTGCGAGCGACTCCCCCACTGTTGTGGAAAATGGAGAGGAGTCGGTTGTTGATGCGCATGTCCGGGGGAAGCGGCTGCTGCCGATGGATGCGGATGTGGTGGAGGTTGAGCGGCGGCTGTACCGGGATGGGACGAGCAAGTACCTGATCAACGGGCGCAATGCGCGGCTGCGGGATATCCGTGAGCTGTTCCTGGATACGGGGATCGGGGCGGATGCGTACTCGATCATCGAGCAGGGAAAGGTCGATGCGATGCTTCTGGCGAGCGCTCAGGAGCGGCGGGTGATCTTCGAGGAAGCGGCGGGGGTTGCGAAGTACAAGCAGCGGCGGATCGAGGCGCAGCGGAAGCTCGAAAAGACTGAGGTCAACCTGACGGAGACTCGCACGCAGCTGGAGTCGACGGAGCGTCGTCTGCGGATCGTGAAGGGGCAGGCGATCAAGGCGCGGAAGTTCCAGGCGCTGGACCAGGAGCTTGCGGGGAACCGGCTGGCATTGGCGTTCGAGGTGTATGACGATCTTCGTCAGCGGCTGGATGGGTTGACATCGCGGCAGTCGGGGCTTGAGGAGGAGCGGCGGACTTCATCGGAGACGGTGACGTTTGCCGAGCAGGCCAAGCAGGAGGCGGATATCACGCGGCAGGAGCTGCTGGATGGCGTTGCTCGGCTGGAGCAGTCGCGGCTGTCGGCGGAGCATCAAAAGCAGCAGGCGAGCCAGCGGAAGGCGATGGCGGAACGGTCGCTCGAGGATGCGAGGCGGCAGGCGGGGATGGATGAGGAGCGTCTGGGTCAGGCGAACCGGCAGATGATGGAGACGGAGGCTTCGGTTGCGGACCTGCGCGAGACGGGCGCGGGGTTGTCGGAGCAGCTTGCGGATGCGGAGCGGATCCTGCAAACTGCGGGCGAGTCCCGGGCGGGGATCCTGGAAGAGATTAATGACCTGCAGGCGGGGGTGAATGATCGGCGGAGCCGGGTGGGGCAGATCGAGCGGGAGAGGTCGAGTTTGCAGGGATCGCTCTTGGGGGATGATCGGCGGGCGGAGGCGATCCGTGAGCAGATGGAGCGGCTTGCGGTGCGTGCAGGCGGGATCACGGGGGAGCTTGAGCGTGCGCAGGGGGCGGGGAGCGGGCACGAACGGACGGTTGCGGAGGTTCGCGGGCTGATCGAATCGATCGAGGGGGATCTGGCGCGGCATGATGCGAGTCTGCGGATGCTGGCGCAGGGTCGGCGCGAGCGGGCGGGGAGGCTGTCGGAGCTTGGTTCGGAGATGGTGCGGCTGGAATCGCGGAACGCGACTCTTGAGGAGATGGAGGCGGCGGGGGTGGGGTATGGGGAGACGGTGCTCGCGGTGATGCAGCGGCGAGCGACGGATGCGGCGTTTGCGGGGGTGTTGGGGCCGCTGGCGGAGCTTGTGGATTGCTTGCCGTCGGATATCGCGGCGATCGCGGCGGGGCTGGGATCGCAGATGCAGGCGCTGATCGTGCGCTCGTTGGATGCGTTGCCTGGTGCGGGGGAGCTGGCGGGATTGCCGGGGCGTGTGATGTTCATGCCGCTGGCGTTTGCGGGGCGTGGCGGGCGCATGTTGATGGATGCTGGAGTTGCGGGTTCGCGGTCGGGCGAAACGGGCTTTGATGAGGCGCTGTTGCCGCGTGTGAAGCCGGTTCGGGGGCTGGTGCGGGCTCGGCGCGAGGTGGTTGGTGAAGAGGTTGCGGGCGGGGTTGAGGGGTTGCTCGATCGGCTGCTGGGTCGGACGTACCTGGTGGAGTCGCTGGATTCGGCGATGATGCTGGCGGCGGGTGGGTTGAGTGATCCGGAGGCGCGGTTCGTGACGCGTGATGGGATGGTGCTGGAGGCGGATGGGCGGGTGCTGGCGGGACCGGCATCGGCGGATACGGATGCGGGGGGCGTGCTGGAGCGGCGGAGCGAGCTTGCTGCGCTGGGTGCGCGGATCGCGGAGCTGCGCGGGACGCTGGCAACCGAGCAGGCGGAGCTTGCGGGGATTGATACGGATGCGGCGGCGATGAGCTCGCTCGCGGGCGAGCTGCGGATGCGTCTGACGCAGGAGCAGCGGCGGCTGGTGCAGGAGCAGTCGAAGCTGGAGCGGGCGATCGATGAGGCTGCGCGGCTGGGTCGGGAGCGGGGGCAGCTTGATGCCGAGTCGGGGCAGCTTCGGGAGCGGCTTGAGAAGATCGACGCGGATCGCGGGAGGCTGCGCGAGCGGATCGAGAGCCTGCAGCGGCTGCATGGGGAGCAGGCGCTGGAATTGAGCGGGATCGAGGAGCAGCTCCTGAAGGTGCGTGCGAGGGCGGATGCGGCGGCTGAGCAGACGATGGCGGCCAAGGTTGAGGTCGGGCGGCTGTCGGAGCAGGCGGGGGCTGCGCGGCGCGAGCTCTCGCGGCTGGAGATCGCGCGAGATGAACTGGGCAGGCAGGTGCGGGACCTGACGCAGCACCTGGGGCATGCGCAGGCGCGGCAGGCCGAGCATGAGCAGACGATCGCCGAGGCGGCGGGGCAGATCGAGGAGCACGCGAGGGCCGCGGCGGGGCTGGTGGAAGAGGTGCGGTCGGCGCGGGGGCTGGTGATCGAGGCGGATGCTCGCGTGCTGGCGCTGGCGGAGCAGGTGAATGCCGCGCGGCAGCGGTCGCAGGTTGTGGAGCGCGACTGGCACTCGCTGGAGGTTTCGCGGCGGGAGTTGGAGGTCAAGCGCGAGGGGCTGGAGGATCGCACGAGCGAGGAGATGCGGATCGACCTGGCGTGGGATTACACCGAGTACCGCGCGGTGATGGCGGATGGGGATGTAAGGAGGATCGATGTGGCGCAGACGGAGGCGGTGATCGCGGAGCTGCGCGACCAGATCCGCAAGCTGGGCCATGTGAACATGGAGGCGATCGCGGAGGAGGATCAGCTGGGGGCGGCGAACGAGACGCTTGCGAAGCAGGTCGCGGATCTGGATGCGGCGGGGATCCAGTTGAAGGGGCTGATCGAGAAGCTCAACGAGGCGAGCAAGGTTCGTTTCGCGGAGGTCTTCGGGAAGATCCAGGAGAACTTCGGGAGCGAGACGGGGATGTTCCGGCGGCTCTTCGGGGGGGGCAAGGCGGAGGTTCGCCTGATGCCGCTGGTGAAGGAGATCGACGGGCAGAAGGTGGTGACCGACGAGATCGATGTGCTGGAATCGGGCGTCGAGGTGATCGCCAAGCCGCCGGGGAAGGAGCCGCGATCGATCAGCCAGCTTTCTGGCGGTGAGAAGACGCTGACGGCGGTGGCGCTCTTGATGTCGATCTTCCGGAGCAAGCCTTCGTGCTTCTGCGTGCTGGATGAGGTGGATGCCGCGCTCGATGAAAGCAACGTGGCGCGGTTCGGGAACGTGGTGCGGCAGTTCACGGATCTGTCGCACTTCATCGTGATCACGCACAACAAGCGGACCATGCAGCAGGCGGATCAGCTCTACGGGATCACGATGCAGGAGCGTGGGGTTTCGAAGCGCGTGAGCGTGAAGTTTGATCAGGTGGGGGCGAATGGGGAAGTGACGGAGTCACGAAGTGACGAAGTGACGAAGCCGGAAGGCGAGGCTGCGGCGGGCGAGCCCGAGCCGGTGAAGATCGTGAAGGGGTCGGGATCGCTGAAGCGGGCGCTGGCGGGGATGCGGGAGAATGGGGTGGCGGTGGCGGAGAGAGGCATCGAGGCAGGGGGCATCGAGGCAACGAGTGGGTAGCGGCGTGTTGGTGGTTGGGGGAGAAAGAAGAGAAAACCCGCTGCCGCGGGCCATGGTTCCGAGTTCGCGCTCGGGGCTTCCTTAGAGACTGTTTCAGAACGATGTAGCAGGACGGTAGAACACAGGCAGGATGCCTGTGCCACGAGATCGGGTAGGGTTCTGAAACAGTCTGTTAGGAAAATGCTTGTTCGGCGACGGTGATGGCCCGGGCGAGCGCGGCGGATTTATTCACCGTTTCCTGGTATTCGGGCTCGTGCTGGGAGTCGGCGACGATTCCGCCGGCGGCCTGGAGGTGGTAGGTCCAGGTGTTGCTCGTGTGGAGGGCCGTGGGGGCGATCATGGTGCGGAGGGTGAGGGCGATATCCATCTGGCCGTCGAGGCCGATGTAGCCGATGCCGCCGCCGTAGGGTCCGCGGCGGATGGGTTCGAGCTCATCGATGATCTGCATGGCGCGGATCTTGGGAGCGCCGGAGATCGTGCCGACGGGGAGTGCTGCGCGGAGGGCATCCCAGCAGTCGTACCCGGAGCGGAGGGTGCCGGTGACGGTGGAGCTGATGTGCATGACGTGGCTGTAGCGCTCGATCTGCATGAGGGCGGGGAGCTGGATCGAGCCGGGGATGGAGACCTGGCCGACATCGTTGCGTCCGAGGTCGACGAGCATGATGTGCTCGGCGCGTTCCTTTTCGTCGGCGAGCAGGTCGCGTTCGAGTGCGAGGTCTTCTTCGGGGCTCTTGCCGCGCGGGCGGGTGCCGGCGAGCGGGCGGTTGGTGACGGTGAGCGTGTTGTCGGCGGGCGGGGGGTTGCGGCGGACGCGGCAGAGGATCTCGGGGCTGCTGGCGATCATGATGGAGCCCTGGGCCTGGAGGTAGACCATGTAGGGGCTTGGGTTGACCGCGCGGAGAGCGCGATAGACATCGAAGGGGTCGGCCGTGCTCCGTCGCTCGAATCGCTGACCGAGAACGACCTGGAAGATATCACCAGCGCGTATGTACTCGAGTGCCTTGTCGAGCATCGCCGCGTGCTCTTGGCGCGTCATGTTGGAGGCGAGTGGAGGGAGGGGGGCGGAGGCGTCTTCCATGAGGCCCGAGGGGAGGGGCTTGGAGTGCTGCTCGATCTGGGCGAGCCGTTCGCGGAGGGAGGCGATCGCGAGGTCGTGGGCGCGGGCGGCATCGTCGTTGCAGCCGATCTGGGTGAGCTTGATGAGGTAGACGACTTTTTCTACGTGGTCGAAGACGATGACGGTGTCGTAGAAGCCGAAGTGGAGGTCGGGGAGATTGCGGTCGTCGGCGGGGGCGCTGGTGAAGGAGAGCTTGTCGGGCTCGGCGTAGCGGACGGTGTCGTAGCTTGCGTAGCCGACCCAGCCACCGAGGAAACAGGCGGGGAGGGCAGCGCGGATGCCGGCCTGGGGTGGGGTGATGAGGAGGTGGTTGCGGGTGAGTTCGCGGAGGGCGGCGAGCGGATCGGGGGAGTGCTCGGAGGTGGTTGAGCCGGAGCGGTGATCGCGGATGGTGAGCTGGTGCTGGTAGGCGAGCACTTCGAGGGAGGGCTGAGCGCTGAGGATGGAGTAGCGGCCCTGGCGGCTTGCACCTTCGACGGATTCGAGGAGGAAGGAGGGTGCGGTGCGTTCATCCTGTGAGACCAGGCGGCGATAGGTGAGCACGGGGGTGAGCTGGTCGGAGAGGACTTTGATCGCGAGCGGAATGCAGAGTGACTTGCCGGGGTGTGAGCGGCGATTGAGGTCGATGAGTTCGAGGAATTGGGGGCGGGTGATGCTGGGCATGGCTGGAGCGGAGGGCACTGGTGGAAGGCGGGGAGGCGTGGATGGTTGTGTAGTAGGAGGGCTTGTGAAGTACGGAGAAGCCCTCCCTAACCCCTCCCTCGGGGAGGTGCTTTAGAGGCAGCTTAGTTTCTGGGCGAGTTGGTGGTTCAGGGCGTGGCCGGCGCGGGTGGCGGTGATGTGGGCCTGGATGGGTCGGCCGGCGAGCGCGAGATCGCCGATGAGGTCGAGGAGCTTGTGGCGAGCGGGTTCGTTGGGGAAGCGGAGCTGGTTGTCGATGGGGTGGCCGGATTCATCGAGGACGAGCATGTCCTTGGGGCCGACGTGGTGGAAGAGGCCGGCCGCGCGGAGGGCCTGGGCTTCGGGGAGGAGGCAGAAGGTGCGGGCGGGGGCGATCTGGGTGAGGTAGGAGGCGGGATTGTTGTCCCAGGTGGCGGACTGGGGGGCGAAGCGGGAAGCGCCGGGGGTGCCGGTGTAGTCGAGGTTATAGGTGTAGGTGGTGGTGTCGGAGGGTGTTGCGGTGATAGAAGCGCCGGCGGGGCCTTCGATGGTAATGGGTTCGCGGAGGGTGATGGGGGTTGCGGAAATGGTGGTTGGTTGGGTGCCGGCGGTAGAGATCGCTGCGCAGAAGTCGGCGGCAGAGCCATCGAACATCGGGAGTTCGATGCCGACGAGATCGATGTGGGCGTCGGTGATACCCAGGCCGGCGAGCGCGGAGAGGATGTGCTCGGTGGTGATCGCGAAGGGGCCTTTGTGTGAAGCGCCGAGGATGGTGTTGCGGCCGGGGAGTTGGGGGAGGTGTTGAAGGGCGCTGATGTGGGCGGGGAAGGAGCGGGTGGGCGTGCCGGGGATGGTAGTTTGGAAATGGATGCCGGTGAGGTCGGGGTTGGGGCGGAGGGTGACCTGGGCGGGCTTGGCGGTGAAGAGGCCGATGCCGGAGAGGGTTGCTGGGGAGGTGAGGGTTTGGCGGGTGGGCATGTGCGATCAGCCGACGACGAGGTTGACCAGGCGGCCGGGGATGACGACGACTTTCTTGATGGTCTGGGCGCCAATGGACTCTTTGACCTTGGGATCGGCGAGCGCGGCGGCTTCGATCGCTTGCTTGTCGGCGGTCGCGGGGACGCTGAGCTTGGAGCGGAGCTTGCCGTTGATCTGGATGGGGATCTCGATGGTGTCATCGGCGGCGAGCGATGGATCTCCGGTGGGCATGGGCTCGAAGGCGATCGAGCGAGGGTCGCCTTGATTCTGGTTGATGATGCGGTGGAAGAGCTCTTCGGCGATGTGGGGGGTGATGGGGGCGAGCATGAGGATGAGGGCTTTGGCTGCGTCGGCGGGGACGGCGGGGAGCGTGGAGAGGTGGTTGTTGAATTCGATGAGCTTGGAGATGGCGGTGTTGAAGCCGAGGGTCTCCATGTCGCGGCGAACGCCGATCAGGGTCTTGTGCATGAGTCGGCGGGTGGCATCGTCGGGTGCGGTGTCGGAGACTCTGGAGTTGCCGGTCTGCTCGTCGATGAGGTTTCGCCAGATGCGCTGGAGGAAGCGGTAGCTGCCGATGATGTCGCGGGTGTTCCAGGGCTTGCTGGCTTCGAGGGGGCCCATGGACATCTCGTAGAGGCGGAGGGTGTCGCAGCCGTACTCCCTGCAGATGTCATCGGGGGTGACGGCGTTCTTGAGGGACTTGCCCATCTTGCCGAACTCGCGTTTGACGGGCTTGCCGTTGTAGAGGAAGGCGTTGCCCTGCTCCTGGACTTCGGAGGCTTCGACGTAGAGGCCGCGATCGTCGGTGTAGGCGGCGGCCTGGATGTAGCCCTGGTTGAAGAGCTTCTGGAAGGGTTCGGGTGTGGAGATGTGGCCGAGGTCGAAGAGGACCTTGTGCCAGAAGCGGGCGTAGAGGAGGTGGAGGACGGCGTGTTCGACGCCGCCGACGTACAGGTCTACTCCGCCGATTGGGGAAGTGACGGAGTGGGAAGAGGGAGATACTCCGGCCATCCAGTAGCGGTCGATGGTGGGATCGACGAGGTTGTTTTCGTTTTTGGGGTCGAGGTAGCGGAGGTAGTACCAGCAGGAGCCGGCCCAGTTGGGCATGGTGTTGGTTTCACGGGTGTATATTTTTTTGCCTTCGCCGAGATCGAGCTCGACGGTGGTCCAGTCTTTGGCGCGGGCGAGCGGGGGACGCGGTGGGGCGTTGGGATCGTCGCTGGATTCGGGCTGGAAGTTCTCGAGTTCGGGGAGAAGGACGGGGAGCATGGATTCGGGGAGGGCGTGGGCGCGGCCCGATTCATCGTAAACGATGGGGAAGGGCTCACCCCAGTAGCGCTGGCGGGAGAAGAGCCAGTCGCGGAGCTTGTAGTTGACCGCGCTACGGCCGTGTGAGGTTTTCTCGAGCCAGCGGGCGATCGCGACCTTGGCATCGGCGGTCGTCAGGCCGTCGAGGGAGACCGAAGCAGAGGAGGAGTTGACGGAGATGCCCGGACCGGTGAAGGCTTCGCCGGAATCGGACTGGAAGTGGGCGCCCTGGAAGCGGTGGCGGAGGTCGTGGAAGCTGCCGACGTTGAGGGCATCGATGGCTTCGAGCCAGATGGCGCGGGTGCTGCCGCGGGGGTCGGTTGCGGAGGGTTTGGCGGCGGTACCACGGTCCGCGGCGGAGCCGGGGGAACGGCGGCGAGCGGTGATGGTGGTGAGGGCTTCGTGGAAGGAGCGGGAGGTGTCGGAGGTGACCATTCCGAGCATGTCGGCGAGGTCTTCGCGCCAGGTGGGGCTGACTTCGCCGGAGGGGTAGGCGTGCTCGGAGAAGTAGCGCATCGCGGCGATGTGGCGAGGGTAGACGACATCCTTGATGGGGAGGCCGATGAGCTTTGCGAACTCGAAATCGCGGGTATCACCGGATGGGACGGCCATGATGGCGCCGGTGCCGTAGCCCATGAGGACGTAGTCGGCGATGAAGATGGGGATGGGTGTGTTGCTCGCGGGGTTGATCGCGGCAGCGCCGATGTAGACGCCGGTCTTCTCCTTGGCTTCGGTGCGCTGGAGGTCGGACTTGGACTGGGCGTAGGCGCGGTAGGCGGCGATCGCTTCGCGCGGGGTGGCGTGGCCGCCGGCGGGAGCGCTGGGGAAGCCTGTTCGCCAAGTCGCGGGGGAGGGCTTGGAATTGAAGGTCCAATCAGCGCCGGCGAGCGTGTCGACGAGGGGGTGCTCGGGGGAGAGGACCATGTAGGTGGCGCCGAAGAGGGTGTCTGGGCGCGTGGTGAAGATGCGGATAGTTTCGGAGGCGGCGGTGAAATCGACGAAGGCGCCCTCGCTCTTGCCGATCCAGTTGCGTTGCATGAGCTTGATGGGCTCGGGCCAGTCGAGCTTGTCGAGGTCTGAGAGGAGGCGATGCGCGTAGGAGGTGATGCGCATGATCCACTGCTTGAGGGGGCGTTTGTAGACGGGGTAGTTGCCGCGTTCGGAGCGGCCATCGGCGGTGACTTCTTCGTTGGCGAGCACGGTGCCGAGCATGGGGCACCAGTTGACGGGGATCTCGGCGGAGAAGGCGAGCCGGTGGGAATCGATCTCATCGGCGCGCTCGCTGGGGGTCATAGCCCCCCACTGCTTGCCGGACGAGGGCTGTTTCCGGCCGGATTCGAGGAGCTTGATGAGGTCGGCGATGGGGCGGGCTTTGCCTCCATCCGTTGCACTCTGGTCGTACCAGGAGTTGTAGATCTGGAGGAAGATCCACTGGGTCCACTTGTAGAAGTCGGGATCGGTGGTGCTGACGCCGCGGCGGGGATCGTGTGCGAGCCCGAGCCTGCGGAGCTGGGCCTTCATGGTGGCGATGTTGTTGTAGGTGGTGATGCGGGGGTGCTGGCCGGTCTGGACGGCGTACTGCTCGGCGGGGAGTCCGAAGGCATCGAAGCCCATGGTGTGGAGGACGTTGTTGCCGGCCATGCGGAGGTAGCGGGCGAATATGTCGGTGGCGATGTAGCCGAGCGGGTGGCCGACGTGGAGGCCGACACCGCTGGGGTAGGGGAACATGTCGAGGATGAACTTCTTGGGGCGAGCGGCATCAAAGGCGGGCTCACCGGGGTTGGGGGCTTCGAACGTGTGCGCGTGCTCCCAGTGGTCCTGCCAGCGGGATTCGAGCTGGTTGGCGAGCGCGGCGGTGTAGCGGTGCGGGAAGTCGGGGTCGGGGGAAGGTGTGGTTGGAATGGTCGACATGGGTGGGGATGGTAAGAGGGGTGGGGAGAAGAGAGGCATCAAGGCAACAAGGCATCCAGGCATCGAGTGCCGGAGACCTTCATCAGGCGTGGGTTTTGTGAAGTACGGGGAAGCCCTCTCCAACCCCTCCCTCGGGGAGGGGCTTTCAGGATTCGGGGGGGAGTTCGATGAGGGGTGGGAAGCCGTCATCGTCGGGCTTGGGGGCGGGAGGCTTGGGAGGGGTGGGTGGTTGCTGGGATAGTCGGGGTTGTGGGGGTGGGGCGATGCCGGAGGAGGCGAGCAGAGCCTGGGCGGGGTCGGTGGGTTTGGCGGGCTTGGCGGCGATCCTGACGGCCATGGCGCGGATGGTGGATTCGTATTCCTTGTGCGTCATTTCGCCTGTGTCACGGAGCCTACGAAGGGATTCCATGAGCGACTCGTTGGCGAGCGCATCGGGCTTGGTGAGGAGGTTGCGGCGTATGAGGAGGATGGCGATCCCTCCGATGACGGCGAGCAGGATGAGCCCGGCGATGTATGGCCAGGTGTCGAAGAGCCTGTCGGTGGCGTTCTGGGCGGCGGGGCTCGTCATCGTTGAGTTCCGGGCATCAGGTGTTACCGGAAGAGGCGATCGCCTCGCGGATGGGCATGAGCAGGGTGGGTACGACCCGCTTCTCGACCAGCTCCTCGCCGGTGTTGGAGAGCTGGGTGAAGATCTTGGTGAGTTCCTTGAGGTCGCTGACCGCGCCCATGCGGCGGAGGGTGAGGTAGATGCTGATGGGCTCAGCGCCGGGCTCGCCATCGCCGCGTATCTGGGGCTGCTGTCCGCGGGTCTTGACCTCGACGTGGATCTCGTACTCGTTGCGTTGGCCAAAGGAGACGCCGATGACGGGCTGGCATTCGACGACGGAGGCGCCCTGGAGCTCGAGGGCGGAGCGGAGTGGTGAGCCGGCGAGGATGGCATCGGCGACGATGGCATCGTGGTTGCCGCCTGAGGCCAGGTCGAAGCCGAAGAGCAGTTCAACGTAGTCGATGTCGAGAGGGGAGACGCTCAGGAAGAAGGGGGCGGTCTCGAGGACGTGGGTGTGGAGTGCGTAGCCCTCGGTGGTGGAGGGCGGGTTGACCGCGCCCGAGCGGATGTTGTTGGAGCGGACGGCGAGCCAGCGGTGCGGGGCATCTGATTGCGGGGATTCGAGGGCGAGTTCCTCGCGGTAGCGCCGGAACTGGTTCATCATGGGGAACTGCTTGCGGACTCGTTCGAAGAATTCGAGGACGGTCTCGCGGCTGCGCGGGAGGTCCATCTTAACGGCGAGCTTCTGGTTGATGTAGAAATCGCTGCAGAGCGCCTTGTAGCTGTCACCCATCATGATGCGTGGTCTCCGAGCCCTCGGGGCAGTGTAGGTTTGAGAGCTGATGCCGTGGGGGTGGAGGTCGGTGCGGATTTACGGATGAGGATGGTCGAGGAGCCAGGCGAGGATGTCGGTTGTGTCGGAGAGGTCCTTGACGGCACGGTGGGCTCCGGCGGCGTTGAGGGAATCGAGGGAGTAGGAGCCGGTGGCGACCGCGAGGCAGCGCATGTTGGAGGCCAGGGCACAGCGGACATCGTGCGGGGTGTCGCCGATGATGATGGCGCGGTGGGGATCGAGGTGGGTGTTGTGTCGGCGGTGGTAGGCGAGCAGGGCGAGCGGGGGGAGGTGGTCGCGCGAGGGTGGATCGTGCGGGGACTGATCGCCCCAGATGGCGAGGTGGAAGCGATCTGGATTGATGCCGCAGGCGCGGAGCTTGATCTGGCCGGTGTCGGCGAAGTTGCCGGTGAGGAGGCCGAGGGTGATGTCGGGGCGGTCGGCGAGCCTGTCGAGGAGGGTCATCACGCCGGGCAGTGGTTTGCCGATGCCGGGGGTCTCTAGACGGCGGGTGATGTGGTGGCGATAGCCGTTGCGGAGCTTGAGGCGGTTGTCGGTGGTGTCGGGGAGGTCGTTGTGGCGGAGGAGATCGGAGATGATGAGGGGATCGAGCCGTCCGCCGAACTCGGTCTTTTCGACGGTGAAGGTTGGTGAGAAGAGTTCTCGGCCTGCATCTTCGAGGGCGAGGATGCCGGAGCGAAGGGTGGTGATGAGGGTGGCGTCGATATCGAAGAGGATGAGCATGGGGGGAGGAGGGAAGTCACGGAGCGACGAAGTGACGAAGTCACGAAGTGCGGGCAGACGGAAAGACCGACAGACGAAGTGGCAGAGTGAATGTTGGGCGGGGGAGGGTATGCGGGAGGTGCGTGGGTCTTACCTACGATTGGGTGATGGCAGGATCGAAAGGAAAAGTGCTGGTGGCGATGTCGGGGGGGGTGGATTCCTCCGTGGCGGCAGGGTTGCTGGTGCGCGCGGGGTATGAGGTGGTCGGGTGCTTCATGAGGCTGGGTTCGCCCGGTGAGACGCTGGATTCGCTGGTGCCGGCGGAGGAGGCGTGCGCGATTGGCGGGGGCGGGGACGAGAAGCAGATCAAGATCGGGCATCAAGGGTGCTGTTCGATCAATGATGCGGCCGATGCGCGGCTGGTCGCGGCGGAGCTGGGGATCCCGTTCTATGTCTGCAACTTCAAGAAGGACTTCGGGCGGATCATTGATTACTTCGTGGATGAGTACGCGAGCGGGAGGACGCCGAACCCTTGCGTGCGGTGTAATGACTGGCTCAAGTTTGGGAAGCTGCATGAGTATGCCTCGCAGATCGGGGCGGGGTGTGTGGCTTCCGGGCACTATGCTCGCGTTGTAGACCACGGCCCAGCGGCACAGCCGCACCGCGGCACAGGGTTCAGGTTGATGCGCGGGGTGGATCATTCGAAGGATCAGAGTTATGTGCTGTTCGGTGTGCCGCGAGCGCAGCTTGGGCACATGATGCTGCCGATCGGGGGGATGGAGAAGACTCGGGTGCGGGAGATCGCCAGGGAGATGGGGCTGCCGGTGTTTGACAAGCCGGACAGCCAGGAGATCTGCTTCGTGCCGGATAACGACTACGCGGGTCTGGTGGAGCGGAAGCGGAAGGAGCTGGCGAGCGAGGGGGATGTTGTGGATGCGGCGGGGAGGAAGGTGGGAACGCACGGTGGGCAGCATCGGTTCACGATCGGTCAGCGGCGCGGGGTGTCGGTGGCGCTGGGGTATCCGGTGTATGTGATCGGGAAGGATGCGGGGACGAACACGGTGACGGTGGGACCGAAAGAAATGCTGCTGGCTGAATCCTGCATCGCCTGGGAGGCGAATTGGCTGGTGGATGGGTTTGACGGGTGGCGGAGGGTGTGGGCGAAGTATCGGTACAACACACCGGCGGTGGAGGCGGAGGTTCGGGTGGTTGCGGATGTGGGGGGTGATGGTGGTGGGACGCCTTCGGGGCGAACCGGGGCGTTCGAGGTGCGGTTTGATCGGCCGCAGAGCGCGGTGGCGGGCGGGCAAGCGGTGGTGCTGTATGACGCGGAGGAGCCGGATGTGGTACTGGGGGGTGGTTGGATCCGGTCGGTCGAGCGGCATGTACTGGAGCGCGCGTGATCGATGCTGCGGATCGCGTTGAAAATGCTGTTCGGAGACCGGACCAAGTACGCGATCCTGGTGCTGGGGATCGCATTCGCGACGCTGCTCATCAATCAGCAGGGTGGGATTTTCCTGGGGCTGTTGACACGGGCGACCGGGCCGTTGCAGAACGTGCATCAGCCGGATCTGTGGGTGAGCGATCCGGGGGTGCGGTTCATCGCGGAGTATCGGCCGCTGTCGGATCAGAAGCTCAACCGGGTGCGATCGGTGCCCGGGGTGATGTGGGCCGAGCCCCTGGTCAACAACTGGGCCGTGGTTGAATTGCCGGATGGGCGGTTTGAGAAGGTGAACATCATCGGGCTGCCACGGACGAGCATGGTGGGTCAGCCGGCGGAGATCACGGCGGGGAGCATCGATGACCTGCGGATGCCGGGTGCGGTGATCATCGAGGAGGGATCGCTGCCGCGGCTGGGGGATGTCAAGATCGGGGATGCGCTCAAGCTCAATGACCGGCGAGCGGTGGTGGTCGGGTATTGCAGGGCCAAGAAGGGGTTTGAGTCGAACCTGCTGATGTACGCGAGCATTGATAACACACTGGCGTTCGTGCCCGCGACGCGCAAGCACATCAGCTACATCATGGTGAAGTGCCAGTCGCCGGAGGTGGTGCGGGATGTGCAGGCACGGATCGGGGAGATCGGGGATGTGCGGGCGTTCACGCCCGATGAAATGGCGATGCGGACGATCGAGTACATCCTGAAGCAGACGGGGATCGGGGTGAACTTCGGGATCACGATCGTGCTGGGGTTCGTGGTGGGTGTGCTGTTGTCGGCGGCGGTGTTTTACCAGTTCACGGTGGAGAACCTGAAGCAGTTCGCGGTGCTCAAGGCGCTTGGGGTGTCGGGGCGGCGGCTGGGGATGATGGTGCTCTTGCAGGCGGGGGTGGTGGGGATCATCGGGTATGGGGTGGGTGTCGGGGGGGCGAGCGTGTTTACGATCGTGACGCGGAAGCTGACGGCGGAGCTGGATGCGATGCTTCCGTGGCAGCTTCTGGCGGGGAGTCTGGCGGCGATGATGGTGTGCATCGTGCTGGCGAGCATCTTGAGTTTGAGGCGGGTGGTGCGGGTGGCGCCGGGGATGGTGTTCTCGGGGTAGAAGCGACGAAGAGAGGA
The DNA here is from genome assembly GCA_020847535.1 of Phycisphaerales bacterium. Classification (GTDB taxonomy): domain Bacteria; phylum Planctomycetota; class Phycisphaerae; order Phycisphaerales; family UBA1924; genus JAEUJB01. The sequence goes on from JADLBU010000070.1 coordinate 23,272, forward strand.
AGAGACGGAGTGACGAAGTGGTGAGGGCGAGTCACCGAAAGGGTTGATGTGATCAAGTGGCTGTCGATATTGCTGGCGATCGCGGGGGTGGTGCTGGGGATTGCGACAACGCGGACGGCGATCCGCAAGCCGGTGGAGATCCCGTTGTCGCGTCAGCCATCGATCAATCCGTTCGGGCGGGGGATCGCGGCGCTGGGGAAGATCGAGTCGAAGGGTCGCGAGGTGGAGATCGCCGCGCCCGAGCCGGGGCTGGTGATCGAGGTGTTCGTGGATGTGGGGCAGGATGTCAAGGCGGGGGATCGGCTGTTTCAGATGGATGCCCGGCCGAGGCAGGCGGACCTTGTGAGGGCGGAGGCGGCGGTAGTCGCGGCGGAGGCGGAGATCACGCGATGGCACGCGTTGCCGCGGAAGGAGGACATCCCGGCGCTGGAGGCGGTGGTGCAGCAGTACCGCTCGCAGCTTGGGGATCGGGAGGAGCGGCTGAAGCTGACCAAGGAGGCCAGGGGCAGCAACGCGGCGAACGACCGGGATGTCTCGATCGATCAGTTCGCGGTGGATGAGGCCAAGGCATCGCTGCGGAAGGCGGAGGCGGACCTGGCGAAGGTGATGTCGGGCGGGTGGCGGCCGGACCTGGTGATTGCCGAGGCGCTTTTGGCGCAGCGGAAGGCGGAGGTGGAGGCAGCGCGGCTGCTGCACGATCGGTTGACTGTCAAGGCGCCCAGGGATGGGGTGATCCTGCGTCGGGAGATCGAGGCGGGTGAGTATGCGAGCGCCGATGGGGGCGTGCGTGCGGCGATGGTGCTGGGGAACCCGCGGGAGTTGCAGGTGCGTGCACAGGTGGATGAGGAGGACATCGGGCTGGTGGGGCCGAAGGGGCGAGCGGTGGCGCGGACGCGGGGAGCGGTGGTGGAGCAGTTTGACCTGAAGCTGGTGCTGATCGAGCCGTACGCGCGACCGAAGATGGACCTGACGGGGGCGAACACGGAGCGGATCGACACGCGGGTGGTGGATGTGGTATTCGCGGTGGAAAAGCTGCCGGGTGTGGCGCTGTATCCGGGTCAGGCGGTGGATGTGTTCGTGGATGTGGAGAAGTAGATCGAAAGGCGCGGGGCATTGGATCGCTATTTCGGGGCGAGTTCTTGTTTCCAGAACTGCTCGTTGCCTCGGATGTAGGAGCGGAGACGATCCAGGTCGATGATGCCGATCGATGGATCCTGCCCAGAGGTGTAGACATAGCGACCATCGGGGCTGATCGCCAGAGAGAAGTTCAGCCTTTCGCTCACCGAGAACGTTGCGAGTTCGACGCCGGCGATCGGATCGACAACCACAACCTCTCCACCGCGGCCGACGACGAAGAGGACTTGTCCGTCCGGATGGAACCGCAGATCAAAGGGTGCCCACGGCATTCCTTGAATGGCACGCAGGAGTTCTCCGGTGGAGGCATCCCATACGCGGAGGGTGCAGTCGTCAGCGCCGGTCACGATCGCCTTGCCATCAGGAGAGACTGCGACCGTCCGGATGTTCTGTACTGGATGTACAAGTTCGCGCATGCGGGCGCCGGAGGCGACATCCCACACCTCCACCTGGCCGTGTGCGGCCGCGGTCGCGAGTGAGCTTCCGTCGGCGCTGAACGCGATCGCGGGCGTGCGATCGCTGCTGGTCTTGATGGTGATCGCAGGCGTATCCAGCCCAAGGGACCAGATCTGCACGGCGCCGTCGTTTCCGCCCGCCGCGATCACCCGGCCGTCTGGCGAGTATCGCACACACCAGATGACACCGATATCGGTCGTCAGCGTGCGCACAGGGGATCCATCGGCTCGCCAAAGCTTGACCAGGCCGTCAAAGCCGGCGGTCGCGATCTGCTCGCCGTTGGAAGAGAAGGCGACGGTGGCAATCTCCGCCGAGTGAGCCGGGATGGTGATGAGATCCTCGGTTGATTGGCCGGGGCGGATGGTCAACGCCCCGGCGTCATCCACCCATGCCACAGCGCCCTGGGGCGAGGACGCGATCGATTGCTTTGTGACTTCCGCGGAAGGGATTCGTGACAACCATGGGCGGTCGCTTGTCTCGTACACCGAAACACGGCGGGCGTCATCGCCAACAGCGAGGAGGCGCAGATCGTCTCGGATCGCCACTTGATCCACACTGTTTCCATTGGGCACGACGCTGATCTCACCCAGATCCGGGGTTCGCAGGATGTAGACACTGCCATCCAGCGACCCGGCGGCCAGGGTCCTTCCATGCTCATCAAACCGGCACGTATTCAAGACGGCCTTCACGGAGCGATCGATGGGGCGGGGCTTGTGGGGAGCGGTCAGATCGAATAAGAAGATGTTGTCCAGCACGCTCAGCACCAACGTGAGCCCATCGGGACTTACGGATGGGCTACGCAAGTAGACGTGCGACGGTACGCGTGAGGAAGCGGGCATCGTCACCGTGTGGACCGGGTTCCATCCGGGCGCCTCGCGTACCGTCAGTTGGATATCGGCCTGGTCGATCGCGCCGGTGATGAGGCAGTCACGCCCATTGAGTCGCTGAAGCCGCGGCAGAACTGCGGCCTCGTCGAAACGGGCGATTTCGGTGAGCCGGCGACCATCGAGCACCAGCGTGCGAGCGGGGTTGCCTTCGTCCACGATGATGGCATACTGGAGGTCGTCGGAAATGCCGCAGACATGCGTGGCCGAAGGCCAGGGGACCGGACCGGCGACGATCGACCGCGTTTGCAGATCTTGGAGCGTGATGGTGCCGCGAGTGTCGAGAATGAGGATGTAGCGTCCCGATGAGTCGGTGACCAAGGTACGGTATGGCGCCGCCTCGAACAGAGACGGCGTTTGATCGAGGAGCCGGCAGTCCAGTGCCCATGTCCATCGGGAGCCGGTGTTGTCGACGGCCCAGATCGTGTGCTTTGCGGGATCAATGCCCAGAGCCAAAACCCGTTGCGGAGCGCTCGCCCGGAAAAGACGTGGCAGCCTCGCGTACAGCTCGGATAGCGCCCAAGCGGATCGGAGCACCTCGGGACTGCCGCGAATGCACAGGTCGTCGTCGGTGCGCATCCCTGCCTGCAATGCCTCTGTCCACAGCAGGGTCTCCGCCTGCTCGATGCTGCCGGCCCCAGCCATGAGGCGAGCCTCACGTACCTTGCTTGCCGACAATGCCGCCTCGGTCTGATCGCGGGACTTGTTGAGGTCCTTGACCAGCAGCAGGAGACCGATGACTGCGCCAACGATGGTCAAGAGCGCCGCCAGCGCGGCGAGCGCGGGGATGCGGTGGCGGAGCGCAAGCTTGCGCAGGACGTACATCGTGCTGTCGCGGCGGGCGGAGACCGGGCGGCTGTTCAGGTAATCGTCGATGTCGGAGGCGAGCGCTGAGGCGTTGGGGTAGCGGCGCGTGGCATCCTTGGAGAGGCACTTGAGGACGATGGTCTCCACATCCATCGGCAGGCGCGGCACGTAACGCGAGGGTGGTGTGGGCTCGGTCGAGATCGCGTGGTTGGCGAGCTCTGGGAGCGAGCCATCGCAGGGATAGGGGTGGCGGCCGGTGAGCACGTGGTAGAGGATCATGCCCAGCGAGTAGACATCGGTGCGTGTGTCGATGGATGCGGCCGAGCCTTGGAACTGCTCGGGGGATGCGTAGGCGGGCGTGCCCACGAACTCGCGTGTCGTGGAGACATCGTGCGACGGGTTGGCGAGGCGGGCCAGGCCGAAGTCCAGCACGCGCGGGTTACCATCCTTGTCCACGAGGATGTTGGATGGTTTGAGATCGCGGTGGATGACGCCGGCGGTGTGGGCGTGGCCGACGCCGGCGGCGATCATCCACATGAGATGCATCGCCGCGCGGATGCGGGCGCGGCTTGCGGCGATCCTTGGCTTCGGATCCAGGCGTTCCTTGGCGTATTGATCGAGCGGGACACCTTCGACGAACTCCATCGCGACGTAGGGGTTGCCATCGGGCGTCTGTCCGGATTCGAAGACGGAGACGATGTTGGGGTGTCGCAGACGGGCGGCGATCTCGACCTCGCGGTCGAAGCGTTGGCGCTGGCGATCGGTCGCGAAGGCTCCGCCGAGGAGCATCTTGACGGCGGCGGGGCGCTTGGTGGCGTTCTGGACTGCGCGGTAGACGATGCCCTGTCCGCCGCGGCTGATCTCCTGGATGAGCGTGTATCCGGCGACGAAGATGCCGATGGGGGCCTGGGGGAACAGGCGGATCTCGGCGGTCTCGATGGTGTCGGCGGCGAGCAGGAGGGCATCGGCCTCGGCGGCGAGGAACTTCTGGTTGGCGCGGATCAGCTCGACCATCTCGCGGCAGGCCTGGCACGCGGCGATGTGGGCGTGCAGGACATCGCTGTCGGCCGATCCGGCGGCGAAGCTTTCCAACTCGCTGGGATGTGGGCAGGGGGACACTTGTAGATTGAGGATATCAGATGGAGGGAGATAGCTGTGCTCCCCCCCACTACTTTCTGCCAGCCTGTGGGGCTGGAGGAAGCTCGCTCGCCCGTTTCACGGGCTGAGTTGGCCTTGGGAGATGCAGGCCTTTCCAGCGGCAACCAACGTGCGCCGCTTTCAGCGGCGAACGAGGCATCAGTAAGACGAAGAGGGGGACGCTCGCGGCGAGTTGTCAGCGGACGAGCTTGAAGGTCTCTTGGAGGCCGGTGGTGTGCTCGATGGTGATCGAGTTGGCGGCGGTGTTGATCTCGATGAGCTTCCAGTCGTCGTCGATCTTGTCGCCGACCTTGGAGACGCGATCATTGACGACGGCGACGGTTTTGCGGCCTGAGATGATGCTGCTGAGGCGGATCGCGGGGGCCTTGGGAGCCGCGGGCGGCGGCGCCGGGGGCTCGACTCCGATGGGGAGGAGCTTGGCAACCGCGGAGTCTTCGGATGTAAGGAAGCTGGAGACGAAGGGATCGCGGGCGATGGGCTGGTCGGCGATCAGCTTGGCATCCTCGATCTGCCGGGTATCGGTCGGCGTGAGGGAGAAGTCTTCGGGAGCGACTTCGGGGATGGCGACCGGATCGTTGGCTCCTGCTTGCGAGGCGGATGCCGAGGCGGGGCCGCCGTTGAGGATGAGAGCGCGAGCGCCGAAAACCATGACCGCCGGGAGCACAACCTGGACGGCAAGGGCAGTGCCTGATCTGAAGGAGTCGGTGATCTTCATTTCGTGGCGTCCTTCTGCGACGGCTTTTGCTTTTTCTTGTCGGCGGCCTGGGACTGCGGGACGATCAGGCGCATGTGGGCGGTTTCGATGATTGCGTTGACGCCGGGCTTCTCGCCGGGCTGGGCGGGGGTGAGTTTGAGGGAGGCGACCTTGCTGAGGTTGATGTCGCTGCGGATCGCCTGGAGGAAATCGGCGACGCCGGAATAGGGGCCCGAGACGGTCATGGTGTAGCCGAAAGTGTCGCGGAGGGAATAGGAAGTCTGTTTGGGATCGTGTGCGGCGGTGCGGGAGCGGCGCTCGAGGCGATCGACGCGGACGCCGTTGACGGCGGCAAGCGAGCGGATCTGCTCCTGGATGCGGTTGCCATCGGGGACGGTGGCGGCGGCGGTCAGGCGATCCTGCTGCTGCTGGAGGCGGATGAGATCCTGATCGACGATGGCCTGGTCGGGGAGCTTGAAGGCTTCGAGCTGGCGGATCTGAGCGCTGATGGAGGCGGACTGCGCCTGGGCGGCGGCGAGCTGGCTGTGCATGGGTGCGACGCCGAGGCGCCATCCGGCGATCGCTGCTCCACCGAGGGCGATGGTGATGATGACCCCGAGCCGAGGGCTGATGTCCTGCATATCACTGCCCCCCCGTGTTGGAGAGATAGAAAGGAAGGCCGCGGAGTCGGACATCGGCGGCGAACACCTCGACGGGGACGCCGCGGACTTCGGCAGCGCGGGTCTCTCCGAGGTCGGCGGACTCGATGACGGAGGCGCCGGCGAGCGTGGAGAGGAATCGCGAGACGGCGGTGCTGGCGGAGGGGGTCGAGCCGGCGGTGTGCGAGGCGGAGTCTGAGGCGACCAGACCGCGGAGGGAGAGCGTGATGCCCGCGGGCCCGGCCTCGGCGGAGACATCGGTGAGCTTCATGTCATCCTGCGAGGCACGGGAGAGTTCGGAGAAGACGAGCTTCCAATCAGGCTGTTCCCCGAGACCCTGGCGGATGGCGCGGTACATCTCGGTGTTCTGGCGGCGGAGCTCGGCGGCCTGCTTCCAGCTATCGAGGCGGCGGGTCAGCTCATCGAGCCTGGGGCTCTGGCTGGAGATGCCGCCGCGTTGGAGGCTGAGCTGTGACCAGACGTAGACGGCATCGCCGGCGACCACCGCGAGCGCGGTGAGGGCGCCGGCGGCCATACCCCAGACAGCGCGGCGGGAGGCCTGGGCGAGCCGATGGGCGCGGGGTGTCAGGCTGAGGGAAAGTGGATCGACCTGGAGGGAGAGACCCAGGTCGGCGGTGTGTGGGCTCTGTGAGTCGATGACGGGGTCGGGGGAGTCGGCGAGCGCGACTTCGAGCTGTGCCGCGAGCGTGTCGGCGAGGCCCGGGAGGACTGCACCAGCGCCCGAGCATGCGAGAACCGCACGTGCGGCATCCTGGGGGCCCAGTCCGAAGCGGAGTGTCTGACGGATCTCGACGATGTAGCGCTGGAGGGCGGGGTTGATGTAGGGGAGGAGCCAGTCGGCGGGATCCTCGCGGCTGGCGCGTGCGGACTGCGGGTGGATGCCGTTGGAACGGAGGAGCTCGAAGGCTGCCTTGCGCTGCGTGGCATCGACGTTGTGGGCGCCGGCCGCGGTGGCATCCGCGGTGGCATCGACCAGCGCGGTGGCGCCGATGTTGACGCAGCGGACCATGCGGAGCTGGCCAGAATGGACCAGGACGATGACGGTGCGCTGCTCCCCGAGGTGTACAACAACGGTGGGTGTCGAGGCATCGGCCTCGAGGGCGCGGCGGACGGCGGTCTGGATCGCGGCGGCGTCGATGGGGACGTAGGCGATCGGGTTGAGGCCGGCGCGGACTGCCCATTCGCGGAGGGCATGGGAGCGCTCATCGCGGTCGATGGTACACAGGACGTGGGATTGCGTGATGCCCGCTTCCTGGCATTGACCGAGGAAGAGTTCAAAGGAGGGATTGGAGGCGGGGTCGAGGTCTGAGGCATCGCCGAGCATCTTGCGTGCGGCGAGCATGACATCGTCGGACTCGTTGAGGGTGAATACATCCACGGAGGTGTCGGGCCCTGAGTACTCGATGATGGCGCGGGCGCCGGCGGGTATGTCGATGGAGCGGAGGAGCTGATTGAGGGTGGGGTCGAGGGATGAGATGTCGGTGGACCAGGCCTGCTCGATGGTGGCGCGGTCGAGCCATGCGGAGGCCCTGGCGACGATGCGGCCACGATGAACCCTGCCCACATCGAGGCGGGCGGGGCCGAGACTTACGACCACGTTGGGCTGGGAACGCATCCGGCCTCCAGCGCGCTTGTCGGGCGTCGCCAGAGGGAGGATCGGCGTTTATGCGGTGTCACTGAACCTGGGGGCGTCAGTGGGAAAGGGTGACCTTGATCCTACGGACGGCAGAACCGTTGCGACCCTCAATGATGACATCGCCATCCTCATCGCCGGGTGGAACGTTGAGATAACTGGCGGTGGACGATCCGACGGTCAGGGTGTCGCCGGTCTTGGGGGTATAAACGCCGGAGGAGAGCATCTTGCGGCAGACCATGGCGCAGCTGTCTGTGGCGTAGAAAGCGCGGGAGGTCTCGACGCGGAAGGCGGCGATCTGGGCATCGTCGGGGGAGGGTGCGATCGCGCCCATGACGGCCAGGTGGGCAGCGGCGATGATGACCAGGACGACGACGATGATGCCGCCGCGGCGGAGGAGGCGTGCGCGGCGGGGGTGATGGGGGTTGTTGGGGTTGCGGCGGCGGGTGGGTTGCGGGGTGTTCACAGGGAGGCTCCTGCTCTCACGAAGGCCGCGGAGGAGAGGGTGAAGCCATCGGCCTTGAGGGTGATGTTGACGCGGCGGGTGAGGCCCGGCGTGGCGGTAGTGGCGGTGACTCCGTCGGAGGCGAGGTAGGTGAGGGTGAAGGTGGTGACGTTGCGGCAGAGGGCGGACTTGCGGCCGGTGGTGTCGATCATGACCAGGTCGGAACCGTCGAGCTGGATGCCGGAGTTATCCTCGAGGATGAGGCTGTCGGCGGCGGCGGTGCGGATCGCGACGGACATGCCATCGGCGGCGACGGGGATCTCGCGAACCAGACGCACTCCGCGCTCGAGGGCGAAGCCGACTCGCTCGGACTTGGTGCGGACGGACATGGCCTGGATGTAGATGTCGGAGGTGGTGGAGATGACGGGTGAGACGACGGCGGCGATGATGGCGAGCACCATGACGGCGACCATCATCTCCAGGAGGGTGAAGGCGCGGGTGCGCGGACGTGGTGGTTGGACGGTCATTGGGTGTCCGCCACAAGGAGGTTGATCGCGAGGGAGAGGGTGCGGCCGCGAGCGCCGGCGAAGCGGACGGTCACGGTGATGGGACGGATGACATCGAGCTGGGGGTCGCCGGTGGCGACGCCCTCGGGCCCGACGAGGGAACCAATCGCGACATCGAAGTTGAAGTTGAGCATCTGGTAGGCCGCGCCGGTGGCGCTCATGCGGGCGCGGAGGCCGGTGTCGGGAGTGTCAAGATAGGCTGTGGGATCGGTGAAGGCGTCCATGCCCAGTGCCGGGGCAGTGCTGACGGCGTCGGCGATGATGTGTTCGGCGATGGCGGTGGCGTAGGCGGAGGCACGGAGGGAGTTGACGGCATCGGCGCGGTCGGCGGCGGCATCCTGCATCCAGGCGACGGTGGCGGGGACCACGAAGGCCAGCATGACGATGGCGATCATGGTCTCGAGGAGGATGGTGGCGCGTCGTCGTTGGTGCATCGCGGCGATCCTTGGAGATCACTCCTGTTCGACGGCTCCGGAGTACATGCGGATGCGGACCTTGCGGCCGGTGGAGAGCGTGAAGAGGGCATCCTGGGTGAAGGGGGCGATGTAGACGCCGGTGGGGGTTCGTGTGTGTGGATCTCCGCGGTAGTTGAACCAGACGGTGCCGACGCCGGTGGTGGCGTTGCCGTTGGTGAACCGGGAAACGGTGGCGCCGGCGAAGGTGGCGGGGAGATCGAGCGTCGGGGAGACCTGTCCGAATACATCGGTCGTGGTGGTGGAAGTGGCGGCGTCGCGGAGGACCTCGACGGGGGTGAAGAAGGCGCTGGTGCCGCCGATGACGCCGCCGCCGGAACTGGAGAAGATACCGCCACCGGACTTTGTGTAGGAGATGCCGGTCGGGCGGGCGGAGGCCATGGCGCGGGCGCGGGCCCAGATGAGGAGTCGCTCGATCTCGTTGGAGGCGGCCGCCTGGCGGGCCTGGTCGATCGCGGTCATGGCGGGGACGCTGGTGGCGGCGAGCAGGCCGAGGATGATGATGACGGCGAGCATCTCGACAAAGGTGAATGCACAGCGTGCGCGGCTGGGGCGCATCTGGAAGGGGCGGAGATGTTGGTCTGGTGTGATCACAGCTGGTTGGCCTTTTTGAGGCCTCCTGTTCCGTTGGGGACTTCGGTGTCGTCGCTCGTGTTGCAGTAGAAGATCGCGGTGGCTGGGTCGGCGGTGTTGCTCATGAAGTAATTCCAGCCGAAGGCGGTGGTGTTGGAGATGGTGCGCGCGGTGGCGGTCGCCTGGGTGACATCCTGGACGGTGCGCAGGCCGTTGTAGGGGTTGATCGGGAGGTCTTCGCTCATGACAACGCCGGGGGTGCGGAGCTGGGCCGCGGTGGGGTAGGGGGCATCCCCGGCGATGATGGCGCGGGTGCGATAGGCGGCGATCCCGGAGCGGACGGACCCGACGGCGGCCTGGACGGCGGCGGACTTTGCGTGCTCGCCGGCGGCGGCCATCTGGGGCACGACGATCGCGGCGAGGATGCCGATGACGGTGACCACGATCATGGCTTCGATGAGTGTGAAGGCGCGGGCGATGGGGGGGTGCATGGTGTTCACCTGAGGGGATCAGCGTGCAATGCGTGCAAGCTGCCACATGGGGAGGAATACGGAGAGGGCGACCAGGAGTACCAGGCCGGCCATGAGGATGGTCATGATGGGTTCGATGAGCGAGCTTGCGCTCTTGGTGAGTTCGTTGGCGCGGCGATCGAAGTGCTTGGCGACCAGGAGGGAGGCGCGGGCGAGGTCGTTGGAGTCTGTGCCGGCGCCGAGCATGCGCTTGGCGAACACGGGGAGGAACTCGGCGGAACCGAGCGCTTCGCCGAGGTTCTCACCCTTGACGAGTCGTTCGGAGATGATCTGGCAATCTCGTGTGAAAACCTTGCCGCCGGTGGCGCGGCCGCTGATGACGACGGATTCGACCAAGTCGAGCCCGGATGCGACGGTGACGGCCATGACGCGGAGGAAGCGTGCGGTGAAGGCGGCGATCGCAAGCTGGCCGACGACGGGGGTCTTCATGAGGATGCGTTCGAAGGCGAGGCGTCCGCCCTCGGTGCGAATGGAAGTGCAGAAGCCGATGACCAGGGAGATGATGGCGAGCAGGTAGGCCCACCACTCTCCGCGTACGGAATCGCCCATGGCCTGTACGACGCGCGTCGCGAGCGGGAGCTCGACGCCGCTGGCCTTGAACTGTGCGGAGAAGCGCGGGATGACGAAGCCGATGAAGACGCCGAAAGCGACGGTGACGGTGGTGAGGACCACGACGGGGTAGGTCATGGCCTGGCGGATCTGCTGGCGGAGCTCCATCTGGCGGTCGAGGAGGTCGGCGAGCTCGGAGGTGACGGCGGCGAGGTTTCCGGAACGCTCGGCGGCGCGCATGGTCTCGATGTAGACCTCTCCGAAGACATCGCGGTGGCGCGTGAGGGCATCGGTCATGGAGGCGCCGGCCTCGATCTGGGCGGCGACATCGGCGATCATGTTGCGGAGTGCGGGCTTGGTTTCCTGCTCGGCGATCGACATGAGCCCGCGGGCGAGGGGGATGCGCGCCTCGACCAGGACGCTGAGCTCGCGGGTGAGGGCGGCGATGTCGGAGTGCCCGACGCGCTGGAAGGAGAATACCGTCCCGCTCGATTTCCTGGGTGGGCGACCGGGGGTGTACTTTCGTCCGGCGGGGGCGCGGTCGCGCGTGATGAGGGGGGCGTCGGTGTGGACGATCGTGGGGACGGTGATATCGCGTGCGACGGTCATGGGCGTGGCTTTCATGCCGCGATCCCCAGCGCGGGCTCGATGGGATCGGCCTGGTGGCAGACGTTGACTTTGCCGACTTCGTCGACGGTGGTCATGCCGCGGCGGGCCTTGGCGACCGCATCGGCGATCATGGGCTTGTAACCGCCCTGGAGGGCCGCTTCGCGGATGACGGAGAGGGCGGAGTTCTGTTCGATGGTGCGCTGGACATCGAGGGTCATCTTCATCATCTCGAAGACGCCGACGCGGCCGCGATAACCGGTGTTGAGGCAGGCGTTGCAGCCTGCGCCGCGGCGGAGTCCGCCGGCATCCTCGGCGCGGATGCCCAGGGCGGAGAGCACGTGTGCGGGGGGTGAATCGGGGGCTGCGCACTTCTCGCAGATGCGGCGGACGAGGCGCTGGGCCAGGGCGCCCAGGAGGCCCTGGTTGATGCTGAAGGCCGGGACATCGAAGTCGCGGAGGCGGGCGATCGCGCCGACGGAGTCGTTGGTGTGGAGGGTGGAGAGGACCAGGTGGCCGGTCATGGCGGCCTGGAGTGCGATCCTGGCGGTTTCCTGATCGCGGATCTCACCGACGAGCACGACATCGGGATCCTGGCGGAGGATGGAGCGGAGGGCGCTGGAAAAGGTGAGGCCGATCTCGGCGTTCACCTGGATCTGCCGGACCATGGGGAGGCGGAGCTCGACGGGATCCTCGATGGTGATGATGTTGCGGTCGGGGGTGTTGACGGCGGCGAGCGCGGCGTAGAGGGTGGTGGTTTTGCCGGAGCCGGTGGGTCCGGTGACGAGGATGATGCCGTGGGGCTGACGGATGAGTTCGGAGTAGGTTTTTTCGACTTCCTTGGACATCTGGAGGTCGGAGATGCCGCTGATGCGGACGCTGGGGCGCTGGATGCGGAGGACGGCGTTCTCGCCGTGGATGGTGGGGACGAGGCTCAGGCGGAAATCGACGGGCTGGGTGTCGTGGAGGATGCGGAACTTGCCATCCTGGGGCTTGCGCGTCTGGGTGAGGTCGAGCTTGGCCATGACCTTGAGGCGCTGGACGATGCCGGCGTGCAGGGACTTGAAGGGCCCCTGCTGCTTCACCAGGACGCCGTCGACGCGGTAGCGGAGGTGGAGCTCGTGCTCATCGGGATTGATGTGGATGTCGCTGGCGCCGCTCTGGATGCCCAGGACGAGGATCTGGTGGGTCGCGGCGACGACGGGCTCCTCGCCGGTGGTGAGATCGCGATCACCTGTGGCGGCGGTGGCGTCGAGGGCCTCGCCGCCGACGCCGAGGCTATAGGCGCGGGCGATCAGGGCGCGGAGCTGATCGACATCGCACACGACGGGGTCTACTTCGGTCTTGAGGTGCTGCCGTACGAGGTCGATGGCCTGGAGGTTGAGGGGGTCGATCATCGCGACGGTGGAGACACCATCGACGACAAAGAGCGGGAATACACCGAGGCGTTCGGCCTGAGCGCGGGGGAGTCGGGAGGCGTGGGCGAGGTCGATGTCGTAGGAGGAGATGTCGACGAAGGGGTACTCGCAGGTCTTGGCGAGCGAGATGGCGAGCATGCGTGTCGTGACGGCGTTGATCGCGACGAGCGATTCGATGAGTGTGCAGGAGGCGGAGGTGGCGTGCTCCTGGGCGCGTTTGACATCCTTCTCGGCGACCACACCGTCGGCGAGCAGGCTGCGGAGGAGGAGCTGGCTGGAGTCTCTCAAGGTGGGATCCTCAGGCCTGGGTGTCGGGGATCGCGGGTGCGGTTGCGTCGGCGGAGGCGGAGACTCCTTCGAGGCGTGCGAGCACAAGATCGACCTGTGCGAGGGCGGCTTCGCTGAGCGATTCGAAGGAGGTTCCGACGATGTAGGCGGGCCGGCGATCGCTCATGACGATGCGCTGGACGCGGACGACGGCGTCGAGGAGATCGGGCTCGCCCTCGTGGAAGCCTTGGATGACCAGGCGCAGGCATGATTTGCGCGGGAAGAAGACCATGGAGAGGAATCCGACCCCGCCGCCGCTAAAGTCGAGGAGATCGACATCGACGATGCCGCCGCGCGGGGAGACCGAGGAGGCGAGCCGGACGGCGGCGGAGTGGATCTGGGTGGGTGCGACCTTGGCGCGCAGGGCGATGTCGTAGCGGGCGGATCGTCGGACGATGAGGTCGAAATCGCCTGCCATGGTTACCTCTTGATTCCCCCACTGCTTACGAGTGACTGCCGCAGACTGGCCCGCAGGGTCGTTACCACCGCGCCCCTGGCGCGGGATCGACCGCGGAGAAGGGAGCTTCGACCGATATCGTCGAACGGGTGTGCGGTGTTGAATGCCAGCGCGGCGTTTGCGGGGTAGAGGGGATGAAGGGATCGAGCGGTATGGGGTATCTGAGGTGTGCGGACGGGCGGATAGGGTGGCAGGCTGCGAGGCGCAGGCGCGGGGCCGCAGGTCTCGGTTGGGTTATTTGTGGTACGTGCGACTCGCGTATACTTGGCGAGTCCGCGGGCGTAACTCAGTGGTAGAGTGACAGCCTTCCAAGCTGTACGTCGCCGGTTCGAATCCGGTCGCCCGCTTTGATGAGCCCGGTGCCGCCCCCAAGACGGGAAGTGCCGGGCTTTGTCTTTGGGTGCCAACTCGCGACGAGGGCGGGAGTTGCGGCGGACTCGAACCGCCGATCAACAGCCGCGAGCGTCGCGGCCCAATACCGCTCGGCTGCCACAACACGACGCCACTTGCCACAAAACGACCGTATGCGCGGCGGGTTTTCTGCGCTTATTCTGCGCTGAACGCGTCGCAACGTCTTGCTCTTCTCGTGCTTGCGTGCAAGGACGGACAATGTGCGGTGTGGCGAAGTCACGACACTCGCCAGTTGAACCCGACGCGCTTTCCCGCTTGCGCGTGTAGTCGCTGAAGGGGACGCTCGACGCCCGACGTAACTCCGGTGTCCCATCAGCGCACTTGTGTTTATTTCCGTTTTGGCCCGTGATGCCCGCGATACGGATAATGGTACCCGCCGCCGCGGAACCCGGGAGGGCCGGCAGCTCGATCTCAGACGCTGTCCATCCTTCCTGTGTGGGTTCTCAGCGCTCTCCGCGACGACTTGACTTTCGCCGTAATCGCCAAGCAACTGAACGTGCCGCGTCGAGCCGTGTTCGACGTGTGGCCCCGAGCTCTCAGACGCCTAGCTGCGATCGCCCAGACCCATGATGCACTCGGTGCCGCCGCACCTAGTCCACTGCTCCCTGAATCGCTTCGAGAAACGATCTGGCAGGGCTTTGCTGAGCCCAATTTGCTGTAAAAGTTCCTCGAGCGAAATGCTCCGCTCAGCCTGGCCGGTGTTGCCGAGCACGCGCCACACGATCTTGTCAGCGGAACAGATCGAGGCCTGGGCCTCTCCCTGCATCAACGTCAGCGACTCTGCTTCGCCAGGATCGAGTTTCTCCAGGTAGTTCGGGTCGAACCGACCACAGAAATTCTGGATGTCCCGAACGGGGGCACTACGAACATCCACAACACCCGACGCGAGGACCAACGCCCAGTCGATTTCGTGCCGTTCCCCATCGCGCATGTAGAACTGCGCCTCGTCAATGACGGTTTGAGCGAGAATAACCTGATACTTCTGCGTGACGGCCTGCCAGATCCCCAGCTCGAAGAGCCGCAGAACGACATTGGTGTCAAGCAGGACTAAGCGAGATCGCGTCATCCTTGACATCCTTGATGTCATCGAGAGCCATAGCTTCCTGCCGGCTCACTCCGAGATACTCAGCAGTTCGACCAACCGACAACTCTCCCTCACGCAGCGCCCGCAGCGCCAAGGCCCGATATCGCTCCGGAAGCGACGGCGGCTGCGCGTCCTCTCGCACATCGAACACATCGTGGAGCTCTCTGCACACGGCGATATCCGCCTCGGTCTCCTCTTGCTTGCGTCTGAAAACGACATGGATGCGCCAAAGAAGAGCCTCAATGGATACATCGAACTGTCGTGCGATGTCGAACAACTCCGCGTGCTTGAGACCGCCTGCGGATTTCATTGCAGAGGCGATCGCTACACGAAGCGGCTCCTCCGGGATCAGAAGGCACGAAGCGAACTTGTTAGCGAACCTCTCTTCCTGCTCTCCGGCCTCGCGCGCACCGTCCCCGGTGCGGAAGATTCGCCACGTGAGCAAATGGAAGAGTTCGTGCGCGAGGTCGAAGTTCCTTCGCCAGCGTTTGTTCTTCCCATTCAGCAGTACCGCCATCCCGCAGTCGTCGCTCCGAGTGCACGCGGCCGCACCGCTGGGATCAAAATGCAAGTGAAAAACTCGAATGCCACAGGTGTTTTCTAGCACGTTGAGGAGCGAGAACGCAGGACGCTGGCCTAGATTCAGTTGATTGCGCACGGTCGACGCGAGCGACTCCGCGTCCGCCCAACAAAAACGACTCCGATCACCCTGTGCGTCGGGCAGCAAGCTCGGACGCACCTCGTCGCACCACTTCTCCAAATTCTGATACCAGCTACACAGCTTCAAGAACTGACCCTCGATAGAGGCGGCCGTCTCGGCCGATTCGGGGCGATTGCGCCACAGAACGACAGCCGGCACGTCTTCGGTCGTCGCGAAGAACCATGCGACAGATCGGCCATGCGCTTGGGCTAGCTTCTCGAGGTGCGTCAGCCGCGGCTCGCGTTTCCCGTTCTCAAACTCGCTGAGAGATGAAACGGGGATGCCCGTGCTGGCGGCCAGCGCATCCAGCGTCCAGCCCCGCTGCTGTCGTGCGAGTTTCAGTCGCTCTCCGATCAACCCAGATGCTCCTTCTGTTTCTGCGAAGAGTATACCCACTATCGGCTAACGACTAGCTGTTTTTTTTCGGGATTTGCGAAATTTGCACTGTTAGGGTGCGATATCGGCTTCCTTTCCCAACTGACTGCCTGAATTGAACGGTGGATAACCGAACCCGGAGACGGAGGATCGTCTTTGGTCTGTTTCATTGAGCCCCTCCCCGTGCATCGATGCGGCAACGGTGGCGCCGACCAGGCAGTCCAGCCAGTGGAATCCGCCGACGCGGAGCTTCCATCCGCTGACCGTGAGCCCGCGCCCCTCCTTCTTCCCGCGGTACTCGCTCGTCGGTTGATCCTCAATGAGCCGGTGCGGATCGGACTTGGTCCCGAAGAGCGATAGGCATCCTGGATTCCCCATCGGGACGGCCAGCCCCGCGTGCAGGAACGACTTCCAGCAATTGGTATCGAACACGATTTGGCGAACCGCTCCGCTTGCCGGAAACAACGGGTACCCGACGCGCGACGATCAGCAATCAGGAAAGCAACGTGATGACCGTGACCAAGTCGATCCGCTGGGTCGTAGCGTCCAAGTGAAAAGACGCGGCCGCGAGCGCCGCGTCGAGCCGGAATGACGGGAGGCAGCTCTTACGCCGAGCGGCGCTGAGTTCGGCGAACCGATCCCACGGCCAGGTCGCCGACGCCACCGGCCCCACGTTCGCCCACGTTGCGCCCGGCCGGGAGCGCGGCGGCGGAGGTACCCGGGCTCGACCCGTCCGCGTCCTGGGCCGACGTCGGCCAAACCTCGGCGAGCGGGATCGCGGGCACCCGCGCAAGCTCATCGGCGATCGGCAGGAGCTGAATGTCCATGTACGTGATCTCGGTCAGCCGGGGATCTGAGTGACGCATCTGCGCCTGGCGGGACCTCTGCGACATCCCGTAGACCGCCATCATCGTGCTGAGCGTCATCCGCAAGCTATGAAAATCAACGAACCCCCGCTGTCGGTTGCCGGGGTCGATCCCCGCCATCGCCAAGTCGCGTCGCATCGTGTTCATGTCGGGCACGGCGGAGACCACAACATCCTCGGGCTCGTACGCCGCGGGCCGGTAGTCCAGCAATTCCTGGGCGAGCTGGGGGTGCAAGGTCACCATGTCGGCCCGGCGAGCCTTGGTGGCCTCGGCACGCAGGCAGATCCGCGGCACCGGGCAATCGAGCTCCAGATCCTTCCACCTGAGCGCCCCGATCTCCGAACGCCGAAGACCGGCCCACACGGCGATGAGGTAGCAGATCCTGCGTTCCTTCCCGAGTTCCTCCGCCATGTGCTGGGCGTACTCGCTCACCCGGGCAAGAGGTTTGCCCCGGTTCTTTCCCGTCCGGATCATTCGTATCTCAATGACCGGACGCCGCAGGGCTGTATCCACAAGATGCCCGACTTCCTGCGGGGTCAATGCTCGGCGGGGGTGCGCTCGGGGCTGTGATTTGGCGTCGAGTTTCTTTAAGGTCGCGAGCGGGTCAAACGGGGCCCTGCGGCACGCGGCCGCCCACCGAGAGAATGCTTTCAGGCTGGCGATGATGCCGTTTCGGGTCGCGACCGACAGCGTGCGCCGCTCGGGATCGTCCGTGCGGGTGATCTGGTGGTGCGCAAAGTACTTGAGCACTCGGGCGGCGGTGAGGTCCATGATCCGCTCGACGCCCATCGCCTTGAAGAGGTGGTTGAGACGCCGGTCCTGCTGGAGTACATGCCGCTCGACGCACATCTCGCCTCGGAGCTTGTCGAGGTAATCGGCGACGTGCTCGGTGATCGGCTTGCGGCATTCTTCCTCCACAGGGTCGATGATGCCCTCGGCACGACGTGCGGAATCCCGTTCCAGCTTGATCGCCTTCTCCTCCGACGCCGCCTTGTCGGAGTAGCCCTTCACCGTCATCCACTTGCCGCGCTGGGCGTCGAAATACGAGCAGTACCAGGGCGCTCCCCGCCGGTTCTTGTCGCAGCTTCGCTTCCACACACTCGCCATCGTGTCGTCACCTTTCCGGGCCGCCTCGTTCGCCGTGGCCCGCCACAAGGAGGGCGGGCACGGTCTGTACGTCAAGGGTCGTACCGAGCACTGTTTTCAGTCGTCCAGGTCGTCGATGTTCTCGAAGTCGTCCGGCCAACCGAAAGGGGGACGTCTCGGACCGTCCGCTCTCGGCTCGTCATCGTCCGGCGCGTCCGGCGCAGAGCCCCCCAATCCCGGTGCCGTGGCCGAACTTGGAGTTTGATCGTCCGGGTCGTCCGGCGCGTCCGGCAGCGTGCCCGTGTCTGCACCGACGCGACTGTTCCGGCCAACATCTGACACGGGGCGGACGGCATCGGACGGTCCGGACGCCTGAGGCGCTGGCGGGGGGCTCCCCCCTTCCCCGTGGTCGGACGATCCGGACGATCCGGACGATCCAAGCCGTCGAACGTGTATCAGGCGGGTGCGATCGTGCTCCGAGCATCGATCCCGCCAGGCTTCGAACCCACGCTGGCGGAGCGGAACGGCCAATCGGAGTACGTGGCCCATCACTTGATTAGGCTGCTTTGGCCAGCCTTTGGGGACGGACTCTGTGACAATGCCCGCCCCTCGTTTCAGCTCATCGAGGAGCTGCGTCGCCGTTCCGGACCACCCGTTCTCGCCGACGACCTTGAGCAGTGCCGGGGCGATGGGTGAGGCCTCGAGTGTCAGCTCGGCAGACTCGCTGAGCATTTGCGTATAGGCCCGCATGATCGCCCCCCCCTTGAGGCCGAGGCCCGGCTCTGCGGCGGTGGCCCAGACGCAAAAGTCGGCCATGCGTTCCTTGTCCTTCATTTCAGCCTCCACGTGGCTGAGGTTCCTCAGCGCCGCGGCGCAGCCGTCCAGCAGAGCCCCGAGGATGTACGGGTGCTCCTTTGCGAACTCGCGCCAGAACTGACGCTCGGTCAGCTTCGCGGACTTGGGAATGCGCGGCAGGTGCGCGCGGATGGCGCGTGAGAGCAGGTCATCCCTGACGACCAGTTCATCAATGCCGGTGAGGATGACCGGCCGCGTGAAGTTCACCGAGTGCTCCTCATCGTCGGTGTAGAGTTTTCTCGCCCCCATCCCGCCCCCCGTCGAGATGGTGCAAAGCGTGTCGCTGAACTCGTCTGAGATGAACGAGAGGTTGTCGAACGCCAGCACCCAGCTCGCGCCCGCGGCCACGCACAGGTCGTGGTTGCTCTTGGGCTTCTGCCTCAGATCCAGGGCGCTGGGATCCGACAACCGACGCAGCACCTTCGCGGTCGTGCTCTTGGCCGATCCCGCCTCGCCGTTCAGGACCAGAACCGGATAACCGCCTGTCGGGTGGAACATGCTGATCGCAAAGCCGACCAACAGGTGCCACGAGTAATCGTCGGGTGCATTCACGAACCTGCGCAGCCGCGTGATGGAGCCACCGCGGACGGGAGCGGGCAGGGCCTTCATGGTCCTCGTGCGCCGGAACTTCACGGGCGAGTCGTTCAGAACACGCCAACCCGTGGCCGTGATTTCCACCACGCGCCATTGCGCATCACCAAGATCCAGGTAGATCGTCATTCCCGACTCTGCCGTCACGTACCCAACCCGCAGGAATACGGCATGGGCTTTGCCCTTGAACAGGGCCTGCGCCTCGAGAGCGCGGACCGCCGTGCTGAGCGCGTTGTCGTTCACGGCCTTCTTGATCGCGTCGTACGCCAGGTATTGCAGCCATCGCTTGAATCGCATCGAGTTGACGGCCCACGTTTCGTGGTGATCTTCCACCCTGATTCTCGCGTACGCCGTCGGCTCGCCATCGGGTGTGTGGAACAGTTCGACTCCGGCCTCTATCGCCAGCTCAACGAGCAAGCCCGCCAGCGTGTGGTCTTTTCCCTCGTCGTCATCCTTCTGCTCGTCAGCACCCGGCTTGTAGAACTCCGTCTTGCCCGCCAGAGCCCTCTCGATCGTGGCCTCGCGGTAGTCCTGCCGCAGCCACTTCTCGCGGTACAGTCCGGACATACGGAAGATCCGGTCTATGCGATCGGGGTCGGGCCCGGTGTAGAACGCGATCATCGAGCACAAGGCCAGATCGGCTTCTGAGTGCCCGTCGTTGTCGTCGTGGCGGTAGCCGGACGTGTCGCCCGACCAGAGCCGCTTGAACTTGTCCCCGTTGCGAGCCTTGCCCGCGAGGTCGATGACCTGCTCGTCAGTGAGGTCGCGGGGCGCGTGGTTGAGGCGAGGTGGGAGCGTTGCCGCCGGCGCGGCGAACGTGTTGCGGTAGAGTTCGTCGAGCGCCTCCTGCCGGTTGTTGACGGACGTGGGCGTGCCCGGAAGATGATTGCCGGTCACCGTGAAGTATCGGCCGGCGCTGTACATCTCGATGTTGCCGGTGCGGCGGCGTTCCTTGCCGTCGAGCGTCCCGTTGAGAAACAGCTTGACACCTTTGCCGGACGGCGATATCTCGGTGTAGGTCTCGAACGCGTTGACGATCACCTGCGCCCAGGGCTCGAGAAGACCATCGGTGCCGATGCAGTCGTCCAAGTCGATCCCGACGAGCCCATCCGCGGCATTGAACACGAAGCCGATGCCGTCAAAGCGGTTGGACGGGTCGAGGGCGGCCTTTACGGCGATGTCGAGGGCGACACGGTCGGCCGAGTTGGTGGTGTCGGCGCGATGGCGGGTCGCCGGGTGGTAGGGCACCTTGGTCTGTTTGCCGTCGCGCATCTCGTACCGCCAGCAGAGCCAGCGATCCAGCGTCTTGAGTGCATCGGGAACGTGGGAGACGTCGAAGGGGGTGCTCATCGGCTGCCCCCCTTTGCGGCCTTGGCCGCGCGGTCGGCCAGCCAGGAGTCGACCGCGGCACGGGACCACCGCTTCGATCTGCCGATGCAGATGGGTGGCGGAACCTCCCCGGTCGAGATTTTCCGCCAGATGGTGCGGGGGCTGATCTTGAGGTATTCGCCGAGCCCTTCGATGTCGAACACGGCATCAGCCACGGCGGGCAGGCAGTTGTCACCCGGGGTCTTAGTCATGGCTGCGGCCCTCCTCGCGCTCGATGCGGGCGAGCTCAGACTTGATGTGGGTGACGGCGGCCTTGTTGTAGACGCGCGAGTTGCGGACGCGACAGGCGGGCTGGATATCCCGGGTCTCGAAAATGTTCTCTGTGTGGGGCGGACACCCCAGCCTGGGTGCGGTTGCGCCGTCGGTCGGCAGGTGGAGAGGTTTGAAAAGGTTCATACTGGGCTCCGTGATGTAGCCTCCGCGGCGTGCACCGTGCACATCGCGCAAGGCCCTCAAAGGAACCCGGTTGGTAAGATTACCGCCTGAAATCGCTGTGTTTCTCTGTGTTACCACTCCGGCGGGTGGTAATGACGGTCTCGTTACCACCCTCGCCGCGGAGAGATTCCTGTCGGACTGCCATCAGTCGTCCGCGTCTTCGGCTTGGTCCAGGGCACATCGGATGACCTCCAAGGCGTTATCAACCGTGTACTCGCCAGACCGTCGCTTGGACTCGATGTCTTCGCGGACCGACAGCGGCAGCTTCGCCATCAGGGCCGTCAGTTCTTTGTCGGACGTCGCAGTCGCCGGGTCGGGCCCCGGCGCGGCCTTGCGGCTGATGGCGACCTCCATCCCAACCCTTGTAGGTCGCACCGTCTTTCCGCGTCGCAAGCCGAGTTCCGCCGCAATGCCCTTCCAAGCGGAGGAATTGGAAACCATCGGCCTGTGGATCTTGTACTTCTCGGCGATCTGGTTTCGACCGAACAGGAGTCGAGCTTCCTTAATGGCCGTCTTGTCACCGGCGTTCAGGCGCTTCACCAGATCGTCGACGATGCCAGCATGATCCCGCCTCAAACCACGGATCTTCTCGTCAACCTGTTCCTGCGTCCACTTCGGCCCCGACGATGCAGACGTGGCCGGTAGCGCCGAGGACGCGGCCGGTGGAGTTCGGGCGCTTTCGCCCGTGTCGGCCATTGCATCCGCGGGAGCCATGCAGTTCAGGCGATCCAGAAGACCCCCTAGCCGCCGGTCCTGGTCCATCCAACGCAAACGCTTGTCATCGACGCGCAACTCCGGATTGAGGAAGGCGTCGTAGGTCCCGTTCCACACCTCCGTTAGGAGGAGCCGCCCTTCAAATGCGAATCGGTCAGCTTCGGGCATCCGCCCGCGAACAACCATCTCCGCCTTCTCCCACGCATGTTGGGCGTTTTCAATGTCCCGCAAGATGATTGGTGATCGTTCGTCCGTATAACCTTTGTACGACGGGTCGCAGGCCAGGATGAGAGTCTGGGCGCAGCGAATCGCATCGCGCGCCACGATGACGGGCCAACTGAGCGATTCCGTAGACCCAGTATGAGGATTGCTGAACATCTTTCGCAACTTGGCGAGGTCGGCGAGTTCCGCCTCAACCAGACGCCTGGGTTCGTCACGATCGACGGGAGTGTCAACGTCACTCAGGGCATCCCCCAAACGCGGAAGCTTGTCTTCGCCAGCGGGCTCCGGCGCCATGTACCACCGTCCTAACCCGGGCCGGATGGGCGGGGTAGCCTGGACGGTGACTCATAACGCCGCCGCCCGTCCGCTCGCGGCCGGGTTTGTAACCCCAAGCCGCTACCCGAATTGTCGATTGTTACCAGCTTCCGGCGGTGGGGAAGTCAAGGACACGTGATCGCCAGCCCCGCCGATCCGAGACGTCGCCAGAAGGGTACTTTTCGCTCTTGCCGCCATTGAGGACCGTCACGGTGTCGCCGTCGGCGATGCAAATCACTGGACAATGGGTGGCCTTGGTGAGGTCGGGATGGGGGATGGAGGGGAGGGTGGACGGATCGTTCCGCTCAAGGTCGTGTGGCTGGCGCGATGGCCCGATCGACCCTCCGAGCAGAACGGCTATGACAATGGTGAAGACCTTCCAGAACATGTGGACCTCCCCGGTAATCGGTGATTGACTATTCCATCGCTTCAACAACGGGTTCAGGATGATCGGTCGGATCAAGCGTCAACTGGCGATTGATCCACGCCTCGCGCGCCGCCGGATCAGCTTCGATCGCCCGTTCGATCGCCAGTGTTTCTCGGTACTCCATAGCCTCCGCCGTCATCGTCCACTTGGCCTCGATTCCAAGATTCTGCAGTTCTCGCCGAATCTCTGCCAGCGACACCCGAAAGAACTCCTTGCGGTAATTCACCTTGTTGATCTGCTTGAGCAGGAAGTGTTTGTGAAGGTCGTTCTCAAGTTTGGGGGCGTCCTCACTGAGAATCATGGCGTGCACGTCGAAGTCGAACGGCACGCTCGCATCGCCCAATTCCCAGATGCGATCAAGGGGATCGAGGCGTCTCGTAAGCCCGATCTTGTACACGTGATCCCCAAAGGACCCGACGTTCGAGATGATGTACACATGGCCCTTGCGAGTTTGCTGCGCCATCGAGATCGCACGGCGATTTTTCTCTTCCGCATGGACAAGCTTCGCCCGCAGATCCGCAAGTTGGGCCTCGATTTTGGCCCGCTGGTCGGCAGATGCGGCGGCAACCTGTGCTTCGGCCTTCGCCATCGCCTTTCTGAGCATTTCCTCTTCCTTCGCTGAGTCGCGGATGGCGCGCTCGAATTCCCTTCGCGCTTTCTCCTCCTCGCGGATTTGATCCCGGACCCGTCTCTGCTCTTCCTGCTCTCGCCGCTTGAGTTCCTGCGCAACGGCGGCCCACCGAAGTTCTTGGAGGCGAGCGGCTAGATATTGATCCGTGATCCTGGCCTCCCGGAATGCCCTGCCGCCGAAATTGACCACGTTAAAGGCGTCCTTGATTTCCTGTTCCAGCTTGCCCGCATTATCGTGACGAACTCGCGAGAGGATGGAATCGGTCTTGCCGTTGAATGCATCCAAAACGAATCGTTCGGCTCCCTCCCGTCGGTTCACTTCCACATACTCACACCGCGATGCCAATCCGGCCTTAATCAATCCCTTGACGTGATCCCGGGCTTCTTTCAGGTGGCGTCCCGCGTCGGCGTGGGAGAACTCCTCGGCAAGCTCATCGAGGAGGCTTTCCGCGGGTACGAGATACTCGTCGCCGTAACCCTCGATGATGTTCTTCATGGCTCTGGCGGTTTGCTCGTACATCGACGCGTTCTGCACGGCGTCGTACGCCTTGCCCGCGATCTCCAGGGCTCGCTTCTCCGCGTCCGCAATGATCTGGTCCGCCCGACGCAACGAGGCCGCCATAGACGTCTGGGCATCTTCAAACAGTGCCTTAGCCTTGGCTTTCCCTTCCGCCAACGCCGTGGCCCCCGCCGCATGCGCCGCGGCGACTTCTCGTTCCAAGTGGGCCTGTACCTGAGCCGATTCCTGTGCTACTCGTTCATGGGCCTCTACAGCGCGGCGGGCGACCCTCACCGCCATGTACCACTTCACCAACAAGAACATACTGAGGACCGCCATCACCCCTACCAGCACCATCAACAAGATGTTCATCAACAACCTCCCGGGCAGCCAGCGTCTAACGGCTCGATGACCGTTGCAGCTGTGTTCCTGCATACAAATGCCAGGTATCCCAGCACCCCTGCCGTCACCACGTTCGCCACCTCCCACGCCTCACGCTGGAGCGGCACCTTGAACAGCGGGTTATAAAGGATGGCCAGCGCCCAGCCCAGCAGCGCCGTCTTCGGGTCACCGCGCTTGACCAGCACGACTCCGGCAGCGACGCCCACTCCGCACACAACCAGCCGCAGGAACGAGTAGTACCCGTATGGCAACTTCGCAAGAGCGATGATGCACAACAACGCCGCAGCGACGCAGGCAATCGAGATCGCAGACAGGTTCTTCATCCCCAGCACCTCCACGGTGCCGCAGTCTACCGCGCCCGAAGGCAGCATTGGCGTCGAGGACCGGGGACTGACGACGGTGCGTTCATTGACGAAACGCGAGCTTACCACAGGTTGGACTCGCGGCCAGCACGTCAGTCGGATCGAGCCACCGCTTTACGATTCCAACCTCACACGGTCGCCGCGTCAGTGGTAACTGTTCACCGAGTCCGGTAGCCCCACACCGTCCAGGATATGCTGCGATGAGATGGCAACGACAGGCCCAACTGTATCCATGCGTGACATTTGCTTGAGCTCCGAGCGCCTGGTAGGAACGCTGCCCCAGGGCGGAACGAGTGAGAGCGCCGACTGCGCGTTGTTCCCATCAATCATGGATCTGGCCGAATGGTCCGGCTTGAACAGCCGCCAACTCTGGAACCACCTGGTGCCTCAACTTCCCTCTCAGTGGGACTCTGGTGGCCCAAGGCCCGTGCCGCCCCCGCCGCTGCAAACGCTTGAGCAGCACGCCGCGTTGGCGTGCGCCTTGTTCCTCGCTGGGTGGGAACATGTCCGACATGTGGATGGTCATCGCGCCCGCACACTGATGGCGGACGGGTGGCTCGTGCTGGATCAATCAAAGTTCAGACTAGGGGGTTGAGCTACGACTTTGTGGAGGATTTGTAGCTTGCCAGCCGCCCTTCTTTCACGGCTTAGTAGTACTCCTTGATGTACCCGTAGGCCCGCTCGAACAAGCCTTGGTCCTGGTGAAGCTTGTACTTGAACAGTGTCTTGCGGAGTGCGATCTTCACCTCGCGCTCGCCCGCGTGCGTGTTCTGCCAGCCGTCGAATCGCACGGCGCGCACGATCTCGTCGATGTCGTCGACGACGCGTTTCACCATGACCGGCGTGCTGCCGTTCTTCGCCTCCTCGAACAGCTGCGTGAGCGCAGCCTTGCCGCGATCGACCTCCTCCGCGGCAGGCGTCTCACGCTCCAGCCGAACGACATCCTTGGCGAGATCGAGCAACGCCTTCAGGAAATCGATGCTGATCAGCAGCCCCTGCTCGTGCCGGTTCTTGAGGTCCTCCAGCCGCTCCGCGAGGGCCTTGTACTTGGGGTTCCCCGCGTGCTTGCGCAGGCGGGCCGTGAGCTTGATGCTGATCTCTCGCCCCTTCTTCTCGGGGTCGGGGTCACCAAGCACGGCCTGCAGGAGGTCCGCGTCCAGCACGAGCGTGTCGAGGTCATCGCGGACGGCATCGACATGAACATTCTGGTGGATGAGCTCGATCGTCTTCGCGCCCAGGCGGTGCCACAACAGACGGCCCGTGCCTGTCGAGGGCTTCAGCGACTCATAAACCTGCACCAGCCAGCGGAAGTCCTTCTCGTACTGCGTGAGCACGGGGTCGGGCGAGACCGCCTCCCAGATCTTCGAGAGCACACTGAAGTCGGCGGCGAACGCGTCGCGCACGGTGTTGTTCGGCAGACACTCCTGAGCCGCGATGAGGCCTTCGTACCCCTGCAGCGTGCGGTCGCACCCCGCGAAGTATGCCAAGCACTTCTGCATCGCGGCGGGCAGCTTGCCAACCAGCTCGGCGATGTTTGAGACCGCCTTGCGGACGCCCTTCTCGTCGAACTGGAGCGCCTGCGCCACGTCGTCGAAGATGCCGAGGTAGTCCACGATCAGCCCGTGCGTCTTCTCCTCGCTGTACGGACGGTTCACCCGGCAGATGGCCTGTAGCAGGGTGTGGTCCCGGAGCGGCTTATCCAGGTACATCGTCTGGAGGATCGGCGCATCGAAGCCGGTGAGCAGCTTCGACGTGACGATCAGGATCTTGAGCGGGTCCTTCGGGTCGCGGAAACGATCGAGGAGCTTTTCCTCGGCGTCCCGGTCACGCTTGTATGCCTCGTA
>JADLBU010000071.1 GCA_020847535.1 Phycisphaerales bacterium
CCAAAGGTGCTGCGATCCCCCCGGATCGACGCACTTCCCCCGACCGATGCCGACCAGATGCAAGGGCACCGAGGTCCGTCTTCCCCGCGATGGGGGGATGAATCCGTGCCTAGCTGCGGGCACTCCACTTGTTCTGGAGCAAGTCCATGGTCGTTGCGGCACCTCAGACTGGCGCTGACTTCGTTGGGCACGTACTCTGCTGCTCGATGGTGTGCTGCCCGCCTTGCCGCAGCATCGAGACTGCGTGCCTACCATCCAGCCCGTGCTACGGGCGGACCACGCCCACACTACATCCGAGGCCTCTGCATGTTGTGGCTACCCGCCCCGGAATACTTGTGGCCGCAGATTGCGCAAATACGCGCGTATCTGGTGACGTGTATGCCTGACGCAGTTTGGCGCCCTGCCCTAGCCCTCGTCTCCGGAGGCGTACGCATGTCAGTCGGACGCTCAATCAACTGGGCGCAAGTGATGCGCTCACTCGCCTCGTCTTGGGTTGCCCTGCAGCTCGCTACCCTAGGAGGGGCAATGGAGGCACATGCGGCTGAAGGCACCCTCGTGGTGCGAGAGGTTCCCATTGCTACGAGTGCGCCCAGCCCACTTGTCGGTACCGGCACCCTGTGCGAGGACTGTTCCGAAGATTGTCCGCTCGTCTTTGCGTTCCCCGGACTTGCCGGTTCGCTTTGGGTCTACGACGGCACACACAATCGCCTTGTCGAGTATGAGCTTGTTGACAACCAAGCAAAGGCGATCCGAACGGCGACTGGCTTCGCGTTGGAGGCCGATAACGATCGCCCACACGATGGGTGCGTAAGTCCGGACGGAGCAATCCACTTGATCGTCGATCGCGGAAGTGTGAGCGATCGCTTTCGACTGTGGACTCTGCCGCCGGATTCTACCTCGTGGAATGCACCATTCACGTTCGACGAGTCAGATATCGGGTTTCAGCTCGTCCGCGGCGTTCGCACCCAGGTGGATCGGTCCATACGGATCGACTGCGACCTCTCAGGCCACCTGCTCGTATATGACGCGGACCTTAGGTCTTCACGCATTAAACGCGTGGACTTTGGATCACGTGTCTCAGGCGGACAGCGCGGTAACGAGTTGCGCGCGATAGCTTTAGGTGATGCGCAAGTACGTGTTGGGCCGCTAATGTTGCAGCAGCGGTGGGAGAGCAGTGACAAGCAGGTTGCTGTTGCACGAAAAGGAGTGAAGGGGCGACTGGTCGGATACCTTGATGACGTCAAGCCCATGAGCATTGAACCGGCTCCGGGTGGGGGGCGGCGAGCGGTTCTCTACTCCCCGAATGGCGATTCGGTCGGTGTGGCCAGTCTCCCGTCATCGCCCGAAGGATCCCGCGTATTGGGAAAAGGAGAGTTCGTGACGCTTCTCGACGGTCGCATGGTTCAGCTCGTTGTGGTGCACGGGCATCTCCACCTCTTCAGTATTGAGGAGGGGCTCCGATGAGCTACTCGATCGCCCCTGCCACGCCTCGTGTCCGCACGCTAGTACTGTGGACACTGCTCGGAGTGAGTCTCTTGTGTCCAGGTGTCAGATATGCTCAGGCCCATTCTCGTCAAGACGCGCTATTCATCGGTCAATACTACAATGCCGCAACCATGGACATCACGGCAGCCAATGTCTATCCAGCGGTGCCCTGCTACAAGGACTCGCTCCAGTTGCGCCCTAAGTTGGGTGTAGGCCACTACACTGGCGCCGTCTATTCGTTCAGGGATGGAAACCCGAAGTCGGTGTTCACGATCATCGATGACATAAGCATCGGGCGCGGCGCCGGCAATTTCAAGCTGCTCAACGAGCAGAAGCCTAGTTGCGTCGCCGCATTCATCACTGGCATCGACTGCTCTCAATACGTGAGCGCGGCGTGGCGCGTTCCTCGGTTCGGTACTTGGACCCTGAGCACATCCGGACAGGCAACCCCGCTAGACGTTGACTGCCCTGAATGTGTCAAACCCGGGGATGCGTTCAATGATGTCGGCTCTCACATTGTGCTGTTCGCCGAGTCGATTAGCTTGCAGCCTGGTCCGTTCTTCGGCTGGTTTTTCAGCTATGAAGCCTGGGGCGGAGGGCGGTGCGTAACTCGCTCACATGACTACTACGCGGACGCCGGTATTGGCTACAGACCCTGGGTTGCCAAAGTGCTTAAGGATGATCCCGCGTCTCAGATTAGTGCTTTCGACGTGACGCCTACAGGAACTGCGGTTGCCGTTCGTTGGTCAACCCTGCTGGAGGATCGAACGGAGTCATTCTCGATCTGGCGGGCAGCGTCGGCCGGAGGGCCATTTGAGCTAGCTTCCCCAAGTATTCCGGCAGTTGGAGGTTCATCGATTGGTGCTATGTACGAGTGGCTGGATACGGCGCCACCGGAGGGGGCCGTCTACTACCGTTTGGAAGAGCGCGAGGTCGGTGGAAGGGTGCTGCGGCACGGTGTTCGATCACTTGCAGAGGCCCGGGCGTGGCTTCAGAAGGAGCGCTAGGCATGCAAACGAAGTGCCTATTCTTGCTGATCCTGATCGTCCTCGGGTTGACAATCGCAACGGAATCATCGAGCGGGCCGATTCAATCCGATAGCACCAAGATGAACAAGGAATGGCTCGCGATTGTCCCAACGGGATGGACCCCAATCATCGCCCCGCTCGCAAGTTATCGAGCTAGCCAGGGACGGTTAACAGGGATCTGGACGTACGATGACCTCGGCAATTCCTACGGCAGCTTCGGTCCTGATGCGATTCGAGCGGCACTTCAGGAGGCGTGGGCTACCTGGACGGTGAAACCGAAATGGGTCTGCATTGTCGCGGATCACCGATCTGGCGAGGACCATAACTATGTCCTGAATCGCATCGGTGATCTTGGAATCGCCAATCAGGAGCTCGGAAGATGGGAGCCCTACATCCGAGGGCTGCTGCCACTCATGGACATGGATGGCGATAGCCTTCCGGATATCGCGGTGGGACGGATTCCAGCGGCGACAGGGCTTATGCTCGGCGCCTACATCCCTAAAGTGATTCAGCATGATACGGATGTAAATGGTCGACTCAAGTATCGCAACTCAGTCATGCTGGTGGAGGATCAGGATGTGGCCGGGAACGACTCCGGGTGGGTCCGAAGCCTCGGAGACTCGCTCTATGAGAACTGGGACATGTCTCCGAGCCGGACATTGATCCACCACTCCGACTTCCCTTGCTGTCTCGCGCCGCAACGGCAGGCCGCGATCGACGCATGGAATACGCAGCCCGGCATGGTGATTGGGATGGGTAACGGCAGCAACTGGTTCGAGCTAGTCGGATTCTGGGAGACCTGCACAACTATCAATGGCTTCAATGTTTCCGCGCTCGCCGCGGTGAACTCCTATCCGGCTCTGCTAGCGCTGTCGTGCGGGGTGAACGGGACGGATCAGCCCGTCCTGAGTTCGTGTGACCAACAAGGGGTGATCCCGCTGACGAAGCAGCTGCTTTGCTCGTCGACTGACAGGGGAGCCTCTGTTGTGATTGCGCCGATGCGCAACACGATCCAGTACTGGGACTTCTTTCTTGGCAAGCACCTGCTCATGCGGAAGGCCGCGAACGATTACACGTGGGGCGAAGTGCTCGTCAATGCGATGCGAGGCGCTCTCATTGAAGATCCGTCAGCTTTCGACCATGTCTATCAGTTCGTGCTTGAGGGTGATCCTGCAGCCCAGGCGAACCCTGGCGACGTCGTGGCCGTGGAGGGCGATCCGAGGGTGAAGAGTCATCTCGCGAGACCATTCCCGAGTCCAGCGAGCATTGGGACGCAAATCCACTTCGAGGTAGCTGCCAGTGTCGCGGGACGAGTGACCATCTGTGATGTGGCTGGCCGTCACGTTCGGGAACTCGTGGCTGGCCAACTGGTCCCGGGACGGCACGTGCTTACGTGGGATCTTGAGTCCGATGGAGGGACTCGGGTGAAGCCAGGGGTCTACTTCGTTCAGCTGCGGTTGTCGGATGCGGCCTTTCGCCAGCGCGTAGTAGTAGTGCGATAGTCGGGAGCTCTAACTTCTATTAGGAGGAAGTATGCGAAGTGCTCATCAAAAGGTGCTTGGTGGACTCCTCGTCCTCGGGGTTGCTGTTGTGATTGGATGCTCTGCCGAAGGACCAACCAGCCCCTCGCCAAAGGTCGTCAGCGGAAGGGGGGAAGCCGTGTGGAGCAAACGGGGTGTCGTCGTGTACCGCGTTCCTGGTCGGCCTGATCAGTTGTTGGTGCGATATGGCCGGATCATCGTCGATGACCCAGCGAGCGGCGAGCGACGCACAGTCTCCGTTGATGAGGCATTGACGCTTGAGATGCCCCCCAGCGAAATCGTTCGCTGGTCGTCCACGTGGCGGTTGATTCCTGCAAAGGCATTCGACGCCAAGCACCCTGATCTCAGCGCATATCCTGCACCCCCAAGCAGGTTTGCCGGGCCGCTTGAACTCGAGGGAGAGGACCCGCCGCCGCCGACCATTCCACCCGGCTCTCCGTGTTCGCCTTGCAGCCCGTGCCAGAGCCCTTACACGTGGGGTTGTATCAAGTGCTGTCTC
>JADLBU010000072.1 GCA_020847535.1 Phycisphaerales bacterium
GGCCACAGGTCGCCTCCCTCTGGCTTCAATGGGGCCGCGGCTGATCAGCCGCGGAGGCGGCAGGGGCAAGGCGATGCTGCGATACGTTATGTAGCTTCAATGGGGCCGCGGCTGATCAGCCGCGGAGGCGGCGGGCCTGGGCTTCACCGAGGATGGCGTCCTGTTGCTTCAATGGGGCCGCGGCGGATCAGCCGCGGAGGCCAGCCTGCCGAAGGTAAACCCGAAGCCCGCGCCCGAGCTTCAATGGGGCCGCGGCTGATCAGCCGCGGAGGCATCGACCTCTCCTACTACAAGCTCGGGGAGTATCGCGCTTCAATGGGGCCGCGGCTGATCAGCCGCGGAGGCGCCGCCACAAGACGCGGATCGATTTCACGCTGCGGCTTCAATGGGGCCGCGGCTGATCAGCCGCGGAGGCTTCAGACTTCGCCCCAACAACCCTTAGAACTTTCTAGCTTCAATGGGGCCGCGGCTGATCCGCCGCGGAGGCCCTGCAGCCGCTTGTTCTTGTTGATGTCACGGGTGCTTCAATGGGGCCGCGGCTGATCAGCCGCGGAGGCTGCCGCACTCGCAAACCTTGTAATTCAAGGCATTTGCGAGGGGCTGTGCGAGCATGAGTGAAATTCGGTCTGGGCAACTGAACACTTTGGTGCGAGCGAGTATCGAAAACCTATGGATTCCTGCGAGGATACGCAGGTTGCGAGCGTGCCCAGCACCCCCATTCACCACCGTCGCACTCGCGGTGGGAACGACGACGATGGGCAAGACACCGGGCGAATCAACTGCAGTAAGCAGTCTATCCGACAGGCACCGAACACGCAAGGAAACATGCTGCAATATCTGGTTGTCAAAGAACCTGGCCGCGCGGGAGGGGCGCGGGAGTATTGCGGTGTGTAGTGCTCAGCTCGGCAAGAAGAGGCCCATACCAAAGTGTGCGGAATGCCCTACGGCGATCGGGCCGCGGATCAGTTGCGGGAAGGTGATCCGGAACGCTCCGGCCAGTCGGCGTCCTCCATCGTCGGATCGTTTGCTTCTGAAACGCTTGAACTGAATGGGACGGAGCGGGTGCGAATCATTCTTGCGGCGGGAGATTCGGAAGACACCGTGATTGTCGGCGAGCGGTTCGATGGCGATGTCCGCCGTGTCGATACCCTGCATGTCCGGGCGCCGTTCGATCAGCCGAGACACCTCCTGGCGCAGCGCGGCCTCAAGAAAGGCCACCGGATCATCGCGGAGATGGGCGGGGTCGCGCTTGACGCCGCTGCGCTTGAGGTGGCGCGGTGCGATGAAGGGCGTGGCCGAGGCAAAGACACTCGCGGGCGCGAAGGGCCGCGGCGCGTTGGCGAGTGTGCCCGCGCTGAGCAGGAGCGTACGGAGTAGGTGGCCGGACTCGGCGCGGTCGCGCGAGTGGATGATACGGAGCGATTCGATCGCACGTCGCTCGTCATCATCAAAGCCCGCGGCGGCGATGATGGTGAGGTGGTCCAGGCGGCCGTCGCCGTCCTCATCGGTGGGAAGGTAGTAGGCGTGGGTGTGGCCGATGATGGGCTTGCCCGACGCGTCCTTGCCGGACAGGACGTCGGAACGACCGCGTGAACCGTCCGCCAGGGGGAATATTCTGCCGTGCAGCGACATGGCCGCGGCTCGGGCGGCCTCGGCGACGGGGAGCGTTTCGGTCGTAAGCGGCAGAACGGCGGAGTCGAGAGCGAAGCGGAAGACTTCTGGACGAGAGCCGGCAGCGCGACGCGGTTTGCGGGGCGCGGGCTTGATCTCGAAGCAGTCGCGCGGGCGGGTATACGAGAGCCAGGTGCTGCCGGGCGGGTCGGACCACTTCAGGTCGTGAAGCCGGAGCGTCTCCATGCACAGGTGCCAGTTGGGTTCGTAGACGGCCCGACGCCCCTGCGTCTTGGTCTCCACGTCAACCGCGTGTTCGTCCGCGAACGCGGTCGCCGGATCGGGGCAGAGCGTGCGGACAAGTTCGTCTTCGGGCGACGGGGATGCGCCGTCGGTCAGCACGGCGCAGTTCGCCGAGTCGCCGAAGACCGTCGCCTCGGCATCGTCGAGCAGGCGGGCCTCGCACCACGACTCGGCGCGGCCGAGGAAGTTGAGGTTGGCGAGGAGCCGGGCGAGGAGTTCCCGCGGCGCAGGGTCGAGATTGATGCTCGGCCAGCACGCGACAAGCGGAGAGTCGGGGGCGAGGGCGACGAAAGCGTCGAAGACTTTGGTCTTCGCCTTGCCCGGCTCATCCGCACTCCAGCCCTTGTCCCACGGCATGTAGTGGCGCGTGTGCCCGGTGGAGGCGGGCGGAAGGGCGAACGTTGGCGGGGCGGCGAGCGCGCGGAGGATCGGCTCGACACGCTCCTGCGGCTCGTCGGAGAGCGTGCGTTTCCACACGGCCACGAGCGAACGCAGCAATCGCCACGGCGACGGCGGCCATTCGACGGCCCCTTCGTTGACGTGCCGCCCCCACGGCGTGGCGTGGTAGCGACCGGCGGGGAAGGTGAGGGCGATGGCGATCATTTATCGTCCCCATCTTGGGAATCTGCGGTCGACTTCTTGTCCTTGGGCTCGCGTTTGGGCGGCTGCCACTTCACCTCTGTGATCGGTGTCTCTGCGAACAACGTCGCCTGCTTGCACCTGGCGACCAGCATCTTGCACTCGTTGAGCAGCGAGTTGTCGTCGGGGATCGCAAATCCGATTGGACGCTTGACTTTCAATCCGTCTCCCTTCGGCTCCAGGTCGCAAGCCGTGCGGAGGCGTAGTCCGGTCTTCAAGAACCGTTGAATCTTGAAGAGGGCGAGGGCGATCAGCAATTTTTCGGCATCCGACCATTCAAACTTTTCGTTCTGCTTCTCATCGACGTTGTGGCCCAGCCTGTAGCCGCGGAGCAGCGAGAGATCGAGATTGAAGTAGGCGGTGGTTTTCGCGGCGACAAAGTCAGAACGGTGGAAGGGGATCGTACCGTACCCGGTGCTGGCGTCCGCATTCTCCTCCGTTCGTGCGAGGTTCTTGTCGAACTTCGTTCCGCCATGCTCGGCCGGACTGACGCCTTCCGCTTCAATGAAGCCGGAAAGCGAACGCGTCACACGAACACGCCCGCCCGAAAACACGTCTTTGTACTCCTTGAGGCTCAGCCAGACGCCATGGAGAAGCGTTGAGGGGTCGTACTTGAACAGTGTCTTGCTGATAGATCGATCGTTGAGGGAGAAGTTGTCTCGCAGGCCCATCTCCTTAGCCAGGCTGGCGGCCCACACTTCATCGAGAACGTAAGGCGACGACAGCCTGTGCGCTTCGAGGTACGAAGTCGTCAGCATCTCGCCATTCCGCATCCCCTTGACGTATGGGAGTCCGTCAAGTTCCGACAAGAGAGTGCGCTTGTCGTCCTGGCACACGGCCATCTCCAGCCGGTTCGCCACCGACTGAGCCGACTCGACAAGGAGCATCTCGGTCCCGTCCGGGCGCGTGTATCGCGCCGGGCCGAGGTCGGCGAAGCCGGTGGGCTGGAAGCGGTCGCCCTGGAGCGGCTTGAGTTCGCACTCCATGAGAAGGCGTGGAGCGTTGGCGAGTGCGGCGTAGTCGATTGCGGAGGCAGATGGGGGCATGGTCTGGTTTCCTTATACTGCGGCCGTGGATGTCGTTGCCGGGGACGGTTCATCAAACTTGTCGGCGCGGGTCGCCTGCTGAACGAGCGCGTTCACGGTATCGGCACGGATCGGAATGAGCAGGGCGGCGGCGAGGCGCTGCCCCTCTCGCGGCGAGCAACGCACCTCGCTCCACTCGCGGTCGCGTGACGGCCCGCCGGAGCGGCGGAGCGGGAGCGGGCTCAGACCGGAGGACCGCAGGCGACGCATGGCGATGGCCGCGGCTTCGCCGACCCGTCCGGAGCGCAGCAGGGACAAGATCGCGGGTTCGGGGCGGATACGGACGCCGTTTTCGTGCTCGTTGGCGAGCCGCCAACGCACGGTGCCATTCGCGGCACGAGACGCGAGAAGCGGACGTGGCAGAAAGAGGAGTTTGAGCAGGGCATAGAGGGGCGGGAGTTGCGCCGGGCTTCCGCTCGGTATGTCTTGATCCTGAACTCCGCCCGGAAGGGCGGAGCCGCGCTCCTTGCCGAGATCGACCAGCATCAGCCCCCACACGAGGTCTTCGATCTTGCGGTCGTCGAGTTCGCTCCGGAGAAAGGCCGCGATGCACTCGGGCGACGCGGCGGACGGCGACGCGAGCGGCAGATCGGCGCATCCCTTGCGGCCGCCGTCCATCACGCGGCGATCGAGCACGGCGGCAAGATTGGCGGAGAGGTCGGCAGAGTTCCAGACGACGGCGTGATCCTTCTCGGCCCACTTCGCCGCGAGTCTCCCATCGACATTCCGCCAGGCCGGGACGGATTCGAGGTTCGACCGGAGCGGGCCGATGGCGTGTGTTGGGTCGTCGATGCCCGCGAGAGCGAGGGCGATCTCGAACTCCCCGTTGTCGGGCGCGTTGGCCGCGTCGATCCAGGCCGATGACAGGCCCGAGAGCGGATTCACCGTGGCCTTGCTCTGGCCGATCTTGCCGGGTATCATGGCCATCTCACGTTCAGCCATGCCGAGCGCTATGAGGATGGATTGAAAGCGGGATTTGCCGCTGTATCGGCAGAAGTCGAAGATGGCGGCGTCGATGGCGTGTACCGCGGCGACAAAACGCTTGACCCGGTTCTCAGGCTTGTTGCCGCTGGTGTCAACGGCCTTGCGGAAGCAATCGAGCCAAGTGTCTATCTCACGGAGGAGGTCAGCGTCTCGTCGCTCCGTGACGCGAACGCGCCCCAGCGCGTTTGCCAAATAGTTGTCACCGAATCGAGCCTGATACTGGACGCGGACGAACTCCGAGATTCCACGATCAACCCCCAGGGTTGCCGTCGCTCTCGCGAACTCGACAGCGCTCGCCGCCCCCCGCCTACCACGACCGTCGGCTCGTCCCTCGGCGAGCAGCACCCGAATTTCCATCGCCGTGCAAGCACGGCCCCAAAGCGGAAGCCACTGCTCGCGCCTCGTGGTGTCCGGGCCGGCCGAAGCGAACCCAACGGAGTCGCTGTCCACGACGAATGGAAAGGCCGCGGAAGAATCTGAAGATCCGAGCCGGCGGCTCGCGGCACCCTGGAGCATGACGCACCCTTCGAGCATCAAGATGTAGTCCCACGGGTTGAGACGAAAACCCGCTTCCATGCACTGCCCCATGTTCGCGCCGCCGGCTTGGCCCGGGTGAAACTGATCGACAGCGGTTGCGTCCAAGCCGGGAGTTGGCGTCCCTGAGAGCGCCGACTTCAGGAGCGCTAGTGATGTGGGGGGTGGGTCGGCATCGTCGGAAAGCGGGAGCGTTTCCAACAGCATCTGCATGAACCGCACCGAGAACTCGCTGTTGCCGATGTTTCCGCCACTGCCGAGCAAAGGTGATTCGACGCGGTTCTTCTTCTGGCCTACTCGAACCACGAAAGCTGAATCAAGCCAGAGGAGAGCCGCATCACCAACCAAGCTGCTTCTTACCTCAGAAACAAGAGCGTCCTTATCGGTTTTCTTCACCGCAAGGACGCCCTGACCGTTGCGAAGAAGCATCTGATTATCGAACAGGGCCTTGAGTTCCTTTTTCACCTTCTTCTCGGGCCAGTTCTCCGCCTTCCCCTTTTGGCGCACCTCCTCTATCTGCTTTTGCGGCTCAACGAGTTCTCCCTGCTTCCGAAGTGCGCTGCACACGCGTACGAGTTCCGCCCTGTACTCGGCAAACCGATCAGAACTCGAGTTCCTCAACTCAGCGATGGTCGTTTCGGCCTCTCGCTCCTTGAACTCATTTTTCTTTTCGTCCCACTTCAAGTAGAACCCCGAACCTCCGTTCCACGGTGCGAGGAATGGCGTGGGCCGGTAGTGCTTCAGGAAAAAGCCCTCGATCCCCTGTGCGTCGAGCTGACTGCTGAGCACGAACACGTCATTCCGCCAGCACCCGCGGGCGTTCGGATCGCCGTGTTCCCGATCCTCGGCAATCAGCCGCAGCACGCCCAGCGCCTTGAGGTAGTTCATCAACGGTTCGGGCGTGCAACCTTTCAGGATAATCTCAGGCATCGGCAGCCCCCTTCCCGCTTGCCGCCGCGCTCGCCCGTTCGTCCGCCGCTCGCAGGACCGCTTCGAGGTACGCCAGCCGGAAGGGGCCGATCTCCTCGCGCAGTCGCAGCACGCGTTCGATCCAACTCGGCTCGCCGACTCCATCGGCCCCGACAAACGGCGGTGACTCGCACAGGCCGAGTTCCATCGGTTCGAGAGCGAGCGTGACGGCCGGGGCATGCACTCCGCCGCCGAGGTCGGTCGTGGGGAGATCGTCGCCGTCCCACACGCCGCGGGCGAAGCGCTTCTGGGGTTGCGGAGTGCCGTTCTCCGCCCTCGGTCGCTTTTCATCCGGGAACGACCGGATCGACAGGCGCACCTTGCCGTGGTGCGCGGCGATGAGGTAGGCGACGAGGTCGCGGTCGGCTTCGCCGATCGGAACGGACTTCTGCAAGACGGCCAGAGCGGACGCGAGTTCGTGGCGGAAGTGCTTGCGGGCGTAGCGCGTCCAAAAGCCCGGATCAACGACGACGCCCGCCTGGTCCTTGCGCTTGCCGGGGGCTTTGGCGATGCGGCGGGAGTCCGCGTACGCGTCTGGTCTGCCATCTGTCTTCACCGCGCTTTGGAACACGTCATGGACCTTGCCCCAGTCGTGCCACCGCGCGGCAGCCCGAAGGCACGCCGACTCATGCTCGGTCAACCCGCCGCTGTTCAGCGTGCTTTCCAGTTCACTGCATACGTCGCTGGTGTGCTCGGCGATGGTCTGCCAGCGGTCGGTTCGTGAGAGTCCGTCATCGTCGAAGTCGTCCGGGTCCGTCGCCTTCACTTCGGCGGCGAGGGGTTCGACACGGGCCGTCGAACTAGGGTCCCATCCGCACTGCGGGACGTAGCCGCCAGCATCGACATGGACCATGTAGACCTGTCCGGGTGCGATGCGGGCCGCGTCCAGGGCAACCCACTTCCCCTCAAGGAAGTCACGGCTGAAGACCTTGCCCTTGACCTTGTCCTTGACCTTGTCCTTCACAAACTTCTTGAAGTCGCCGATCGGAGCGGGGCAGAGTTCGCCTCGGTCGGGCGGCGGTTCGTCATTTCCCGGCACGTCGCTCTCCCATGCCCGCCAGAAGACCCGCACGTCCGTCTCGTCGATCTCCCGCACGTAGCGGTCGATGTCGATGTCGTTCCCGGCGAGGTCGGGCGTGGTGTCGAAGAGGTCGATGAGGTCCTTGCGACGGATGACGTGGGTGTGCCTGAAGGGGAGTTCGATCTTGAGCGCGTCGAGCGAACCAAGGCCGACGTCGTTCAGATTCTTAAGTTGCTCGGCGGCGGCTCGCAGGTCGCCGAGTTCGTAGGGCAAGGCCACCTTCTGCGCATCGGCTTCTTCGGCGGGCAGATCGATCCAACGCACCGCCGCGTTCGCGTTTTCTTCGCCCTTGCGGTTGCAGCGTCCGAACCGCTGCACCAGCGACGCCCACGGCGCGAGTTCGGTGAACAGGGTAGTCGCGCTCACGTCCACACCCGCCTCGATTACCTGCGTGCTGACGACGATCATCCCATCTGGCGGGAGCTTGTCCGGCGAGACCTCTGGCTGCAACTTCTTGATCTGTGCCGTGCGATCGGCTGGCCGCAATCGAGAATGGATCAGAACCAGGTTGTCGTCCGTCGTCGAGGACCACTGCTTCTTGATCTCCGCCCAGAGCTCGCATGCCCGCTTGACCGTATTGACGACAACAATGGTCCGTCCCTTTGCCTTGTCATGTGCCTTGACAACTTCGGCAGCCAGCGACTTTGATCCCTTGGGATCAATCACGGACTTGACCTTCGACAGCGGCTTCTTCGCGTTCCAGCGACGCTTGATCTCGTGGTTGTCTTCCTTCTCCTCATCAGACAGCGACAGCGTCATCTTCCCGTCGATACATCCCTGATCGTCGATCCGGCCTTTGAAGTCCACCGTCCTAAGCCAGTCCGGCCGCAGCGTCGCCGACATCCACACGCTCTTGCAGCCATTGTCTTTAGGCCCGTTGCCCCCGTTCTCGTTGGTGGGGGTGAGTTGCCGACGGAACGCCTCCAACTGCGCCGTCGTCGCCAAGCCGCTGCCCATGAGCTGGACCTCGTCAAACACCCACAGGCAGTCGGTGTTGAGCAGGCCGAAGTGCATCGGCCACCGCGCCCGGCGCGCGGCGTACCCGCGGTTGAGCGCCCGTGACAGCAGCATGTCCTGCGTGCCGATGATGATTGCGTCGCGCTCGGGGTGGATGTCCCAGCTATCCTTCTCTTCGCCGCCCATAAGCACATGAACCGGCACATCCTCGCAGACCAAGCGCGCCGCCCGAAGGGCTGCTACCCATCGCTCGGCGCATTCCCGCGTCTGCTCGACCAGCACGCGCATCGGCAGGCAGTACACCAGCCGCCGTGGTGTTGCAGCCTTGAGCTTGTTGCCCCCTCCGTGCCGCCGCCACAACCAGCCGACGACGGCCATTGGCGTCTTGCCTAGGCCGGTGGGGATGCTGACAAGCGCGGGCAGTTCCTGCTCCAGCGCGAAGCGGCACTGGAACGGGAATGGCTCGATCTCCTGTCCCGTTGCCGTACTGAAGAAGGACTTGAACTTCGCACTCTGGTCGCCCAAGACCGGCTCCTATCACCCTCTGAGCCGGGTCAGGAAGAGCCGAGCCGGGGCGCGTCGATAGTGTATCTGCCGGAGGATCATGGCAGTTTGACGATATGTCGTGTGTCACGCCTTCAAATGACAGTCATTCCACTCTCGGGCTCCGGCACACCCACTCCCATAAACGTTGACGACTCCCGCGCCGCATCCTCGTTGGACCCCAGATCCACGATGAGCACCTGGTCCTCCTTCTGATTCATGATCTCACGCAGACCGTTCTCCAGGCGGACCCGATCGATCGCCTTCAGCGTGCAGTAGAACACCGAATACTGCCACGGCTCCCCGTACGCCTTCATCAGCTTGTGGATGCGGCGCAAGCGCTTGTCGTTCCGCACGTCGTAGCACACCAAGTAGCAGCGTCTCATTTCGCACCTCTTCCCGAGTCTGCCTGCCCCCCCACACCCACCTCTTCAGATGCCGAGCTGCCTGCTACCGGGGGTGGGTGTCTGGGACCTCGTGTGCGCACGAGGTGCCTACCTGGTCGTCAGGAACGCCAGCGTCGGCACCTCGCCCAACATCCACGCGGCGATCAGGCGGGCGTGCAGCATCAACATACGGCGGTAGCTCAGGCGATACTCGAAGACCGGGTGGCTTACCTCCGTGTCCAGCCGGCGTCCGTACGCAGAGAAGAACCCCTTTCGTCCCGCATCCGTCAGCGCGCAGCCGGCGGCGGTGTCGAGGAAGTGTCCCTCGGTCAGTTCACCCCGGTTGAAGGCCGACACCGCCACCGAGTCGGCGATGAGGGGCCGGAACGGCTCCATCAGGTCCAGCGAGAGCGCCGGGCGTCCGGGTCGCGTGGAGTGCAGCGCCCCCAGCGTGGGCTCGAGGCTCGCCAGCCGCAGTGCCGCCGT
This sequence comes from Phycisphaerales bacterium, assembly GCA_020847535.1. Lineage (GTDB taxonomy): Bacteria > Planctomycetota > Phycisphaerae > Phycisphaerales > UBA1924 > JAEUJB01. The sequence continues at coordinate 9,579 of JADLBU010000072.1, forward strand.
GCACTCGTTGGTCAGCATCGAATACCCGAACGACAGGACCGCGTTGACTGGGTCGGGGGGCGGCCGGCGCTGGCGGCCGTTGGCATCGAACTGCGCCCCGAGTTCCTTTACGCCTTCTTTGAACATCCCCGCGAAGTGCGCGAAGTAGATCGCCGCGGCGTTGCCTTCGTGGCCTCGGAGTTGATCGACCGTCACCGCCTGCTCGGCCGCGTTCATGCACTCTTGCAGGTCGCCCGGGATTCGCCCGGGCAGGCTCCCGTGATTGCGCATCAGCAGCGTGCGCTGGTTGGCGATCTTCGCAATCGTGACCGCCCTGGCGAGTTCGACCGCCTTGTCGGGCCGGTCGAGCACGCGGACCTGGGCGGCTCGCACGGCCGCGCTCGTCGGGCCGAGCGGGTCCATCATCGCCACCAGCCTGCCAGCGGAGGACATGAACGCCACCGGCACCTCGTGATCCGCGAACACGGTCAGCGCCTGCGTCGACACCTGCACGCCTCCCAGCACGGCCAGCGACTCGATGTTCGCCAGCGGCAGATCCCGCACTACCGACCCATCTTTGTCCGTCACCCGGACCGCCTGGCCTCGGACCCCGACCCGTACCCCCTCTCTCTGCAGCACGACGTGAATGCCGTCGTCCCGAGGGGGCCACAGCTTGCGCGGTGTGAGTTCCTCCCTCGAGTGCCCGTCGGCGCGTCCATCGATGGTCAGGCTCGTCAGCCGCTGGTGGTTGATCTCGTCGGGCAGGCAGATCGGCTGGAGCGAGCAGCGCGGGCATCGCGGATCGTTCACCAGCGGAGGGGGCCGCGAGCCTTCGGACGTGCGCTTCGCCGCCTCCAGTTCAGCTAAGGCCTGCTGACGCAGGGCGTCATCGACTACGACGCGGAGTTTCAGTTTCTCGGCGCTGTAGTAGAGGTACGCCTCCGGGACCTGGTACCCCGACTCCTCGAGCAGCAGCACCTGCAGGCCGAGCTGGACACGATCGGTCGGCCACGGCTCGGGACCGGGCAGCAGCCGGGGCTCCTCCATCATCTCGTCGGCGGGTTCGACGGACTGTCCCGATCTCCTGGGCCTTCCCTTGCGGTACTCCACGGGCACCGCGGTCGTCCCCTCGATCTGGGCGAGATCGAGCGTGGCCGTCAGCCCCAGCCGCTCGCTCGTGAGCACCAGGCTGCGTACGGCACGCGGGCGTTCCGGGTCGCCGTCGTGGTCCTCAAGTTTCGAAGTGGATTTCTTGTCGCGCTGCGGCGGGGCCGCGATCGCTTCGCTTGGTCGATCGACTCGCCGATGAATGCCCGCCCCCTGCTCCGTGTCCGCGCTGGGAAGGAACACGCCTTCCACCGTCATGTAGTAGAAGAGCCGCGGGCAGTACGCGTGCTCGGCAACACCTCGCGCTGGCCATGTCATGGAGCACCCCCGAGCTGAACCCATACTCAGCATCGGCAGGTCGCGGGAAGCAGTTCACCACGAGCGGGATCGGATCGCAGCGATCACCGCCATGGGGTTCAAATGGTCCAGGTACCTGATCGTCGTCAGGATGCTCCGGTGCCCAAGCTGCCGGGAGATGATCCCGATGTCCACGCCCTCGGCCCGGAGCTGGGCGGCGTGGGTGTGGCGCAGCCCGTGGGCGTGCATGCGCTTGGCGATCCCCGCGGTTTTCCCCAGGATCGGCGGAAGCCGCCTGATGTACGCCGTCGTCAGCGCCTTTCCCGATCGCGAGCAGAAGAGGGGCGAGCCCGCCGGTACCGCCAGCGCCGCCCTGCGTTCCGCCCACGCGGCGACCACGTCCCCGGCCCCGGGGTCGAGCCCAACCACCCGGTCCCGCCCGCCCTTGGCGAACCGGACGCGGACGGTGCCGGCAGCGAGTTCCAGGTCGTGGGGCCGGAGGGAGAGGGCCTCGGAGATCCGCAGCCCGGCCCGGTACATCATCACCAGCAGGGCCCGGTGCCGGATGCCGACCAGGTCGTCCCCGCAGGCGGCCAAGAGTGCCCGAACCTCGGCGTCGGTCAGCACCTCCGCAGGGCGCCTGGTCCTGGCCTTGGGGCGGCGCTTGCGGGGCCCCGGAACACCCAAAACAGGGTTGCCGGGCACCTCCGATTCCACAAATCCGTGTCTCGCGTAAGGGCGGTGGGTCGCGTCGTCTGCCATGGCTCATCTCCCTGGCGGCCGCGCAACCTCAATCCGCAGGAGCGTTTGCGCGACCGTCTCGTAGCTCGACGAGTACCTCGGGTGGGGTGGGAATGGCAAGGCAGGTGCGATGTATTGCAGTAGCGTGTGCGGATGATGTAGGCTACCGCTCTCATTCTGGAGCCTCCCCTGTGAACAACTTGAATGGCTGTGTACTTATCGCCTCCGCTCTTCTCTCGAACTTTGCATGCGCCGAGCCAGTGCTCATCACGGCTCCTGCCACCGTGGGTGCAACTGACACGGCAATCACTCCCACGGGGGGCGGTTTGCCCGTTCCGCTCGCCATCGCGGAAATCACGGTAGTCGGTACCACGCTCACCATGAGTGGCAGGCACGCCATCGCGTCGTTGAAGCTGGTCCACGGTCCGGCTGGTTCGCCGGGCAGGCTCACACATGCACCCCACGCCGTACACGATTATTCGCTCGACGGGAGCGACATTGTGCAGGGTCTTGAACTTCACGTTGCGACCTTTCTGCATGTCGAGCCTGCGGGCCCGACTTATCCCAGCAGTTCGATTGATGTGAGTGGACAAGGTCTCGGCTCTGACGAAGGGCCCGGCGCGGGAGTAGGGACTACCTGGTGCGGATCGGGTGCCAGCTTCGGCGGAGCAGGTGCGTTGGGGGCCGCGTCCGATACGCGGGCGTGCTATGGGTCGTGGCTGAGCCCATGTGAGCTTGGGTCCGGCGGGGGAAAGGCTCTCATAAGCAGCGTGCCCGGGGGTGCTGGCGGCGGTGCGATCCATCTCTCGGTCGAAGGAGTCCTCTCACTCGGAGGCATCGTCACGGCCAACGGGGGGATCGGCGGGAGCACGAACTACAGCGGAAATGGGGGTGGAGGTTCGGGCGGCTCCATCCTGATCGAGTGCGGGACACTCGAAGGCACCGGATTGATTTCGGCGGACGGCGGGGATGGCGGGAACGGGATCGCCGGAGGCGGAGGCGGTGGCCGGATCGCACTCCTCGCAGGGAGCACATCGGGCGCGGTGACGATCCAGGCGAACGGCGGCGCAAGCTCGGGCCAACGCGGCGGCGCGGGCACGCAGTGGCTGCGATTCCACGATGTTGAAACGCCACTCCTCCTGATCGAGAACAATGGAACGCCGGGTGAAGGAACAGAACTCGATGGATTCGTGCAGGTGCCTGGCAATGTGCTGGTGCGGGCGGGCGGGCGGCTGAGCCATCGCGCGGGTAAGAGTGGATGCGGCATCTATGTTCAGGGCGATCTGACCGTGGAGAGCGACGGCGCAATTACGGCAGTTGGGAAAGGCCTGCCATCCCAAGAAGGTCCCGGAGCTGGTCTGAGCACCCTTTGGGCGGGGTCCGGCGGCGGGTATGGAGGGAAGGGTGCCGCCGCGTTCAGCGCCCCTGGCGGAAGTCCGTACGGACATCCTCTCCAACCGCTTGATCTCGGATCTGGTGGGGGTCGCTGCAACATCAGCGGGTTGAGGGGGGGCGCGGGAGGCGGCGCTCTCCGAATCGAGGTTGAAGGCATCCTCACGGTGGATGGCGTGGTGAGCGCAAGTGGTGCCCCGGGTGCCGGATCGCCTTACCAAGGCAACGGAGGCGGAGGATCGGGCGGCAGTCTCTGGGTGAAGTGCGATCACATCCTCGGAGCGGGTGCGATCGTCGCCAACGGTGGAGACGCGAGCGGAGATGCAGGAGGGGGTGGAGGCGGACGTCTCGCGGTCTTCTGCTGCGACCTTCAGATTCCCAGCACGCGGGTGACCGCCCGGGGTGGTGTGGGAAGAGCGACCGGCTCTGCGGGCAGCGTCGTGCTCGGCTCCTCGTCGATCAACGTCTTTCTGGAGCCTCCGCCTTCAACGACCTATGTTGGCGGAGACGAGGTATCCCTCGTCGTTGACGCGAGCGGGGAAGGCGAGGTGTCATACCAGTGGTTCAGGGAGGGAGTTCCGATCCAAGACGGGGGACGTTTCTCGGGCTCGCACACCAGCCAATTGAACATCCGGCCGATCGACTGCGGGGACGGCGGGATCTTCTTCTGCCGCATCGGCGATTCTTGCGGGGACTACGCCACAGACCCTGCCGAGATCACTGTGCTCGCCCCCTCGGACTACGACGGTTCGGGCTTCGTCGATACCGACGACTTCACTGCCTTCGTGACCGACTTCGAACTGGGTATTGACGCTGCCGACTTCGACAACTCCGGCTTCGTTGACACCGACGACTTCACGGCGTTCGTGCTGACGTTTGAGGCTGGGTGCTGAACGCGGGACGATCGTCACGCTCACCACGGCCCGGCCCTCGCCGGGCCGTTTTCCTTCGCACGGTTAGCTACGCCCCCACCAGAAACTCGTAGCTCGCCGGAGGCCGGTCGTGCGCCGTCGGCATCTCCCGCGCGACCTGCGTCGGCGCGCAACAATGGGTCCATGTGCGGCAGGTATTCCCATCTCTACAACTGGAAGCAGCTCCAAAGGCTCATGGCGCTAACGACCGCGCCTATCGAATGGCCGCCGAAGTACAACGTCGCCCCCAGCCAGGTCGCTCCGGTGGTCCGCGCCATCGACGGCGGAGATCGCGGTATGGATCTCCTCCGCTGGGGTCTGGTCCCCGGCTGGGCCGATGACCTGAAGTTCGGGTACAAGACCATCAACGCCCGCGCGGAGACGATCACGAGTTCGCCGGCGTTCCGGTCGGCGATCAAGCGTCGGCGGTGCATCGTGCCGGTCTCGGGGTACTACGAGTGGCAGAAGATCGATGACAAGACCAAGCAGCCGTTTTACTTCACCGCCGCCGATGAGGAGCCGCTCGCGTTCGCCGGGTTGTGGGAGTCGTGGAAGCCCAAGGATGGCTCATCGCAGGATCCGGTCGAGACGTTCACCATCATCACGACGGCACCCAACGAGTTCGCAGCCCGGTTTCACGACCGCATGCCGGTGATCTTGGACAGGGCCGACTTTGAGCGCTGGCTGGATCCCAAGGTTGATGCCCCGGCCGTGATTGACCTGCTCCACCCCGCTCCGGATGGGGTTCTGATGGCGGTGCCGGTCTCCACCCTTGTGAACAGCCCCAGGAATGAATCCCCGGAGTGCATCGTGCCGGTCAAGACTGGGTAGGCCCCACAATCCGGGGTGTTTTGGCAGGGGCATTGACACAAGATCGGCATGTGTTAGGATGCCGATCATGTCCCTATCACAAGCCGCCGCCAGCCTGCGTGATCGGCTCGCCTCCCCCGCCAGAGCGGAGCAGCGGATGCTGGCGATCTGGGGGGAGCGTGTACGTGGGGGTGGGGGTGGGGGTGGGGGTGCGTGTGTGGGGGTCGGCCTGCGGGCTGGATGCACACACGAGTGGTTCGGGTGCAAGCACACCGCCGGCTCGCGTGATCTCCGCTGCTGGTCCCCGCCGCGATGCGTCTTTGTCGATCTGGCTCGCTCGGCGCTGGCGGATGGGATCATCCGGCGAGCGGTCTGGATCGGGCGGCACTGCTGGCCTTACCCGCCGCTCCTGGGTCGCTTCCCCGGCGTGCTCGCTCGCTCCAGCTTCATCAACCCGCCGGATGCAGCATCGGCGCTGTGGTCGATGGATGTCGCCCTGCGATCATCCATCCCCGTCCTGGTGATCGCCGATGCGCACGGGCTCTCAATGCCCAACTCGCGTCGGCTCCAGCTCGCCGCCGCTTCCAGCGGCTCGCTGTGCGTGCTGGCGCGGCCCTCGTGGGAACTCTCGGAACTTTCGGCCGCTCATACGCGCTGGCAGGTGGAGCCGGCGGCAACCAGCGGCCCGTGTCCCCGGTGGACCGTGACGCTCCTGCGGAACAAGGAGCAGCCGGTCCTGTCCAGTCAGCGACCATCGTGGGTGGTGGAGTGGTGCGATGCGTCGGGTGTTGTCCATGTACCTGCCCTTGTGGCCGGTCGAAAGGATCGCGCGGCGTGAACCCGCGTGCGCGGTTCTGGTGATCTCAACGACCGCCGGGCGGCAGATCGTCCAGCATGCCTGCGCGCGATCCCTGCAGTCGGGTGTGCGGGCTGGGATGACCGTGGCGCACGCGCGGGCGCTCCGGGGTCGAGTCTCCCCCACGCTCATCGACCACAAGCCCCAAGACGATCTCAAGGGCCTGTACCGCCTTGCACGCTGGGCGGAACGCTGGTCGCCGGTGGTGCATCCAGATCCGCCCGATGGGCTGCTGCTGGATATCTCGGGGTGCGAACACCTCTTCGGGGGCGAGCGCCGGATGCTCGCCAAGCTCCACAAGGCGCTCGGCTACCTAAGCCTGACTGCCCGGATCGCCGCCGCTTCCACCATCGGCACGGCTTGGGGAGCCGCACGCTTCGGCCCCAGCGCTCGCCTGCTGATCGATCCCGGCCACGAGCAGGCCGCGCTATCCCCGCTGCCGGTGAGTGCTCTCCGCCTGCCCTGGGAAGTCGCCGAAGGGCTGGCGGAGATCGGCATTCATCGTGTCGGGGAACTTCTCGCCCTCCCGCGTTCGGCGATCCCCGCCCGGTACGGCACCGAGGTGTTGGCCCGGATCGATCAGGCGCTCGGGCAGGCTCCCGAGCGGGTGTATCGCCTCCCCGAGCACATCCGCTTCGTCGCCGTGATCGATCTACCCGATGGCACCACCCACATCGAATCGGTGCTCGCCGCCAGCCGGGATGCGCTGGATCGCCTCACCCGACTGCTCACAGATCGCGGACAGGGCCTGCGTCGGCTGAATGCGATCTACGACCGTATCGACGGAGGGCAAGCGGTCCTGACGATCCGCGTGAGCCGGGCAACACGCTGCGGACGGCACCTCTGGTCGCTGCTGCGCCCGCGCCTGGAGCGCATCCAGATGGGGTTCGGGATCGACCGGATCACAATGGCCGCTCATGCCATCGCACCGATCGCCCAGCGGCAAGCCGCCTTTGTCGAGACGGATTCGGCGGGCGGGAGCGATGAAGCAACCTTCGCCCAAGTTCTGGACACGATCGCAAACCGTATCGGGCAGGATCGCATCCTCACACCCACGATGATGGCGAGCCACCGGCCGGAACGAGCATTTGTACTAACGGCGAGTGGTGATCCGCTGCCAACCCCCACGAGTTCCAACCCGCCAGCGCTGCGCCCGTCGCTCATGGTCGATCCCCCCGAGCCGATCCGCATCACAGCCCTCTGGCCCGATGGCCCCGTCGCTCGCCTCTGGCTTCGCGGCATCGAGCACCCCGTCACCGCCTGCATCGGCCCGGAGCGCATCAGCGGGGAGTGGTGGAAGGGAAGCGAACCGCTCCGCGACTACTTCCGCATCCAGATCGACGGGGGCAGATGGCTATGGGTCTTCCGCACATGTGGGGATTGGCACCTCCACGGAGAGTGGGCCTGATCGATCGGCGATGCCATGCCCGAAGCACCAGACCCTAAACCCCGCCCGCATCCGTTCCGGCTCCCCCCAGCCGAGGACTTGCCCTCTGCCTCGCAACGCCAGGGCACACTTCCCTACGCCGAGCTTGATGTCACCACCAACTACTCGTTCCTTCGCGGTGCCAGCCATCCCGAGGAGATGGTGGAGCAGGCGGCCGCGCTGGGCATGACCGCGATCGGCATCACGGACCTGCATTCGCTGGCGGGTATTGTCCGCGCCCACGTCGCCGCCAAGCAGCGCGGGATCCAACTCGTGGTCGGCACTCGCATCGAACCCACCGATGCCGATGGCTTGTCTCTGCTGCTCTACCCGACCGATCGCACTGCCTACGGCCGCTTGTGTCGCCTGCTCACCCTGGGCAAACGCCGTGCAGCCAAGGGGCAATGCACGCTCAACCTGGATGACATCATCGCCCATGCGCCCGGTTTGCTGTGCGTGGTGGTTCCGCCGCCCACCCCCACCCCCACCGGCACCACTCCCGACGCCTTACAGGCTTGCACGCCGCACATCGCACGCCTCCGCACCGCGTTCAACGATGACCGCCTCTCGATCGCCATCCGCCGACAGTTCGGCGCGGACGATGAAGCCCAACTCTCCGCGATCGCCGCATGGGCCGGTAGCCTGCACATCCCCCTGGTCGCCACCAACGCCACCCTCTACCACACCCACGAGCGCCGGCCCCTGCAAGATGTGCTCACCTGCATCCGGCTCCACACAACCGTCGAGCAGGCCGGGTACAGCCTGCTCCCCAACGGCGAGCGCCACCTCAAAACCCCCACGGAGATGCACCGGCTCTTTGCAGGCTTCCCGGGCGCGATCGCCCGCACGCTGGCGATCGCCCGCCGGGTTTCACCGTTCAACCTGGACCAGATCCGTTACGAGTACCCGCACGAGGTCGTGTCGCCGGGCTCAACCCCGATGCAGCACCTCCGGGATCTGACCGCCCAGGGAATCAGCCAGCGCTACCCCGATGGCGCGCCCCCCGAAGTGCTCGCCACCATCGAGCACGAACTCACCCTCATCGATGAACTCAACTTCCCGGCGTATTTCCTGACCGTGCACGATCTGGTCGCCTTCGCGCGTTCCCGGGGCATCCTCTGCCAAGGGCGAGGCGCCGCCGCCAACTCCGCCGTCTGTTACTGCCTGGGTGTCACCTCCGTCGATCCCTCCCGCATCAGCGTGCTCTTTGAACGCTTCATCAGCAAGGAACGCAACGAACCCCCCGACATCGACATCGACTTCGAGCACGAGCGCCGCGAAGAGGTCTTGCAGTACATCTACTCCAAGTACGGCCGGGAGCGTGCCGCCCTTACCGCCGAGGTCATCAGCTACCGCGGCAAGAGCGCCATCCGCGATGTCGGCAAGGCGCTGGGGCTCTCGCTGGATCTGGTAGACCGGCTCGCCAAGTCGATGGACTGGTGGGATGGCGGAGAGGTCGATCCCTCCCGCCTGCGGGAGATCGGGGTCAACCCCGAAGACCGCACGATCCGGCTCCTGATCTACCTCTGCAAGCAGATCATGGGATTCCCCCGCCACCTCTCACAGCACGTCGGCGGCATGGTTATCACCAACACGCCCCTGTGCGAGCTGGTCCCCATCGAGAACGCCGCGATGGATGACCGCACCGTCATCGAGTGGGATAAGGACGACATCGACGCGATGGGGATGCTCAAGGTCGATTGCCTGGGCCTGGGCATGCTCACCTGCATCCGCAAGTGCTTCGGGCTCATCGAGCAGCACTACGGCCGGGCGCTGACACTGGCGAACATCCCGCCCGAGGATCCCAACGTCTACGACCTGATCTGCGATGCCCGCACGATCGGTGTATTCCAGATCGAGAGCCGGGCGCAGATGGCGATGCTCCCCCGCCTGCGCCCGCGATGCTTCTACGACCTGGTGATCGAGGTCGCCATCGTCCGGCCCGGACCCATCCAAGGGAAGATGGTGCATCCCTACCTCCGCCGCCGGAACCGTGAGGAGCCGATCACCTACCCCAACGACCAGATCCGCGAAGTCCTGGGGCGAACGCTGGGTGTGCCGCTCTTCCAAGAGCAGGCGATGAAGCTTGCCATCGTCGCCGGCGGGTTCACGCCCGCCGAAGCCGATGAACTCCGCCGCGCGATCGCGGCCTGGAAGCGCAAGGGCGATGCCATCTACCGCTTCGGCATCAAGCTGGTCGAAGGCATGATCGCACGCGGGTACGCCCCCGACTTCGCCCAGCGGTGTTTCGAGCAGATCAAGGGATTCAGCGAGTACGGATTCCCCGAATCACACGCCGCCAGCTTCGCGCTGCTGGTGTACGTCTCCTGCTGGCTCAAGACGCACTACCCCGCCGCCTTCGCCGCCGCCCTCATCAACAGCCAACCGATGGGGTTCTACCAGCCCGCCCAGATTGTCCGGGATGCCCAGGAGCACGGTGTCACCGTTCACCCCATCGACATCAACGCGAGCCGGTGGGATTGCACGCTGGAAGATGGAGGCAAGGCGATCCGGCTGGGAATGCGGCTGGCTCGATCGATGTCCGAGCCGCACGCGGAGGCGATCGCGGCCGAGCGTGATGCCTGCGGCCCTTACATGAGTGTTCGCGATCTACATCGCCGGGTCCGCATCCCCGTCGCCGCCCTCCGCAGGCTCGCCCGCGCCGATGCCTTCGGCTCGCTTGGACTGGATCGCCAGCAAGCGCTGTGGCAAATCCGCCCCCTCCGCGATGAATCGCTTCCGCTCTTCGACCCCCACGCCAACCTCCACGATAACCACCACGCCGCCGACCTGGATACCCCCATCCAACTCCCGGAGATCCCCGCCCCCCAACTGGTCCGCGAGGACTACAGCGCCACCGGCCTCTCCCTCAAAACCCACCCGCTCGCCTTCCTCCGCCCCGACCTCGATCGCCAGCGCATCACCCCCAACCGCGTTCTGTCCGACGAATCCCGCTTCCCGCACGGAACCTCCGTCCGAGTCGCCGGACTTGTCCTGGTCCGCCAGCGCCCCGGCACGGCATCGGGCATCGTCTTCATGACCATCGAGGACGAATCCGGGATCGCCAACCTGGTTGTCTTCCCCAACATCTACGACCGCTTCCGCAAGGCCGCTCGCCACTCCGTCGCCGTCTTGGTCGCCGGGAACGTCGAGCGGAGCGGGAAGGTCGTACATGTCCGCGTGCGGCGGATTGCACCGCTGTCGCTGGGCGAAGGCCAGTTCGCGGCAATGTCGCGGGATTTTCATTGACGGCCATTTCGGCGCATCCGCGGTCGCAGCTACGTTGACCCATACAAGTCGCAGCCGGGAATCCCCTGGCATCGCCGCGGCTTCAGACCCACTTGCGCCCGTGCATCTCGCTCCACGGAATGAGGCTGGCGTCGCCGCGGGCCTGCGCTTCTTCACCGCCGTAGGCGAC
>JADLBU010000073.1 GCA_020847535.1 Phycisphaerales bacterium
CGACCACCTACGCCGAGTTCAAGCGCGAGATCCTCAACGAGATCGCCCGCTGCCTGAACATGCCGTTCAACGTCGCGGCGTGCAACTCGTCCGGGTACAACTACGCCAGCGGTCGCCTCGACCACCAGACCTACTTCAAGAGCATCCGCGTCGATCAGGACCAACTGGCGTGCGCCGTGCTGGATCGGCTTCTGCTGGCCTGGCTCCATGAGGCGGTGCTGGTCTCAGACCTTCTGCCGCTCCGCGTTCGCACGCTCATCGCCAACGGCGAGGCCCTCCCTCACCAGTGGTTCTGGGATGGCAATGAGCATGTGGACCCGGCCAAGGAAGCGACCGCGCAGCAGACGCGGCTCGCATCTCACACCACGACGCTGGCCAGCGAGTACGCCAAGCAGGGCCGCGACTGGGAATCCGAACTTCGGCAGCGGGCCAAAGAGGTCTCGCTCATGAAGGAACTCGGGCTCCAGCCCGAGCAGGCCCAGCCGCTCCAGCCCGCGGGCAAGGAGGACGGCAGTGGCGACTAAACGCATTCTCAACCTGTGCGCTCCCGTTGATGGCTGGCTCGAAGCGTCCGCCGACGGGGCCGCGCCCGCGGACGGCAAGCCCGTGCTGCGCCGGTTCGCCATGACGGCGTACACCGGCGGCCCCATGACGATCGCGGGTTGGTCCCACCCGGTCGTCGTGGACCTCGCCGGGCTTCAGGTGTCTGCGAAGAGCCGACCCATTCTCAAGGACCACAACCGGTCGCTCATCGTGGGGCACACCGAATCGATCGGCGTGCAGGGTTCGCGGCTGCTGGTGTCGGGGGTGATCTCCGGCGCTGGCCCCGTCGCCCGCGAAATCGTGGACAGCAGCCGGAACGGGTTTCCGTGGCAGGCCTCGCTCGGCGCGGTCGCCAATCCCGGCGCGATGGAGTTTGTGGCCAAGGGCCGCACGGCGGCGGCCAACGGGCAGCAGTTTGAGGGGCCGGTTCACATCGCCCGCCGCAGCGTGCTGGGCGAGGTGAGTTTCGTGGCCCTCGGTGCAGACGACAACACGTCCGCGAACGGCGCGGCGGCAGCGATCAAGGAGGACGACATGACGTTCGACCAGTGGTTGGCGGCAAAGGGCTTCGACCCCGCATCCCTTTCCGATACCCAGAAGACCAGCCTTCAGGCGATGTTCGATGCCTCAGGGCAGGAGCCCAAGCCGGGCACCGCCCCCGATGACGCTCCCTCATCCGTGGGCGACTCGGGCGTCGTTGCACGCATCCGTGCGGAAACCGCCGCCGAGACCAAGCGCATCGGCGATGTCCGCAAGGTCTGCTCCGTTGGCGGCGGCAAGCACTCGGACCTCGAGGCCAAGGCCATCGCCGAAGGGTGGGATGTGACCCGCACCGAACTCGAAGTGCTCCGCGCCGATCGGCCCGTCTACACCGGCGTTCGGCGCGACAGTGATGCAGGCCAGTCCGCCCGGGCGGTCGAGGCGGCGCTGTGCATCTCGGCAGGCCTGCCTGAAGCCCAGGTTGGCAAGTGGTATGACGACAAAACGATGAACGCCGCGCTCGCGCCCGACCTGCGCGGAGCCGGACTTCACACGCTGCTGTATGAGACCATCCGTGCCGGCGGGGAGCATGTTCGCCCCGGCCGTGTGGATAACGAGACAATCAAGGCCGCGTTCGCCGCGGACCGGCGACTCATCCAGGCGTCGGGCAGCGGCGGGAGCAGCTTCAGCACGATCTCGCTGTCGGGCATCCTGTCGAACGTCGCCAACAAGACGATGCTCGCGGCGTACACCGCCGTCGAGAGCGTGGTCGCCATGTTCTGCGCCGAGACGGATGTGAACGACTTCAAGGAAGTCACCCGCTACCGGCTCACCGGAACGGGCGTCTTTGAGAAGGTAGGACCCGATGGTGAACTCAAGCACGCGGGCCTCTCCGAGCAGGCGTACACGAACAAGGTCGAGACCTACGGCCGCATGATTGCTTTGACGCGGCAGATGATGATCAATGACGATCTGGGGGCGTTCCTTCAGATTCCGCGCATCATCGGTCGGATGTCCGCGCTCAAGCGTGAGGAGGCGGTCTTCGAACTTCTCCTCTCGAACCCCGCGACGTTCTTCAGTGTCGGCAACAAGAACTTCATCTCCGGCGCTGCCACGAACCTGGGCATTGACGCTCTTACGCAGGGCGAGCAGTTGTTCCTCGACCAGACGGCCACGGACGGAAAGCCCATCCTGCTCTCGCCCGCAGTCCTCCTCGTTCCGTCGGCGCTCAAGGTGACGGCCCAGGTGCTGATGACCGAGACGCGGATCAACGAGACGACCACGACCGACAAGGGCAAGCCCGCCGCCAACCCGCACGTCGGCAAGTGGAAGCCCGTCGCCACGCCGTACCTCAACTCGCAGGGGTTCAGCGGCTCGAGCGCGAAGGCGTGGTATCTGTTCGCCAACCCGGCCGACGTGGCCGCGATGGAGATCGCGTACCTGCGCGGGAAGCGCACACCGACCATCGAGAGCGGCGACACGGACTTCAACACGCTCGGCATGCAGTGGCGCGGTTACTTCGACTTCGGCGTCGCCATGCAGGACTCTCGGGCAGCGATCAAGAGCAAAGGTGAGGTCTAAGTGTGCCGGGCGAGTCCCAGGCAGTGAGCGGAATCGACGAAGAGTCCGGGATCGATCCCGGCAACGGAGGTCCAGACATGGCATCGACACCAGTCAAGTTCGTTCACGAAGGCGCGGCAATCGACTACACCCCGGGTGCGGACACGCCCGCGGGCACCGTGGTGGTGCAGGCCGACCTCGTGGGCATCACGCGCATCGACCTGAAGGGAGGCCAACTCGGCTCCCTTGCCGTCACCGGCGTCTTCGACTTCGCCAAAGCGGGTGGAGTTGGCAGTGCAATTCCCGCGGGCACGCTGACGTACTGGGACGCGACCAACTCGGTCGCCACCAAGAACGCCGCTGCGGGAGCCAACAAGCTCATCGGCAAAGCGGTCAAAGCGACCGTTGATGCCGACGCGATCGTCCGAGTCCGCCTCCAGCAGTAAGGAGTTCCCGTGGCGGACTTGCTCGAACAGGGTGCGACGTTCCTTGAGGACCAGCGGGTCAAGCACATGACGCGCGCCGTGGTCTATCAGCGAGGCGTCGAGGCCAAGGAGATGCTGGCGACCGTCGGGAAAACGGAGTTCGAGCAGGCTGACGACGCGGGGCTCATTCACCGCACCGAGTCGCGGGACTTCCTGATCCGGACGGTGGACCTCGATCTGGGCTCTGGCCCGACGCTCCCTCGCGCGGGCGATCAGGTACGGGAAGCGGTCGGCGCGACGGTGTTCCTGTACGAAGTTAACGCGCCCGGCGGACAGCCGCCGTTCCGGTACAGCGACCCATACCGCAAGGCGCTGCGGATTCACACCAAGCACATCGGGACTGAGTCATAAGGAGTCCGCCTGAGCACGATCCTCTCCATCGCCGATGCTGTCGCCTCCCACGTCAATGCGGGCACGTTCAGTCAGCCCGTGAGCGCAACGCGGTTGTTGCAGCCCGCGTTCACGCTGGAGGACCTCAAGGAACTCCGCGTGTCCGTGGTCCCACGGACGACGGTGATCTCGGCCGCGAGCCGCGACAGCAGCACGTTCGAGTGCGTTGTGGATGTCGGCGTGCAGAAGAAGATCGCGGACGAGGCCGAAATTGACGGGTTGCTCGACTTGGTCGAGGAACTTGCGGACCACATCCGACTCAAGCGCCTGCCCGATGCCCCGGATGCGGCGTGGGCGAGCATCTCGCACGAACCGGTCGTGTCGAGTGAGGCTCTGGAGCAGCACCGGACTTTCACCAGCGTGCTGAGCGTCACCTATCGGGTGCGGAGGTAACCCATGCGGAACCTGGTTCTTCTCAAGGCCGAGCTCACCAATGAGTTCAAGCCTCTCTCCGACGAGCGCCTGATCGCCACGTTCAGCCTCGTCCCTTCGGACAAGAACACTGCCGAGGCGATCCTCACGGACGGCAAGGGTGCGGAGGTAGAGCTTCCCGCGGGCATGCAGTTCCGATTCGAGCGGGTGGACCTCTCGGAACTCTTGATCAAGAGCAAGGAAGGCGAAGTGGTCTTCGTGGTGGGTCACACGGCCTGAACAGCAGTTGAAGGAGATCGGCGATGGCAATCAAGCTGGGCATGGAAGCAAAGCTGCTGTTCAAGGTCGGCGGCCAGGCTGGCGGCGGCACATGGACGGCGATGGGGAACGTCAAAGACGTGACCCTGAACCTTGAAGCCGGGGAAGCGGACGTGACGACCCGCGCCAACGCGGGCTGGCGGGCGACCGTCGCCACACTCAAGGAGGCGAGCGTCGAGTTCGAGATGGTGTGGGACACATCCGATCCCGGGTTCACGGCGATCAAGAACGCCTTCTTCGGCAACGACCCCATCGGCTTTCAGGTGCTCGACGGCACTAGCGGTTCTGGTCTTCAGGCGGACTTCTCCATCACGAACTTCAGCCGCAACGAGGCGCTGGAGGAGGCCATCACCGTCTCCGTCACCGCCAAGGTCACCTACTCGGCGACGGCGCCTTCATGGATCGGAAGCTGAGCGGGCTTCAACAGCCGTTCAACTGGAATGCAACAGCGGTTCAACCGGAGGCGCGGATGCGAGTGTTCAAGGACAACGCGGGACGGCAGTGGACGGTCGAGATCAATGTCGCCGCGCTCAAGCGCGTGCGTGGTCTCACCGGCACTGACCTCATGCAGGTCATCGAGGGCACGCTGATCGAGAAACTGATCCGTGATCCCATCCTGCTCTGCGACGTGGTGTACGCCATCTGCAAGCCAGAAGCGGATACCCGCAGCCCTCCGGTCACCGACGAAGAGTTCGGCAGGGCGATGGCGGGCGACGCCATCGAGGCGGCGACCACGGCGGTGCTGGAGGAACTCGTGGGTTTCTGCCCGAGCCCGAGGGACCGGGCCAACCTCGGGCGGGTGCTCCAGGCCACGACGAAGGTCATGGAGCGGGCTCGCGATCTGGTGGAGAAGAAACTCAACAGCGGGGAGCTGGATCGGCTCGCCGACCGTCTGCTGGAGACTGCTGGCAACTCGTCTGGCAGTGCGCCGGAATCCTCGGCATCGACCCCGCCTCCCTGACGCTTCGTGACCTCGTGGCGATGCTGGAGGGTCGGCAGCGCCATGACTGGAGCTTGGCCAGCAGCATGATGGCGGTCTTCGCCAACGCACACCGTGATCCCAAGCGGTCCCGTCTGCTCCGGCCCAGCGACTTCGACCCATTCGCCAAGCGCGCCCGCCCGGTCAAGACGGACGTGTCGGTTCTGAAGGACGTGTTCATTGACCGGCGTATGCCGTCGGTCGCCAGCGAGGTCGCCCCGTGATCACCATGCGAATCAAGGACATGTTCTTTGACCGGGCAACGGTGATCCGCGCCGTCGATGGGGCCAAACGCCGGGTGCTCTCCAAGGCGGGTGCGTTCATCCGCACGTCGGCCAAGACGAGCATCCGCAAGCGCAAGAAGTCCGCGCCACCGGGTTCGCCACCACACTCCCATGAGGGGAGCCTGCGCCGGTTGATCCTTTTCGGGTACGACCGGGCCGCAGACTCCGTGGTTGTTGGCCCGGTGGGATTCAAGAACAGCACCGCGCCCAGTGCGCTGGAGCATGGCGGTGAGACCGTGGTGCTCTCGCGGCGTGGCGGGCGGCTCACATCGCGGAAGGTGAAGATCGCGCCCCGGCCGTACATGGCCCCGGCGCTGGACAAAGAGCGCCCCAGGCTCCCGTTGCTTTGGCGGAACAGCATCCGGAAGGGGAGCGCATGAACGTCGAGTCAATGATTATCGAAATCGTTGTACGGAGTTCCCAGCGCCAGCGCAACGTAGACCTCGAGCAAACACTGCCGCACCGGGTTGACTTCCTCAACGAACCGCACCTGCATCCCGGCGATACGCGCCTTCGCCGTTGCGAAAGCTGCAACAAACGCTGGATCAAGCATCAGGTCGGTACGCGACCCCTTGGACTTATACGTTGCCTTGGCGTTACCTGTCGCTTCACGCGCGAGCTTGAACGCGAAGGCCGCCTGCCGGTGAGTTGCGGCAGCGCGACCGTGGTTGCGAACACGGTCGGGCATGCGGTTGGAACGCCCCACATACAAAGACTTCTCCGCTTCGGAAAGAAGGTACACACCTCTCCTCGGCATGCCCTTGGGGAGAGAGGCGCACGTCACCGGCGGCATAGCCATAAGCCGCTCGAGTGCAGACGGCAAAGTCTCAACGTGGGTTCGAAAAGCGTGGTGCATTGCGGGTCCATTCTATTGGAGGGTGGCGACTAATGGCCGACACCCGTGGAATCCGCGCAGGCCGGGCCTTCGTTGAACTGGGCGTCAGCGACAAGCTGTCGGCTGGTCTGAAGGCGGCCCAACAGAAGCTCGAAGCCTTCGGGGCCGGGTTGCGGTCCATCGGCACGAAGATGGCGGGCATCGGTGTCGCGGCGGTGACGGCGCTGCTGGCGACCGCCAAGGCCTTCTCCGACACAGGAGATGTGCTCGACAAGATGAGCCAGCGGACCGGTGTCAGCGTCGAGGCTCTGTCCGAACTCGGTTTCGCGGCCGATCTTGCGGGCACAGACCTTGAGACCCTCGAAGCGGGTCTGCGGAACATGCAGAAGAACCTCGTCGAGGCCGCGCAAGGCTCGGCAGGAGCGGGCAAGGCGCTGGCTCTGCTCGGCCTGACCGTGCAAGACCTTGCGGGGCTATCCCCCGATCAGCAGTTCAAGTTGCTGGCTGATCGCATCTCGAAGGTGCGCGACCCCGCGCTCCGGGCGGCCTTGGCGCTGGAGGTCTTCGGCAAGTCGGGCACCAAGCTCTTGCCGTTGATGTCCGAGGGCGCGGCGGGGATCGAGACCATGCAGGAGGAGGCCCGCAGGCTCGGGCTGACCGTCAGCACGGAGACCGCCCGCGACGCAGCCGAACTCAACGACGCCCTCGGCACGCTCTGGAAGGTGCTCAAGCAGGGCGTGTTCACCATTGGCGGGGCGCTCGCACCCACGATCAAGGAACTCACCGAGCGGATCACCCGCGTGATCGTGACCGCCACGACCTGGATCAAGGAGAACAAGGAACTGGTCGTGTGGGCACTCAAGGTCGCGGCCGCCGTCGCGGTCACGGGTGTCGCTATCATCGCGCTCGGCTACATCATCTCGGGAATCGGAGCGGCGCTTGGGCTCGCGGCCGGGATCATCGGCGGGATTGGGACCGCGTTCGGCCTTGTCGGCGCTGCGATCGGCGCGGTCCTGTCGCCGGTCGGTCTGGTCATCGCGGCCATCGTGGCGCTCGGGGGCGTGCTCATCGTCACCACCGGCGTCGGCGGCGAGGCCCTCAACTGGCTTGGAGAGCAGTTCACAGTCCTGCGTGAATGGGTTTCCAAGGTCGTCGGAGGGATCGCGGACGCCCTTGCCGCCGGGGACATCGCCCTCGCGGCAGAGATCCTCTGGCTTTCGCTCAAGGTCATCTGGCAACAGGGCGTGGCGGCGCTGAACAAGGCGTGGCTCGGGGCGAAGGAGTTCTTCGTCTCGACGGCGTATTCCATGTGGTACGGGGCACTGGCGGCGGCCGAGATCGTGTTCCATGCGCTCGAAGTGGGATGGATCGAGACGGTCGCCTTCCTCTCCAAGACCTGGACCAACTTCGCCACCGGCTTCCAGATGATCTGGGAGGAAGCGTCCTCGTGGGTTGGCAAGCGGATGCTGGAGATTCAGGGCTTGTTCGATTCCGGGCTGGATGTCGATGCCGCCAAGAAGGCGGTGGACCAGCAGCTCAACTCCCGGCTGGTCGAACTGGAGAACGCCGCCCAGCAATCGGTCAACGCCCGCGAACGCGAGCGCGCTGCCGAACGTGCCCAAGCAGCCGCGCTGCACGAGGCGACGCTCGCGGGCATCGGTCAAGACTTCGAGGACGCGCAGAAGGCACTGAGGGACAAGACCGAGGCGGGACTCGCCGATTCGCAGGCGGCGCTCGATGCCGCCAAACAGAAACTCGCGGACGCCATCGAGCAGGCCCGGCAGAAGCGCGAAGCGGCCGACGCCCAGCGCGGACCGCGCCGTACACCCCAGGACCTGATGGCCGACTTCGAGGATCGTCTGTCGGGCCTCGGCGATGCCATCGGCAAGGGGATCAGCGTGCGTGGCACCTTCAACGCGCTCGCCGCGCAGGGGCTGGAGTCCGACGGCGGGGCCGCCGAGCGCACCGCCAAGGCCACCGAGCAGACCGCCAAGCACACCAAACGACTTGCCGATGCCGCCCAGAGCGGCGGCCTGACGTTCGCATAAGGAGATGGGTTCGTGCCGATCACGGTGACGGAGAAGTTCGAGAGCCGCAAGTCCACCAAGGGCGACAACCCCTCGGCGGAACTCGTCTACACAGTGCGCGGCACGAACGACGACCTCGCCGCCCGCGCGCAAGCAGAGACCACCAGTCCCGCGACCTACGACACGCTGCCGCGTCAATCGGTGTCTGTCGAGCCAGTCGGGGATGAACTGTGGGAGGCGGTTGTCCGCTACGGCCGCACCCAGAGTTCACTCCCGACCCCCGCCGAGAGCATCTTCTCGTTTGATACGGGCGGCGGCTCGCAGCACATCACCCAGAGCATGGACACGGTCTCCTCGCACGCTGCCTCGGGAACCACCGCCCCGGACTTCCAAGGCGCAATCGGCGTCACGGCCGACGGCGTCGAAGGTGTGGACATCACCGTTCCGGTGTACCAGTTCTCCGAGACCCACTACTTCGCCGACGCGGCGGTCACGGGCGCGTACAAGGGAACGCTGTTCTCCCTCACCGGCAAGGTGAACTCGGGCGCGTTCAAGGGATTCCAGCCTGGCGAAGTGCTCTTCCTTGGCGCGACGGGTTCCAAGCGCGGCACAGACCCCGACGATGACTGGGAGATCACCTTCCGCTTTGCGGCGAGTCCGAACGCCACCGGCATCTCGATCGGCTCCATCAACGGGATCAGCAAGAAGGGGTGGGAATATCTCTGGGTGCGGTACGCCGACCAGGAGGACACGGGATCGCACGCGATCGTGAAGCGCCCGGTCGCGGCCTACGTCGAGCGCGTGTACGACGAGGGGAACTTCACGGGCTTGGGAATCTGAACGATGGGTGATGTGTTCCGCAAAGTCCAGCCCGGCCAGTCTCTCCGCATCCCCGCAGCGGCGTACAACGCTTTCGTGGACGCGGCGGTCGATCTGCGTCGGCGCGAGCGGGGCAACGCCGCAAATCCTTTGGTGGACGCTGCGCAGCGCGGCATCGTGCTCGTGCGCAACGACTCCGACGAGGACATCGAGCCGTACCACGCTCTTGCAATCACGGGCGTGCTGGTCGAACCGGACAGCGAGGACCAGGAGCGCACGTTCCACAGCCGCACCCCGTTGACAGGCGAGATCGCCACCGATGAGTCCCCGCCGCTCTCCTTCGTGCTGGCACTCCAGCCCATCAAGCCTGACAAGATCGGCAAGTGCGTTCTCACCGGCGTGACCCCCGCGCGCGTGTTCATCACGAATGAAACGGACACGACCTGCGAACTGTCCGCCGACGAGACGGTCCTGGCCAGCACCCCGATGGGCGGCATTCCCATCCTGTGGAAGGAGGAGGGCACGGGCGAGAAGTGGGCGGTGATCGAGATGGGGCAGCCCTCGATGGGGCGAGTCACGGCGATCCTCGGGATGGCGCAGCCGATCCCCACCGAGCACAACCGTTGGCGTTACCCGTGGCAGGAAGCGCGGATCGATGGCGATCCCGGCAGCGATACCTATCTCAGGTACGTCGCCGTGCCGGAGGGGTTGTCGTCGCAGTTGCCGGGTGGTGGCGAGGACCCAACGCGGCTGGCGCTCAACCGCTTCGAGGCCCACCACATGAATGACTCGGAGCCGGGCTCCGGTTTCGGCGGGTTGCTCGGGCTCGGGCCGGTCTGCGAGTTGCCGGGCGTGCTGCCCAAATGCCCGCCCGCTCGTTCCCTCAAGCCCAAGCTCGTGCCCATCCCCGATGGCGTGTGCGTGCAGCTCACCTGCGAGCGCAACAGCAAGGGCAAGCCGGTGTGGGTCTTCGAGGCGATGAGCCTGATCGAGATCGCCGACCCCGCCGACGAGAACCGTAAGTTCAACCTCTACATCGAGGGGGCATCATGACCACAGCCGCTCCCGCGAAGTCGAGTCTCGATACCCGCCGCGAGCACGAGCGCGGCAAGTATGTCGCCCTCGCCGCCCGTCCGGCAGCGCCGGGTGCCGGATACGGCGCGACGAACCACGGTGCGGCCGCGATCCCGCTGGTGCAGCAGTTCAAGCCCCGGTTCGTGGTGGACTTCGGCTGCGGCCGCAACGACTTCATCGGCGCGCTGCGCCGGCTCGGCATCGACGGGCTTGGGATCGACTTCGCGTTCCCCGAGGCGGACATCCCGCGGGCCATGCATAAAACCGGGCTGCTCGGCGGCGTGGCGGACGTGGTGACGAGCTTCGACGCCTTGGAGCACCTCCTCCCGGAGGACGTGGAACCCGTGCTCGCGGAGATGCAGCGCGTGGCAAAGAAGGGTGGGCGCTTCGTGTTCTCGATCTGCACGCGCCCGAGCAAGACAACGGTTGCTGGCGAGGGGCTTCACCCCACCGTGCAACCTCTGGCGTGGTGGCTGGAGCGCATCGGGCGCATTGGCATCGTGTCGGCACCGAAGGCCGAGGGGCGGTACATCGTCGGTCGGTTCAGGGGGTGCGGGTGTGCGTGAGAATCAGTCCGACATCACGGCGCTCCAGGCTGGACTCAAGACCAAGAAGCCCGCGCGGGACGGCCTGCGCCTCTACACCGCTGACTTCGACTCGGTGTCGCTGGCCGGGTTCTACCGCGGGCGCTCGGCGTTCTTGATGCTCTCCGGCCCATCGCTGAACCAGATCGATCTCGCGCAACTCAACCGTCGCGGCATCGTGACGATGGGCGTGAATAACGCCTGGGCCGTGCATCGTCCCACGCTGTGGACGTGCGTGGATGACCCCGGGCGCTTCATCGACACCGGCTGGAAGGATCCGGGCATCCTGAAGTTCGTGCCGACGTGCTGCTGGGACAAGCGTCTCCGCATTCAGAATCCCGACGGCAGCATGCGGGCGAGCGCGTTCCGCGTGCGGCAGATGCCCAGCGTGATGTTCTTCCGCCGCGCCGACCACTTCGATCACGAGCGATTCCTGACAGGCGATTCGGTCCCGTGGGGAAACGACGCCAAGCACGCGGACTCCCTCGGTATCACCGGCAAGCGAAGCGTCATGCTCGTGGCCCTGCGTCTCCTGCATCACCTGGGCTTCTCGACCGTGTATCTCCTCGGCTGTGACTTCAAGATGGCAGCGGACCAGAAGTACGCCTTCAGCGAGCACCGGGCCGCGAATGCCATCCGCCACAACAACGTTCTGTATGACTCCTTGGCGCGACGGTTCGAGGCGCTGCGCCCGCACTTCGAGAAGCACCGCTTCCGCGTGGTCAACTGCTCGCCCGGCAGTGCCCTGACCGCGTTTGACCGGATGGAGTTCGCCGACGCCGTAACCGCCGCATCCGCCGAGTGCGGCAAGCCCGTGAGCACGCAGGGCTGGTACGAACCCAACCCGAAGCCTCAGGAGGCCGCCCGATGAGCGACGGCCCCACCCGCTACTACTTATACATCCCCGTATGGGCAACCGGCCGCGCCCCCCAAGGCGGCGGGTCCAGCAACTACTCGACCCCGTCCGGCACGGACACCCCCGACAGTTCATACTCGACACCGACCAGCACGCCGAGCATGCCGTCGAGCTACGAAACCACCGGCGACGTGATCTACACCACGGGGCCGGGCGGCACGCCAACGCTGACGACGTACACGACCGGCGCCTTCACCAGCAACACGTCCGGCACGACGCACACGCCGTCGAGCAGCCATAGTTCCGATTCGATGCCAACGAGCTCGTCGGCATCGAGCAGCCAGACTCCGACCTCGTCGTCGGGCAGTTCGTCATCGGGAAGTTCATCGTCAAGCGTCTCCTCGTCATCGGGATCGTCGTCGAGCGGCTCGTCGAGCAGCGGCTCCTCATCGGGGAGCAGTGCCATGTCGAGCAGCGCATCCTCGGGGGGCAGCAGCGGCATGAGTTCCGGCGGCGGCACGTCGGGCGGCGGATCAAGCGGCCCTGGCGGCTCTGGCCCGGGAGGAAGCGGTCCGGGAGGCACTGGTCCCGGCGGAACCGGCCCGGGTGGAACTGGACCCGGCGGCAGCGGCCCCGGCAGCAACTGCCTGCTGTTCGGGACGCTCGTGCGGCTGGAGGACGGTCGCCTCACGCCGATCGAGAACCTCAAGCCGGGCGATCGCGTGGCGTCCATTCAGGTGCCGGGTCTCGAAGTCGATGTGCCGTACCGCGCCCAGTACAACTGGCTCTCGCACCACGGCCTGCACGGCGCGATGCCCGTCGCCGCTCGCGTGGCCAGTGTCACACTCGGCGAGCACCACGGCTTCGTGGTCATCAACCGCCGCCTCAAGGCGACCCCCGAGCACCCGTTCATGATCCGCCGTGGCGACGAGTGGGGCTTCGCGTCCGCCGAGTTCGTCCAGCCCGGCGACTACCTGATCGACGAGCACATGAACGAGGAGGAGGTCCAGTCGGTCGTCCGCATCGACGCGCCAACCCGCACCGTGGCCATCCACATTCCCGGTACGAACACGCTGCTCGCCGAGGGCGTTTGGGTCCACAACGACATG
This sequence comes from Phycisphaerales bacterium, assembly GCA_020847535.1. Lineage (GTDB taxonomy): Bacteria > Planctomycetota > Phycisphaerae > Phycisphaerales > UBA1924 > JAEUJB01. The sequence continues at coordinate 12,716 of JADLBU010000073.1, forward strand.
CCTGCGAACCAGACGGCGGTCAGCGGTTCATCGACGCTGACCAGCGGCTCCGGGTCCGGCAGCGCCTCGTCCGCGGACTCCGAGTCCGGCAGCGGGTCGGCCTCGGGATCGACCAGCGGCTCGTCGAGCAGCGGGTCGTCGTCGGGAAGCAAATCCAGCGGATCGTCCTCGTTTTCGACCTCGGGCTCAACTTCTGGCTCAACCTCTGGCAGCGGATCGGGCAGCATGAGCGGCTCGAGTTCCAGCGGGAGGGGGACTGGAACGTTCTCGATCTGATACTCCGAGGCTAGATGACCACGGTACTTGACTAACCCGCCCAAAACCCGTACCGTCGCAATCTGGCCCTCAACCGAACCCGGATTGGTTGCTTGTCAGGAGATTGTCCGATACTCTGCACCACACTGGTGCAAAATGAAGCACGCCCGAAAGAATTTGAAGACTCGGTCGCAGCCAAAGGCCAAACGGATGTCCATCACTGTGCCTCCAGACCACCACGACGAACTCAGCCGCATGGCAGACCAGAAGAAGGTCTCTGTCGCCTGGTTGGTTCGAGAAGCGGTGGAGAAGTACTTGGCTACCAACGCCCCCCTCTTTGCTTCAAAGGAATGAACCACTATGCCAAGCACCGCAGCGCCAGATCGACGGAAAAGACCACAGGCTCGGTCCCGTCGGGGATCTCGCCCGGCCCTTCCGCGGCGGTCAAATGGGGTCAAGCTTGATCCGCAAGCGGTCCGCTCTCTAGGGCTTCGCTTGGCGGGCGGGGAGTCGCTGTCGACGCTGGCGTCGTTGGACTCGAGTGATGCTCGCTTCGATGTGGTCGATCTGTTCTGCGGCTGCGGGGGGTTTTCCGCTGGCTTTCGGATGCTGAGTCAGCTGGCACCGAGCTACCGCCTCGCGGGCGCGTTGGATATTGATCCGGACGCCGCCGAGACGTTCCAAGCCAATCTTGGACTTGCTCCGCTCCTGCTGGATGCGCACCAAGTCGCAGAAACGAGCAAGGGCTGGGACACATTTCGAGCCAGCCTGTCCCTCCGTCCGGGCAACGACACGATTGTCATCGGTGGTCCTCCGTGCCAAGGATTCACATCGCACAAACAGGACATCGATGCTTACGAGCACCTCAATGCCCTCTACGTCGATTTTGCCCGGACCGCCGTCCGGCTGAATCCTGCCGTGGTGATCATGGAGAATGTACCTGAGCTCGTGACCACCAGAAGCTGGCCCTTCTACAAGCGAGCCGTGGACATTCTGCGTCGAGCAGGCCTGTTCGTCCGAACGCGCATTTACAACCTTGCCGGATTCGGCGTACCGCAAGAGCGATTTCGATGCGTCACTATGGCAATGCGCCGCCCCTTCTCGATGCCGGAACCATTCCTCGCCCGCGACCGTTTCCGCACAGTGCGTGGCGCGATCGGCCGACTGCCGTTCGTGTCGCCCGGGGTGCCATCGCCTCGTGATCCCGAGCACGTCACGGCGGGACATCGCGATTCCACCGTGAAAACAATCGCGATGGTGCCAAAGGACGGAGGTCGCAGGCCACCGAACGTCGGTCCCGAATGTTTGAGGCGATTGGCAAAGGCGAACGGACGAAGCGGATTCGACGACGTGTATGGTCGATTGTGGTGGGATCGCCCATCAGTCACCATCACGGGGTCCTCGCGGAATCCGGCAAGCGGTCGCTTCGCCCATCCGGAACAGGACCGGGGTTTGTCCATTCGCGAGGCTGCGCTGTTGCAGGGATTCCCGCGAGGCTACCGCTTTGCTGGCACGCTTGACAGTCGGTTTCTGCAAGTCGGGAATGCGGTTCCGCCATCCTTTGCCGCGTTTCTTGCTGCCCACGTCTTGGCTGAGCTACTCTCTCCGCATCGCACTGCGGAGCCGGATTGTTCTGGAGACGTTCTCGCCCCAGTCGGCACGTCGTTCTCAAGGCTCATTGCAGGCATCAAGAAGGGCCACATCGCCTTGTGAATCCGACGACGGCACATGCAGATCCCTTGGTGGCGGTCGATGCCTTCTGTGGGGCGGGCGGGCTGTCTCTCGGCCTGATCGACGCAGGCTTCAGCATGGCGGCGGCATTCGACGCGAACGCTGCCGCAATCAGGACATATCGCCAAAACCTTGGCGAGCATGGCTTTGTCGGCGACATCCGCGAACTGCGGGGAGCGTCGATGCCTTCCAAGGCCGCTGGACGAGTATCGCTTGTGGCAGGTGGCCCCCCTTGCCAAGGCTTTTCTGTCCAGCGCCGTGGCGGGCATGAGGACCCCCGCAACAGCCTTCCTTCCGAGTTCCTGAGACTGATCAAGGAACTCTCGCCCCCGTTCTTTCTCCTTGAGAACGTTCCAGGTATGAAGGGACGGCAGGGCGAAGCGATTCTTCAGGCATTCCTCGACGACGCAACCGAAGCCGGATACGTCTGTCACCAAGCGGTTCTGGATGCTGTGAACTTCGGCGTCCCGCAGTTCCGCCGTCGCCTATTCGTGGTTGGCGAGCGACCAAGAGACGGAGTGATTCGGTTCGCTTTTCCTAAGCCGACGACTACCGAAAGCGACGCCGCTGTGTGTGTTCGAACCGCGATTGGCGACCTTCCCTCTCCTCCGTCCGACTTGACGCCGCATCCGCAGGTGCTCAACCACAGAAGAACTCGCCTGTCGCCACTGAATCAACAGCGCATGGAGATGGTTCCCCCAGGTGGAGGCATGGAGGATCTTCCCCCGGCGCTTCGAGCAGCGTGCCACCGCCAGGGCGCGGATCGCATCGGACATCGATATGTGTACGGCCGCCTGCATTGGGACCAGCCGTCCGCGACGATCACGGCGAGGTTTGACAGCTTCACCCGTGGCAAGTTCGGTCATCCGGGTGAAGCCCGAAACCTGACGCTCCGGGAAGGAGCGAGGATTCAGACGTTCCCCGACAACTTTCAGTTTCTCGGCTCTCAGGAAGAGATCGCTGCTCAGATCGGGAATGCCGTCCCGCCCCGGCTTGGGGCCGCCCTCGGCAAGGCGATCGCGGCGGCGCTGCGGTCCGACACCGACGGCCAGCTTGTGCAGTCGAAGATTCGAACAGCGCCTAGCCTGTTTGCGCTTCGGTGAGAGCGCACGCCTCTAGGAGACGCTCACACGCCCCTTCCAAGTTCAGAATGTCCAGGGCGCCCAACATCAACTGCACGCCCTCCGACGACTCTCCAAGCATGCGAATCTCTGTCGCCGAGGCCGGATGCGCCAAGGCGGCCATACCAACATTCCACGCGCCCGCATGGCACAGCACTTGATACACGTCGCCGTGGTCAGGTTCGGCCGCGATATCCTTGTACTTCGCATCCACGATCGCAACGGGCACAGATTCTCGCCACAGGACTACGTCCGGCTCAGCGCGCCAGCGACGACCCCCTGAAATCACGTATCGCATGGCCGGACGCCAGTCGGTGGCGCGTAGTCCATGCCGCCTGGCAGCCCTAGAAATGGCTTGCCGAACGGCTTCCTCGAAGAGGAGCTCCAGCTTGACGAACCAAGACCGGGGAACTTCGTCATCCGCCAATCCGTCGCTGATACCAAAGTGACGGACGAACAGACGCGCGATTCCAGCCAACGCTGTGAGATTGCCGAACGTGGGCGACGCTCGGGAGTATTCACGGTCGAAGAGGTCAACGGGAAGCTTCAGCAGGCGGTGCCAGTCCATGTCCTCAAATAGCAGCGCCGCTGTCCGCACCCGCCGCCGTAGAACCTCGAATCCGTGCCATTGCCTCGCCATGCACTCCACGATTGCAATGGCGGCACCGATCAAGCTGTTCACGAACTTCTCCGGTGACAGATCGTGCAGCGCGAACGCGCATCGATCACGACGACCGGTTGCCCACACTCGCATCGTCTTACCGACCAGGATCTTTCCTCGTGGGCTGGCACTCACGGACTCGCGTGGGTAGTAGGCCCGTCTTCGCCCCTCCCGCAGATACCGTTCCACCTCGGTCACGAACGACTCTGCGATTGCACCAAGGAGCGTCGCGTCATCGGAAACAAATGTCGGAGCGTTTGCGGACAACGCGGAGGCACCGGAAACGCACCGCACGAGAGCGGCCAGCGAACCAGCCACTTTTTCTTGCACCCGAAGGCGAACGTCCCCAATAGTCGCACATCCAACGAATGGTCCCGCGCGAAGAGACACCTCCGCGCGCCCGCGACGCTCCGTCGCGAGTACTCCCAGTTCCACAAGCTCCCAAAACTGTGGCGACGCATCCAGCCGTCGAAAATCGGCCGCGCTGATGCGCGTCGTCGACCTTTCAACAATGGAGATTTGAGTTGTCATCGGTCTTCTGCGCAGCCGCCGATGGCCTTATCCGGCGGCGGGCCCTCCCCCGCCCGCATTTGCTGCCGCCGGGGCGGCCCCACCCGCATTCGCTGGGGCGGGAACAGGGGCGGCGACGCGGGCGTCCGCACTACGCCACGGATAGTGTTGCTCAATCACTTCGGCAAAGGGGTGCGGCTGACGACCCGGTGGATTCAGGAGTGGACTGATCCGCTGCTTCCAGAGCTCGAAGAGATCGGGCGCCTCCGCTGATACCTCTGAGAACATGCCATGCCCAAATGGCATTAGGGCATCGAAGTCCCCGCCGAACTGCCCGCGACATTCGTCGAAGAGACTCGCCAGCTTGTTGAGGACCGGAGTTGCCAAGCCCCGGCCATTCAGCATCTCGCGCAACTGCTGGTTGTCCGGGGGAAATGGGATGAGTCGGAGTCTACGAAGCAAGGCGTCGTCCAGCTCAAGCGCCGACCGGTCTCGTGGATTCAAAGTTGCAAGGATCAAAATGTTCTCGGCGACCCGGATAGGACGGCGACTGTAAACGGTCGTGAATGTACGGTCACGATGCTCCACATAGGTCATGAGCTCACCAAGCACCGCAGGGAGATTGGCCCTCGTGAGTTCCTCGATGAGCAGAACGTATTTGTGCGTTGGATCATCAAGCGCGAGATCATTCCACTCCAGAAACAGCCCCTTTTCGATGGCGAAGCCGCCCGAGGCCGTCGCGCGATACCCCTCGATGAACTCCTCATACGAGAACGTCGGGTGAAACTGAATCTCGCGCACCATCAACGGGTCGGACGCCAATCGTTGGGCAGCGATGCCCGCGACGAAGGATTTGCCCGTTCCAGGAACGCCCGAGAGGGCGACAATGCTGCGCGCACCATGTCGCTGACAGGCAGCGACTGCTTCACCGATCTTCGCCTCAGTAGCGGTTCCGTAGTTCGTCGGCATTATCGCAGATCCTTGGGGAGGCAAGCAGCGCTTGCAATCGCTTCGACATAGTCCTGGACGTTTTGGAAGTCTCGGTGACGTGCAGGAAGAGAAACGGCGACCTCGAGCAGCCGCGAGCAGCCCTCCTTGATCGTGTAGTATCCGGCGTTGTCCTTTTGATCCATTAGCGTCCACCCGAAGGATGCGAGCGAAATGACGGGAATTAGCCGGTCGTTCTTGTTCGCTCCCGTGATGGTTTCATCTCCCAGATCCGTCACGTCCTCTGTGCGCCTGTAGCGGCGAATCGACTCAATCGCTGGAGGAAGCATGTCGGCATTGCGAATGCGAAAGATCGCCCTGTTCAGCTCCTCGGAATCGATTCTTCCGTCCAGAGAGAGCATTGCTTGCCAGATGACACGAAACGGAAAGACCATCATCGAGGCGTGGTAGCGCCTTCCTGCTCCGGTCGGATTCCGGAGTTGGGCAAATGAGAGGCCAAGCGCGGCGTGGCGTGCGATCAAGCCCACGTTGTGCTCGTTGGCATTCGGCAAGAACCGCCTTACGGCATCGCCAAGCGTTGTCAACTGGACCGATCCATCGTCCGCCTCCCAGAGGAGTCCACAGGCTTCGAACACCTGCTTCGCGTCCCGATACCGTTTGGGGTCGGGGCCGTTGGCATTCGCCCGACTGCTGCGGGTGGCATCGAATGGCAATGCGGCCAAGACCTGTGCTGCGGGCGTCCCGCTGCCGTTTTGCAGGAATGCACGCAGTTCGTCGTTCGAGAAGTTGGCTGTCGGCAATAGCCGGAACGACTTGTGAAGCGCTCCAGACCAAGTGTTCAGGGTTGCCGGTTCGGGAGGCATGAGGGGTAGCATACCCCTTCGCAGCACTGTTGGGGTGATGATGGGACTCGGCGGGGGTACGGGACCAGCCGATGGCGGATCGTATTTCCAAGGCCGAGAGGAGCCGACTGATGGCGAAGGTGCGTGGCTCCGGCACGCGCCCGGAGCTCGCGGCGCAAGCCCTGGCGAAGGAGCTCGGTGCAGAGTGCTGCCGGAATGTCCGCGGCCTACCCGGGTCTCCGGACCTCGTGTTCGATTCGGTTAAGCGCGTCGTGTTTGTGCACGGCTGCTTCTGGCACCGACACGCCTGTCGGTCGGGCCAATCCATGCCCGCTACCCGTCGCACATATTGGCGCAGCAAGTTGGCGAGGAATCGGCAGCGCGACCGGGAGAACTATCGCGCGCTTCGAAAGGATGGATGGCGCATTCTCGTGTTGTGGGAATGCCAGCTTCGGGCCACAACGCTCAACCGATCGAGAAGCCGTTTGTGCCGATTCCTCGACGGTTCAAGCAGGTAGTTCGCTCTGCTTCACCACCGAGAACCGCCCCTCGCCCCGCGATTCCCAGGCCCGGGCCTCGTGCAGGGCGTCCTCTTCGTACCGCCAGCCCCGCTCCATCTTGTCGTCCAGATAATAGACGTTCCCCTTAAGATCCACGATCACGTAGAGCTCTTCCGTCTCTGGGATCGTCAGTAGGATCGTCTTCGACGCGCGCCCCGAATCGAGCGCCTCATCGTTCTCGTACTCGCAGATGGAGTCCCCCGAAAAGACGACGAGCGACCCGTCATCGCGGTTGACAGTGACCAAGTAGATGCCGCCGCCGCTTTGCCAGGATTCCCCGCCCACGATCGCCGCGAGTTGTTCTGCCGTCCGCTCGTCCATCGCATTCCCCTTGGTTGGCACGCCCGACAGGGTGTTAGGGCGGCGGGTAGCCGGGTTCAAGGCAGCCCCGTGAGCCGGGAATGGTACGGGGTGTGGTCGGAATGCGGGCCTGTTAAACCGAGAGCGCTGGGCTGCCGTAGATTGAAGCCGCGATTCTGGCCCGCCAACGCCGCCCCCAACCCTCCGAAGAGGGTTGCTCTCGGGGAGGGGGCCGGCTCCCTCCTGCCGGGGGTGGCGACGCAAGTCCTGCGGCGACAACGACTTATGATCGCTTCGTCTTTTTGGCCCCGCGGTCACCCTTATCGGGC
>JADLBU010000074.1 GCA_020847535.1 Phycisphaerales bacterium
CCCCGCCCCGCTAGCCTTTTCACCCGCGCGGGCCACCGCCCCCGCGGCACAATCCCCGATAGCTCAATGGTAGAGCGAGCGGCTGTTAACCGCTAGGTTCTAGGTTCGAGTCCTAGTCGGGGAGTTACCGACGCCCTCGCGGAAACGCGAGGGCGTTTTGGTTTACGGGTCGGGCGGTTTGGCCGCCCCGGGCCGTGGTCGGCCCGACTCGCGGAAAGCCCCGTCAGGCCGGGGGTTTCCGACGCCTGGGCCGAAACCCGCCCCGCCCGCCGCGCTCTCGGTCTTGAAGGCGAATCTCGCGGTCCGACAGCAACCCCCACGGTTGCTCTCGCCCCACCGGCGGCAACCCTCTCGGACTCTCGCGCTCTCTGGTTGACGGGTGGCCTGAGCTTAACAGGAGGGTTGCTCTCGGGATGCGATTCCACGCTTCAAAACCGACGTTCAATCCTGCCGATGTGCCAGCGTGGACAACGTTCGGCAGTTCGTTCAGGAGAGGCTGAATGCTGTTCGATCGCAGGCTCAAACCATCAACCCGCCATTGGCGATGACCGCTTGTTCAACGATGTCCGCGACCTCATCGAGGAATCGCATTGCGTCTTCACTGGCCTTGTCCGATGGGATCGGCACGGCGTGGTCGTAGATATCCCGCATGTCGTGCGCCCGTACTCGCGTCGATCCCGTGCCTGCATGCCCATACGCTTCCGCCCATTGTCCGAGGTGAGCGGCGAGAAGCCGCTGCGGCGCGATCTCGTGCAATCGCGCGTGGACCGTCGTCACCACTGCTTCCACCGCTTTTTCCTTTGCCTCTTCTGTCACGTCCTCCGAGGAGACGGACTGCTTGTCGTCGTCTACCCAACCGATGGGATGACTCAAGAAAGCCTGCAATCTCTCCTGAAGACATTCGATGAGGTCTGCGACGGGCATCAGTCCTCCAAATTGGTCAGCCCATCGATTGGCCAGCCGCCTTGTCAGAGCCTTCACGGTTTGCCACGCCGCCCGGTGATAGACGGAATGTGATTCGAAACCGAGAAGAGCAAGCCACCGCTGGTGAAAATCCTGTGCCGCGCCCTGTACGGCGAACCCCAAGTGCTTGTCATGGTACACGCCGTGCAGCTGGGGCTTCGGCTTCGGTCGCATCCGTTCATCGATTGCATTCGCCAGCCGCCGGAACTCCGCAATCGTCAATCGACCTATGCCGCTCTTTGATACTTCGTTCTCTCCATTCAGCCTCTTGTCGAGGTGTCCAAAGAAAAACACGCGGTTCGGCAGCAATCGACGCAGGGCGACTTCGGCAGTGCGTCCCGCAGGAGACTTGCCAATGCTGACCACGACGTTGTCAACGGACGTGAGCAGTCGATCCTTGCGCGCGTCTACCGTCCGCAGATTATTGGTGTCCATCAGGTCGAAGTGACTGAGACAAATCATCAGCTTCTGCGCATGTCCGCTTGAAGCGATGTTTCGCAGCGCGGCGGCCGTACCAGCGTGCGTCATTCCCTGTTTGGCACTATCAACCAAAATGATCACATCGACATGCTCGTACTTGCTGGTAATCGAAGTTGGCACCGCAGTGGCGGTCGCCGGATCGTGACCCAGCCCCTCGGTGTCGTGGATCACCCAGCGCGGCAGTTCATCGCCCTCAAACCAATCGGGGCGAAAGGGTCCCTTCACTCGCAATCCTGAAACGATGGGCGTCAGGAGTGTCCCCCACCGCACCGAGCTGATGCTGGTGAACGCCTTCAACGCCTTGATGAGCATGTTCTGATCAGGATGCTTGAAGTGCCAGAGAACGGGCCACTGGTCGCGCGTCGACTGCATCTGCTCAAGAAAGGGCTTGAAACGCCTCTCAATGTCGCGCTCGATCCCATCCACAATGTCTAGGAATGAGTCGTGGTCGCGAACGGCGGATTCGAATCCGTCCATCACTTCATCCCATTGCTCTCGCTCGGCATCGGACATCTTCGCTGGCTTGCGCTCGGGCGTGCGGGACCACGTCTCGGTGGCCAGCGCGTTGATCGCAGCGACGTGCTTGCCCAAGTGTTCGCGCCAGGTTGTCCGTTCGCGGTCGTCAACCTCGCCGTCATCGTCGAGATCAACGACCGGATCATCGAACTCTCCGGCAACCTCCCTGTTTCCCTTGGCGGGCAAATCACCGAGTACATACCGCAAGCGAAAGCGTTCCTCTGTGTGCTCAAGCAGCTTTCTGACTGGCTCATGCGGATCAGTTGACTCCACACTCGCCCTAGCCGCCGCGAGAACACAATCCTCGATCAAATCGCGCACTTGGTCGCGCGGCAGAAAGGTTGCCACGGCTTCGTAGTCGCCCTCGTCGATGATGATCTCCGTGTCGTAGGTCGTCGTCTTTGCGGTCGAAGTGGCTGGAAACCGTTGCGTCACGGGATCAGTTCCGAGCAGGTGGCGCTCGGTCGTGCTCTTTCCGGCACCCGAGGCGCCGACGAGAAGGAGGTGTGCATGTGGCCTTTCGGCTTGGCGGTCCGGGAGGGGAAGGATGCGTTCGCGGGTGCCCTGGTAGTCCGGTGCTGTAGGTTCCATCCCCTCGTAGAAGATTGAAACTGCGAGCTTGTCGTCGAACTTGCTCTCCGCTTCGAGCTTGCGATCAAACGTCCACCAGTACTCGTCCGCGAGAATGCTCTGAAGGTCGGCGAGTACCGCTTCGGCGGACTCGCGGTCGGTGCCCACGCCACGACGAATCTTTTTTCCCAGCTTGCCGTTGGCGTCGAGCCGTTTGGGGTGGCGAAACTCAACGTAAAACCCCTTGCGATCGAGGTTTTGACCGATCCGAGCGACACGCTTTGCTTCCATTGGCATTTCCTCTGGGTGTTCCACGGTGTGGCAAGAATAGCCGCCAACACATGCTTGTCAATCCCAATTTGGAACACCGTGGAACACCGGACGCAGCCCGCCAGTGTGGAAGCAGCAGTGTCACAACCTCACGGATAACGAACGGCTTGACCGCCAGCGGGGTCGGACACATACTTCGTTTGCATCTCGTGCACGGACTCTGGCTCCTCCATAAGCCGTGTTCCAGAAGGACTCGCGTGACTCCTTCAGCCTGCACGAGCCGCAGCGGCGCTCGACGGCAGCCGAAGCGGAAACAGGCAGTCATTCCCCACGAGGGAAGGCGGGAAACGTGGCGCGGACCAAGCACAAGATCGTTGAACCAACTGAAGCCCCGTCGGGGCAGAGCGATGCCATTGCGATCTTCGATCGCGCAGGCTGGGCTCCCGCAGATGCCCAATGGCTGGGCGAATTGTCGTACTCGGTACTCCGCTCAGAAAGGACGGACGACGAAGCACTCGACTTCGTGACGGAACACAACCTCAAGGTCGTTGCCGATGCGGCAAAGGTGGCAGATCCACGCAACTGCCGTGACCGAGCGTTGCTCATTGCTTTCGTCCGTCTCTGCGGATGCGGAGGGAAAAACGGCCAACTGAGCCAGCGAGTTCCGTCAATCGAGGAAACGGAATCAGGGCCTCCAAAGCCCCGCATGGGTTTGGAGGAGTGGAAGGCAATCGCGAGTGCTTTTCGTTCGCCCGGACAGGGTCTGCAAGGGGCCAACTTCGAGGCCGCTCTCATCTCCGGCGGATGGCCGGGTGAGTACGAGGCCAACGACGGGTACATCACGGAATACGTTCGGGGCGATCGTGGCCATGCGTTCTACGAGTGGCCCGAAGTCGTTCGCCTCATGCACACGTTGATCTACGCCGCCGATCTCAATCTGGAGTTCGTAATCGACGGTGGCACGCTCGTGGCCACGGGGTGCCAGCGGGCGATGCCGGACCCGGAGTTCCAGCCTCGGATTCCGAAAGAGATCAACCGGAAGCGGCCGCCCATCACGGAGTGCCGCTCGCTCACGAACTGGATGATCGGGATCGGGCCGCGAGCGCTCACCCTCTTCTTCCCGGTCTTCCAGAAGTGTCCGAACGATCCGTACCTTGCCGCGATGGCGGTCGGTGTTCAGGACGCCATCGAGCACTGGCTCATGTGCGGCACGCACCACTGGACCTATTTCAGGGAGGGCGGCCCGCCGTTGGCCGAAGCGTGCCTGTCGTACCTGGAGCACCTGAGGGATCGGGCCGCCGGGCCGGAGCCCGTTGAGCGCCAGTTGCGGCGATCATGGCTGTGGTTTGCTTGGTGTGTTTACGAGGCCGATCCGAACCTCTGGCTACGGCTCAGCCCCGAGCGGCGCGAACAAGTGCTGCGAGCAGCGAATGAAGACTTGTCCAGGTTGCGGCCGCTCTTTGCCCGAGCGCGGATGAAACCTGCTGCCCCCGCAGTCTCAGGTGAAGGATGGGGCCATCTGTTGCCGGGCGAGACTCGGGCTCCGTGGGAGGAGTTCAAGTGGGAGGAACCGCACGTTCAGACCTGCGTCATGCTCCTCTATCAGTTCGGGGGTGTCTGGCGCGGGATGAAGCCTCTCCTGCTCGCGATCAGGACAATGGCGTGCCCGTGCGTGGCAAGGGACCTGCGTCATTGGACCGAAGCGGTCGAGGGAAGAAGGCCGGGACTTCCGGACGAGTTGGAGCAACCACCCGAACCGTGGTCGGTCATTCCCGGATCGATGCTCAACCTTTTCCAGCACTACGTTGGCCGCGAGCAATCCAGCGACCCCGATCTGACAGCCCTGCGTGGCGAACTGGCCAACTTCTGCCTGGAACGGCTGGGCGACCGGTGGTCGAAGGAACAGCGCGCGAAGGCCGAGGAAACTGGCCACGCCCGCACGGACGAGAACATGATCGAACGATCTCCGGCATGGCGCCTCTGCCTCGTGCGCGCAGTGGCATCGCTCTACATCAACCCGGAGGGCAAGGGGCACCGTACACTTGAAATGTCGTCACGCATCGACCCCGACAGCGATGTTCGTGAGGCCGCGCACGCAGCCTACGAGCAGATGAGGCGGTTGAAGTCGATGCCGGAGAACGTCTCTCCGAGAAGGGCCGTGATGTCCGCACTTTGGTGGATTCGCCAAGCACACCTCCTTGGGCTCGGAATCGAGCTGGATGCTAACGGTGCGCAGCGGACCCGAGCCAAAGAACTCACCCGTACAAAGGAGATGGAGCGGGCCAACAAGCTCGCGATGCGCTCAGCGCAGTAGTTCCTCGTTGCGACCGTGCGGCCCAATGCCGCCAGCCCCTTGGGCGTCGCAGACACACATCGTCGCCGTTAGCCACTTCCCCGGTCACACCGCGGGCGGTACTCACGAAAGGGCTGATTGAACAATGACCTCCACAACCCAGTGTTCCATTCTCTCTGCTCTTGAGGGGCAGAAGATCGTTGTCGTCGGCGGTGACCGGCGCGAAGGCGCCTTGACTCGGCTTCGCACCGCGTTCGGACTTGCTGATGTCATTCATTGCTGTACCCGCAAGGGAGATGCATCGCCAAAGTGCTTTGAGTCCAGTCTGCGAGTCTCGGGCGTCGTGCTTGTCGTGTGGGTATTGGGCCTCTCGCGGACCCATCACGGTGAACACCTCCATCAAAGGTGTCGGGAACTGGGAATCCCCTACATCGACACGTACCGCATTCCGCATCCCAATGCGCTGCTGGCGAAGATCGAAGACCTGCACCTGACCGACGCGCTGGAGACACGACGTGCCCACGTTCTTTCGCTCTCGCAGCAGAGAATCGGGGGTGCGGCATGACTGCCTCGCCGCCTCCCGATGTCATCGTGGTGGTGCCCCCGTTGTCGCCGAGCGATACGAACCCGCCGCTGGGGCCGTACCTGCTCAAGACATGCGCAGAGCGGGCGGGAATCCGAATGGATGTCGCTGACCTGAGCGTGCGGCACCTCAACCGGTTCAAGATCCACGCCTCTGTTCCGACTTCCCGCGTGCTTGGTGACCAGGACAAGGACCGTTCGGCCACTCACGCCGCTCGCGATCACTATCGGGCGATCTGCCCGCTGGTCACGGAGCCGACACTGCACCTTCCCGATTCCGCCGATCCGATTCTCGGCATGCACTACTCGTTCGAGTCAATCGAGCAGGCCGTGGCGCAAGCCTGTGAACCGGCCACTAAGTGCCGGCGATTTATCGAGGAAGATCTGTTCGCACACTTCCCCCTGCCACCATCCGTGTTGGGGTTGTCCATCATGGGACCGCCGCAGGTATTCCTGGCGCTGGTCATCGCGCGACTCGCCAAGCAGCATTGGCCGAGCGTCCGGGTCGTTGCGGGCGGCAGCCACGTCACTTTGCTCGCCGACGAGATCGCCGCCGATTCGCGGTACGGCGGCAACATCGACCTCTACATGCCCGGGCACTGCGAGACGCAGTTTGTTGAACTCGTGCAGCACGTCATGCAAACCGGTTCACTGCCGCCCGGCATCGGCATCCGTGCTGGTGCCGGTCGCCCTCCATCTTGTGCAAGGCCGATCACTCCATCGGTGAGAGGCAGGCCGCATGTCAGCACGAGCACGTTTGAGTACTTTCCCAGCCTCGACCGACACGCGCTGCACCTGTACGACCCGCACCGCGTAACGCTGCCGATGCAACTGACGCGGGGGTGCGCCTTCGGGCGGTGTTCTTACTGCACCTACCCGGCAGTCGAATCAACCGTGGACATCGAGCCCGACTGGCCTCGGATGACAGTTGCCATTGTCCAGCTGATCGAGGCAACTGGAGTCCGTCGTTTCTCGTTCAAGGACTCGTTGTTCACGCTCAAAAACCTTCGCACGCTCGTTCGGGTTCTCCGGGATGCAGGTGTTGACATCGAATGGAGTGCCACAACCTTGCTGAACTCGGGGCTCACCGCTGGCGTCCTTCAGGAACTGTCTCGCAGTGGGTGCCGAACCCTTGAGTTTGGACTCGAGACAATCGACCCGTTCGGTCAGACGCTCTTCGGCAAGCCGCTGGATGTGACCATGTGCGAGCAGGTGATCGCAGCGGCCACTGACGCGGGGATCGCTGTCGTGATCAATCAGATTCTCGGTTGGCCAGGACAGACGCTGGCCTCCGCAGAACGTCAACTAACGTGGTACGAGTCGCTTCGGTCGCGTGCTCCGGACCATATCCATGCGTCGTTCAACCTCCTTGAGGTCAACCGGGGGGCTCCGATGGCGAAGGACCCGACCCGGTATGGCGTCGCGCTCGGGGGTATCTCTCCGTGGGGTTTCAGCGCCGAATGGAATGCGCCGACATGGCGGTCTGCGTTTGCGTTGCCCTCAACGATGAGCGCAGAGTGCGTTGCATCGCAGTAGGACCTGTCTCAGCGCGACGGTTGACGCCTGGGTTGCTCTCGCCCCCCTCGCGCGCGACTTCGGAATCCCATCGCGTAGGTATCCAGTAGCCAGCGGCAGCGTGCCGCGGGCGACCGATCCCTGATCACCACGACCGAACACGGACGGGTGAGCATCTCCGGAAGGAGTGCGCGATGTCGCTGCGCCCCGACCCGACGGACCCGGCGGACATGTCGCCCGACGAGCGGCTGGACGAGGTCGCGAGCATCCTCGCTCGTGGGATTCAGCGCCTGCATGGGCGAGTTCCGGGACATCCCGCCCCAGCCCAGAATCTGCCGGAATCCTCGGCAACATGCCTTGAACTCTCGCCCCGTCCTCGCCCTGATGGCGTCGCTGGTTAACGGCCAGAGAAAGGCGGTGATGTCCGATGCTGAATGTGGGCCAGAAGGTGAGCGAACTGCGGCGGATGACCGTCGGCGAACTCCGGCGCGAGTACGCCGAGGTCTTCGGCGAGCAGACGCGCTCGTACCACAAGGAGTTTCTCGTCCGCCGGATCGCGTGGCGGGTGCAGGCTAATGCGGAGGGCGGTCTTCCCGACCGGGCGCGGCAGCGGGCGATGGAGATCGCCAACGACGCCGACCTCCGCACGCGAGCGCCCGGTGGAGCCGAGCCCGTCAATGTGGCGGCCCGCGCCCCCGGCGGTCGGGTGGTGACCAAGCGGGTCGAAGCCCCCGCCGACGCGAGGCTCCCAATGCCGGGGGCGCTCCTGACGCGGGAGTACCGGGGCCGCACCATCCGGGTCCGGGTCCTGCCGAACGGCTTTGACTTCGATGGAACGATCTACAGGTCGCTCTCGGCGGTCGCGCAGGCGGTCACCGGGGCGCACTGGAACGGATACCTGTTCTTCGGGATTCAGGCACCCAAGGACGCGGAGGCGCGATGAGCCGACAACGATCCAACCAGATCACCGGCAAGTTCCCCGCCGTGCGGTGCGCCATCTACACCCGCAAGAGCAGCGAGGAGGGGCTGGAGCAGGAGTTCAACTCGCTGGACGCGCAGCGCGAGAGCGGCGAGGCGTACATCCGGAGCCAAGTGGGCGAGGGATGGACGGGCCTCGCCGACCGCTACGACGACGGCGGGTTCACGGGCGGGAACATGGACCGGCCCGCGCTCAAGCGATTGATGGCCGACATCGAGGCGGGCAAGATCGACTGCGTAGTCGTCTACAAGGTGGACCGGCTCAGCCGCTCGCTGCTCGACTTCGCCCGCATGATGGAGGCGTTCGAACGCCACAAGGTCTCGTTCGTCTCCGTCACCCAGCAGTTCAACACGGCATCCTCGATGGGGCGGCTGGTCCTCAACGTCCTCCTGTCGTTCGTCCAGTTCGAGCGGGAAATCATCTCCGAACGGACCCGGGACAAGATCGCGGCGACGCGCCGGAAGGGGAAGTGGGCCGGAGGCCACCCCATCCTCGGCTACGACGTGGACCCGCGCGGGTTCCGGCTGGTGGTCAACGAGGAGGAGGCCACCCGAGTCCGCGACATCTTCGGCATGTACGTCGAGCACCAGTCGCTCATCGCCACCGTCAAGGCCATCGACAGCCGCGAGTGGCTCAACAAGCAGTGGACGACGAGAAAGGGCAAGGCCCGCGGCGGGAGGGCGTTCGACAAGAACAGCCTCTTCAAGATGCTCACGAACGTCGCCTACCTCGGAAAGGTCCGGTACAAGAGCGAGATTCACGACGGCGAGCACCGGGGCATCGTCGATCCCGCCGTCTGGCAGCGCGTCCAGCAGTTGCTTGCCCGCAACGGGCGCACTGGTGGCGCGGCCGTCCGCAACAAGTATGGCGCGCTCCTGAAAGGGCTACTCCGCTGCGTTCCCTGCGGGTGCTCGATGGGGCACACCTACTCGACGAAGAACGGGAACATCCAGTACCGTTACTACGTCTGCCTACGGGCGCAGAAGCGCGGCTGGCATACCTGCCCGTCGAAGTCCATCCCCGCCGCCGAGATTGAGCAGCTCGTGGTCGAGCAGATCCGGGCCATCGGCCGCGACCCGGCGTTGCTCGCGGCAACGCTCAAGCACTCGCGGAAGCAGGCGAAGGAGGCCATCGCCGCCCTTGAGACGGAGCGGGCCACGCTGGAACGCGAACTTAAGCGGCACTACCGGGAGGTCCGAACGCTGGCGACGGAAGCGGGCGCTTCGAACGGGATCGGGGCTGCGCGGCTTGGGGAACTCAACGAGAAGATTCGCGCAGGTGAGCAATCCATGACGACACTGCGCGAGCGGGCGGTCGCCCTGAGCCGCCAGATTGTGGACGAGCGCGAAGTCGCCGACGCACTGACGGCGTTCGACCCGGTCTGGGAGACGCTGACGCCCAAGGAGCAGGCCCGCGTCGTCCGGCTGCTCGTGCAACAGGTGGACTACGACGGATCAACGGGGACGGTGTCTCTGACGTTCCATCCCGACGGGATGAAGACGCTCGCGGCCGAGGTTGAAAAGGAGGTCGCGGTATGACGAACGCCGCTGCGCCACGTATTCAGTTCAAGGTTCACTTCCAGGCGATGCGCCGCGGGAAGAAGAAGGCGGTCGTCGGAGAGAAGCCCATCATCGCCGCCGCGCCGCTCGGCAACGTGGCCCGCGTAACGCGCCTTTTGGCGCTCGCCATCCGGTTCGAGCAGTTGATCCGCGACGGCGAAGTGCGCGACCTCGCGGACATCGCCCGTCTCGGTCACGTCACCCGCGCCCGCGTCACGCAGATCATGAACCTGCTGCACCTCGCGCCCGACATTCAGGAGGCGATCCTGTTCCTGCCTCGGGTCGAGGAAGGCCGGGACCCCATCACCGAGCGGGACCTCCGGCCCGTGGCGGCACTCGTCGATTGGCGGAAGCAGCGAAAGACGTGGGCAGAATTGTGCGCAACTGCCTGTCCATGAATGATTTATGCTCGAATGTCGCTTTCCGAACCACCTGGCGACGATGTCCGGATGTTGACGATTGAATCCGCTCCGTGTATTTTTTGACGCTCATCGGAAAGATTTGCCGGTAAAACCGCCCGTTCGGTGTTGAGGCGGGATACACTGGCCAGACAGCACCCACGGAATCCAAGGAGTCCCACGATGGCGACGATTGAAACCAAGCCCCTCGACCCCAGCGGCACTTCTCCAGACGCCACCGCGATGGACAATGGCAAGGACCGAACCGGGAAGACCGGCCCTGAGCGGAAGCACGGGAAGAGCTTCGTCTACATGGGCCTCCGCGACTGTGAGGAGGCCCTGCGGAAAATCGATCACCACGCGAAGAGCATGTCGCGCGAGGGGTTTGCCCGTGCCCTCGGGCACGATGCTCCGAAGGGGCGGTTCCTGCACAAACTCGACGCTCTGGAGAAGTTCACGCTGGTCCAGTTGGATGACGAGAACGTTCGGCTCACGCCGCTCGCCACCGACATGCTCTACGCAGGCAGTGAGGCGGCTCGCACCAAGGCCAGAGCAATCGCATTCCTCGCGTACCCCGAGTTCAAGAGAGTGTTCGTTGAGTGCCCGAAGAACCAGGACCATCCGCGCACCTACATCGAGCAGTTCGTGAGCGCGAAGCTCCAGATCGTCAACGAGGTCGATCGGTTCATCAAACTCTTTGTGGAGTCCGCGCACTACGCCGGGCTCTTGGAAGGTGAACCGAATCCGGCTGCTCAGGCGTTCCGGCTGAAGCCCGCGATGACACCATCCGGAGGAGGCCCCGAGCAGCCCGACGCGAAGACGGAGGCAGGCGACGGGTACGCAATCATGCCACTTGAGGAGGTCGAGACGTACCTCGAATCCATCGGCCTCGGTGACTATCGGGAGCGGAGTGAGGTGAGCCAGCGCACAGCCGGCACGTTCCGTCTCGCGGCTGGCGACGGAAAGGTGACGGTGGAAATCGACCGTCCAGTCAGGATCGTGATCAAGGCGCAGGACCTCGTGGAGGACCTCCCTGCCATCGTCAAGGCACTCAAGCAGCAGGGATTCAAGGCATAAACAACTGATTCGCTCAAACCGCCCGCTCCAGCGCTAACTGGGCGAGCGGGTCAGTCATCTCCCGAGGCACCGCAAGGCAGCCCACCGGGAGGCCGGGTGGAACCCGACTCAGGCTGGCACCTGAGAGTATCGCGGGATTCCAACGGCGACAAGGGCTTTGCTCGACATGAAGGGGCTCGCCGTGAACTGCACCAACCACACCAACTAAGCCGTCGTTTCGATCAACGACGCGCGGGATGAACTCCGACGCGACGGCGACGCCACTCGATGTGGCGACGTGGTCAGTCTGTCTCCAGCTCGTGCTCGCTGACCGGCCCATCACCTAATCGTCACTGACCGCAGTGGTTCTCTCGCCTCTGGGTGCGCGATCTCCGCGCGCCGTTACGGATGACACGCCATGTCGATCGACCCCAAGCAGCTTCACGCCGCCGAACCCCTCTTCATCAGCAAAGCACGCAGGTTGAGTCGCCGACGCGGCCTCAGCCGTAGCGACTTCGAGGACATCGGCCAAGACCTGCGAACACACCTGATCCAGCAAGCCGCCAAGTTTGACCCGACGATCACGACGTGGGAGCAGTTTGTCTCCTACATCTCCGACAAGCGCGGGATTTCATTCCTCCGGTATGTGTTTGCCGAGAAGCGGAGTCCGCTGCGCGAGGAGTGCTCGCTCAACGATCCTGTCTTGGACGGCGATGGTCGCGTCGTTGAGCGCCACCAGACGACGCCGGAGGCAAGCCGCACCTGGCAGCGCCTCTATGAATTGAAACGGGACGTGGCTGATGTCCGAGCGACGCTTCCGACAGAGTTGCACCGTCAGATCATGGACGCGCTGGCGCGCGGCGCGACCATCAACTCGATCGCGGTGGAGTTTGGGATCTCACGTCGCGCCGCAGAGCGCCACATCGGCGACATTCGCCAAGTCTTCGAGGATGCCTCGCTGCGGGACTACCTCTAGGCTCGCGCGACATCGTGGTCGGTTCGCGTAGATATCCAGTAGGAACGACCTGGAATCTTGGAGGACACCGCATGTCGCGTGAGGTCTATCGCTATGCCTTCGGAAGGGACGTGGCGTTCGCAGAGGTGCTTGCGACGCTCGATCTCTCCCTCATCGCTGTCGAGAGCATGCACGGGGAGTCCCGCTCTCGCCTCGATGCCCGCTTTGTGGATGACGAACCCAAGCGGGCGATCGTTATCGACGCATCCACCGAAGTCGGTCGGACGCTCAACCAGGTCTTTGTCGGGTACGTCCGGCGCGAGTTCGGCGAGACCGCCTTCCGCGTCGAGCGCCTGGACCGGGTGCCCGAAACCGCTCCCGCCGGAGCCTCCGGCTGATCGTGGACGCACCATTGTCGAGCGATGCAGCGCTCAACGGCAAAGCACCTGCCGCGAGAGCGGCCGTGGTGCCGTCGCCATTTGACCAGACCATCGTTCCGACCTCGCTCCGCAACCATCCGCAGTGGGTGTGCTGGAAGTACGTCACGCGGGGCGGCAAGCAGACCAAATGCCCCGTCAACGCTCGGGGCGGCGGGCGCGCAGACTCGACAGACCCAGCGACCTGGGCGTCGTTCGATGAGGCGGTCGCGGCGTGGAAGACGGCCGGGTACGCGGGGATCGGCTACGTCTTCGCGGCAAACGACCCCTACTGCGGCATCGACTTGGACGGCTGCATTGACGACGCTGGTGCCGTCGCTCCCGCCGCCGAGGAGATCATCGCCGCGCTCAGTTCGTACACCGAGATTTCGCCGAGCGGGCGAGGCGTGAAGGTGTTCATCGCAGGGCGCAAGCCCGACGGCGTCGGCTGCAAGTCGAAGGCCATCGTCGGGTTCAAGGAAACTGAGGTCTACGACCGCGAGCGATTCTTCACCGTCACCGGCCAGCACCTCGCAAGCACGCCGGGCGGCGTCGAGGAGCGGCAGGCGGCGCTCGATGCGCTCTGCGCACGACTCTGGCCAAAGAAGGCGAAACGGCACCTCAACGGAACCACCGCATCGGCCGGATTCGGCGGCGATGACGAGGCACTCATCAAACGAGCCAGCGCCGCGAAAAACGGCGACCGCTTCGCCAAACTCTGGACGGGCGACACGTCCATGCACGGTGATGACGCCAGCGGGGCCGATCAGGCGCTGTGCAACTCCCTGGCGTTCTGGACCGGCAAGGACGCTGAACGCATGGACCGGCTGTTCCGGCGGTCGGGCCTGTTTCGTGAGAAGTGGGACGAGAAACGCGGTGCCCGCACCTACGGGCAGATGACCATCGAGAAGGCCAATGCGGACTGCCAGGAGACGTATTCACCGCGTCGCGGCGTCCCAACCCGATCCGAGGCACCCGCGTCGGGCGATGCGCCCGAGCCCGGTGATGGTGATGACCTCCTTATCGCTCTCGGGCAGAAGGACCCAGCGACGGGCCGGTTGGTGCTGTCGCCCCGTCGCACGCTGCCCACCGCCGAGGCATACGCCCGTGAGTTCAACCAGCACGCCGACGGGCGCACGCTGCACGGATACGGCGGTCTGCTTATGGAGTGGCGCGGGAACCGCTACTGCCAAGTCGAGGAGGAATGGCTCAAACAGCGGCTCCAGCCGTGGCTGCACAAAGCGTTGCGGTATGTGCTCAACAAGCAGACGGGCGAGATGGAGCTTGTGGACTTCGAGTCCAACCCGACGACGGTCAAGCAGGCGCTTGACACCATCCGCGCGTACGTCCATCTTCCGGCCTCGACGGTTTCACCATCCTGGCTCGACGACGGCAAGGACCGCCCGCCCGCGCTCGAACTTCTGCCGTGCAAGTCATTGAACTTGCATATCCCGACAGGGCGCGTGTTGGCCCCGACGCCTGCGCTGTTCACCATCAACGCGCTCGACTTCGACTACGAGCCCAATCCCGAGCCGCCCGAGCGGTGGATCAAGTTCCTCGAGCAGTTGTTCGGCGACGACCTCGAATCCGTGGAACTGCTCCAGGAGTGGATGGGCTACTGCCTTACGGGCGACACGAGCCAGCAGAAGATGCTGCTCCTCGTGGGGCCGAGGCGGTCGGGCAAGGGCACGATCGGCCGCATCGTCACGCGCCTGGTCGGCGCGGGCAACGTCGTGGGACCGACCACCAGCAGCCTGGCCGGGAACTTCGGCCTCCAGCCCCTCATCGAGAAGTCCCTGGCCATCGTGAGCGACGCCCGCTTCGGCGGTGACAACGTCGGCACGGTGGTCGAACGCCTGCTGTGCATCTCCGGCGAGGACACCCTGACCATCGACCGCAAGTTCCTCGGGTCCGTCAGCATGAAACTGGCGACACGGTTCATGTTCCTGACGAACGAACTGCCCCGCCTCAACGACGCCAGCACGGCGCTGGCCGGTCGCTTCCTTGTGCTGCGGCTGTCCAACACGTTCTACGGCACGGAGGACGTGACCCTCACCGACCAGTTGCTCGCCGAGTTGCCGGGCATCCTGCTCTGGGCGATCGATGGGTGGAAGCGGCTGCGGCAGCGCGGTCGGTTCATCCAGCCCAAGAGCGGCGAGGATGCCATCCGCGACATGGAGGACCTCGGCTCACCTGTCGGCGCCTTCATCCGCGACCGCTGCGTTGTCGGGGTGGGACATCGCGCATGGGTGGACAACCTCTACGACGCCTGGAAGGGGTGGTGCGAGCAGGACGGGCGCAACGCCGTCAGCACGAAGCAGGCGTTCGGACGCGACCTCATGGCCGCCGCGCCGGGCGTTGCGCGCCGTCGCGGAACCGGCATGGTCTCGTTCTACGAGGGCATCTCGCCCGGGTCGGCGGGGTCGAATGTGAACGGGGCCGGGGCTCCGCTGCCCGCCGCGAACCCGGCCTCGAAGGCGAGGGCGATCGCGTCGCGGATGCTGGCTACCGAGATGTCG
>JADLBU010000075.1 GCA_020847535.1 Phycisphaerales bacterium
GATCCTCCCCCGCACCGTCCGCAGGAGGTCGCGCAGGAACTGGGCGCAGAGTTCCCCGTCGATGTCCTTCTCATACAACCGGAAGAACTGCCCCACCCTCCGCCGCCGCCCACGGCCGTCGCCTGGCCAGACCGTCAGCGCCGCCGCCGCGCTGAGCTTCTTCCATCCCCCGCCCTGAACCTGATCGAGTACATGAAGCGAGTCTATGACTTCAGCACCATCTCCAACCGCGCGGACTTCAACGGCGATGGCGCGGTTGACTCGGCCGACCAGTCCGACTTCAACGCGGCCTATGCGCTCTACTCGGGCCAGTCCGGCTGCAACTGGGTGCATGGGGACCTGAGCGGCGATAACTACGTCGGCGCTGCGGATGTCATGATGTTCAACAATTGGAAGCTGTACCACAACAACAACCCCAACGATCCCTCCGTTCTGAACGCGGAGAAGCCGAGCCCATCGATGCATTAACCTTGCCGTAGCTCAATCACCGTGTATGAAACACAAAACGCCCGCCATGCCGGCGGGCGTTTCTCATTCACACACATCAATCAACCACCGCGACCGGGCTCACTCACCGCCCCGATCGCCGATCATTCCGCTCGTTCTGATCACCGATGATCAACCCACCAATCCCACCCACCACCGCGCCGATCGCCGCGCCTTTCCCCATGTCCCCCGACAAGCTCCCGATCGCCATCCCGCCCAGCGCACCCAGCGCAGCACCGCTCAACCCACCCTCGGCCGCGTTGTTGCAGCCCGACGAAGCAAAGCACGACAGCGCCAGCACGATCGCCGCCGGACGATGCCAGCCGCGAACCGCCCCACCACGCGTCACAGCCCGAGCGATCATGACAATCTCCTTCAGCCCCGGAACTCCGGGGCAAACACCGCCTTCATCGGCAGAAAACAACGCCCCGCCGATGCCGACTTCTACTTGATGGTACGTGGAGCAACCGCGCAGGTTTCGTCACAAGTTATTGATTCCTAGCCTACCCCCTTTATCCCTAACGTATTGCGAATAACACCCTCGATCTCCGCATCAAACCGGCCTTCCGAGAACCTCATCGCATGCTCCCGACACGCCACCTCCGCACCCACCGGCAACCGCCCAACCGCCTCCACAATCCCCTCCGGCGTGGCCTCATCAAAGAACACGCCCGTCCGCCCCTCGATCACCGTGTCCAGCGCTCCGCCCGCTCTCCGAGCCGCCACCGCCAGCCCGCACGCCTGCGCTTCCACCGCGACGATCCCAAAGTCCTCCACCTGAGGGAACACCAGCACCCGCGCTCGCCGGTACAGATCCCGCAACTCCTCGTCGCTCGTCCGCCCCGCAAACCGCACGCGCGGTATCCCGCCGAATCGCCGCTTCAGCGCAGCCAGCTGCGAACCCATCCCCGCGATCACGATCTCAGCGCCCGCCCGCTGCGCTGCCAGGATCGCCAGGTCCGTCTGCTTGTACGGCTCCAGCGCCCCCGCGACCAGCCAGAAGTCCTCGCGCTGCACCGATGCATCCGGTGTGAAGAATTCCGTCCGCACCGGCGGAAACACAACGCTCGAAGCCCGCCCATAGCACCGCTCGATCTCCCCCGCCGTGTGCCGCGAGTTCGCCAGAAACACCGTCACGTTCGCCGCGGTCCCTCGATCCCACGCCCGCAGCGCTGACCCGCACACACCCAGCCCGATCCGCGCGATCCAACTCTTGCTCCCATACTCCGCCGTCTGAGACCACAGGTACCGCGCCGGTGTGTGGCAATAGCAGATGTGCCCCGCACCCGCCGGCGCCCGTACACCCTTGACCGCCGCCGAGCTCGTCGAAATCACCAGATCGATCGTTCGCCGCCGATGCTCCGCCGCGATCTGTTCTGAGATGTCCTCCACCGCACGCGGATACAGCGGCAACAGATGTCGCCGCAGCTTCCCGCTCCCCCCCGGGATCTCCTGCAGCACCGAAGTCCGCACATCCAGCGAATCGATCCCCGGCGCCACCCCCTTGCCATCGCTCACCATCACCCACAGCCCCGCCGGCTCCCCGTGCTCGATCACCAGCCCCGCGATCCGCTCCAGCACCGCCTCGCCCCCGCGATACCCGCACAGCCAGTCGTGCACCAGCGCCACCCGCGGCTTCCCGCCGCCGCGGCCCACGCCCCACCCCGAACCCAAACCCAGCGCCCGTTCCCCGCCGCCTTCAGGAATGCTTGGTTCAACAGATACCGGGGTTGCAGGAAACGTGTCTACCATCGTCAATGCCGCACACGGCCGCACACGCCACTCCGTCGATGCGCCCGGATCCGAGCAACCTCTTGGCCCTGGATTACCGCGCCCAGGCCGATCGCTTCTACAAGCCCCCCCAGCCCATCATCGACTTCCACACCCACATCGTTGGCCGCGAAGCCCCCCGCGTATACGCCGATGCCGCCCGCACCTACGGCGTCGGCCTCACCTATTCCCAGACCCCACTCCTCGATGTCGAGCCCGTCCTGGACATCATGGGCGAGCGCATCCGCTTCATCGCCTGCCCCACCTGGAGCGCTCCCGATCGTGGACACGCCTTCCGCCAGGGCTACATCGACAACCTCGAGATCTTCCGCAAGAAGTACGATGCCCGCATCTTCAAGATCTGGAATGCCCCCCGTCTTCGAGACTTCTTCCCCGGAAAAGACGGTGCTGACCTCGTCACCGTCGATTCCGCATGGCGCATCAAGCAGCTCGAAGCCGCCACCGCCCTGGGCATGATGGTCATGGTCCACATCGCCGACCCCGATACCTGGTTCCAGACAAAGTACAAAGACGCGAGCATCTACGACACCAAGCGGAACCACTACATCGGCCTCGAAAAAATGCTCGACCGCTTCACCTGCCCCTGGATCGCCGCCCATATGGGCGGCTGGTCCGAAGACCTCACCTTCCTCTCCGAACTCCTCTCCCGACACCCCAACCTCCACCTCGATTGCTCGGCAACCAAGTGGATCGTCCGCGAAATCTCCAAGCACCCCCGCCCCGAGTTCCTCTCCTTCATGCAGCGCTGGAAAGGCCGCATCCTCTTCGGCTCCGACATCGTCACCGCCGATGACCACGTCCGCGCCGACAAACTCACCCCCGCCCACCCCAAGTCCGACCAGGCCAGCAGCCCCGACGCCGCCTTCGACCTCTATGCCAGCCGCTACTGGGCTCTCCGCACCTTGTTGGAAACCATCTACGAAGGCCCCTCCCCGATCGCCGACTCCGACCTCACGATGGTCGAACCCGATAAGTACAACGACCTCTCCTCCCCGCTGCTCCGAGGCTTCTCGCTCCCGCACGACATCCTCGACGATCTCTACTTCGGCGCAACCCGCCGCCTATTGGGCGACTGATGTTCCCACGCCGGGCGCGCACGCCATCGCCCTTCGGTTCCACGGCATCTTGCCCAGCAGAATCCCCATCCCGCAGAAATCAGTGATCCCCGCAAAGACCAGGCCCGCGCCGACAAACGCGCTCAGCCCCGCCAACGCCGGATGGAACAGCCAGCCGAGAACCACCCCGACGAGCACGAACGCGCCCGCGCCGATGCGCACCTGCCGTTCGATCGACATCACACCTGAGGAGCCCGTGATCACCGGCAGACCGGCTTTCTCCCACGCCAGCGTTCCACCATCCACACGCACCGGGTTCTTCACACCCAGCCTGCCCAGCACCTCGCACGCCACCCCCGCACGCGATCCCGCCCGGCACAGCACATACAGCGGTTCCTCACTTGCCACCAGCTCGTCGGGGATCCCCGCAGCGCTTAACTCCTCCAAGGGCAGCAGCCACGCCCCCCTCGCATGCAGCTGAGAAAACTCCGCCGCCGACCGCACATCCAGCAGCCTGGGCTTCGCCCCCGACTCGATCCGCCGCGCCAGCTCGGCCACCGTGATCGTGTTCATCGCGCAGCTCCCTTCTCCGCACCCGCCGATTCGTCCAGCGCCGCCAACGCTTCCGTCACCCGCGGCAGGTACGTGTACGAAGGCCCGCCCTGCATCACGACCGACACCCCCGCCGCCTCCAGGATCTGCTCCCGAGATGCCCCAGCCTTCAACGCCGCACGCACGTGCGCGTAGATGCAGTTCTCGCACCGGATCGCCACCCCGATCCCCAGCGCGATCAACTCCTTCTCCGCAACGCTCAGCGCACCCGCCCTCATCCCCGCCTGGTGCAGCCCCGCGAACCCCTTGACCAGATCGGGCATCGAGGCTCGCACATCCGCCATCGCCGCCGCGTTGTCCCGGTAATATTCCTGCGCATGCGTGCTCATGATCGCCTCCAGTGCGGTCGCCCTCCACCAATCGCGAGCGGGGCGAGCGATGCGGTTCACTATATTGCCATATAGTGATATAGTCAACCCCGGAGCAGGTCGATGCCAGGACAGCGGAAAAAGCCGAAAAAGCACGGAACGCTCGCGACCGAGCAGCTCGACGCGGTCGCCGATCTCTTCGGCGTCCTCTCCGAGCCCAGCCGACTCCGCATCCTTCAGGTTCTGCAGGATGGCGAGGCGAGCGTCGGCGAACTCGTGGATCGCTGCGGCATCAAGCAGGCCAACATGTCCAAGCAGCTGGCCATCCTCGCCGCCGCGGGAATCGTCGACCGCAGGCAGGAGGGCAACCGCGTCGTCTACCGCATCGGCATGCCGCTGGTCTTTGAGCTCTGCTCACTGGTCTGCGGCAGCATCACTGAGAGAGCCTGGCAACGCGCTGAATCGCTGAGTCATTCCCCGACATCCGCTTCTGCTCCCCCGACCCGGCGCTTGAAGTGACGTGCCGCACACCTCACATGCCCCGATCATCGCCTCCCCAAGTGACATTCTCCGCACCAGACGAATGCCCTCCCGGCATCGAAGCTGTCGAGCTCCCGCCATATGCTTGATCCGGAACCCACCATGGCAAAGCCCAACGGGCACATCCAGAAAACCGCCCCCCGCGCGGCCGGCCGCAACGCCCCACAATCCACTGCCAATTCCGTGCCCACACCCGCTCGTAAAAAGCCTCCCGTTAAGGTCGAACCCCCTCAGCTCCGCGCTGCCGGAATGCCCGACGTCCAGGCCTCCTCCGACGCCCGCAACGTCGCCATCGATCGCGTAGGCGTCAAGGACGTCACCTACCCCATCCGCCTCCGCGAGCGCGATGGCGGCGAGCAGTCCACCGTCGCCACCATCAACATGTACGTCGCCCTGCCCCATCATCAGAAGGGCACGCACATGAGCCGTTTCCTGGAAGTGCTCAACGACCAGACCAAGGGCCCCCTCCGCCCCGACACCATCGTCAAGGTCGCCCGCGACATCTGCGACAAACTCCACGCCGAGGAAGCCCACTTCGAGGCCTCCTTCACCTACTTCATCCGCAAGCCCGCCCCCGTCACCGGCAACATCGGCCTCATGGATTACAAGGTCACCTTCGAGTGCCTCGCCAACCATCGCGAAGACTACGTCATGACCGTCTCGGCCCCGGCGACCAGCCTCTGCCCCTGCTCCAAGGAAATCAGCCGCTACGGCGCCCACAACCAGCGCTGCCGCATCGAGTCCAAGGTCCGCTTCAGGGGTTTGCTCTGGATCGAGGACCTCGTCGAGCTCCTCGAAAAAGCCGCCAGCGCCCCCGTCTACGCCGTCCTCAAGCGCCCCGATGAGAAGTTCGTCACCGAGCAGGCCTTCGACAACCCCAAGTTCGTCGAGGACATCGTCCGAGACCTCGCGCTCGCCCTCAACCGCGAAGACAAGATCACCTGGTACTCCATCAACTCCGAAAACTTCGAATCCATCCACAACCACAACGCCTACGCCCAGATCACCAGGGATAAGCGGAGCAAGTAGCCAAAGCGCCGAGCGGCCTAAGAGCCAGATACTCAGCATTGGGCTCTTCTGCCTTTTGCTGATTCGCCATCTGCCCCTTTGCCCTTCGAATTTCCCGCCCCCAGCACACGATCGCCGATCCATACCATGCACTCGGGCCACACCCGTCACGAGGCACCGCGCCCACACCCGACCACCAGATGTCCCTCCTCCAGACCCTCCTCCCGAGCTTGTTCCATCGCCGGCTCCTCGTCCTGCTCGCCGGCGCCGGACTCGCCGTATCCATCCTCGGAATCCAGGTCGGCCGGCTCGGCCTCACCAGCGCCGACCAGGCGCTCGCCGCCGCCGAAGCCAAGCTCATCCGCCGGCAGATGACACCCACCGTCCGCGGCCGAATCCTCGACCGCAAGGGTCGCATCCTCGCACAAGATCGCCCCAGCTACGACATCGCGATCGCCTACGAGAACCTCGCCGAGGGCTGGGCCGCCGCCCGCGCACGATACTTCGTCCCCAGGGCCGATCGCGAACTCTGGACCGACCTCTCCGCCGCACAGCGCCAGGAACTCCTCGACCGCGCCACCCGCGCCTACCAGGCACACGTCGATCGCGGCTGGGATCTGCTCGCCAAGACCGCCGGCATCACCACCGCCGGCCTCGCCAAGGCCCGTCAAGAAGCGATCGATGCCGTCGCTCGCATGCACGACTCCGTCTACACGCGCACCAGAGCCGCCAAGATCAAGGAATTCAAGGACCGCAACGGCAAGGATCCGACCCCCCAGGAACTGCTCGCCATCGAGCAGAAGGCCCGCATCCCCCTCAAGGGCTCGCGCGTCATCATCCCCCGCATCTCCGACACGCTCGCCTTCCAGTTCCAGACCATCATCGATGAACAGATCGACTTCGAGCCCTTCGGAGACAACCCCCGCGCCCGCGCCGATCGCATCCCCCTCATCCCCGGACTTGCCGTCTTCGATGCCGGGGATCGCGATTACCCCCTCGACTCCATGATGGTCGATGTCGATGCCTCCACCCTCCCCGGACCCCTCAGAGCAAACCGCAACGAACCGGTCTTCACCGAGGGGATCGCCTCCCACGTCATCGGGTGGATGCGCCAGGTCTGGACCGAGGATGAACAGGCCCGCCAGAATCTCCTCGACAAGGACCAGAAGTTCGCCGATCGCGTCCTCCTCAGCCTCCCCGACGGCACCACCAAGGATCGCGGCGAGTATCTCGACGGCGATCGCGTCGGCCAGGTCGGCATCGAGGGCTCCTTCGAACAGACCCTCCGCGGCATGCGCGGCCTCCGCACACGCTCACTCGATTCTGATCGCATCGAGGAAATCCCCGCCGAGCCCGGACACGACATCAAGCTCACCATCGACTACATGCTCCAGGCCCGCATCCAGGCCGCGATGACCCCCTCACTCGGCCTGGCTCGCGTCGAAGACTGGCACCGCTCCGCCGTCGAAGTCCCCAACCCCACCATGCCCACCGGCACGCCCATCAACGGCGCTGCCGTCGTCATCGATGTCAACACCGGCGAGATCCTCGCCATGGTCTCGACTCCACCCGCCCCCCATCGCCTCCGCACCGAAGATCCCGAATCCATCTTCGCCGATCCGCTCACGCTCCCCTACCTCAACCGCGCCATCAACCGCCCCTATCCCCCCGGCTCGATCGCCAAGCCTCTCATCCTCGTCGAGGCCGTCAAGCGCAACGCCTACCAGCTTGATCAGCACATCGAATGCACCGGCCACCTTCTTCCCAATCAGCCCAACATGCTCCAGTGCTGGATCTGGAAGCGCCACAAGGTCACGCACACCAGCCAGCTCGAACACGACCTCGACGCCGCCGAGGCGATCATGGTCTCCTGCAACATCTTCTTCTTCACCCTCGGCCGACGACTCGGCCCCGACCAGATCGCCGAAACCTACCGCGACTTCAACGTCGACCGCGGCTGGGACCTGGGCATCGGCCCCGAAGTCCACGGCCTCATCGGCAAGGGCGGCAAGCCCGACACCCTCGAGATCGGCGATGCCATCCAGATGGGCATCGGCCAGGGCCCGATCGCCTGGACCCCGCTCCACGCCGCCGCCGCCTACGCGACCCTTGCCCGCGGTGGTGTCGTCATCCCGCCCACCATCGTCCAGAACGATCCTCGACGCCGGACCCCCGACTCGCAGACAGACCTGGGCCTCAGCCCCGCCGCGATCGCCACCGCGCTCGAGGGCCTCCGCCGATCCGCCAACGAAGAGCTCGGCTCCGGCCACGCGATCTCCTTCGATCGCAATGGCATTCGGGTCGCCGAACCCACCTTCAACGCCCCCGGCATCCGCATCATCGGCAAGACCGGCACCGCCACCGCTCCCGATCTCAAGCTGCGCAAGACCACCGCCGGCGATGCCATCGATGAAGTCGGCCGTGATGATGAGAGCGATGGTGTCAATGCCTCCACCCGCAACAGACCACAAGATTTCGAGGTCGTCCGCTCCGGAGATCATTCCTGGTTCGTCGTGCTCGCCGGCAACGAGGGCGATACCCCGCGCTACGCGATCGCCGTCGTGATGGAGTACGCCGGCAGCGGCGCACGCGTCTCCGGCCCCATCTGCAACCAGATCGTCCACGCCCTCATCAAGGAAGGCTACCTCCAGCACATCCCCGCCGGCGCACCAGCGCCCGATCCCGACGAAGGGCGGGAGTAGCCCATGCCCTCGGCATCGGGACATCGATCCTTCTCGATCCGCTCCATCCTCAGCCCCATCGCGCGCATCGGTCCCGCCTGGATCGTGATCGCCGCCTCACTCGCCCTCTCGCTCATCGGCCTCTGGGCCATCGATGTCGCCAAGGCCCCCAAGCCTCACCCCGAAACCTTGCTCAACCCGATCGCCACACGACAGGCAGTCTTCCTCGCCATCTCGCTCGCCGCAGCACTCGTCATCGTCCTCCCCAACTACCGCTGGCTCGCCTCCGCCGCCTGGTTCTTCTACATCATCGCCCTCGGCCTGCTCATCTTCCTCCTCATCCCTTTCGTCCCCTGGTCCATCGTCCATCCCATCAACGGCGCCCGAAGCTGGATCGACCTGGGCTTCACCGACTTCCAGCCCTCTGAACCCGCCAAGATCGCCTACGCCCTCACGCTCGCCTGGTACATGCGCTACCGCACCGAGCACCGCCGATTCCTCGGACTCATCCCCCCGGCGATCATCACCGGAATCCCGATCGCACTCATCACCCTCCAGCCCGATCTCGGCACCGCCTCTCTCTTCATCCCCGCCCTGTTCGCCGTCCTCATCGGCGCCGGCGCACGCTTCCGCCACCTGGCCCTCATCGTCATGCTCGCCGCGATGGCCGCTCCCGCCGTCTACCCCATCCTCAAGCCCCACCAGCAGCAACGGATCGCCGGTCTCATCAAGCAGCTCAAGGGCGATCGCAGCGAAGACCAGGATCTCAACTTCCAGGCCTCCACCGCCCAGACGCTCGCCGCCGCCGGCGGATGGACCGGCCTCGGCGATGAACGCTCACGCACCCTCATCCACTTCAGCGGACTCCCCGAACGCCACAACGACATGGTGTTCTCCATCATCCTCAATCGATGGGGCGTCCTCGGCGGCCTGCTCGTCCTCGGCCTCTACGCGATCTGGTTCGCCGCAAGCCTCTTCTGCGCTGCCTGCACCAAGGATCCCTTCGGCCGACTCGTCATCCTCACGCTCGCCGCCTTCATCGCCGCACAGGTCTTCATCAACGTCGGCATGAACATCGGCCTCCTCCCCATCATCGGCATCACGCTCCCCTACATCTCCTACGGCGGCTCCAGCCTCGTCACCGTCTGGGCCATGGTCGGACTGATCGCCAGCATCACCATGCGCCGACCCAAATCCAGCCCCCGCCGCTCCTTCGAGTTCATCAACGACGATTGATTCCTTGTTGTCTTGACGACTCGATGCCTCGGCGCCTTCTTGCCTAAATGCCTCTCTTCTCTTCGCCCCTTCCCATTTGCCCTTTGCAATTTGCTCTTTGCCCTTTACGATCCCGCAATGCCCCCACCAAACCGCCGCCCCCCCCGCACCTCCACCCGCGGCCGCTCCTCCCCCGATGCCCCCGCTCGCGGCGCAGGCCGATTCTCCATCCGCGAACCTCACCCAGCGCCCCATCGTCCCGCCACCGCTCGCTCCCCACTCGATCTCCTCAACCTCGCCACCCTCCCCGCGCTCACACCCCCGCCCGACTTCCTCACCGACTGTGAAGCCAACGGGATCGCCTTCGATGATGGCGATCTTGACAAGCTCGGCAGGTACCTCGCGATGCTGCTCGCCGCCAACGACCTGCTGAACCTCACCGCGATCACCGATCCCAACCAGGCCTGGCGCCGGCACATCTTCGATTCCCTCACCCTCCTACAGCTGCTCGCCGAGCTCCCCGACGGATCCAAAATCCTCGATGTCGGCTCCGGCGGAGGACTCCCCGGCATCCCGCTCGCCATCTGCGCGCCACGCCATCCCTTCACGCTCCTCGAAGCCACCGGCAAGAAAGTCCTCTTTCTCCGCGCAGTTGCAAGCACGCTCAACCTCACCAACGTCACCGTCCACGAAGCCCGCGCTGAATCCGCTGGCCACGATCGCGGCGTCCACATCGGCTCGGCCCCCCGCGCCGGCGGTCATCGCGAGCAATACGACCTCGTGCTCGCCCGTGCAGTCGGCCGGCTCGCCACGCTCGCCGAGCTGACCATCCCCTTCGTCAAAACCGGCGCCCGCGCAGCCCTCATCAAGGGCCAGCAAGCCCCCGAAGAACTCACCGAAGCCGCCAAGGCCCTGCATCTCTTGAAAGCAGTCCACGAAGGCACCATCGACACCCCCACCGGCAAGATCGTGGTCCTCACCAAGCAGTCGGCGACCCCAAAGGACTACCCAAGACGCGACGGCGAACCCAAGCGCGTCCCTCTCGGCACCGTGCAAGAGAAGCCCCCACGCCCTCAACATCGCTCGGAGCCGCCGGCTTCAGCCGGCGGTCGCAAGCCCACCACTCGCGCAAAGCCTCGCTGATGGCACGCTTCAGCTTCTCCTCTTCGCCCGCTTCGGGCCCGCGATGGTTGCCACGGGTCGAGCGAGCGCTCGGCGAGCGAAAACCCCTGGACAAGAGTCACATTGACAATTTGTACCCGCGCCGATGATGCCCAGGCCGCGCGCACCACAAAGGCAACCAAGCGGCGCTGATCGACATGCACCGCTCGCCGCCGCTTCCCTGACCTTTCCACGCATCCGCCGCCACGGTCCTACTCCTCCTCCAACGTCCTCTTCCGCCTCAAAATGTGATGGTAATGCTGCGCAAACCGATGCGCTTCATCCCGGATCGCCTGCAACAGCCGCAACCCCAGATTCTCCCGCCCCAGCCGAATCGGCTCCGCCTGCCGCTGCACATACACCAGCTCCTCCTTCTTCGCCAGCGAAATCACCATCGGCGGCTTGATGTCCAGCGACTCAAACGCCTCCATCGCCGCGTGCAGCTGCCCCAATCCGCCATCAATCAGGATCACCTCCGGATACAGCTCCTGCCCGCTCCCCGCCTCCCGATATCGCCGGCTCACCACCTCGCGGATGCTCGTGTAATCATCGTTGTCCGCCGACTTGATCCTGAACCGCCGGTACTCGCTCTTGAACGGCCGGCCATCGATAAAGCACACCTTGCTCCCCACCGTCTCCCCGCCATGCAGGTGGGCGATATCGATCCCCTCGATGCAGCGGATCGGCTCTTCCAGCCCCAGCGTCTTCTGCAATGACCGGCTCGCCTTCGCCGGATCGATGTACGCAACCTCCGTCTCCGGCTGCCATCCATCCGCCCGGCTCGCCCGCTCATCCAGCTTCTCGATCGCCTTGATCTGGTCCCGCAGCACCGCCGCCCGCTCGAACCTCAGCTCCACCGCCGCCGAATCCATCTCCCGCTTCATCTCGTTGATCACCGTCGTCCGCTTGGTCCCCAGGAACCTGACAAAGTGATCGACATCCGCCCCGTACGCCTCCTTGCCGATCTTCGCCGCGCACGGCGCTGTGCACTGGTTGATCGCGTACAGCAAGCACGGCCTGAAAAACCTGTTCTTCTCATTCCCATCCACGATGTCGATCCTGCACGTCCGGAACTTAAAGACCCGCTGCAAGAGCTGCACCGCCTCGCGCAGCGCCCCCGCGTTCGCGAACGGCCCGAAGACCTTCGCCCCCTTCATCTCGGGCGCGATCTGCCCCCCCTCCTCCACACCCTGCGGGTTCCGCGTCACGAACACCCGCGGGAAATCCTCGCGCTGCGTCACAACGAGATATGGAAAGGTCTTGTCATCCGTCAGCCGCACGTTGAACCTGGGCTTGATGTCCTTGATCAGCCGGTTCTCGGTCAGCAGCGCTTCCCACTCCCCCTCGCACGTCAAGATCTCAAAGTCGTGCACCACCTCCAGCATCGGCTGCTTCTTGAACCCCAGATCCGCCGAGGGCACGAAGTAGCTGGATACGCGATCGGGCAGCCGCGCTGCCTTCCCGACGTAGATCACCACCCCCTTGGCATCCTTCATCAGATACACACCCGCCAGCTCCGGCAACGCTCGAGCCTTCATCAAGAGCCGCTGCAGGCGCACCTCGACCGTCTCAGTGCCCCACGCAGGCGGGGCATCGGCAGGCAACAGCCCATCCGCATCGACCGGCAGCGTGTCCGGATCGTCAGGCACATTCAATCGTAGTGATGCAACCCATGAACGGTTCGCGGCATCCAATACCCGGCAACGATGGCCGGTTTCTGTCTCTTCAGCCCGTGAAACGGGCTCATGTTGGTTGCCAGCGGCGCAGCCGCTGGTTGAGTCTGTGGCTCGATCCAAATACCCATGAAATGGGCGTGCGAAGCCCACCACCAATGTCAGCTATTGACCGATATCAATAAACACTTTCAACCATGATCCGCTCCCTCTCCGAACTCGTCCTCATCGTCTCCGATGTCCCCCGCGCTGCCGCCTTCTACCGCGACATCATCGGCCTCGCGCCCGCTCGCCCGGAATCCGAAGAATGGGCATGGTTCTGGGCCGGCCCGCCCGAATCCCGCCAGCGGCTCGCCGTCCACAAGGGCCAGCTCCTTTTCGAAGAGCACTCACCACACCCGCCCGGCAAGCGCTTCGGCAACATCCACTTCGCCTTCGAGATCGCCCGCGCCGATCTACCCGCCCAGCTCGATCGCATCCGCAGCCGCAACGTCCCCCTCTACGGCCCCATGCGCTTCGACTGGATGCTCGCCGAAGGCTGGTACTGCTACGACCCCGATGGCAATCTGGTCGAACTCTGGTCCCCGGATCCAGGATCAACCTGAGACATTCACCACGGAGGACACGGAGAGCCATGGAGGAAAGACAAAGAGACGAAGAGAATGAGAGATGACGAGACGAAGTGCAAAGACACGGTTGTAGCTCTCACTTCGGAACTTTGTCTCTCCGGAACTTCGTCTCTTTCCCCCCTCCGTTGCCTTCCGTGCTCTCCGTGGTGAACTGCCTAGTAAGCCTCCTCCGACGCCGCGATCGCCGCCGGGATCGCCACCGCCAGCACGATCCCCGGAAGCACGCACATCCCCGCCGTGCACGCGATCGCACGCTTCCATCCCCCGATCCTCCGCGGCATCAGCCGATCGATCGCCAGCGCTGCCAGCGGCGCCAGCATCAGCAGCATCCCCATCCACCACGCCAGCCCATCGGTGTAGTGATAGCTCGAGAACACCAGCATCCCCACCAGCCCCGCGATCACCCCCGAGCCCCCCGCGATCGATGCCTGCGGACGCACGATCGAGACAAGCATCGCCGCCCCACAGCACGCCGACAGGATCGCCATCGCCGTTCCCAGCGACAGGCTGTCGCACGCGGCAAGCGCCTGTGATGTCAACCCGGTCCACGCGATCCCCGGCAGCCACGCGGCCCACGCCGGCACTCGCGGCGATGACCCGGCATCCGTCGACACCGCGATCGCACGCTTCCGAGGCGGGAATCCGGCGAGCACATCAAGGATCGCCCACATCCCCGCGATCACTCCTCCCAGCGCCATCACCCACGCGAGCGATTCGTACCACGACCACTCC
Source organism: Phycisphaerales bacterium (assembly GCA_020847535.1). Taxonomy (GTDB): domain Bacteria; phylum Planctomycetota; class Phycisphaerae; order Phycisphaerales; family UBA1924; genus JAEUJB01. Next base: position 13,892 of record JADLBU010000075.1, read on the forward strand.
ACGCGGATTTTCCTCCACGAGATCCCGACGATGATCAGCAGACTCGCCCAACGCCGGATCGCCACCCCCAACCTCGCGCGGTCCCCCGCCATCGCAACCCCGAAGCAACCCAGCGCGCCGATCGCCGCAACCAGCGGGATCCAGTGCATCGATTGCCGCGGCGGCAAGGGCCACCCCGCGAACCCCTCGCGCCAGTATCCAACCACGACACCCGCGGCGATCCCAAGCCCCACAACCCACGCAAACCGCCACCGCCGTTCCCCCAGCTCCGCACGCTTCCAGCAACCAGCGCCCGCGATCACCAGCGCCACCACGGCCGGGAGCGGCAAGCTCTTGAGCACACCGATGATGATCTCACTGTCCATGCGGGATCATAAATGCGACACCACCGCCGACGCCACTCTACCACTCCCCACTTCGTCACTTCCCCAAATGAAAAAAGGCGTCCGCGAGAGCCTTTCGGCCGCGCCAGACGCCTTGGAGAGAGGCTCTTGGATTGAAACCCCGCGATTACTTCGCGCCGCCCTCGAGCGACACCAGGATCGTGACATCCTCACCGAGGCCCTGGGGCATGTAGGAGACGCCGTAGTCGCTGCGCTTGATCGTGAACTTGGCCTCGCACCCCTGCAGCCTGCCGCGCTGACCCGAGGCCTCGCCGGCCTTCTCGATCGTCACCGTGATGTCTTTGGTGACGCCGCGGAGCGTGAGCTGGCCGGCCGCCTCGAAGGTGCTCTCGCTTGCCTTCTTCAGCGATGACGACTTGAAGGTGATCTCCGGAAACTCCTTGGCGGAGAAGAAGTCCGGACCCTTGAGGTGGTTATCGCGCTTCTCGTTGGCGCTGTCGATGCTGTCGGCCTTGATCGTGACATCCACCGAGCCGCCCTCGGCGATGTTGAACGTCCCCGAGATGTCGTTGAAACGCCCGTACGAGTACGAGGCGTTCAGATGCTTAACCCGATAGATCACCGTCGAATGCACCGCATCCACCGTGAAGGCATCGCCCTTCGCGGGAGACGCAGCCGCGGGTTGTTCGCCGATCGCCAACACACCCGCTGTCCCGACACCCACCAGCGCCAGGCCCGCCACCACCACCAACGCCCCAAACGCGCGTCGAACCATGTGCAAGCTCCTCATCATCCTGGCATCGCCCTGCGCCGGGAACCCAGCCCGTCCGAAGGCCGGCCGCCCACGGCCCCGTGCGTAGTCCTACGTCGGAAACGCACCGCCGGATGCCTGTTTCAACGATTATTGGCCGCCCGCAGCGCCCATGAAGAACACTCCGGCAATCACCCGGGAAGAGCCCCTACCCGGAGCCGGTATGGCGCTATTGGGCTCAGAGTGCGGGCTGCATCGCGGGAGTGACCGCGATCCCGGGCTGAGTCTCCGGCTGCGTCCGATCGATCGCCGCCAGGATCCCCATCGAGAACGCCGTCAGGATCCACCCCGTCCCGCCCGAACTCACCAAGGGCAACGCGATCCCCTTGGTCGGACCCAGCCCCGTCACAACCGCAAGGTTGATCAAGGCTTGCAGCGCGATTGTCGACACCAGCCCCAGCGCTGCCAGCTTCAGGAACATGTCCCGCTCGCGCCGGGCGATTGAAACTCCCGCCCACGCCAGGCCCACGAACAGGAAGATGACGACCGCCGCCCCGGCGATCCCCAGCTCCTCGCAGATCACCGCAAACAGGAAGTCGGTCCGGTCCTCCGGCAGGTATCCGAACTTCTGGAGACCATGCCCCAGCCCGCGACCCGTGCCATCCCCACCCATCACGGCGAGCATGGACTGGATCATGTGGTACCCCTTCCCCTCGGGGTCGCTGTAAGGGTCGATGAAGCTCTGGATGCGGTTGATGCGGTACGGATTGGTGATGATCGCCGCCGCCAGCCCTGCGATCGCCAGCGGCACGAACATCAGGAACTGCCACATCCGCGCCCCGGCCGCGAGCAGGATGATCCCCGCCGAAGAGACCAGCAGCACACCCGTGCCCAGATCCTCGATGACCACGACACCCGCGACCGCCCCCAGCGCGATCAGCGCCGGCACCAGCCCGCGCCAGAACTCATGGATGATCGCCACCCTCGTCGCCCCGTACCAGGCCATCACCAGCACCAGCGTCCACTTGACGATCTCGCTGGGCTGGACGGAGAGCGCATCCCCAAGCCCCGGGATCGGCAGCCGCAGCCAGCGGTGGGCGCCGTTGATCTCCTTCCCGATCACCGGCGCATACGCAAGCAAGGTGACCAGAATCAGCCCGGAGCACAGCCCCGCAAGCTTGAACCCCGCCCCGCGATCGTTGATCCCGCGAGCCGGATCCAGCGGCCGGCCCAGCCGCCACGCAAGCGTCCGCACTGGGAACAGATACCCAACGACCATGGCCGCGATCGCCAGGCCCATGTAAATGGTGCTGCGGGATCCAATCACCGACCAGAAGCTGATCCCCGCCGGGCGGCCGGTAGTAACAGCCGTCCCGCCTCCCGACGCGGTCCCATCGGCAACCACCCCAGGCGCGACGGTCACGGCGGAAACCGACATGTCCGCCGAATTGACCATCACCACGCCGATGCAGAGCAACGCGAGCACGCACAGAACGATGGCCTGACCCGGACGGAGCATGAAGGAGAGTATCGGCGCTCGGCGGGGGTTTGCTTGCGTCCCGCTCCCGAGTCAGATCATCCACCCTTGCCCTTCTGCTCCATCTCCACCGCCTTGGCCTCCAGCGCCTCCTCGATCTCCTGGACCCAGCCGCTGGGTGTGTTGCGCAGGGTGCGGGCTTTTCGGATCAGGCCGAGGTTGCGCGCTGTGGTGCGCGGCTCCCAGTGCTCGCGGACGAGCGTCAGGGCTTGGCCGAGGGCATCGATCGCCTTTGTGGGGCTGGCCGCGAGCACTTCGAGCTCGACCACGGTTGCCCAGTCCCAGTAATCGGGGGTGCGCGCGGACATGCGGCGCTCGACGGCGTAGCGGACGACCGGGAGCAGGCCCGCCTGCCGCGGATCGACCTGATCGCCCATCTCCATCAGCGTGACGGTGTTGATGCCGGGGTAGGCATCGCGCATGTCGGCCTCGAAGCCCTTGGTGTACGCATCCAGTGCTCGCGTGAGATGCCCGCTCGCCTCAATGCGCTTATCTGCCTCGAAGGCGACCTGCCAGCGGTCCTTGTAGATGCGGCCGAGCAGGCCGTACGACTCGCTGCTGGGACCGTTGGATTGGATAAGCTCCGTCAACACCTTCTCGGCCTCCGCGCTGCGCTTCTCGCGGTTGAGCGCGAAGGCGAACTGCTCTCTCACCATCACCGTTCGTCGCAGGGCCACCGACATCAGCGGCTCGATACGGACCATCTGGTCGGTCGCGCCGGCCGCGCGGTACGAGAGCATCAGGTCGATCACCGCGCTCACGGGGGCATCCAGCAGCGGGCCCAGCGAATCCTCGACCGCCCGGATCGCCGGGATCGCCTGCGCCTTGGGAAGCTGACGCGCTGCGGTGAGCTTGTCGGCGAGCTGCTGCTCCTGCTGGACCCGATCCTGGAAGGCGACCGATTGCTTGCTGAGGCGCTCGCGCATCACATCGGTGCTCTCGTGGCCGACCTGGCCGGGGCTCAGGTCCTTGACCAGGTCGAAGACCGGACTGTCCGAGGCCTGGTCCCGCGCCGCCTTGAGCATCTTCGTGATCCCCTCCTGCACCGGCTTGGGGTTGAGCGGCACACCGGTTTCGGAAATCGCGTATGGCACGCAGCGCAGGTACGTGACATCGAAGGGCAGGTTGGTGCCCTCGCCGAAGATCGTCACCGTGTGGCCGGGGCGCACGCCGTGGCGAACACCCAGCTCGTAGAAGACGTTGGCGTTCGCGGTCGTCAGGTCTGCGATCGCGTAGTCGCAGAGGATCAGCCGCTCGAACATCGGCCGGTGAATGATGCCGGTCTTGACCTCCTCATCGGCTCGCAGCGGCTCCATGTCGGCGGCGATGATCGCCGGCCGGATCAGGTCCTTGTAGACCGCGTTGAAGTCGATCTCCTTGCCGGCGGCATCCTTCTTCTTGCCGAAGGGCATGAGCACGAAGCAGAGCGGTTTCATGCCGTTACGGTATCGCCGAACCGCTGAGGCCGCTCTCCATCATCCCAGTTGTTACCAATCAGACTCGTATTTAGTGGACAGTCGACTGGGCTTCGGCTATGATGAGGGATGAAGAGACCGGATGCAAGGAAGCTCCCGCCGGAGGCTCAGGAAGACTTGCGGCGCCGGGTGGTCGCGGCGATC
>JADLBU010000076.1 GCA_020847535.1 Phycisphaerales bacterium
CCGCGGCTACAACTGCCGGGGCCAAGGAGTGTCGCGATGGGACGGAAGGTCTATTCCGACGAGTTCAAGAGGGCCGCGATCGAGCAGGTCATCGTGCAGCGGCACACCGTCAGCTCGGTCGCCCAGCCGTTCTACTTCCTTCGCGATACCCAGATCCTCCTGTCGATTACCAAGACGCACCTGGGGTTCCCGCCCGTGACCGCGTACAACTTCTATGCCTCGGTTGGCGGATCACAAGTGTCTCGCAGAGTTCGGGGACGGTTGGCAATATGACGCCGTCGTCGATACTTGCCGGCGATCAGAACGGCGCCAATATCGAGTCGGCGCTCCACTTCTGCTGGTACTTCGTCGATGGGGCCATCCCGGCCACGCCGACCTCCTACCTGCAGAACCTGACGTTCATCTGACGGACACCGCTCGTGCCGACCGACCGCGTACCCGGCTACACTCCCACCCCTTCCAAGGGTGGGTGGCGCGGCCGGGGCCGCGTCCCTATTCCATTTCAGCCCCTCCGCCCCCGATCGCCAGGACGATCCACGCTATGGCTCAATACTCCAAAGGCCTCGAAGGCGTCATCGCCGCCGAAACCAAGCTCTCCTTCATCGATGGCGAGAAGGGCATCCTCGAATACATCGGAATCCCCATCGGGGAGCTCGCCAGCCACTCGACCTTCGAGGAGACCGTCTACCTCCTCTGGAACGGCCGGCTCCCGAAGAAAGACGAGCTCGCCGCCTTCAACGACCAGATCCGCTCGCGCTACGCCCTGAGCAAGGACATCGCCAAGCTCGTCCTGGAGATGCCCAAGACCGGGGAGCCCATGCACGTCATCCGGACCCTGGTCTCCGCGCTGGGTGTCTTTGACTCCAAGCCCAACGCGATCGACCTCCCATCGGTCCGCGACAAGGCCCTCACCGTGCTCGCCCAGACCCCCACGATGCTCGCCTACTACCAGCATCACCGCAAGGGCACACCGATCGTCCCGCCCGACACCTCCCTCTCGCTCGCCGAGAACTTCCTCTACATGCTCAACGGCAAGAAGCCGACTCCCACGATGGCCAAGGCCCTGGATGTCTGCCTGGTCCTCCACACCGACCACGGCCTCAACAACTCGACCTTCTCCGCGCGCTCCGTCATCTCGACCGAGAGCGATCTGTACTCGGCCCTGACCGCGGCGATCGGCTCGCTCCGAGGCCCGCTGCACGGCGGCGCCAACGAGGGCGTCATGAAGATGCTCAGCCAGATCCCGACGGTCGATGCCGCCGAGGCATTCATCCAGGACAAGCTCGCCAAGAAGGACAAGATCCCCGGCTTCGGCCACCGCGTCTACAAGAGCTACGACCCCCGCGCCAAGTACCTCAAGGTGCTCGCCAAGCAGCTCGCCGAGGACACCGGCAACAAGGATCTCTACGAGAAGAGCGCCCGCATCGAGGGTGTCATGGAGCGCGAGAAGGCCGCCAAGGGCATCTATCCCAACGTCGATTTCTACTCGGCGACCACGTACCACTGCATCGGCCTGCCGCTGGATCTCTTCACCCCGATGTTCGTCGTCGGCCGCGTCGGCGGCTGGTCGGCCCACATCATCGAGCAGCTCGCCGACAACCGCCTCTTCCGCCCCAGCGTGGATTACACCGGCCCGCACGATGTCCGGTACACGCCGATCTCGGAGCGGTAAGAGTACGCGGCAGGGATCACGGGCCGGCGCCGCTCAGCCCGATTGCCGCCGCGATCGCAGCGAACAGCCCGAACACGATCGCCACGATCACCCAGATCGAACCGATGATCCCCATCACCAGCCCGGCGATCGCCAGGCCCTTGTTGGCCTGTTTGCCCATCCCCATCATCGACAGGATCAGCCCGACCGGCGAAAGCAGCCCGCAACTGATCAGCCCCATCAGCGAACAGACAAACCCCGCCATCGCAACGCCGTTGGAGTCGTTCGCCATTGGCCGATCCCTCCAAGAGATGCAGTCCTGAGTCCGAAGTGTCCTGAGCCCTGTGTCGCGCATATGCACGGCTCAGCACCGAGCACCTGTCTTTCGACTCAGGACTCCTTCTCTCACACCTGCAGCTTGTCCGCCAGGAATCCCGACACGTTGTCGATCCCGATGCGCTCCTGCGAGCCGGTATCCCGGTCGCGCACCGTCACCGTCTGATCCTTCAGTGTGTCGCTATCGATCGTGAAGCAGTACGGGCAGCCCGCCTCATCCATGCGGGCGTAGCGCTTGCCGATCGTCTGCTTCTCATCCGTCTCGATCGCGCCCACACGCCAGAAGCGGTCGGTGAGCTCCTTGTGCAGCTTCTCGGCGATCTCGGGCATCCCATCCTTGGCGACCAGTGGGAAGACCGCGGCCTTGATGGGCGCCAGCCGCGGGTGGAACTTCATGAACTCCGGGCTGGGGCGCGATTCATCCTTTGTGTACGCCTCGCACAGGATCGCCAGCACGCCGCGATCCAGCCCCGCCGCCGGCTCGATGCAGTGGGGGAGATACCGCTCCCCGCGCCGCTGGCCGTTGGGGAGCAGCTCCCCGCGCTCGGTGTCGTTGTATTCCATCTTGGCGCCCGATTCCTTCTGGTGCTGCGTGAGGTCATAGTTTCCGCGATGGGCGATCCCCTCGAGCTCCCCGAAGCCGGGCGCGGTGAAGGGGAAGCGGTACTCGACATCGCTGGTGCCCTGCGAATAGAAGGAGAGCTCGTCTTTCTCGTGCTCCCGCAGGATGAGATTTTCGCCGGCGAGCCCGATGGACTTCCACCATTCCATGCGGAAGTCTCGCCAGAACTTGTACCACTCGAGGGATTCATCGGGCGGGCAGAAGAATTCGAGTTCCGCCTGCTCGAACTCGCGGGAGCGGAAGGTGAAGTTGCGGGGCGTGATTTCGTTTCGGAAGCTCTTGCCGGTATTGCCGATTCCGAAAGGGATCTTGATTCTGTTGGTATCGACGACGTTCTTGAATTGAACAAAGATGCCTTGCGCGGTTTCGGGGCGGAGATAGACCTTGTTGTCCTCGGTCTGCGTGAGGCCAGCCCATGTTTCAAACATGAGCTTGAATGGCGCCGGTTCGCCAAGCACAGCACCGCAGCGCGTACATGGATCCTGCAAACCGGTTGCGTTGAGCTGCTCCGTCGCGAGGTGGCGAAGGATCTCAATGACGTCCGGCGGCGCGGTCGGCTGGCCATTGACGCGTGTCACAAGCCACGAGAGAGTGACCTCGGGATTGCGGACCAAGGCCAGGTTTGGCGCGAGCTTCTTTCCCTTCGTTCGCGCCCATTTCAGAAGGCGGTCCGCATTCATTTGGGGTGTCTGTGTGCCCTCGGGCGATGGCTCAAATTCCTGGATCAGCGAAGCGAACCATTCGGAGCTTTGCACGATCGTGTCCCAGAGTTGGTCTGCTCGGACAAAGTGACCGCATTTCGGGCACTTGCGCATGAGATCGGCAAAGCCGGCGAGGTGGCCGCTTGCCTGCCACACCCTGGGATGTTGGACAATGCATGTTTCCAGCGGCACGCACCGCACCTCGCGTCCGCCGGGGCCCTGCTTCCCCCAGCACGGCCGCATGATCATGTCCTGCCACCACGCATCACGCAGGTTCTTCTTGAGCTGCGCTCCCAGCGGACCGTAATCCCAGAACCCGTTGATCCCCCCGTAGATCTCGCTCGCCTGATAAATGAACCCCCGGCGCTTGCACAGCGCCATGATGGCATCCATCGACTTGACCGGCGAGGCGGGAGCGTTCGAAGCGGGCGCGTGATCTGACACTGGCAACCTCCGTGGCAAAAGGCACCAAGTGTAGACCGTGGCCGTCACCGTTCGTGATGTGGGAGCTGATGGCTCAGGTCTCGACGATGATCAACTTCCGATCCGCCGAGCGGAAGACTCGACAGACAGCTCCATCGGCGGCCATGCGGCGGCAGTAGTTCCCGATGTCGGCATCGCTGCCGTCATTGTTCGGGAAGGGCTCGGAGGTGACAGCTGCGGCAACCGTCATCCTCATCGGCGTAGGCTGCAAGCCAAGTGCTCGTGCAGCGCCACGGTCGGTATTTGGCTTGCTTCTCTTGCCCGTCGATTTCTTTGATATCCTCTTTGCCACGATCAGCCCCCTTACCCACCCTTGCCCTGGTTGTGCTTCTGGAACTCATCATCGAACACGCTTGACCACCGGATGTCGTTGTACGGCTCCGGAGACTCGGCGGTCTCGCTGGTGAACTTCACCGACTTCGAGCGGAACTGCTCGATGTTGGAGCCCGTGGCGTTCGCCAGCTCCTGGATGTTCTTGGTCTGGTTCCAAGCCTGAATTGCACCCTTGGCCTTGGCTCGGACCTCCTTGAAATGCTTGGGATCTACCCGGCGACAAACCGCTGCGATGATCTCGTTGACCAGAACGAGTTGCGATGCGTAGAACTCATCCGTCGTGTTTGGACGATTGACAGTCATGCCGCGCAGGGCGTAGATCTGTTGATCGAGCCGGCTTTCGGCTGCGCCCCTTGTCGTCGGGTCGGGCGACATTTCCTCAAGCCGCTGGAACGTCGGGATCGGCGGCCCGATGTCCCCGTTGTCGTATACCGGGAAATCCAGCCCAAGGTACCCCACGACCAGAAGCGTGTCGAAGGCCTCGGCCATCGTCACCGTCGACGAAGACAGACTGGTGAACTTGAACGCGCCGCCGGCCTGAGCCCAGTCGATGGTCGGGATCTTGGGTTTATTGCCTCCCGCTTCAGGTGCGAGCCCCGCGAGCGCTGACGCCCCTCCATTCTCGCCAGCCGAGGATGTTTCATCCGCGTGCCCGTCGCCGCCACCGCCGCTGCTTCCACCGCCGCCACTTCCGCCCCCCTCACCGCCTCCGGCCCCTCCCTCGTCCGTGCCATCCTTGCCGCCGCGATCAGATTCACCATTGAGGTGGCGCAGGGTTGCCTCGGCCTTGGTGTTGAGGCTGCCATCATCGTTGATCAGGCTGAACTGCGGCGCCTTGCCCGCGCTGGCGCTGGTCGCCAGCGCCTCGTTCCGCGTGATTGACACATTCATCGCCCCGGTCATGTACACGCGAGTGACGACGCGCAGGAAGATCGGGTACCGAGAGTCCTTGGCGGTCTTGGCGAGCATGTCGTGGACGGGCAGTTTCTCCGACCACGCCTTGAGTTTCTTGGCGATGTCATCGGGATCCCCGCTGTATGTTCGCGCATCGGCGATTGCGACGCTCGCGGTCGCCCGGTCGGCGCGGAGAAGGCCCATCGCCACCGGGATGCCCTTGATCGGCAACGCGATCGACATCCCGCCGGATGCCGAAACCTCGAACGAATAGCTCGGGAACGCGGCCCTCGGCGCCATCGCCTCGCTCAGGAGCGTCGCTCCCGATGGCCCGGAATCACGAGTCTCCTCTTCGCTTTCTTCACCGCCATCTTCCGAGTCATCCGCATCGTCTTCGGGCTGCTCCCCTCCCATGTCAACCCTCTCATCGCTTTCCTCTTCATCCACTTGGTCTGCCTCATCCTCCTTTAAATCCCCGCCCGGGAACGCGCTACCCGTGCGTGACGGCCGTGCGTTGGGAATCCCCGCGCCGAACGGATCGACCCAATATCCGTCGAAGTAGATGTTCTCGTACCCACCCTTGCTCTTGCTCAACGCCAGCCGAGTGCGGAAGTCATCCAGCGCCAGGAACCCGCGTGTGCGATATCGCTCCGCTTCCTGCGAAATCGGTGTACGCACGAGGAACACATCCCCGGGCCGCAGATCCTCGGTCAGCGGATACACCGGAATCACCTGGCTGGCGCGGATCGTCTCGCACCACCCCTTGGCGACATCCTGGAGGGCATCAAGCCGTGTGCGGGTGCATCCCACCCCCACCCCCACCCCCACCCCGGCGAGAAGGAGACAAACCGACAGTGTGAACAAGTTGAGGCAGCGTTGAAGTCCCACGAGATGGTCCTTTCCAGGAGCGGCCGATGCGATGAACTCCCGAATTGTCCAGTTGGGCTCTGGCCCTGTCAAGGCGATGCCGGTCGATGCCCTCAAGCCACGGAAGGTTCGCCATCCCGCGCAAGAACTGCCGCTGGTACAACTGCTGTCTGCATGAGGCGCTGGTGCCGCGGCCATCATCCCGGCAGATCCCGGTCGATGATCCCCTGCACGTTTCGAGCCGCCCGCGAGATCGCCTGCTCCGGCGTGATCGTGCTCGATGGGCTGAGGAACTCGTTCAGCATGCGGGCGATCTCTTCTTCGAGTTCGGATTGGTATCGCCCGACCGGGACGAACGCCGGAGGTTTGCCCGTCTCAGGCAGCGGCGTGACTCCATACAGAAGCCACGCAGCCCGGTCGCCAAACCGTTCCGCGGGCATCGGGGCCACCTCGTACCCCATCGCCGGGTTCCGAGGATCCTTCAGAACCCCGCGCGTCGCGCGAAACCCCGGAGATCGCATCGCCGTCAGGTTTGCCGGCGGCGCCACCCGCAGCGTGTCCCAGTACTCCAGCGCCTGCGCGGGGGCGATCATCCACTTGATCATGTCCCACGCATCATCGGGATGGGCCGCGTGCGCACTGATGCCCCAGAGCACGCACCCCGACACGATCCCCGCCTTCCCTCCCAGCCGTCCGGGCCCGCGCGGCAACGGAACGACCGCGTACTCCAGATCCGGCGCGTTGCGGTCAAAGTCGGCGATCCGCCAGCAGCCATCCAGGAACATCGCCGACTTGCCGCGAGCGAACAGGACATCCGGCCCGGTGCCCGAGAGATACCCCGAGAGCTGTGGAACCAGCGAGCCATCCTCGCGCGCCAACGCGCGCATGAACGTCAGCGCCTCGATGCCCGCCGGTGAATCGATCAGGCACGTGCGCCCATCCTCAGACCACAGCGTGCCACCGGCCTGCGCGAAGAACGTCAGGAACGGCCAGGACCAGACGGCAAAGTCGATCCCGCGGATGTCCACGTTGCCCCGGGCATCCCGCACGGTGAGCGCCTTGGCCGCCTTGCGCAGGTCATCCCATGTCCATCGCTCGCTCGGTATCTCGATCGCGGCATCAGGGTGCGCTGCGTTGTAATCCCGCAATATCCGTTTGTTGTAGAAGAGGCCGTACTGTGCGTTGTCCTCCGGCAATGCGTAGATTCCCCGGCCCTCAGGTCCATCGACCTCGAGCAGAGCCCGCAAATGCGCGGGGATGTCGGCGAACTCGTCGGCCGACAGCCCGCGCGATGGGTCTCCGATGTACCCATCCAGCCGCTTGAGAACCCCGCGAGCGGCCATGCCGTGGTACTCGGTGATGCGCAGCCGCATGACATCGGCCCCGCGCCCCCGCGCGTGCCAGGCGTTGTATTTCATGATGATGTCGTCGGCGTACCGCTGGTAGTTGACGTGGATGTCCGGTCGCAGCCGCTCAAAGCCCTCGGCGTAGCGGTCCTTGAAGAGCCGATCTTCGAAGGGCATGCCCCACACCGTGAACAGCAGCGTCTTCTTTCCCGACACGGCATCCGCCCCCGGCCATAGAACCACGCCGGCGGTCACCAGCGCCATCACCAACACCCAGATCCCGGAGGTGCGCCTCACGATCGCTCTCCAGGCCATGGCGGCGGTTCCATTCGGCGGCTTGCGGGCGGCTCGGCGCCGTCAGCCCGCATCCTCCGGAACCTCTCCAGATTGGGGCTCACGATCATCGCCGCCGACGAAATGCCGTGATCGGCTGCTCGAATCACATCAACACCCGCCAGATCGGCGCTGGCGCTCTCGAGCCAGTTGGCATCGAGGCGCTTGTGCTTGAGGATCCGCGCCGCTTCGAGGCAGGCGATCGCATCGGCTCCGGCAAGGATCAGCGGTTCGATCTCGCGAAGCATGCACCGATGTCCCTCAGCGCTCGCCCGCTCGGCGGCCGCCACGACCTTGTGCGCCGACTTGCGAAGATGCATGCCGAAGACCTCGGACAGCGTCACATCCAGGCCGGCACGGCGGGCTCGTCTCCAGACCGGCAACAGCAACACCAACCGCACCATCGAATAGATCGCCAGCGGGCCTTTGACGACAGGGACGGCCCAGTGGAACCACGCCGGCGTCATTCCTTCACCCCGGTGAGAGCGACGCCGCGCACGAACGCACGCTGGAACGCGATGAACAGCGCGATCAGCGGCAGCGTGATCAGGGTCGCCGCCGCCATCCGGATCGGCCAGCTCAGCACGAGCTGCCCGGTCGCAAGCTCCGCGATCGCCAAGGGCAGCGTCTTGCTCTGGCTGCTGTCGATCACGATCAGCGGCCAGAAGAACGCGTTCCACGACCCGATGAACGTAAAAATCCCCAGCGCCGCGATCGCCGGCCAGATCGTCGGCCGCACGATCAGCCAGAAAAGCTCGACATCCGACATCCCATCGATCCGCCCGGCCTCCAGCAGCGAATCCGGGACCGTCGTGATCGCCTGACGCATGTAGTAGATCCCAAACCCGCTCGCCAGGAAGGGCACGACCAGCGCCTGCATGTTGTCCACGAACCCCAGCCGCCCGGCGAGCAGGTATGCGAAGATGAACGAGACCTGCACCGGCAGCATCATGGTCGCCAGCGTGACCGCAAACAGCACAGCCCGGCCCGCGAAGCGCAGCTTGGCGAATGCAAACCCAGCCAGCGCGTTGTGAGCACCGGCGAGCAGCGTGGTGAGGCCGGCGGCGATGAGCGAGTTGAGGTAATAGTCCCGGATACGCGCCTGTCCAAAGGCCTCCGCGTAGTTCGACCATTTCCAGTCCCAGGGCCACCCCGCCGGCAGCAGCCGTCCATCGCCTCCCAGCGTCTGCTGGTCCGTTTTGAGCGAGGTCAACAGCATCCACGCAAACGGCGCCAGCATGCTGATCGCCAGCATGTACACCGCGGCGTGGGCGAGTGCTCGGGCGGCGAAGTTGGGTCGGCGCAAGGCGCTCATGGTGCAGGCCGTAACGGCGAACCCAGCGTACCGCAAACGCGCGAACAGCTTTCCGACCCTGATCGGCGCGTTTCAAAAGCAAACAGGCCGGGCGATCGATCGCCCGGCCTGTGAACCTCTATCCCTGGGCGAACCTACCAACCTCCGCCGGTGGTCTCGTAGCCGCCATCTCCACCATCAGAACCCCCACCCTCACGACCACCACCGCCTCTCCCACCCCCTCCGCCGTATCCACCGCCACCACCGCCGCCTCTGCCCCCACCTCCGCTATATCCACCGCGACCTCCACCACCGCCACCGCTATAGCCGCCTCCTCCCCCGCCATAACCACCACGGCTACCGCCACCTCCTCCGAATCCGCCGCCACCCCCACGACCTCCACCTCCACCGCCGAATCCACCCCCACCGCCGGCGCGCTGCTCACGCGGCTGAGCTTCGTTGACCTTGAGCCGCCGGCCGTTCATCTCAAAGCCGTTGAGCGCGGCGATCGCCGCATCCGCCTCGGCATCGTTCTCCATCTCGACAAAGCCGAACCCCTTGGAGCGCCCCGTCTCGCGATCGTTGATGATCGCCGCCCGCTTCACCTCGCCGTGCTGACGAAACATCGTCTCCAGGTCAGCCTCTGATGTGCTGTACGGGAGGTTCCCAACATAGATGTTCTTCATCGCCGAACGATCCCTTGCCCGAGCAACTCCACAGCGCTTGAACCGCCAGCCAGCCCGCTCGGGCGATCGTCCGACCCGGTCCAAAGAGCCCCCTCCCTCACCGGGGGTCTCGCCAATTCCTAAACCATACCAAAAAACTACATGCGTCGCCAGATACGTAAGCGCATCTCTTTGCATATGTTACACACGTTCGCAACGTGTACGTATTGACTCACGCATCAGGATCGCTCAGCCTCCAGAACCGCGCCCAGTTCCCCCACGCAAAGTCCGCGACCTCTGAGTGCGACCATCCGCGTGCAGCCAGCGCATCGGCGAGTCCCGCCAGATCGATGGGTGAGCGGATTCCAGCGGGCATCGCCGCAGCACCGAAGCCTCCATCCATGTCGCTGCCCAGCCCCACCGCACGGCGATGCCCGACGACCTCGCAGGTGTGCTCGATGTGCGCGATCGCATCCGGGATGGTTGCGCTGCCCGCGGGCCGGCCAGGGCGATCGATGAACTTGCCGTAGAGGTTGAGGCCGATAACGCCGCCGCGTCGGGCGATCTCACGGATCGATTCATCGCGGAGGTGACGCTGGTTGTCTGGATCCAGGAGCGCGCGGCAGTTGGAGTGCGAGGCGATCACTGGCGCTTGCGTGCGTGAAAAAAGCTCGTCCATCCCCACATCGGACAGGTGCGAGACATCGTGCGTGAGCTTCAGCTCATCGATCATGGGGATGATCTCTCTTCCCAGGTCGGTGAGGCCCTGTGTCGGGGTCATGTTGCCGCCCGAGTATCGCGAGGGCCGAGCCCAGGCCAATCCGATCGCGATCGCGCCTCGATCCCGCCACCACGAAAGCTCATCCGGAGAACGGACCGGATCGGCTCCCTCGATGAGAATCCCGGCCAGCAGCGGCGCACCACCAGCGCTGTGAAGGTCCAGAGACATCAACCCCGCCTTCTGCCAGCGTTGATACCAGGCGATCTGCCTCACTCCCGCGGCGTGCGCAGCCTCGGCATCACCCGCCGGGTACGCGACCGCATCGTCTCCATCGGGTTCGGTGAAGACGGTCGCCAGGCACGCGCTGACGCGACCCTCGCTCAGCGAAGGAAACGTGATCGCCGGGTCCGCTGGTCCGCCGCAACGATCCAGCGGGGCCGCCATGTCACGGCCGTTCTCGGCGATGCACGCCAGGTCGAGGTGCGCATCGAACCAGCGTGCGGGAGGTGCGGCCATGAGGGACGGCCTCGGCGAGGTGGGTGGGGGTGGGGGTGGGGGTGGGGTTCAGCGCTTGGCGGGCGAGCTGAACTCAGTGTTCATGATGTTCGCGACCCTGTCGGTGATGTCGAGGGGCTCGGCGGCGAACAGGATTCGCTTGGCCTGGATGACGGCGTTCATCTCGTCCTGCGTGCCGGAGGAGCGCAGCGTGATGCCGCGATCGTCGAGCAGGACAATGTCGATGCCTTCCTTCTTGGCGAACGCATCGACGGCGGCGGTCACCTTGAGGTAGATCCCGCGGACGAGCTCTCCCTTGTCGGTGTCGATGAGCCGCTGGAGGATTCCCTGGCGCGTCTTGGCGAGCGTTCCGGTCTCGTAGAGCTGGGCGCTCTTCAGTCGGCGCTCCTTGGACTCCTCGGGGAGGATCTTGATCTCCTCCTCCAGAGCCTTGGCCTTGTTGATGAGATCGTCGAGCTCTTTCTGCCGGTTGTCGAACGTGATCTTGAGGTCGGCGTTGAGCGACTTGGTCTCGTCGAGCTTGGCCATCAGGTGCTCGAGATTGATGACCGCGACCGAGCTCTTGGGAGCGGCAAGCGGCGCCGGCGCTGTGGGCAGGGCGGGAGCCGCACGCAGCCCGGCGACCCCCAGCGTCGCAAGCCCTGTCCCCACGATGATCCCCAGCGTCTTGACCTGATTGCTCTTCATGGCTGATGTCCTTCCCTGAAACGTCTCACGTGCGCGTTTGCGTACATCCCCCCGCGTACATCTCGATGATCGTAGCAATTGAGTTAGTGCGGGCAAACTTCACGATCCGCTTAGGGCAGCCGATCCCGAGGCCGCCTGCCGCTGGGGGTCGGGGAAATCCCGGAAAAGGGCGGCCTTGAAGTCCTTGACCATCGAGTAGACCGGCGCGTGGAGGCGCTCAACCTCGCCGGCCCTGGTGGAGACCAGGTCAAATGCCCTGTCGAGTTGGGCCAGATCGGTGGTCCAGACCGTGCAATTGAACTCGCCGAGCCCATCGGGCCCGAAGCCGAACTTGCGCCGCGTCAGTCGCCAGCCCTCGATCTTGCCCTGGCCCTTGAGATGGCCCATGTACGCGGCGACGGCGCCGGCGAACTCCAGATCTCGGCGCGAGTCGATCAGGTTGAACCACATCTGGTAGTACTGCACTGGGCCTCCTCTGCCAAACATCCCGGGATCGCGGCGGTGCGGGTGACGGTACGCCTGATCCCATGGAGTTGCGATCGATCGCGGGCGATGGCATCGTGGGTGCTGGCCGAAATGCCCGAGGCGGACGAACGGCAAAAAACAACCGCGGGCTGTGTGCCCGCGGCTGAGGTTCGTGCGATCTCTCGTTGCAGGAGACTCAGCGCCGACGACGGCCGGCAAGCCCGGCGAGGCCCAAGAGTGCCAAGGAAGCTGGGGCGGGGACGACCTGGCCACGGATCTCCCCGCCAGCCTTGAAGGTGCTGTGAACGTTCACGTAGGTCAGGCCATCGAGCATGCCCTGGATCTGGGTGGCGGTCAGTACACCGTTGCCGGAGATGGTTCCGGTGCTGCCGCCGGTGTGGTTCAGGGTGACGATGACGCCGGCGTTGGATCCGGGTGCGGCGAGGCCGTGGATGTGCGATGCGGTGACCGTGCCGATCAGCTCCTGGTACGTGCCGGTGACGCTGACGGCACCGGAGACGGTGTCGAGCGTGACGGTCGCCTGTCCATTGCCCGTCGTAACGACCGCGGGGACTTCCTGGAGCCCATCCATGGAGAAGTTGTAAACAACGATGGCTGCGGATGAGGAACCAGCAACCGCCGCGACCAGCGCGGCACCGAACAGAGCGAGTTTTCTCATGACCTGTCTCTCCTAACGCGCGAGGCCCCGGATCAGAGCACGTCCGCTGCCAAAGTTCGTGACAGCGCAACGCCCTCCCGTGTGCGATCCGAAGGCGATACCCGACCCGGCGCACCGGGTCAAGATCACTATACGGGATTTTCGCCACAACGGATCTACACTTTGGTTGGTGGGCGATGAGTTTCCCGGCAGGAGGGCGACCTGAGGCGCCTCCGGCACTTGGGATGGAGAAACCTGGCGGACGCGTTTCCGACTGAAGGATCACCGCATCCGGGGTTGACCGGACAGGGGTAGGAGTGCGCTCACGTGTGGAAATGGTTTCTGGGTGTCTTCATCGTGATGATCGGCCTCTGCGGCGGCGGGGCATATTGGATGTATTCATCCGGTACTTTCGAAGAGCTGCGCAATCAGCTCATGCCCGGCGCCAAGCCGGTCATCGTGCGCATTGAAAAGGTGGGCAAAGGAGACCTGATCCGCACCGTCAGCGCTCCCGGGCTAACGGAACCCAAAACAAAGGTCGCGATCAGCGCGCAGGTCTCCGCCCGAATCATCGCCATTCCTTTTCAGGAAGGGCAGGACGTCAAGGAAGGCGATGTGCTGGTCCGGCTCGATGCACGGGATTTGGCGGCCAACCTCGACTCGGCCAAGGCACAGCTCAAGAGCGAGCAGGCAAGGCTGGAGGGGGCCGAGGCCTCGCTCACCAGCGCTGAGGCGGAACTGGTCCGGCGTCGGAACCTGTACGAGACCAAGGACATCAGCAAGGCCGAACTTGACATCGCCGAGGAACAGTACCTCCGCGCTGAATCCAGCAAGAACATGGCGATGTTCTCCATCGAGATCGCCAAGGCCAACATTCAGCGCGCCGAGAAGGATCTCGACAACGCGGTCATCAAGGCCCCGTTCGCGGGGACCATCGTCAAGCGCAACGCCGAGGTCGGGGAGCTGGTGGTCGTGGGCACGCTGAACAACCCCGGCTCGGTCATCATGGAGATGGCCGACCTCGCGACCATGCTCATCAAGGCCAAGGTCGATGAGGCCAATGTCGCGCCGGTGCTCCCCGGTCAGAACGCCAAGGTCTTCTTCAACGCCTACGACGAGGAGAAGTTCGACGCCACCGTCGAGCGCGTGCGGCTGCAGCGCCAGATGGACAAGGATGGCACCTCGTACTTCGAGACCGAGCTGCTCGTCCACGTCCCGCCGGGACGCCGGCTCATGTGGGGCCTGACCGCCAACTGCGACATCGAGGTCGAACGCATCCGCGACACGGTCAAGGTTCCCAGCCAGGCGATCCTGGATCGCGCGGTCGATGAACTCCCCACCGAGATCCGGGAGGGAAGCCCGCAGGTGGACAAGAGCAAGAAGTTCGCCCGCGTGGTCTACGCGATCAAGAACGGCAAGGCCTCGACGATCCCCGTGAGCATCGGCCCCAGCGACCTGACGCATACGGTGATCCTGGCGGGCCTTGAATCGGAGACCGAGATCGTGACCGGCCCGTTCAAGCAGCTCGTTGGCCTGAAGGAAGGTCAGACGATCGCCGACGAAGCCAAGCAGCCCAAGCCGGGAGAAAAGCCCGGAGCCAAGTCCGCCGATAAACCGGCGGATGCCCCAGCCGACGCCAAGACCGCCGACGCCAAAGCCCCTGCAAGCGGCACGGGTTGAGACGGATCCTCCCACGACGGATCACCCTTCGGATTGCATCTCCGAACGCGATATGAGCCACCAATCGTCCAGTCTCAACGGCGACACCCATCGGGCCTCCGCTGCGCCCGCGCGGGAGAGCGATGCCGGCGCCGGCCGGACGAATCCCACCGGCAAGCCGGTGATCCGTATCCGGGGGCTCACCAAGGTCTACCGGATCGGGACCGAGAAGGTCCATGCCCTCCGCGGCATCGACCTGGATGTGATGCGCAACGAGTACGTGGCGATCATGGGCGCTTCGGGCTCGGGCAAGAGCACGTTGATGAACATCCTGGGATGCCTGGACCGGGCGACCAAGGGTGCGTATGAGCTCAACGGCAAGCCGACGCACAAGATGGGAGCGACCAGCCTGGCGAAGGTGCGCAACGAGGAGATCGGGTTCGTCTTCCAGTCCTTCGAGCTTCTGCCGAGGTTGAACGCGATCGAGAATGTCGCGATGCCGCTCTTGTACTCGCCCAGGTACTGGTGGGGCGCGACGCGGCGTGCCAAGCAGACGCTGCAGCGCGTCGGGCTGGGTGACCGCATGAAGCACCGCCCCAACCAGCTCTCCGGCGGCCAGCGCCAGCGCGTGGCGATCGCCCGTGCCCTGGTCGGCACCCCCAGCATCCTGCTCGCCGATGAGCCCACCGGCAACCTCGACAGCAAGACCAGCGAGGAGATCATCGAGCTCTTCAGGCAGCTGCACGCCGAGGGGCAGACGATCATCATCGTGACCCACGAGGAAGATATTGCCGGCTATGCCGGGCGGATCGTCCGCCTGCGCGACGGCATGATCGTGTCGGACCACCCGACCTCGGAAGATCCCATCCACCAGGCATACCTGCAGCGGGCCGCCGAGACCGCCGCAACCCTCGCCCACCACAGCCCGACCACCCCGGCCGTTGACGCGACAGCGCCCGCGGCCGTGATCGCCGCGGCGGAGGAGATGCCGTGATCATCTTCAGGCTGCTGTACCAGACCGTCGTGCTCGCCCTGGGCCAGATCTGGGCCAACAAGTTCCGCGCCCTGCTCACCACCCTGGGAATCATCATCGGGGTCGCCGCCGTCGTCACCGTCGTCGCCGCGACCGGGGGGCTCGAGAAGTTCGTCCTCAAGGAGTTCGCCTCCGTCGGCGCCAACAAGGTCTGGATCTTCCCGCGGATGCCCCCCAAGCAGCGCGACAGGTACTCCTGGCGACAGCTGCGCATCACCCCGAAGGAGGCCGACGGCATGCTCGACCGCTGTCCGTCGCTGTCGCGGCTGACTCCCGTGCTTGAGATGTCCACGAGCGGCCAGGTGGGGGACATCTACAAGCCCGTGGTTGGCGTGCAGGCGGTACGGCCGGCCTGGCACGACATCGAGGAGCGGTCGGTGCTCCAGGGACGGCAGATCTCGTCGATCGACGATGAGCAGAGATCCCCCGTGTGCATCATCAACGACAAGGCGATCGCCGAGTTCCAGCTCGACACCAACTGCGTGGGCCAGACGATGCTCCTGGGCGGCCGGGCCTTCAAGATTGTGGGTGTCGTCGAGACCAAAACGGTCTCTCCCATGTTCGGGGGAGATGAGGCCCGCAGCGAGATCTTCATCCCCTTCGGCACGGGCCTCTCCCAGCGCCCCGAGCCGCGGATGTACATCATCGCCCAGACGAAGTCTCCCGAGCTTCACGAGGATGCCAAGGCCGAGGTCGGCTTCTACCTCCGGCGCGCGCGCGGGCTCAAGCCCGACGAGCCGGATACCTTCGGCGTCGAGGCGATCGAGCAGATCATCTCCGGGTTCAAAAAGGTCGCGGCGGGGCTCTCGGTGTTCCTGGCCGGTATCGTGGCGATCTCGCTGCTGGTGGGCGGGATCGGCATCATGAACATCATGCTGGTCTCGGTGAGCGAGCGGACGCGTGAGATCGGGCTGCGGAAGGCGGTGGGGGCCAAGCCGGCGATCATCCTCCTTCAGTTCCTGGTCGAGGCCGTCACCCTGTGCCTATTGGGGGGCGCGATCGGGCTCTTGATCGGGTACTCGGCGGTGATCGCCATGAAGTTCAGCGCCTCGCTGTCGGGCGCGACCGTCCCGATGTGGGCGATCGGCTTGTCGGTGGGGTTCTCCGCGGGGACGGGGCTGCTCTTCGGGATGTTCCCGGCGATCAAGGCGGCACGGCTGGATCCGATCGAGGCGCTGCGTCACGAGTAAGGCGGCATGGGCGAAAGTGACCGAGCCGTGGGGCAAAGGGCTCCGAGCACGGGAGGGGACCAGGACGGATGAGACTACGACCGATCGACCGTGCCGCACACCGGCCCCGCACGCACGCCATTTCATGTACGATCGCGGCCCTGCTCCCGCTTCTTGCGGGCTGTACTGAGTCGCTGTTCTCCTCGGATCCGGAGTTCGGCAAGAGGGTCGCCACCGAGCGCCTGCGCCGCATCGAAACCGCGAGCATGGAGCCGTTTCGCAGCCCCGAACAGACGGAAGCGGATGTCAGCAGCAAGAAGATCCGGTCCCGGTTCGAGGGGCTCGACCAGGCGCGCCTGACGATCGAGGAATGCCGCGCCTCAGCGCTCCAGCACAACCTGGACCTCAAGATCGCTGTGATCGACCCGGCGATCTCCAGCCAGGCCCTGAGCGCGGAGGAGGCCAAGTTCGAGTCCGCGTTCACCACGCGGGCGCTGTGGGCGGAGACGGACTCCCCGACCTCGTCGGAACTGAACAGCGCCCAGTCCCAGTTCGGGCAGATCGAGCCCGGCGTGCGCATCCCGCTCCGCGAGGGCGGCACGGTCAACGTCGGCCTGCCCATGAGCCGGACCAAGAACAACAACGAGTTCACCACGCTCAACCCGGCCTACGAAAGCGACCTTGAATTCTCCATCAGCCAGCCACTGCTTCGCGGCGCCGGTCGCCGGGCCAACCAGGCGAGCATCAGGATCGCCTCGTACAACAACCAGGCCGATGAGGCACGGACCAAGCTCGAGATCATCCGCCAGCTCGCGGCGGTGGACCGCTCGTACTGGCAGCTCTTCGAGGGCCGCCGGGCGATGGATGTCGCGCAGCAGCAGTACGAGCTCGCCGATGCCCAGCTCCAGCGCGCCGAGCGCCGCGTGAACGCCGGGCAGGTCGGCGAGATCGAGATCACCCGGGCACAGGCCGGGCTGGCGCAGCGCCTGGATGGGATCATCCAGTCGCAGAACCTGGTTCTCCAGCGCCAGCGCGAGCTCAAACGCATCATGAACATGCCTGACCTGCCCATCGAATCCACCACGCTGGTGACGACGGGCACGGACCCGGACCCGGTCGAGTACTTGGTCGATCGCGACGCGGTCACGAAGACAGCGCTCGCCAACCGGATGGAGCTCCTCGAGCTTGAGCTGCGGCTCGCCGCCGATGCCGCGACCATCGACTTTCAGAACAACGCCGCACTCCCGCTGTTCACCCTCGACTACACCTATCGCGTCAATGGACTGGGATCGACATACAAGGAGAGCGTCCGGGTCGCCTCCGAAAACCAGTTCGAGGACTGGACGCTGGGCCTCAACGCCGAGATCCCCCTGGGCAACGAGCAGGCCAGGTCCCGCATCCGGGAGGCGATCCTGCGGCGGATCCAGCGCCTGGGGACCAAGGATGCCCGCTCGCTGTCCATCCGACAGGAGGTGCTCGATGCGGTGGACAACATCGAGCAGAACTGGCAGCGCATCATCGCCTCGCGCCAATCGGTGATCCTCAACACGCGATTGCTCCAGGCCGAGCAGCGACAGTTCGATGTCGGAGCCTCCAACAGCACCGATGTCCTGATCGCCGCCGCCGACCTCGCGCAGGCGCAGCTCGATGAAATCCGTGCCCTCACCGCCTATCAGATCGCCCAGATCGACCTCGCGTTCGCGACCGGCACGCTGCTCGGCGCGGGCAAGATCGATTGGGATCCCGCGCCGATCCCATCGCATGATGAGCCCATTCCCGCGGAAGTGGTGCCGCAGTAGGAAGTGACGGAGTGACGGAGTGACGGAGTGAAGGCCATCACTGCGTCGCTGGCGAATTGGATGCGGCTTCTGGCTTTGATGCTGCGCGGCGCTGGGCGATCAGTTGCGACATCTGTGTGCTGAGCTCACCCTTGACCTGCTCGAGCGTGGGGCATTGCTCCCCGAGTTGCTGCTTCATGCTCGTGACCGGCCGGCCGGCAAGCCCGCAGGGGACGATCAGGCCGAAGTGCTCCATCACGGGATCGATGTTGAGTGCCAGCCCGTGCATGGAGATCCACTTGCGGACGCGGATGCCCATCGCGGCGATCTTCGCGAGCTGGTTGTGTGATTGGGGATGGGTTGATTTCACCCAGACGCCGGTCGCGGATGCATCGCGCCGGCCATCAAGCCCGAATGCGGCGATCGTGCGGACGACGCATTCCTCGAGCAGCCGCATGTACTCGTGCAGGCCCAGCCCGAGGCGATTAAGGTCGAGGATGGGGTAGGCGACCAGCTGGCCGGGTCCGTGGTAGGTGATATCCCCGCCGCGATCGGTCTCGGCGATCTCTACGCCATGCCGGGCGAGCAGCTCGGGCGTGGCGAGCAGGTTGTTGGAGGCCGAGGCGCGGCGGCTGATGGTGATGACGGGCGGGTGTTCGACCAGGAGGAGCACGCCGATCCGTGTATGTTGGGCATCCCGATCTGCGAGTACGTCCTGATGCACAGCTTGCTGCCGCGCGAACGCCTCGGCGTAGCTCATACATCCCAGGTCACGGATATCAAGAATCGGGTGCCGCACGGGTCATTGTAGAAGCGGAACAGGGGAGCACCGGCTGGTATGGTTCACCTCAGCACCTTCAGCGACACCTGTTTCTCCACTTCGCTTACCGGCTTGGCGACCAGGTCGTACCCATCGCTCCCCACCACCACGCACTTGATCAATTCGCCCGGCGCCAGCTTCTCGCGCGAGTGTACAAAGGTCGCCGAGTCGATCTGCGGCGCCTGGAAATACGTCCGCCCCGCATAGAGCTTCCCACCCATGCTGACGCCGCTGGTCGCCTGGCCGGAGGTCTGCGTCTGGCCGTCGATCAGGACATCAAACCGCTTCCCTGTGCTCGCCGGGTTCTTCTCATCGAACTTGGCGGCGATCCCGGTCGCTCGCTCGAACGCGATCTTCTGCTGGAGGGCCATGATCTCCCCGCGCCGACGCTTCTTGTCCTCGGCGGAGACGGCGAGCTTGGGATCATCCTCCATCGTGCCGGCGACCGTGCCATCTTCGTGCGAGTACTCAAACACGCCGACGGCCTCGAACTTCACGCGCTCGACCAGGCCCAGCAGCTCCTGGTGGTCCTTCTCCGTCTCACCCGGGAACCCCGAGATAAATGTCGTCCGGATCGCCATCCCCGGCACCTTCTCACGCAGCATGTGCATGAGATCCTCCTGCTGCGCGGAGGACACATTGCGCTTCATCAGCCCCAGCACCCGATCGCTCGCGTGCTGAAGCGGAATATCCAGGTACGGCAGCAATCGACCGGTCTTCGCCAGCCCCGCGAACGCTTCCACGATCGGCTTGGTGAAGTTGGAGGGATAGGCGTACATGAGCCGCAGCCAGCCCTTGCTGCCCTCACCCTCCATCGCATCAGAGATCTGCTTCAGCAGCGCGGGAAGTCCCTGGCCCGTCTGAGAAAGCCCCATCCCGATGTCATCCCCGAAGCTCGTGGTGTCCTGGCCGATCAGGAGCAGCTCGAACGCGCCATCGGCGACCAGTTCGCGGGCCTCCTTGGCGATCACATCGGGGTGCTTGCTGCGCATCTTCCCGCGGATGGAGGGGATGGTGCAGAACGCACAGTTCTGGTTGCAACCCTCGCTGATGCGCAGGTACGCGTAGTGTCGCGGAGTGAGTCGCAGGCGAGCCGAATCATCCTCGAAGTACCCGATCCCCTTGCCATCCTTGCCGTTGACGGTAAGGCCGGTGGTGGCGACGCCGCGTTCCTTGGCGGCGAGCAGTGCGTTGCTCGCGATCCAGTACTTGGGCCCATCCGAGGCCTCGGCGAGCGCCTTGCGCGTCGCCTTCTCCCCGCGAACCGCCTCGACGATCTTGTCGCGATCAAAGACGCCGACCATGGCATCGATGCCCGGGGCCCAATCGAGCATCTTGGCGCGGTGCCGCTGCACGAGACACCCGGCGACCACGACGCGGCGGATGCGGCCCTCCTCCTTGGCCCGGATCGCCTCCTTGATCACACCGAGCGATTCATCCTTCGAAGCTTCAAGGAACCCGCACGTGTTGACGACCACGGCATCGGCCCCGCAGAAGCTGTCCTCATCCGTCGGGTCGTACGAGACGGGCAGGATGCCATCCTCGGCGAGCAGACCGAGCATCTTCTCCGAGTCGACCAGGTTCTTCGGGCATCCCAGGCTGACGAAGGAGACAGTGTTGACCGCATTCTGGCGGTCCTTGGTCTGGGTCGATCGTGAAGTTGGGCCTTTTCGCGGCATGTGTGAGCGTGGGTGTGTGGGTGGGGGGAGAAGTCTATGGAGGCAGGCGCGGTGTCACCCGTCTAGAGCTTCTTGACCAGCACCAAACAGGGAATTCCCGGCCAGAGGCCCGTCAGCTCTTCAAGCCTGACAAAGCCCATCTTCTCGTAAAAGACCAGCGTGCGGGCGTATTCGGGGCTGGGTTTGAAGGGCCCCATGGTCTTGACCTGGAGATATTCGATCCCGCGATCCCGGAGCGCAACCTCGATGTGCCGTACAAGGGCCGTTCCGATGCCTTGGCCGTGGTGCTCGCGATCGACGGCCATGCAGTAGATGTCCGCGGCTTTGGGCATGGGCTGTGCGATGGTGACGAAACCCAGATCCTTCCCGCCCTTGTGCGCGCACCAGGTCGGGTAGCGGCCGGAATCGGCGATGTATTTCCGTGTCGCCTCCTCGATGCCAAACCAGTCGGGCACCGAGCGAAGGATGGGCTCGCAGCGAGCGGGGGCCGATCCGGGGTCCGCAAGGTCGATCTGAAGAATTCCTCTCGACATTGTGCAAGGAGCTCCGTGAGATTGACATCAACGGTAGAGCCAGGCGCAAAGTGGGAGCGGCCCTAGCCAAAAGCGGTCGATTGATCGCATTGAGGCTTAGGCTGGCAGCGCCGGTCACCAGACAGATTGGAGTATCTCGTGATGTCCCTGCCTATGAACCAGGTTCGGTCATTCTTTGAAATGTTGTCGCTCGCGGTTGCCAACAACCGCTTCCCCGGCAAGTTCTCCAACGAGCTGCTGATCGCGATCTACTGGGAGCAGTCGCTCTTCCAGAATCTCGAGCAGGCTGGCAAGGCCGGCACGGGCCCACGCGTGGGCTTCGGGCTGCTTGAACAGGGCGCCATGCGGCCCGCCAACTTCCTCCACACCGGGGAGTTTCCCAACGACACCCACCCGTACACCAAGGATGTCGTCGTGCGCGATGACAACATGGCCGCAGCGCTGACACCCGACTGCCTAGAGGGTATCGCCCGCATCCACGAGCACGAATCGATCCGCGCCAGCCTCGATGTCTACGCCGCGGTGACCTTCAAGTACCTCCCGCCGCGTTGGCTCGCCTGCGAGGCCGAACTCAAGTCGGTGCTGCAGGGGTTTACCTTCGATCCGCTCAAGTGGGATCCCATGAAGATCGAGCGGGCGCTGCGCAAGGCGCGGGCCTTCCCGACACAGGGCCCGGTGTACAACCGCCTGCACGCCAAGCTCTTCCCGTTCGTGGACATCTTGAGCCTGCTCCTGGGCCAGAGCCAGCCGTTCGTGGCGCAGGGCTCATCGGGGCGGGCGGTGTGGGCGATCCAGGAGCTCTTGAACCAGGCCTCGTTCCGTCAGCGCGGCCGCAGCGAGCTGCCGCGTCTGGATGTCGATGGCTGGTTCGGCCCCAAGACCTACGCGCGGGTCCGCGAGTTCCAGGGCCGCAACAGCATCTCGCCCGACGGCGTCGTCGGTCCGCAGACCAAGACCGCGCTCGCGAAAATCGCCTGAGAGAAGCCCCAGAGAGAAGCCCCAGAAGGAATCGATCAGGCACAGTCGCCGGGCTTTTTCCCGGCTTCCAGGAGCCGGGCAGCTTCATCGGGCTTGATCGTGCCCTCGGCGACGTAGGCGGCGATCTCCCTGCGCGAAGCCTCAAACGCCTTGGTGCGCACGACGCGCGAGATGGCGCTGGTGACAATCGCGACCACGGCGACGGTCAGTCCGCCGCCGATCGCGATCACGGCGATCGCTTCATCTCCGCCGAAGGCCATCATGCACGGGGTCTGGAGGTTCTCAAGCACGGCTCACTCCCACCTTTCCGTTGGTGAGGTCCACCTTGATGCCCATGACGCGCCCGTTTCCGCACGCCGATGCGGCGGCGTGGGCGGCTGCTCCTGCGGCGGAGCCGGCGGCACGGTGGGCCTCCCAATCCTTGCCCTTCTCCCACACGGGCATGTCGGCGGCGATCATGCGCTCGGCCTGCTCGGGTGTCATCGATCCCTCGGCCACATACGCGGCCAGCTCGCGCTTGGTGCGCTCGCGCTCACGGGTGCGGTTGGTCGCGACGATGACCCAGCCCAGGATCGCGACGATGCCGACGAAGAACGCCCCCATCGGGATGAACATCCCGATCATCTCCCCAGCGTTCATCTTGGGCAGTTCTGCCAGCGTGCTGGTGGTGAAGACGGGCTCCGCGGTATCGCCGTTCATATGCCGTTCTCCGAAGGTTGCTGCGGATTCGATTGGTCACGCACAGCCGCTGTGCTTGGACTTGATGAGCCGCTCACCCTGCTCGGGGGACATCGATCCCTCGGCGATGTACGCGGCGATCTCGCGCTTAGTCTTCTCCCGCGCCACAGCGCGGATGGTTCGCCCCGTGACCACGATCGCCACGATCAGCACCGCCAGGGCGACGCCCATCATGAACTGCACGTTGTCGCTGTCGGCGGTCAAGCGTTCAAGCCAACGCGGTCCCGACTCTGTCTCGATGGTGGGGTTCAATGAACACTCCCCGTTGCGTGGGCGGCATGCCCGGTGAGCCCTTGCCTCGGCGATCCGTGGAATGATGGCGTTCGCCGCAGCGCGGGCCTTACCCTGATGTTCGGAAGCCTCCGCCGCCGGTTTCATTCCGGCCTGCAACCCTGCGCCTGAAGGATAGAACCGCCCCGATGGCCGCCACAGATCCCGCGAGCCCAGGCAACACACCATCCGACAAGGCCGCGCGCCTTGTCGATGGCATTCTGGGGATGTATCGCCGCGGGTGGTTCCCAATGGCCGATCCGAACACGGGCCGTATCGACTGGTACCAACCACGCAAGCGAGGCGTGATCCCGCTGGATCCGGACGACTTCCGGATCTCCCGAAACCTTCGTCAGAAGGTCCGCTCAGGCCGATTTGAGATCCGCTGCGACACCGCCTTCCCGGAGGTGATCGCCGCCTGCGCCCAGCCGCGCTCGTCAGAAGACCAGACCTGGATCGATGACCGCATCATCGAGGCCTACTGCCTGCTGCACGAGTCCGGGCATACGCACAGCGTGGAGGCGTGGCTGGCGTCCGAGAAGCAGGGGGCGGTGCTGGTCGGCGGCCTCTACGGGCTCCACATCGGCGGGGCCTTCTTCGGGGAGAGCATGTTCTCACGGCCCGCGCTGGGCGGGACCGATGCCAGCAAGGTCTGCCTGGTCCACCTCGTGCATCACCTGCGTCGGCGCGGGATGACGCTGCTGGATGCCCAACTTTGGAACGAGCACCTGTCGCAGTTCGGATGCCGCGAATTGCCGCGCGGGGCGTTCATGCGGCTGTTGGCATCGGCGATCCGGCTTGAACGGCAGTGGGGAGCGTTTGAGCCGTTTCTGACGATCGCCGAACTCTCCGGCCGACCTAGCAACCCTCGATGAACGCCGCGACGAAGGCATCGAAGTCGTCGGTATCGACGAACCCTGAATGGTTGAAGTCGGTCTTGGGCAGCCCCTCCTCGAATGCGTACACGAACGCATCGAAGTCGTCGGTGTCCATGAAGCCCGATTGATCAAAATCCGCCTCACAGAAATTCTCCGCAAGCCACAGCACCGCGGCGTAGATCTCCTTGGCGGTCGGCAGGATCGTCGATGGTGGAGGGGCAAAGCCCGGACCGCGGAGTTCAGGCGTCCAACTCAGGATCCCGCGATCCCCGTAGTACCAGTCCAGGCTCCCCCCGCTGACGGGGTAGAGCGTCTGGTAGCACTGGCCCGGAAGATAAGGGACACCGCCGGAATCTAGGATCGCCTGCCGCATCCCCACTGCCAGCTTGCTCAGCGCTCCGATGCCGGGCGCGGGCTGGTTGGTGTAACCCCAGGGGTACAGCAGCAACTGGCCGTGGCTGTGAACATCCAGGTGCAGAACGATGCCGGGGTTGTCCAGCGTCAGCGTGCGCATCGCCGCCGACTCGGGCTCGGAGAACGGAGCCGTCCCGCGGAACGTCTCGCTGTTGCCATTGCCCGACGAGCCGTTGTCGGAGCCCCAGGCGAAGCTCCAGTTGCGGTTGAGATCGACGCCGAACGTACCCCCGGCGTTCTGGCGGCGATTCTTCCGCCAGAAACGCTCGTTGGTCCATGTGTAGGCATACCCGTCGGCGTTGACGATGGGGACGATGAGAACCTCGTAGTCGTCGAGAAGCTGTGTGGCCCGCGAGTCGACTCCGTACCCGCTGATGAGCTGCTCGGCGATGTACATCGTGGTCATCACCGTGATCCACTCGCGCGCGTGCTGCACGCTGTTCAGCAGCACGATCGGTTTGGATGTCCCGGGCGGGGCGGGTTCCCCGCTCAGACGAAGGAAGTACAGATCCCGGTTCTGGAGCGAGAGGCCGAAGTTTTTCCGGCTCGCCAGGTCCGGACGCATGGCGATCAGCTGGTTGGCGAAATCGCTGACCTGCTGAGGGGACTTGAAATCGTCGTACCAGCCGCGCGGGCCGAAGCGCCCGTCGCCGGCGCCCTGAAGCCGGATCGCCTCCTCATCGACCGTCCGCTGGAGGTTTGGATCCAGCACCCGGCAGGTCATCCCCGCCTCCCGCAGCGTGCGCAGGCCCGCGGCATCCATCCTGTAGTCCAGCGTCCCCATGCCCCCGGCGATCGCAGGCCCGGCGGAGTGCGACCAGCAGTCGTCGGAAATCTGGTTCACCAGCATCAGATCCCGGACCGAGCGCAGCTCGACCTGGACGAGCATCTGGCCGTCATAGCGGACGCGGTCGGGGAAATTCAGCGGACTGAGCGGCTGAGCGAACGCCGTGCATCCGAGCAGCGGCCCGAGGAGACCCGCCAGGAGCCGGTTTGCAGACTTGAGCCGGGGATGGATCATGCCAGGAACTCCAACTCCCACGTCGATTGCCAAAGTAGCTTATACGCATGTGATTGAACACTGATTTATGCCCTGCGTTGCGGTTTTTGCGGTTCTCTCATACATTCTGCCCCGCATGGCGATCCCACAACTGACCCCCGAGCAGGTGCGGACCTGGACCCCGCAGGAAAAAGACCGCTGGTGGCTGACCAACGTCTTCCGCGGAGACATGGCCCAGTTGACGCTGCGCTCGGCGATCACGGGGTTTCTGCTGGGCGGGTTCCTCTCGGCGACCAACCTCTACGTCGGCGGCAAGACCGGCTGGACGCTGGGCGTGGGCCTGACGAGCGTGATCCTGGCGTTCGCGATGTTCAAGGTGCTGTCCAGCCTCGGCGCCAAGGACATGACGATCCTTGAGAACAACGCGATGCAGTCGATCGCGACCAGCGCGGGGTACATGACCAGCCCGCTGATCTCGGGCCTGGCCGCGTACATGATGGTGAAGAACACGCTGATCCCCTGGTGGCAGATGATGGTCTTCAACGTCGTGCTGTCGATGCTGGGGGTGCTGGTCGCGTTCCCCATGAAGCGCCGCTTCATCAACGTCGAGCAGCAGCCCTTCCCCGAGGGACGGGCCTGCGGTGTCCTGCTGGACACGCTGTACACGGGCGCAAACACCTCCGGACTCTTCAAAGCCAAGGTGCTCGCCGCGGCCGCGATCGTCTCCGGTGTGCTCAAGTTCTGCGGCGGCGAGGCCTATCAGACGTTCATCCAGGCCCGTCTCCTGGGCATGTCCACCGTCCACTGGCTCAAGGAACACCCCCTCGACTGGATCTTCACCCAGTTCACGCTGCTGGGAACTCCCCCCAAGAGACTCGAGCTCAGCCCCACCATCGAATTGACCATGTTCGGCGCCGGCGGGCTCATGAACATCCGCTACGCCGCCAACATGTTCGTCGGCATGATCGCCGCCTACTACATCGCCGCCCCCCTGGTCATCCAGGCCGGCGACGCCGTCACCAGCCAGGGCGTGGTTATTACTCCCGACGGCGTCTTCCGCCGCACCGAGGTGCTCAACTCCTGGCTCCTCTGGCCCGGTGTCGTCATGCTCGTGAGCGCCTCGCTGCTTGCGTTCTTCGCCAACCCGAAGATGATCCTCACGGCCTTCACGGGACTGTTTGGCCGCAAAAAAGGGCCCGAGCACGCCGACCCGCTCAAGCACATCGAGTTCCCCCTGTGGATCAGCCTCGTGGGTGTCCCGATCATCGGCGCTGCGGGTGTGTGGATGGCCCACGCCTGGTTCGACGTACGGCCCGAGCTTGGGGCGATGGCGATCCCGCTGATCATCGTCCTCACGCTGATCGCCGTGAACTCGACCTCCCTCACGGGCATCACCCCAACGGGCTCGCTCTCCAAGATCACGCAGCTCACGTTCGGCGTCATTGACCGGCACAACCCGGCAACCAACCTCATGACCGCCTGCATGACGACCGAGGTCGCCAGCAACGCGGCGAACCTGCTGATGGACATCAAGCCCGGGTACATGCTGGGAGCCAAGCCCAGGCAGCAGGCGATCGGCCACTGCATCGGGATCCTGTCGGGCGCTCTGGCGAGCACGCCGCTCTTCTATGTCCTCTTCCTGGCGGGCCACAAGGACAACCCGTTCGTGCCCGCGCGGCCCGAGCTTGCCGCGCAGCCGATCCAGGATTTCCTCGTGACGCCCCAGTTCGGTTTCCCGGCGGCGATGCAATGGAAGGGAATCAGCGACCTGATCGAAAAGGGGATGGCCAACCTCCCGGACTCGGCCAAGTGGGCGATGCTGGGGTGCCTGATCTTCGGCGTGATCTTCGAGATCGTGCGCCTGATGACCAAGAGCAAGAGCCCGATCTCACCGGTCGCCTTCGGGCTGGGCATCGTGCTCCCGCCCGATTCGGTGCTCTGGATGTTCCTCGGATCGCTCTTCTTCTGGGTGATGGGCAAGATCTACACCGCTCGCACCAGTACCTTGGGATGGCGGCTGTGGATCGATACCCACGAACCCATCTGCGCAGGCCTGATCGCCGGCGGTGCGCTCGTCGGGATCGGCGATAACCTTGTCAAGGTGTTCCTGATCTGACCCGTCGACTCCCAGACAGGTCGGCGTCAGCCAAGAGGGGGATGCGATGGCCCAGGAAACTGAAATGGCTGGCGCTGCGCCGCCGACCGTTCCCGTACTCCCGGTGCGACAGGCGACCGGCCTGAGCCCGGTTGCTTCAGTCGTGGTCGCCTTTCTCGTGTTGATCGCCGTGGGCGGGGTGGCGATCGTGGTCGGGTCGGCCATCTATGTCGTGCTGTTCATTCCCCTCGAAGGCGGCTCGGAAGCGATCGGGGAGCGGCTCAAGGGTGATCCCGGCATCATGTTCGCCAGCATGATCCCCTCGCAATTGGCGATGCTCGCGGTCGCGTGCCTGTGGCGATGGCGCAACGCCCCTCCGTTTCGACAGCGGCTGGGATTGGTGTCGCCCCACCTCACCGGCGGGCAATGGGCCATGGTGCTTGCATCGGCCGGCATCCCGTTCGCCGTCAGCGTGCTCGCCGCCGCATCCATGGCGAAGTTCTCCTTCTCAGACCCCGAAGCGCTCGGCGACATGTGGACCTCCATGACCGGCGCGCTGGCCGTGTTCTGGGTCGCCTACATCGGCATCGGACCGGGGATCGTCGAGGAAATGTACTTCCGGGGCTTCATGCAGCGGCGTCTGCTCTCGGCGAGATCGGCGTTCTTCTCGATCGGCCTGACCTCGCTCTTCTTCGCGATCGTGCATATCGATCCCCCCGCGTTCATGCTGGCGCTGGTACTGGGAATCTGGCTGGGATGGCTTTCCTGGAAGACCGGCTCGATCCTGCCGTCGATCGCGACGCACGCGCTGATCAACTCCGGCTGGAACCTCGCGCAGGTCTCGCTCCGCAAGGTCGAGGTTCCGGAATGGACAATCTGGACCGGCTGCGGGGCGCTGTTTGTGATCTCGCTGATCTGCTTCGTCGGCACCATCCGCATGCTCAGGGGCCGCCCCCCGGCAGACCCGGTGGTGAACCCGTCGGGGCCTGCGGAGGAGCTTCCAGCAGCCCGATCTTCGTGATCCCCAGCGCGTGGCACATCTCGTGTACCCGGACGATGTCCGCGTAGGGAACATCCGAAGCGGGGGTCACCAGCAGGGCCAGCGTCTCGGGGCT
Source organism: Phycisphaerales bacterium (assembly GCA_020847535.1). GTDB lineage: Bacteria > Planctomycetota > Phycisphaerae > Phycisphaerales > UBA1924 > JAEUJB01. Next base: position 28,732 of record JADLBU010000076.1, read on the forward strand.
GGCATCCCCGGTCAGCTCTTCGAGTTTTTTCTGGAGCGCATCAATATTCGCGCCGGCCAGCCCCGCCCCGTTGACAACCGATGTGCCCCCTGGCCCTCGCGAGATGGAGAACTCCAGCCGTGTCGGCTCCTGGTCCGGCAGCGGCTGGGATGCAGACGCCTTCCGGGGCAGGGCCGACTTGAGCATCCACTCCGGCCCCATGACCGCCGTGCTCGCCATGAAAAAGACCAGGATCACCATCACGACATCGACCATGGGAGTCATGTTGGGACCGTAATGCATGTCCCAATGCTCCTTGGCGCTCAGCCGGCGATGAAATCCGCGTCGTCTCATGAGTTTGACTAGGGCTGTCGTTCGGCGACCAGGCGGACGCTCGTGAGGCCGGCTCGTCGACAGGCCGCAAGCACGGGCGCGAGGCGAGAATACGGAAGCTCACGGCCGGCGCGGATCCGAACCTCCGGTTGATCTCCAGGGCCCGCGGCCCGAAGCCGAAGTGTCGCCTCGAGGTTCCCAGGCGTGCCCGGCACACCATCGACGCTCAGCGGCGATTCCGAGGCGTTCTGGGTCGCCAGGATGTCCACGACCACTGCACGCGAGCTGGCATCCATCGTGCCCGAGCCGGACTTGGGGAGATCCTTGATGTTCTGCGAGGTCGCCAGCTTGCCGACCAGCAGGTAAAAGATGATCAAGCACATGACGACATCGATCATCGGGGTCACGTTGACCTTGCCGATCTGGTGGTGGGAATGGAGGGGTCGTCGTCTCATGCCCGGTTGAGGGGTGGCGTGGGGGCTCGCTTACGGTAGAACGCGGGCCGTGGTTTGTGCATCCATGGCTTCGACCCACGCCGGACGCGGCAACGGAGCTATCCGGGCTCCCGGCACGACACCCGGCAGCGGATCGATCACGCAGGCGCCCGCCTCCATCAGCCAGCGGTCATAAAAGCCTTCCAGCTCCTCGTAAACCTCATCCCGGCGCGTGATGCGCGGGATGATCCACAGGTTCGGCATCCCCGGGCACGCGGCAACGGCGCGCGAGTGCCTGAGCAGCAGGCGCGTGTTGTGCTCGGCATCGCCGAGCCCATCGATGCCCGTGAGCGCGTGGTAGGTCTCCGGGTGCGCCGCAAGCAGGTCGATGCTGATCAGGATGACTTCGCCGGAAGTGGCGGGCAGTTGCAAGCGGGCCAGGTCCGCCGATGTGCTTGCCAGCCGCACACGCACGTGATGAAGCAAAAGCCCTGCATCCCCGGCGGCTTGCCGTGCCCCTGCAAGCCGGCCATCCCGGATCGCATCATCCGAGGCGATCATGGTCAGGCCGGGCCCATCCAAGCCTGCGCCATCCTTGAAGCACCGGGCGATCCCCGCCGGGTTCGGCGCTGCATCCAGATCCCAAATGATCCGCCTGATCGTTCGCGGGCACTGCGCAAAACGACCGGCAATCACGGAGGCGGTTGCTTGTGCAGAGGAAGCAACCACTCCCGCCAGCGCTGCGCGCGCGGCGGCTAGGCCCGCCGCGGTATCGGCAATCGCTCGCCGACCGGCATCGCGCAGTTCGATCGGGGCATCGATGCACGGAGGCTTGGCAATCGGATCGTGACGAGGCAGCGCCGGCACATACCCCAGCACGCCTCCGATCGTCGCAAACATCCGCGCCGTGGCCTCCCGTTCCCCGAGCTGTGCGGCCAGCTCACGCCCGATCACGCAGGGTGCGAAGCCCGGAGCCGTGGGCGAGAAAGTCAGCGGGTGCTGCTCGGGGTTCTCGCGATGGCGCAAGATGATCGCATCGGTGATCCCCGGATCGATGCAGCACCACTGCGGCCCCAGGAGCACGGCCGCATCGATGCGGCGCGCCTCCATCAGCCTCGCAAGCGAAGCAGGTCGCCAAAGCTCATCCCAGATCGTCAGGTTGCCCGGCCCACCGCGCCAGCAGTGCTCCGACCACCGCCGCACCTGGTACGCGGTTCGCCACCATTCGATCCCCGCCGGATCCGCATCGGCCCATACGATCCCGAGCCGATCACGCATCTCGCGCGGCAGGTTCCCCACGATCCGTTCGGCGATCCCCGCGGTGTCCCGGACCAGCAGCACTCCATCAAGCTCCCGGCAATGCGCTAGTCGCGTGAGAGTCAGCTCAAGACCGCTCGCTCCATCCTTGACCGGCGCTTCCATCAGCCCCGGCGGGCACGCAAAGCACGGAATGACCGCGATGCAGCGCAGGCGCGACCGCAAACCACCCGCACCGGCCGCATCGACAGCCGCCGGCGCCTCGCTCGCGGCATCGCGCGTGATGCGAGGGGCCCCATCGACCATCCGCAGCGTGTCATCGAGCATGCGGCCGAGCTGGTCGGCGGCATCGGCGATCCACACGACATTGGTGATGTCGCGCTCGATCTGGCGGCGCTGGCGATCGATCGCCGAAAGAGACTGATCCAGTTCGATCGCTCTGTCCGCCTGGAACCGCTTAAACCCGCCGGTCTGGTTGAGAAACGAAACCAGCCCGTACGCCGGCTGCAGGCCGACAACCTCATCACGCATCCCGTGGGCCTGCTCGATCAGCGCCCCGACTCTACGCTGGTCGGCGTGGTCCTTGAGCATGTCGGCGAGCCGGTCGGCGGTCCGACGGCTGAGTTGCGAGATCTTCCACGCATCCCTGCGGATGTCCGCCAGCCGGGCGCGGAGCTGTTCCCGGCGCTGGCGGGTGTCGATCGGCGCCGGCGTCGCGGGCAATCGGAGCTGCCCACCGCGGCCGAATCGCTCCAGCGCCTCGCGGAGCGGAAGGACCGCGGTGTGCCGCTTGGCGACCCCGCCCTCGGTGGCATCGATGGTGGTGAGCCCGCGAGCCTCATCGGCGGCAAAGTCGCGCTCGAACTGCACGAGGTATGTCGCCATCTGCTCATCGGTGTAGATCGGCCGCCCCAGGTGATCGCTCGCCCGGTGCAGGATGTGCCTGGATCGCACGATCCGCTGCCACTCCAGCATCTCCAGCGTGTTGAACTCGTTGAGCTCACCCGCCCACACCTGGTGGATCGCCGCCCCCGCGTGATAATACTGGCCATCGGTGAACCCAAGATCCTGCCCGATGAGGATCACCGGATCGCACCCCAGGTGCCGGCCAAGGTAGTACGCCAGGTGCGCAACCGTGGCCCCGGGCGTGATCGCACCCATCGGCCGCCCCAGCTCCGGCCCAAGCACATCGTCGAGGATCTTCTCCCCGGGGCACCGGACCATCCCCGGATACGCCGACATGATCGCCGGGTTGGCCTTGGGCTCGACGATCAGCGTGATCCCCTCGACATCGGCCGCGGTCAGCCCCTCGTAGAACCGCCGGCTGATCTCGTGATGATCGAGCGCGGTGACAAAGTGCGGCTTGATGCCCCGTGCAAGCAGCTTCTTGAGAACGGTCTGCGCTGCGATGATGACCACGCAATCGCGAACTCCGGGCCGTGCGAGCAGGTCGATGTTGCGTTCCAGGCTGGGTCCCGCCGAGACCACCACCGCCGGCGAACCGCTCCCCGCGCCCGCCAGGTCGGCGATCCCCGGAACGGTCGCGTAGCGATCGATGTTCATCAGGAAGTTGCGCAGCGTGGTCTCGACCTGGACGAATGTCGTGATGACGTTGGTCTTGACGGCGCGCATCACGCGCGTCAGCGATTCGGTGAAGCGAGCACCCGACTCCCCCAGCCGCGCGCGGCTGGGAGGATGGTCGAGGATCTTGACGCCTGCGGCGAGCAAGCCCTCCATGCCGCTGATCGAGCTGTTGACCGTCGAAGCGTCATCGGATGTGAGCAGGACGATGTTGGTCCGGCTCATCCACGAGGTGTGGTCCTCGCGCTCGAGCACGGTTCGCAGCAGTGCCACATCAGGCTCAAACACCAGCAGAACCCCCGTCTTGCGGATGCGATCCGCAAGCGCTGCAAGGTGGTGGCCCGCGCCGAAGCCCAGCACAGCGATGCACGCCGACGATTCGACCGGCGCCTGATCGGCGAGCACCCGGGCCTCGCGCAGCGGCTCGTGAAGGCTTGCCAGCAGACGATCCCCCAGGCGGATCGTCCAGGCCCCATCCCCAGCCGCGACAAACTCGACATCGGCTCTCGGCGCTGACCCCAGGACTGCCCGCGCTGCCGCCGGCGATTGACGACCCAGCGTCCGGAGATTTCGCTCGAAGATTGAATCCAGGGGATTGCTCGCCTGCATCGGGTGGTTTGGAATCCTGGAGAAGATACACGGCGGAAAAACCGCGGAGTTGCTTCCCGCCACGTCTCCCGAAGCCGCCATCGGCTCCCCGGGCGCCAAGACTGTAGTGATGATCAAGATCGCTGCAACCGCCAACTCCTTTCGCATCACCGCCGGAAGCCTGCAAATCCCCGGAACCGTGGATGTCACGCCTCTGCCCTCCGCGCCGCTCTGGGAGCGGCTGATCCTGGAGCAGACGTGGGTGACGGCGGGTGTCCTGCTCCTGGCGGCGGTGGTCTGGGCGGTGGTCATGCTCAAGCGACAGGAAGTACGACGAGCAGGGATCGGAAGCGGCGGGCTCGCACTGCTCGCCGCCTCGATCCTGGTCCTGGGCCGGGTGGTCCAGACGCCCCGCGAAATCATGGCTCGCCAGACCCAGGAGATGGTGTTCGCGGTCGCCGATGGCGACCACCCCCGCTTGAGGGCGCTGCTGGATGCCGATGCAGCGCTCGAGTTCCGCGGTGCCTGGTCCGCCGAGGGTCGCGAGGGAATCATGGGCCGGGTCGATGAATACGCCCAGTATCGCGGGCAGGTCACCGATCACGCGGTGCTTGAGGTCCAGGCCTCTCGCGATGGCTCCAACGTCGGGCGAACCCAGGTTCATGTACGGGTCTCGGCCCAGGGCATGCCGGTCTTCTCCTGGTGGCGGCTGGATTGGCGAGCCGATGCCGATGGGAACTGGACCTGCCGCAGGATCGAATCCCTCTGGGTCAGCGCGGGTGTCCCCGGGCGGGGTCCGGGGCGATAGGAAGCCGGCAGGCTTTTCGGACCGATCTGGCCCCCGGGTCCGGAAAGGCACGGCTGGCGTGTCGGGTGCGAAGCCTGTGTGCCCGGCGCAGTCCCCAAAAACACCCCCCCAGCCACGCAAACGCCCCCCACGCGCGGTGCGTATCCGATAGATGAGGTGGCCGCCGATCGCGGCGGATGAACCCGGATCGCCGCGGCGCGGGTGAACGCCTGTTCACATCCCGTGCGCACAACGGCGACGGGCACGTCAGGGATGGATGGTTCCGGGGATTTCCCGCAGTGCGGGTGATCTGGGGTGGGCGCCGGTGAGCCGGCGGAAGGGCTGAAGGCAATGACCCGCGTCGATCTAGTCTCACGCATCGGCGCCCGAATCGGGCGATGCTCTCTGATCGCGGCGGTTCTCACGTTCGCGGGCGGCTTTGCATCTCCGAGCGCCCGCGCGGATGTGACGCTCATCCCCCCGCCCGAGACCGGCCCCAAGACCGTCAATCTCACCAAGGTCGGCAACACGTGGGAGATGCGCGATGCCCAGTCCAACAAGCTGATCATGCAGGAGCGCAACGCCGTGCCCCAGACGCAGGTCTGGGACACCCTCGTCCAGCGCGTCGTCGAGATCCGACCTCAGCCCACCGGTTACGACATGGTCGTGACCTTCTCAAACCCCACCGACCAGGCCCGACCCGCGGGGGCCCTCTACGCCGGCATGTTCACGCTCGGGCCGTCCGTCACGTACTTTGACTTCCGCTACGGAAGCCAGCCCGTCCAAGCCGACTTTGCAACCTATGTCGGTCAGCAGTTCAACTACCCCGATTCCCAGTACGCACCCGTGTGGGTGTTCATGAACGGGGAGTACGCGGTCGGCGTCAGCATCCTCTACCCGATGCTCAGCTACGAGCACGACCTCCGCATCGGGCTCATGAACCCCACAGGCAGCAACGATGGCGAGGGCGGCAAGGGCTGGGGCATCAGCGCCAAAATCTCCAACAAGGGCACCGAACCCTGGGATCAGCAGCTTCCTTTCTCGGCGATGATCCCCCCAGGACAGGAGCGCACATACGTGCTGTGCGTGCGGGTCTCCCACAACCCCGGCGAGTGGGCGCGCACGCTGCTGCCCTATCGCCGCTACTTCCGGGAGTCCTACGGCGGCGTCACCTATCGCCGCGAGGGCAAGCCGCTCCAGCCCGTGGTGATCGCAGAGAACAGCTACCTCGAGCCCTCCAACAAGCTCGGATTCACCTACATCGCCTCGCGCCGCCCCGATGTCTTCGGGTGGAAGCCCTGGGCCGACGCCCTCAAGCAGGCGCCCAAGGGCAACATCCAGATGCTCTGGGCCCCCTCGGGCATCTACTACGAGCAGGCCGCGCTCAACTTCCCATTCCAGATGACCACCCACTGGCAGAGCGATCCCAAGCTCGCCACCGCACTCGATCCGGTCATCGGCCTCAAGGCCGTCGGTAGCGCCGGAGTCCCCCTGGGCCTGTGGTGGGGGCGATCGGTCGAGGTCGCCACGGAGTGGGAACCGGCCGAGATGCCGACCCTCGATGTGACGGATTCGGCACAGCGCGAGATCGCGTTCCGGGAGATGGACCTCGCCGTGCAGGCCGGCGTCACCGTCGTCGGGCTCGACACGTTCAGCCCCGGCAGGGTGCAGCTTGCCCGTCTGTACATGTGGCTGCACGATCTTCGCGAGCGCTATCCAACCGTCCGCTTCATCGTCGAGCCCAACGCCTGCGACCTGCTTCACTCGCTCGCCGGGTCGTTCATCTCCGGATGGAAGGATGCAACCAACCCCGGCAACATCGAGGGCCTCTACCGCGTCAACGTTCCGCACGCGCTCGCCGACTTCCTGCTCCCCGGTCACGAAACATTCCTGGCGTTCCGATACAACGGCTATCGCGAGTACTTCAACATCAACCCAACGCCCGAGCTGATCCAGCAGGACATGGAGAAGTTCGCCGCGATGGGATTCACCCCGGCGATCTTCGAAGAACTCGGCGGGCTCCCAACGGTGCAGATCGCCCGGACGTGGGAAACAACGGTGCCCGCCGATCTCAGGCTGAGCCCGGCCGTGCATCCACTCAAATCTGACATCACCACAGCGCTGGGCAGCACCTTCCGCCCTACCGATCGCGACACCGGCTCAAGCTCCAGCCGCGGCTCCGACAACGGAGCGACCTCCTCCAGCGGTGTCAGCACATTTACCCGCGCTGTGCTCGCCGGCGGCTCTCCGGCAAAGCAGGCCCCGGCCAAGAACCCCGAGTCGGGATCAGCCGAGTCGAGCGTGAACACCATCGTCAACGGTGGTGGGGGTGGTAGGGGGGCGGCGCCCGGGAGCCCGTCGTCGGTGCAGCGCGCTCTGACATCGAGCAGCCGAACCAACTCATCGGTCTCTGAGGCCCTGAACCGCGCCGGCTTCTTCGGCGCTCTATCCGGCAAGGCCGCCGGCAAGGGGAGCAAGTCCAAGACTGCTTCCGGTCCGATCAAGGTCGTGACCTCCAAGACATCCGGCCAGCCCAGCCAGACCGCATCGGCCGACAAGGATGCCGCCGAATAGCCCGTGAAATCTCCGGCTTGCGGTCCCGGAGCGTTGCCTTGCCAGCAGGATCTTGTTAGGCTCGCCGCCGTGGCGCAGCGTCACCATCATTACGAACAGGCGTTCGAGCGATACCTGCGAGCCCGTCGGATCCCTTATGTCGCCGTCGATGAAGCCAAGAAGGCGCTGCTCCCTCAGGACCACGCCTTCCGCGCCCGCCTCACCCAGGCCGGCGGCTGCGTTCCCGCCGACTTTGCCCTCAAATCCTTTGACTTCGTGATCTACGGCCAGGGTGGCAACCTGCTTCTGGAGGTCAAGGGTCGCCGGGTGGCCCGCGCCGCTCGGCAGTCCTCTGATGCTCGAACCGACAGGGGCGTCGAGCTGTTCACCCGCCCCCCGCGAGCCCGGCTGGAAAGCTGGGTCGGGCTCGACGATGTCGAATCTCTCAAGACCTGGCAGCAGCTCTTCGGGCCTGAATTCAAGGCGGTTTTCGTCTTCGTCTACTGGTGCGAGGAGCAGCCCCCCGATGGGCTCTTCCAGGAGATCTTCGATCACAACGGCCGCTGGTACGCCGTCCGCACCGTCATGCTCGATGAGTACACCAAGGTCATGAGAACCCGCAGCCCGCGCTGGCGAACCGTCCATCTCCCTACCGAAGCCTTCGAACGGATCAGCTGCCCGCTCACGCCCGCTCTGGAGCAGGTTGGAGTGGGGGGAGCGAGCGGCCGTGTCGGCGAACCGGCCTTCGAGCCGCTCTAGAGTGAACGTTACGAGATCGCAACGCCTCTTCAGATCGACACTTACAGCATCGCTTTACCTCCCGACCCCGGGTCGATAGCATGGTGGACGATGCAGCATCCTCGTATTTCGATCATCCTGCTTGCGCTCCTGGTGGCGGCATGCTCTCTGACCGTGAGCACACCCACCGCGCACGCCCAGCCGCGCAATGAGCCGCAGCGGATCACCCCGCCCCAGCCCTCGAAGGAAGAGGATCCATCCTTTGTCGCCCAGGCGTTCGTGCTGCTGGTGATCGCCGCCGCGGCGATCGGGGCCAACATGATCCCCAGCAAGCGCGGTCACCAGGACTGACGCTCGCCCTCATTCCATGAACAGCCCCGCCGACTCATCACCTCCTGCGGCATCCCGCGATCACACCCCGTTGCTCGTGGTGTTGAACGCCGCGCTGGTGCTGATCCTGGTGGTGGTGACCCTCGGTGGACAGACCCGTGCATCCGCTCAGACCGGCCGGCAGGCGCCGATCCGCGCCCACGGTGAGTACAGCGTGCTGGCGCCCAAGTCCGCCGGCGGCAACACCGGCTCTGTCGTCATCATCGATTCAGTAAACAGCGAAATGGCCTGCCTCGAGTGGGACAAGACCCGCCGGGCCCTGGTCGTCACCAGCTACCGAGACCTGACCGCCGACGCCACCGAGAACATCGGACGTTAGTTCACAAGCCCGCCTCGCCACCATGTCGCGACAGATCGCCAACCCTCCCCGACCCATCTGCGCCAGCCGCGCGCTGACGGCGATGCTCTGGGCCTCGGCGGTCGTGCTGACACTCCTGGTCGTCGTGCAGGCCGCCACATGGCTGGATGCCCAGCCCCTGGATGCCAAGCAGGCCTACGCCGGCGGCATGGTGACCGCCACCGGTCCACTGGTCGCGATGTCCAGCGAGATCGGCAAGGAAGACCTGATCCTGATCATCGACAATCGGACCGAGACGCTCGGCGTCTACCGCCTCGAAGCCGGCGGCCAGCTTCAGCAATACCAGCAGCTCAGTCTCCCCAGCATATTCATCGAGGCCCATTCCAAGGGGCCCGGTCGAAGATAGCGGGGACTCCCTGTCGGCTGCCGGAGTTGCCACATGGCCATCCTTCCCCTGCCTCAGTTCGAGGCGGATCTCGAGGCCGATCGCAAAGTCTACGAAGCCCTGCAAACCCCCAAGACGCTGGTCGTGCGCTTCGGCGTCATGAAGCTCGTCGGCGAGTTCCCCAACGACTCGGGCGCCAAGCCCGGCTGCGGTTCCAAGCTGGTCGTACGCACGCATCGCGGCACCGAGATCGGCGAGATGCTCACCAGCACCTGCCCCAACAGCGGCTGCTCCAAGAGCGTCAGCCGCCAGCAGATGCTCGAGTACGTCGAAAACTCCGGCGGAAGGGACTACCCGTTCTTCCAGGATGGCCGAGTCCTGCGGGTCGCCACCGTCGACGACCTCCAGCGCCAGGAGAGCCTCGAGCAGTCCCGCCACGGCATGCGCACCGAGGCCAAGCGCATCGTCGAGGAGATGGACCTGCCCATCAAGGTCGTCGATGCCGAGCCGATCCTCGGCAACGACCGGCTCTTCATCTACTACTACAGCGAAGACCGCGTCGACCTTCACGACCTGGCCCCGCGCCTGGCGCGACTCTTCCACAACCGCGTCGAGCTGCGCCAGGTCGGCGCCCGTGATGAGGCCCGCATCTCCGCGGACTACGAGCGCTGCGGCCAGTACTGCTGCTGCAAGAACTTCCTCAAGGTCCTCAAGCCCATCAGCATGAAGTCCGCCAAGATCCAGAAGGCGACCCTGGATCCGCTCAAGATCTCCGGCCGATGCGGCCGGCTGATGTGCTGCCTGCGCTACGAAGATGAAACCTACGAAACACTGCGCAAACGCCTCCCCAAGAAAAAGCAGCGTGTCGGAACGCCCGAGGGCGATGGCTTTGTCATAGACACCCAGATCCTGACCCAGCTCGTGCTCGTGCAGTTCGATGATCCCGAGCCCGATGGCAAGCTCCGCCGCGGCGCGATCCCCGTCGAGAATCTCAGCGAGCCCAAGTCAAAGACGCCGCCGCCGCCCCCGCCTCCGGCGTTTCCCGCTCAGGGCATGCGCCCCGCACCCGGCCCGCGTGATCGCCGCCCCGAGCCCGATCGCCCCCGGCCGGGTCCATCCGGTCCGGAACGAGGAGAGCAGCGTGTACCCGCCGGCCGCGAGCCTCAGCGCACCGAAGGTCCGTCAAGCGGACCCCCAACCGGTCCCAGAGACTCAGGCCCACGAACCGGCAGCGCACCCGCCCAAAGCAGGCCCCGTGATCGCAGCGCGGAGCCTCAGCGCGGAGATCGCAGCGCCCAACCGCCACAGCGCCCGCCGCAATCCCAACAGGTGCCCCGACCTCAACAACCGCCACCTCGCCCGCCTCGGGATGAAGGCCGGCCGTCGGCACACACCTCCCACGGTGACATGGATGATTTCGGCCCCGATGAGATCGATGACCTGCTCGCCGGATCAGATCGCGGCCCCCGTGACGAGGCCAATGACCAGCCCAATGACCAGCCGGATTCCGGCCCCGGAGAGCCCGGGCAAGGTTCCCGTCGCCGCCGCCGCCGCCGCCGTCGGCGCGGGGGAGGTGGTGGAGGAAGTGGGGGTGCTGGGGGCGGGGGTGGTGGGGGTGGTGGGGGTGGTGGCAATCCATCAGATGGACGCCCCGGCGGTCCTCAGACACACCCATCGCCTTGAGCGCCGATTCCCACGCGAACACTTCCGCTGCCTTTGGTACACTGCCGGTGTCCACGGGCGCGTGGGATCGCCCATTTGTAAGTCATACCGCGCGCGGTTCGAGGGATAGGCTGCACGGTTGTTGGATCTGTGCAATTGCACCGGAGTCCTGTCGAATGCTCAATTCCGTCCTTCGTTCCAGCGCCGCGGCGATCGCCGCCCGGTCGGGTGTAGTCTTCAGTATCGCCGGCCTGCTCGCCTCCGGAGTCGTCGGCTGCGCTGCATCAGGCGGCAAGCCCGTCCCTGCCGGCGTCCACAAGACCGTCGACCAGCAGCCGTTCGCCGTCGTCAACGCCGTCAAGGTCCCGGTCCCCGAAATCAGGATGGGCAATCCCGCGACCATCGAGCGGATCCTGCACGAGGGCAAGTACAACAACCAGGTGATGGACCAGCTCCGCCACCTGACCGTCGAGATCGGCCCGCGGCTGACCGGCTCAACACGCAACTACGAATCGCGCCTCTGGGTCGCCGAGCAGTTCAAGGCCTGGGGTATGTCGAATGTCCGCCTGGAGAAGTGGGGAACGATCCCCGTGCGATTCGATCGCGGACCCTCCTCGGGTAAGATCTACCTCACCACCGAGAAGCGCAACGAGGATGGCTCAACCTCCCCCGCTGAGCCGATCATGCTCCGCGAGATGGAGCTGACGACCCTCTCCTGGGCCAAGGGCACCGATGGCCCGCAGCGCGGACCCGTCATCAAGATGCCCGAGGACGATTCCCAGTACGCCCAGATCAAGGACAAGCTCAAGGGCGCCTGGATCCTCATGGATCGCCCCTCGCGCGAGGGCATGCGCGGCCTGCGCTGGCAGCTCGGGGATGACTACCGCCGACGGGCCGATGCACGCCAGCGGCTCGCCGAAGGCACCAAAAAGATCGAGGAACTCCCCATCCTCGAGCGGCTCGCCTTCGACGGGGTCGCCGGGTACATCACCGCATCCCGCGATGAACGCGTCTGGACGGGGGCGATCCCCGGCTGGCGCGAGCTCGACCCCGCCAACGTGCCCCCCGATGTTCATGTGCAGGTTCGCATGTCCGACTACGACTGCCTCAACTCGCGACTGGCCGATGGAGAGTCCGTCGAGGTCGAGATTAACCTCGAGAACAAGTTCATCCCCGGGCCCATCGAGTGCTTCAACGTGATCGCCGAGATCCCCGGAACCGAGAAGCCCGATGAGGTCGTGATCTTCTCAGCGCACCTGGATTCCTGGGATGGCCCCGGCTCCCAGGGATGCACCGACAACGGCACCGGCAGCGCCAGCATGATCGAGGCCGCACGCATCCTCACGAGCGTCGGCGCCAAGCCCGCGCGGACCATCCGCTTCGTGCTGTGGGACGGCGAGGAGCAGGGTCTCCTCGGCTCGGCCGAGTACGTCGACCACCTCAAGAAGACCGGAGAACTCGACAACGTCTCCGCCTGCTTCGTCGATGATGGAGGCACCAACTACCAGGGCGGAGCGCCCGCCCTGCCATCGCAGGTAGACATGCTCGCCGCCGCCACCGCACCGGTCAACGGCCATTTCTACGACACCGCCGATGACAAGCCGCTCAACGTCAACGTCCGCACCGTCGAAACCCTTGGTACCGGCGGCGGATCCGACCACGCCAGCTTCAACCGCGTCGGTGTGCCTGGCTTCTACTGGGATGAACGGGGCCGTGCCGATTATGGCTACGGCTGGCACACCCAGTTCGACCGCATCGACCTGGCGATCCCCGAGTACCTGATGCAATCGGCGACCTGCTCGGCAATCACAGCGTACAACCTCGCCTGCGCTCCCGGGCTGCTGCCGCGCGAGGTCAAGGAAGAAAAGCAGGCTGCGCCGTGAACCGGTCGATCAACAGCGCTCGACGATGATCGACCCCTCCAGGTCGTTGTTCTTGGAGCTGCCACGCTTCGTGTTCGGCCGCGTGGTGTTCGCCACTCCCGAGCCGCCCAGCATCAGGCGACGTTGGCCGCATCGGCGACCATCCGTCGCCCGCCCGATGCCTGCACGTGCTCGCAGGGCGCGAACGTCAAATGAGAGCTCTGCACCCGCGTCACAAGCTGGCGCAGATCGTTCCCCGAGATCGGCACGTTGCCCAACCTCTGCACCTGCGCTGCCGCCGCGCACGCGCCCAGGAACGACGCCGCCAGCAGCGAACCGCCCGCGGCAAGCGTCAGGGTCGCCGCCGCCAGCAGTGAATCCCCGCACCCCAGGGGATCGACCCCCATCGGGCACAGCGCCGGCACGTGCTCCCCGCGCAGTCGCGTCTGGAAGATCGGCGCTGATTCTGCCTGCGTTGAAGCAGCTCCGCAGACCGCGGCACTTGTGTGGTCAGTGACCGCCGTCTCGCCAACCGGCACACCCGGCAGCCGCTCGAATCCGATCAGCCCGTCGGGTCCCATCGTGACGATCGCCGCCTTCGAGCTGCTCGCCTCCAGAAGCTTCCACGTCACCAGCGGCAGACCCTCCCCGAACATCCGGAAGCCCTCGCGCAGCTCGCTCTCGCTGGGTGTCAACAGGTCCATGTGGTGCATCGAGAGCAGGTTGGATCGCTTCCCCGAGACATCACCGGCAAGCACCCTCACCAGCGGCCGCAGCGCGGTGCACAGCCGGTTGACCGTCACGTGCGAGAGAAGCCCCAGGCCGAAGTCGGCGATGATCCCCGCATCGGCCTGCCCGCGGTCGAGTCCGCTCCCCTCCGCCGCCTCGATCGCCAGATCCACAAGCTGTCGCTGCTGTGCCGCATCGAGCACCATGGGCTCGACCAGGTCCAGCTTCATGACCTTCTGCGATCCCACCAGGAAGCGCTGCTTCTCCGGGATCGGTGTCGTCGTCGTCACCGAGCGTACCTCGATCCCCTCCAGCAGCAGCCGCTGACGCAGCGCCCGGCCGCCTTCATCATCCGGAAGAGCCGTCACAAGGACCGGCCGGGCACCCATCGCCGCCAGGTGCCTCGCCAGGATCCCCGCGCCGCCGTCGTACTGCCGACGCTCGATCGGCCGCAGTGTCATGATCGGGCTCTCGCCCGCGACCTCAGGCCGATCGCACAGCACGTACGTGTCGAGAATCACATCCCCCGTCACCACGACCCGCTTGCCGCGGAAGCGCGAGATGAGACCGAAGAGTTCCTCGCCTGCAAGCTCCGGCATCTCGCACAGGTTCGCCAGCCGCTTGTGGAAGGGATCGACCGACTGCTCCATCGCCGCGATCAACGCTGTGGAGCTGAAGACGATGTCCCCTGACGAGAAGACCACGCGACCACCGGCGGCCTCGACCAGATCCTTCTCGGCCAGGAATCGCGGATCCTTGTTGTGCTCGTATTCCTTCCCCTTGACATAGATGTCCGGCTGCACCCGCGCCAACAGGTTCTGCGCGGTCGCATTGGGATCGATATGCACCCAATCAATGAAATCGATCGCCGCCAGGTTCTCCGCCCGCAACTCCTCGGGAATCAACGGCCTGCCCTTGCCCTTATTGATCCGGCTGTCACCCGTGATCGACACAAGCAGGATGTCGCCCATCGACTTGGCCTGCCGCAGGTGGCGGATGTGGCCGGGGTGGACGATGTCGAAGCAGCCGTGGCACTGGACGATCCGCCGGCCGGCGATCCGCGCAGCCTGACGGGCGTTGAGCAACTCCGGGAGCGTCAGGATCTTGGTCTTCGTGGGGGTGGTCGTCGTGGGGGTGGTGGTAGTGGGGGTGGGGGGGCGTGCGGGGCTGGTCATGGCTGTGGAGTTATCGGCCAATCCGGGCGGCGACATCGACGTTGCCACACGCCAGCGGACATTGATTTGGTGCCTCGAGGCACGAGTTCGGCAAGACTTGCGCTTCGCCGCCCCGACCCGCTCCCCAAAGGAAAGAACTCATGCCACCGGCGGCGCTTTCGGCGGATTGGCCGGTTCCCCGCCCGCGCTGCGGGCCACCCCGCGCACACCCAGCGTCAGTATGCTCCCCAGCGCTGCGGCCAGCGTGGGAATGGCATCTGCGGCGGTCACGAGCAGGACGATCCCCGCGAACTGGTCCGTCGTCCCCATGTGCATGAGCTTGGCAAGCCCCACCGCGCCCCCCTCGCGGGCGCCAAGAGCCCCCGAAGGGGCCGCCGCTCCCAGCGTGTAATACACAACCGCAAGCAGGATCGAGTCAGACGTCGAAAGCTCAACCCCCAGGATCCCTGCCGCAAGCTTGAACCGGATCGCCTGCACCGCCAGATCCGCAAGCCGGCCAAGGATCGCCAAGGGCCACGCCCGCGGACTGGCGATCATGTCGAATCCCGCGTGCATGTGCTGAAGTGAAGCCGATTCGGCCAGCCGCGCGGAGAACGGCAGATGCGTCCGCCGTGTGAATCCTCGCAGGCGAGCCAGCCCCGCAGGCCCCGCGAACACACGTGCAAGCCACATGGCAAGGATGCCGGTCACCACGACCGCCCCGGCGGACAGCGGTATGAAATAGGGGCCTCCGCCCCCTCCGATCGCCGCCACCGCGACGATGGATCCCAGAGAAGCCACCAGCGCCGCCGCCGCCGCCGCGAGCCAGGCGCTGATGGTCAGCACCGGAATCTGATCTCGCGTGCGATGAATGAAAAAGCGAAAGACCAGGCTGAGCTTGAACGGCAGGTACGCCAGGCAGGTGGCGATCGCGTTGACCATCAGCACGTACCAGAAGCCCAGGCGCTTGGCGGGTTGGATCAGGCTCCAGAAGACGATGCCGTTGGCGACCAGCGACAGCACCGACAGCCCCAGGAGCGCGGCGATCTGCCCCGGGGGCGCCTCGCGGAGCCGTGCGAGTTGATCCCGATTCTCAGGCCGTGCGGCAAGCCATATGCACCAAGCCAGCAATCCCAAACCGACCACGATCCCGGCGATCTGCACGAGGATGCGGCGTCCCGGGCTCGCTGCGGGCTGAACCATCGCCGGGAGTCATCGGCTCTCGGCATCGATCTCGATCACAGAGCTGCCGGCTCCATCACTCAAATGAACGACAGATTCTGCAAGTACAGTTCCGGCGTGCCGGGGATCGCCGCATCGTTGTAGTGCCAGCAGAAGTGCAGCGCTGAGTCAATATTCGCGCTGTTCTGGTCCCCCGCCATCGCCGAGGCCGGGCGGACCGTCGCGAGCGAGGTAGACGAAGCGCTGACCACCGCCGAGCCGCCGATCGAAGCGTAAAAGTGATAGGTGGTCACCGTCGGGCTCCCCAGGCGGAACTGCGTAACTCCGATGAGAATCTGCGTGTCCCGGAGGAAGTAGAAGGGTTGAGCGAACGGGGTGGTCGGGCCGGAGAGCTCGATCGAAGCCCCGTTGTTGTCGATCAGCTTGATCTTCTTGGCCGCCCGATCCAGCACCACCCGCAGGTACAACGAACCCGATTCCTTGAGCGTCAGCAGCGTGATGATGTTGGGATCCGCGGCCCGGTCCTCGGTGAAGACATCCGGGCCGGATCTTCCCAGCATGCACGCGGCGAAGAACGACCAGGAAGTGCTCGATGGCAGGCTGGCGTAGGTGGCGACCAGCGTCTCGCCGCCCGTGGTGCTCTGTGGCCCGATGAGCAGCGGCATCTCGGGGAGTTCGCACATTCCGTTTTCACCGAGAATGACGCTGTCAAAGGCGATCAGAAAATCCTGTCGCCCGACGCTGGAGACCCGCGCGCCCAGAATGCAGGGCATGTCGGGCGGGCTGAATACAACTTGGTTGTTTTCGATCACGAAGAACTCGGAAAGAAGCGACCAAGCGGTGAACGGCACCCAACCCGCCCCGCCAACCGCTCGCGTGTCGAATGGCCGGGATTGGGAGTTATTTGCGATAGTGTCCTCATCGTCTTCGATCCAACCAAACTGCATCCGCAGACCTCCGGCAGTTCCCGCTGGCGGTGTGATGTTGGGGTTGGTTTGGTCTGGGTTGCACGGAAGCATGTGGACCCAGAACTTGAACCGCATGAGGGCATTTTCGTAATCGATCTCGTTCGTCAGCTTCCAGACGCCCAGGTAATTGCTGTCCACGATGGTCGCCCGCATGATGGGACCCTTGCACGGCGGCAGGGGGATGTTGAACCCGGCGAGGTCTACCTTGTTGTTCGTCGTGTCGCGGCCCACGGCCGTGAACGTCGTGTAGAACCCGTCGGTGGTGGTCGGGATTTCTTCATCGGGCAGGTAATCAAGCTTCGGTGGAGTTCCGGTCTGAACCAACTCGTTGACCGCCCCGCCGCTGATGGCGATCGGCTGCATCTCCCGGATCCGCGATGGCGTCAGCACCGGGATCGAGGTCAGGCCCACCGTGGTGAAATCCCCGATGAAGTACCTGTCGCCCGCGAAGCAGCACGGGACATCCCGTGCTGCCGGCATCTTGAGCATCTGTCCCCACACGCCGCCGGCGCGGGAAAAGAGAAGCGTGGCGGCGGAGTTGTTGCCTATCCAACCTCCAATCGAGCCGGGCCGGAGGAGCGCGGCGTAGTCGAGCCCCTCGCCCGGATACCGGCACTGCGCCAGGAAGATCAGCCAGTTCCCAGTGGCATCCTGAGGGATGTCCGGATCCGTCGGCACCATAAGGTCCGTCGGCACCCCCATGATGCGGCTGGGTGTCAACCGCTTGCTCGCGGCGTCAATCTCGACGCGCGTTAGGTAGTCGGACTGCTCATCCCCGCACCAAATCAGCGCGTTGCGATCCGCGGTGGGCAGTTGGGCCATGCACTGAATGGAGCTGTCCGATGCGAGATATCCACTCAGCTTGAGAGGGGTGCCCACGTTCTGGAACGCGTGCGTCAGGGTGAGCACATTTCCGGCACGGGAGGCGATGCCGCTGATTTCGAGGATATTGGGGTTGTTCGGCCGCCGGGCGATGATGGGAGTCACCCCGCTTGCGGGATGCGTGTAGTTCGCGAAGGCAGTGCTGGTCAGGGTCTTGGATCCAGCGTTGTAGTCCGCATCCGTGAAGAAGAGCCGGGCGCGCTGGCCGTTGCGGTCCTCGTAGGTCTTCCAGCCGTTCTGTGTTCCGCTGGTCGGGACGGGGATCGCGGGCGGGAACTTGCTCTCGTTGGCGCCGCCGGGGTCGGATGGGTTCGCAGCAGTCGGCGCATTGCGATCTGTTGGGTTGTATCCCTGGTCGTACGTGCTGTAATTCTCCCGCTCGAACATGACGATGCGGTTGTTTCTGGCGTTGTCCCCGATCGAAAGGACCACGACCATGCGGTCATCCTCGGGGAAGAGGATGCCGCCCGTGTGAAAGTGCATGTTGATGTTGTTGACACCCGGGTCCTCCTGGTAGAGAACGATATTGTTCCCGGGAACCCACGGGTCGCTCGTCGTCTCTCGCGTGGCGCGAACGATGCACAAATTGCCACCCATCCCGCTTTCGTCGTCATCATGACCGCGATAGTCGGTCCATGCGATGAAGAAGTCGGTGAGAGGGTCGGAGTTGTCGTGTTCACCGGGAATCCAGGGACCTGTTGCCATCCAGTATTGCCCGTGAGAGCGTCCGTCGGGCTGCCAATCATCAAGTTGAAACAAGCGCTCCCAGAAGCCAGTGCTGCTGTCGTCGCTCTCGTTCCACCAGCACAACGCACATGAACTCGAAACCCATGAGCTTGGTGCCTGCGGGTCGAAGCGGAAGGTCTCGCAGAGAGCGAAGATCATTCCATCCGCAACGATAAACTGGAGAGGCACCTGCCGGATTTCATCTTCGTCATGCGGCGCGATGAGATCTGGTCGTCCATCCTTGTAAGGCGTTGTTCCAGTGATGTCCTGCTGGCGGAACGCGGGACCATTCGGCGGGTCATTGAAGCCATCCACATGCACAGATACGAAGTACTGCGTGCCCGATTTCCAATACTGCACCATGCAGGATTTGGGCGAAGTAGCGTCCCGCCATCTCCCGCCCCACACCAGATTCAGGAACGACGTCCCAGACTGCTCAATGCTGATCGCCGGTGCACCGCAAAGTAATCGCGGTTGTGCAAATCGCTCCTCGTTAGCGTTTCGATTCACGCCCGATTCGTCCGGAACCGTCGCAGCTCGCGTAAATGCTACCGACACAGTTCCGGTCGTGGTGGTGTCGTTGTTCCACAACACTTTGCGAACTGCCATGGGATACTCCTTTGGCGTGTGCAAAAACATGCTGGCACCACTGCGATCCTCGTGTTATGCTTTTGGCACCATGACAAAACCCCGTTCGCTACGTCCGATATTCCTGACAACTCTGCTTTGTCAGACGAGCTTTGCCCAATCTGCGAATATCGACTTTGGCTTAGACACTTTTTCTAAGCCGAATGCGAGCTACGGGGGTGGAGCGGGCCAACCTGGCTACTGGAATCAGATTGTGGGAAGTCGGCCGCTTTTGGGTTTGGACGGTGTTACGCAGATTGCAACCATCAATACCGGTGACTACAGCACAACTCAGCGAGACATCCCCGGTGCCGTTGGTGGTGACGAGGCGCTCATGGAAACGGCTCTGATGGCCGCCACTCCCAAGAGTATGTTCATACGCGATCTGCTCCCTGGCAAGTACGATTTGTATCTGTACGGTTGGGCTGCGGTCTGGGATGGGCCTTCGGGTACTCCGGGGTTTACCGATTTCGGAGTCTTTGTGACCGGCACCGGCAGCGGTGTCTACCGGCTTGACTACTCATCCGGACCATGGCCGGGCATGCAGATCGAGAATCAGACGTACCTCAAGGTGCCTATCACTCTCGAATTCGGTTCGAACGGCCGAACGCTGCTGAGCGTGGATCAGGCCGGTATCGGTGAGGGCTTCATGATCATGCAGGGCATGCAACTGGTTCGCATCCCCGCACCCGCCGCCCCAGCGCTTGCCGCCCTCTTCGCCTGCGCTGCGATCCATCGCCGCCGGCGCTAATCCCCCAGCCACATCGCTCCCGCGGCCGCACAATCCTCGCAGCGCATCGCCGACTCTCCTCAGCCCCTCTCCACTCCTAGAATCGGCCCCTTTGAAAGGACCGATTTCATGGCGGAGCGGCACTTTGACCTGGTGGTGATCGGCGGAGGACCTGGCGGCTATGTCGGCGCGATCCGCGCTGCACAGCTGGGCCTCAAGGTCGCCTGCATCGAACGCGACAAGCTCGGGGGCGTCTGCCTCAACTGGGGCTGCATCCCCACGAAGGCCCTGCTCGCCAACGCCGAGCTCTACGAAAAAGTCCACACCCAGGCCGCCGACTGGGGCCTCAAGGTCAACGGCACCATCGATGTCGACTGGTCCAAGACCATCGGCCGCTCACGCGATGTCGCCGGCAAGCTCAACAAGGGCATCGAGTTCCTCCTCAAGAAGAACAAGATCGAATCCATCAAGGGCAACGCCAAGATCATCGCCGCGAAAAAAGGCAACTCGCCCTGCCGCGTCGAGGTCTACGACTGCAAGGTCCAGGACACCCTCACCAGCGCCCCCTGCGAGAACACCAGCAAGACCCCGCGCGAAACCGTCACCGCCGACAACATCCTGATCGCCACCGGCTCGGTCGCCCGCGAACTTCCCTTCGCCAAGTTTGACGGCGACAAGATCCTCGGCGCACGCGAGGCGATGAACTCCAAGGCCATGCCCAAGTCGATGGTCGTCGTCGGCGCTGGCGCCATCGGCATGGAGTTCGCCTACTTCTATCACACCTTCGGCACCAAGGTCACCGTCATCGAGATGATGCCCCGCATCCTGCCCGTTGAAGATGACGAAATCTCCACCGCCCTCGAACGCCTCTACAAGAAGCACGGCATGGAGATCCGCACCTCCACCACCACGCTCAACGTCGAGAAGCTCCCCGGCGGCGTCAAGGTCACCATCGCCCCCGTCGTCAAGGGCGCTGATGGCCGCATGACCGGGGATGAATCCAAGAAGGAAACCATCGAGGCCGACAAGGTCCTGCTCGCCGTCGGCGTCAAGGGCCGCTACGACGGCCTCTTCGATCAATCGCTCGGCCTGGTCATCGAGAAGGACCACATCAAGACCGACTTCATCCCCGGCAAGACCCGCGATGAGGCGATCGATTACAAGACCAACCTCCCCGGCATCTACGCGATCGGGGATGTCATCGGCCCGCCCTGGCTCGCCCACGTCGCCAGCGAAGAGGCGATCATCTGCGTTGAGCGGATCGCCCACAAGCTCGGCAAGCTCCACCACGAGCCCATCCCGATCGACTACTCCACCGTCCCCGGCTGCACCTACTGCCACCCCCAGGTCGCCAGCGTCGGCTTCACCGAGCGAGACCTGATCGCCCAGGGCAAGACCAAGGGCAAGGACTACGCCTCCGGCGTCTACAACCTCCAGGCCCACGGCAAGGCGATCGCCTCCAACCAGAACATCGGCATGGTCAAGATCCTCCGAGGCCTCCCGCGCGGCGAGATCCTGGGAGCGCACATCCTCGGCGATCAGGCAACCGAGCTGATCGGCGAGATGGGCCTGGCCCGCAGGCTCGAGGCGACCAGCGAGGAACTGATCGTGACGATGCACGCCCACCCGACCATGCACGAAGCCCTGCACGAGGCAGCGCTCGCCAGCGAGGGCCGCGTGATTCACGCGTAATACCAGTTGATCAGAGCCGAGCCGCGCCAGCGGCCGGCAAGGATTCAGTGATGCCCTGCCGGCGCCTCATCCAGCCTCTGGATCGCCTGCGCAGGCGTCAGCCACTCGTGCAGCTTCTCATCCACCAGCATCACCGGCGCTGAATCGCACGAGCCCAGGCACTCGACCTCCACCAGCGTCCACTGACCATCATCGGTCGTCTCTCCGACATCAATCCCCAGCCGGCTCTTGATCGCCTCGGTGACCTCGGGCTGGCCGCAGAACTCGCAGGCGATCGACCGGCAGACCGCGATCAGGCGCTTGCCCTTGGGCTTGAGCCAGTATTCCTCATAGAAGCTGGCGCAGTCAATGACCTCCGCCGGCGAGAGCTTGAGGAACTCGGCGATCTCCAAGAGCGCCTGGTGCGGCAGCCACCCGTGCTCGTGCTGAACCTCGTGCAGCGTCGGCATCAGGGCGCCCAGCGTCGTCTCGTATCGCGGAAGAATGTTCGCCTTCAGCTTGGCCTTGGTCGCCTCAGAGAGGTAGGGCTCGCTGCGGCGAGCGATCTGCATCGAGGCGGAGTTCTTGGTGATCCAGGCCATGAGCGGGTCGTTCCTTCCGAACACATCTATCGCGGATCCCCGGTGTTGCGGGCCGGGGCCGGCTTGGTCTTCCTGCCATCCCCGGGCTTGGTCCCCGAAGGCTGGCTCTCCTGCGCTGGGACCGCTGTCCCGGGCTGCACAGGTTCCGGCTTCTTCTGGATCGCCGCATCCAGGGGGTAGAGACCGGGGCTGAAGAGTATTCCATCATCCCCCTCCGCGGCGTCGGGAACCAGGCCGGCCAGGAATATCGGCACCTCCGGGTGCGACTCGAACGGCCCGAAGGTCAGCGCGACAGGTTCTCGATCCCGTTCGCCGGATCCCGCGGGCTTGATGTTCGGCAGCGGCTTCTCGTACTTGCGCTCGTAGGTCGGCTTGCCATCCTTGCGTGGGGCCGGCTTGGGCGGGGGCTTGGTTGGCGCAGGCGCGGGTTCGATGGCCGGCGCGGGCGTGGCATCCATCGGCGCGGCCGGCGCGATCCGCGCCCGCTGAACGCTCCCCCGAGTGATCGCCGGCGCCTCCTCCGAAACCACCGTCCCCGGCGGCGGCTTCTTCTCACCGCCCCAGTGAACGCACTCCAGCGGAGAGCCGTTGGGAGCGCACAGCAGCACGTAATCGCTCTTGTTCGCCCACGATGCCCGCGATGAACTCATCTTCGCGTCAAACACCAGCGCCCCGTGGAAGCTCGGATGACCCTCCGCCGGTGCAGCCTTGGCATCCCCGACCGGCCCGGAGAACCTGGCATCGTTCCCGTTGAACACAACCACGACCTGCCCCGGCTGCACCACCACCTCCGGGAACGTGAACTTGAATCGGCCTTTGCCCTCGCCGCTGTCCCGCAGCGAATACCCATGCAGGTTAATGACCCGATCGTGCGGGTTGATGAGCTCGACAAACTCATCACCGGCGACATCGCGCTTGCCATCCCGGTTCGCATCCCCCGGCTTGGTCGGCACCGCGTACAGAATTTCGGTGATGACCGGATGCGGGTACGCAAGCGGCGGTGTTGTATACATCTCCGGCGGCGCCAGCAGCAGCATGTTGATTCCCTCCACCGTGTGAACGATCCACCCTACCCCATCTCGTGGCACAGGCATCCTGCCTGTGTTCTACCGCCCTGCTACGAAGTTCTGAAACAGTCTCTAAGCCGTCATGCGACCACCTCGAGCCGTCGGTTTGACCTCGATCCCCGCGGCCGCATCCCCGACCGGCTCTCCCGCTCGCCGATCCATCGCATCCAGCGGGTAGAGCTTGCTCAGACGCTGCTCCACCGCCTTGACGACCGCCTCGCGATCCTCCCGATGCACCAAGAGAAGCGCGGCAACCCATCGCCGCACAAGCTCCGGGCCCAAGGGCTGCAGCAACTCAATCATCAGCCGGAGGTGGTCGTTGGGCACGAGTGTCGGAGGTTCGGGCTTGGGTGTCGATGCGGTCTGCCGCTGGCTCATGCTCACCCCCGGTCTCCGGCGCTGCCGGATCGCGGTCGCGCGGACGGGCCCGCACGCCTGTTGTAATGTGACCATCGCTCCCCGGCAGCGGGGTCGCCCGCATGCCCCTACCCACCGGCTTTTTCTCGATCATCCCCGATCCACGCGAACCACCCAACGAAGCCCCCAGCGAATCAGGGATCCCCATGTGCTCGACCGCAGCCCCTTGCTGGGCCCGCACACGCGTCTCCAGAGACTGCATGTAGACCTCGATCCGGTCCACCCGGTCGATCAAGCCCTCCATCTTGCCGGTGATCGCCGCGAGCAGCTCCCCCGCATCCGCCTGCGCCAACGCGTGGGCACGCACCTCTTCGCAACGCATCGGCCCCGTGCCCGTCAATAGCCATTCAGCGCTGATGTTGAGCGCTCGACTGAGCGATGCCACAAACTCGACGCTGGGGGCCTGGCCGCTGAGGTAGCGGCGAACGGTCTCGGGGTGGGTGCCCGTAAGTTCGCCCAGGTGGCGATACGTGCGGTTCCCCACGGCCGCGAGAAGACGCTCGTGCATCGCGAAGATTCCCCCCTCGGCACATCCGAGGCCCCGGTACACACAACGACACCGCATCCTACCGCGCAGCGAACAAGCGTGTTGGATCCAACATGCGTTCAGGGGGAATCTTGCACCGCAAAACGACTCGTGTGCGCTCTAGTTAAGTGCCCGCGTCACCGCGAACGATCGCCCACCCACTTCCGTGCGCACAACCAGATGTACCCGAAGATCACTTTCAAGCAGCCTGCGAACTTGGGCGGGCTCCTCGCTCAAGATGTGACACCGGATTGCCAATTTGCCCGTCTTAACATCGCAGGCCAGCGCCGGGATGCTCCCAAGCAGGAGGCTTGCATGTGCATCCGCCCACGCGGCGGCGGTCGTCAGCGCAGGCAACCCCTCAGCCGCGGCGAGCAGGTGCAACTGGCCACCCATGCACAACGCAAGCTCGACTCCCGGTGCATAAGGACACGTGATTGCGATCGGAGTGAGCCCCGGGATCAATGCCGCATGCGATGTCAAACGGGCGGCAGCCTTGGCGGCGGTAGAGGTGGGAGTGAGGGTGGGGGTGGGGGTAGGGGTGGGGGTGGGGGTGGCGGCCACGGGAGCCGATCGCACCGCGGCCGGCATCCGTGCAGGCGCTGAGTTGGTGACGGCGGCGGCGGCGGGGGTCGGGTTGGTCGCGGGAGTTGCGGTGGTTGATTGTCTCGCGAGGGCTGGCGCACGCAGCAGGTCCACCAGCTCATCGATCGGCCGATCCCACGTTCCCCGGAAGGCGCACTCCGATGGGCTGGGGCCGATCCGCTGAGAGCACACCTCGATATCGACCTGCCGTGCCAGGAACGTGCGCACCGCCGATCGCAGCTTGTCACCGGCCGCCCGTGCTCGCTCGGGGGTTGCCCCCGCCAGCGCAATCGTGAGCCCGGCTTCCTCCGGCCAGTGATGCCCGTTCGCCCTCGTCGGTTCACCCTCGATCAATCCCTTGATCGCCCGGTACGACCCCACGATCGCCGCATCGTCCGCCGCCGTCAGCATGGTGACGCCGTCGGGCCGACAGCCGTAGACCAAAGCCGGCTCATCGGTGGCATCCGTGCAGATCAGCCAGCGCATCGCCTGGCGATTGAGGCCCGCGATCACCTGTGTCAGCTCAGCCTCGGGAGCACTGGGCCGGGCGGCAGGCCCGAAAACCTCGATCGACAGGTAGCCGCCGCGCAGCTTGGCGAGCCCAATCGTGGGGGCCGAGCCAGAGCCCGGAGGCGGCGCGTGCTCGGCGAGCAGTTGCGCGTAGCTGGCAGTCCACGCCGAGGCCAGGATGGGCAGGTGACCCAGCACGACCGCCTCGATCAACGGTCGCCGGGGTGGTGCTGCGCGCGGCGCGGGGACGGGTGCCGGTGCTGGCATCGGCGTCGGCCGGGCTTGAACTGCTGGCGCCGCAGAAGGCGCCGCCTCCTCGGCGAGCCCCAGATCCGCATCTCCGAGGAAAAGCGCAGCCAAGGCATCGGCCTCATCGGTGGCATCCTCATCCCAGCGAGGGATGCCCGGTGTATCGCGATCGAACCCCACCGAGCCGATGATCGCCTCATCGATATCCGATGGCGCGTGGCCCCCGTGGTTGTGTGGAGAATCAGGGGAATGGGGGTGATGTCGGCCGTTGCCGGGTGGATGTGGATGTGGATGTGGATGTGGATGTGGGGGTGGGGGTGGTGTGGTTCGCTGCATCGCCCTAGATCTCCGATCCAGGCGCCCCATGCGGGGCTTCTCTTGAGGCGGCCACCACCGGCCTCGGTCATTCCAAACCGACTTGGATTCCGCGGCAACCGTATCCCACCCACCCGTGGAAACCGTGCCGCCCGCTTGATCTTACCGTCTCACCGAGCCGCGCCAGTCACGACCAGCACGCTGTTGGGCTCCCCGAAGGGGTTGATCTCGACGCCGGGGTTGAATGGGTCGTTTCGCCAATGCCCATCCACCACCAGCCGGTACGAGTATCGGCCCGGCGGCAGGGCGATGCACAGTTCAAAGACCCCCAATTCGACGTTTTCCCTCATCACGTGGCGATCGGGCGACCAGCCGTTGAAGTCGGCGGCGATCGCGATCCGCGCGCCCATCGCCATCGGCTGCACGAACAGCATCCCCTGCCCCGTTTCCCTGATCCCCATCGGGAGGCCGATGGGAGTCTGCCCGGCCATCGGCTTGACCTCCGGCACCAACGTCAGGGTGCTCGCCGATGCAGGCGGCGCTTCTTCCGTGGCGACCGCGACCGGCGAAGGCGCGACCTGTCCGCGGCCGGAGAGCTTCTGGGCCAGGCGGGCCATTTCCTCGGCTCGGGTCGCCGCCCGCGTGCGCAGGTCGGACGCGATCTGGCCGGCGATCCCCACCGGAGCGGCAGGCTCTTCGGCGTGTTCCTCGTGGGCCTCGGCCCCGGGCTGCTTGGAGAGCCGGGCCGCCAGTCGCTGGGCGATCGCCGAGGCTTCGACGCTCCCGATGACCTGCACAACGCCGCTGTGCTCCGGGAGCGAGTCAGCGGTTTCCTCTCCCGTGGCGGCCGCAGTCTCGGGGTTGCGGGAAAACAGGCGCATTTTCACCCACGCCGCCACCATGCCGTAATCTTCAGCGGCCGGACAATCCGGTGCGTACTGAACGATCGACTTCCCCACCGAGGCGGCTTCCTTCAGGTGTGGATCCTGCCGGACCGGGTACGGGCAGACCGCATCCGTAAAGCGCTTGCGGAGTTCATCCAACAGATCACCGGCAAGGCCGCTTGCCGGATCGTGAATGGTCGCCACCAGCGTCGGCTGTATGGAGTGCCCCAACTGACGTGAAACCGATCGCACCGTCGAGACCTGCTTGGAAGCGCCCTGGAGCGAGAAGAAGCTCGTCTCGACAGGGATGAGCGCCAGGTTCGACGCGGCAAGCGCGTTGTATGTCAGCAGTCCGATCGCCGGTGAACAGTCGATCAGGCAGATGTCGTAGTTGCCCGAGAGCGTGCCGAGAAAGTACGACAGCCGCCGCTGACGATCATCCCGATCGGCCAGGCCGCCGCGCGCCGCCTCAAGACCGGCGAGCTTCATGCGGCTGGGAATGAGGTCCAGGTTCCGGCTGGGCTTCCAGATGAGCTTGGCGGGATCGATCCCCGATCCCTCGGGCGCAGCCAGTGCATCGGTGATGTCCAGATCGATGCGTTTCTCTGGTATACCCAGCCCCGCAGCACAGTGCGACTGCGGATCCATGTCCACCAGCAAAATGCGCTGACCCTGCGAGGCGTAGATCCCCGCAAGACTGATCGCGGTCGTGGTCTTGCCACAGCCGCCCTTCTGGTTCACGATGCAGACAGTGCGCACGGAAGGGTCCCTATCTCTCCACCATGACGGCATCAGATCGCCGCCACGCCCCCTCCCGAGCAACTCTCAACGCACCCAACATCAGTGCCCAGCGCACACAGCGCTGAAACACAACGATGCATCGAGTCGGACCCTCATCTCCTCCAACGTTGAAATCTATCGGGTCTTTTCGGACAAACGCCTCAATTGACAGCCTGCAAACAGGTAGGGATAAATCCCCGTTGACACAGGCATTCCACACGTTGAAGGTGTTACATGGGCGCATGTATCAAGGAAATCGCGAAGAAGCGCCCCCCGCATCCTCCAGCAACCGGCTCGCCAGTTCCGAGGGCTCCAACTCCTCGATCCGCGCTGGGGCGCGCAGCCGTCCTCGATTCTCGATCCAGTCCCCGGTAACGAATACATCCGCCTCGCCGCGATCCCACGCATCCAGCACGAACGAACACTCGGTACGCAGCAACAGCTCATCCCGCCCGACGATCCCAGGGTCATACACGATGACCGCGTGATGCTCCCCGGGGAAACCCTCGTTTACCGTCAGCCCGTGGACCTCCCACCCAACACGCTCCACCGTCGGAATGACGGCGGTGTAGATCAGATCCTGCCAGTGATAGCACAGCCCCCGATCGGCATCACCCGCCGCGTTGATCGCCATGTTCCCCCACCACCCACTGTGCCAGTCGTGATCCGGATCCTCGTGCGCACACTGGATCGCACGCTCCATCGCCGAGTGAATCTGGATCAGTACTGGATCCCCGATCGATTGCACATCCAGCGGCGGCCGGGATGGCCCGCAAGCCTGAGCGCTCAGCACAACCACCGCAGCGCCCAGCGTCCGGACCAGAAAGCAGGCTGCACGGTCGACAATCACGTCGGGGATACCTCGTGCGGCATCGTACTGAACTGCCCGGGCAGGCGTGGACGGTGGTTTACCCCCCCTGCGATCCGCCAGACGCCCAGGCACGCGATTCGCCGGTACAGTCACCCTCTTCACAGTTGGGAGGTCCGGACATGCGGGATCCGCATATCGACAAGCTCGCGGATGTGCTCGTGAACTACTCGGCCCGTGTCAAAAAGGGTGACATCGTCGGCATCATGTCCGAGCCCGAGGGCGGTCCCCTGATCGAAGCGCTCGCCGAGGCCACCATCCGGGCCGGTGGCGATCCGGTCTGGATGACGCGGTCGACGCACTTTGCCGAGGCTCTCCTCCGCATGGGAACCGATGAGCAGATCGCCAAGTGTCACCCCATCTACATGCAGTACATCGAGACCGTGGATGTTCACTTCTCCCTGCTCGCCGATTCCAACACCAGGCACCTCTCCCGGTACGACCCGCGGAAAACCGCGCTGCTGCAGCAGGGCCGCAAGCCCTTCCTGGGCACGTTCATGCGGCGATCCGCCGAAGGCGCCCTGCGCTGGTGCGGCACCCAGGTTCCGACCGAAGCACACGCGCAGGATGCCGAGATGAGCCTCGGGCAGTACGAAGAATTCGTGTATCGGGCCGGCCTGTTGCACCTTCCCGATCCGGCCGCCGAGTGGCGACGCATCGAGGAGCGACAGGCCCGTGTCTGCGAGTTCCTGCAAGGCAGGAAGATCGTCCGCTTCCGCGCCCCGGGCATCCCGGGCCCGCACGGCCACGATGGCACCGACCTGACCGTCGATGTCTCCAAGGCAACCTGGATCAACTGCTGCGGGCACGAGAACTTCCCCGATGGCGAGGTGTTCGCGGGGCCGAGCCTCCCGCCCGGCGGCATGGGTGTCGATGGCCACGTCAACTACACCTTCCCGGCAGTCTACCAGGGCCGCGAGGTGCATGGAGTTCGCCTGAAGTTCAAGGCCGGCAAGGTTGTCGATGCCTGCGCGGGCAAGGGTGAGGAATTCCTGATCCGGATGCTGGACCAGGATCCCGGAGCTCGCTTCCTGGGTGAGATCGCCATCGGCACCAATTACTCGATCACGGAGTTCAGCAAGAACACGCTCTTCGATGAGAAGTTCGGCGGTACTTTCCACGCGGCGGTGGGGGCGGGCTATCCCGAGAGCGGGAACACCAACGAATCGGGATTGCACTGGGACATGGTCTGCGATCTGCGGCCCGGCCGCGCCCACGACGGCGCGGCGATCCCCGGTGGATCGATCGAGGCCGATGGCGAGGTCTTCCATCGCGATGGCAAGTTCCTCAAGAGCGGCTGGCCCGGGAACGACTGACGATGCTCGATCGATTCGAATGCTACGAGCTGTGCGTCCAATCCCCGCGCCACCTCGTGGCGTTCATGGATGCCCTCCACCCCGGCGCTGTCGTGCTCCGCGAGGACTTCTGCGGGACCGCCGCAGTCTCCCGGCGCTGGCTCGCCGATGCCCATCGCCGCGGCGAAAAACGCCGAGCGATCGCCGTTGACAACGACCCGGAGATCATCAATCGCATCCGCGCGTTCTCAGCCGAGCCCGGCGGTAGCGGGCTGGAAGCGCGGCTCGCGGATGCCCTTGCCGAACCCGATACCGACGCCGACCGAGCCGATGCCGCCGGCCTGATCTTCGTCGGCAACTTCTCCATCGGGTACATCCACCAGCGCCAGATGCTGGTGACCTACCTGCGCGCGTGTGCCCGCCGGCTGCGCGCCGGCGTCGGCGGTTTCGGCGGAGGCTGGCTGCTCTGCGACACCTACGGCGGTGTGTCGGCGTACCGGCTCGGCGGTTTCGAGCGCCGACACCCCTCGCGCGGACGCGAGATCATCCGCTACGCCTGGACACACGATGCCGCCGATCCGCTCACCAGCATGGTCGAGAACTCGATCTCGTTCCGCATCGAGCTCGATGGCGACATCATCGCCGAGCTTCCGCGAGCCTTCGTCTACCGCTGGCGGTTGTGGTCGATCTTCGAGCTCAGAGAAGCCATGACCGAGGCCGGATTCGCTTCCACCCACGTCTTCGAGAACACGAATGTCGCGCCCGGTCAGGCGCCCGCCGAAGTCACGGATCCAGCAGAGCTGGGGGAAGACTGGATTGTGCTGGTCGCGGGACGGGTTTGACCGCATCCAGCGCCGGTCGGCCCCACGAATTCCGAACGCAGCCGCGCCAGCGATGCCAGCCAGCGGCCCGCCTCGGCGGGCGTGTTGACCGCGAGCGTTCCCTTGCGCGCCGATGGCGAGACGAAGATCCGCACATCGGCCTCATCGAGGCGATCAAAGGCCTCGAGGTCGGGCTCATCATCACCGAGCGCGACGGTGAGCGTCGGGTTATGCTCCCGGCGCAGCGTCGCGAGCACATCCGCCTTGCGCGTCGGCCGCACGCTCCACTCGACCACACCGCGCCCGAGATGGCGAGTCAGCCCCGTGAAGCTCGCGGCGGCCTTGTGCGCCAGGTCGATCGCGATCGCTGCCGGATCGGGGTCCGAAAGCCGCACGTTGATCGCCGCGCTCACGGTCTTGCGCTCGACGAACGCGCCGGGGAGTACACTGACGATGCCATCGAGCGCAGCGGCGAGCGCATCGAGGGTCTGGCAATCCGATTCGGCCAGGGGTGCGATGACACCCGGCCACTCCGCGCCGTAGCTGCCGATGAGCGTGACGCCGGGGATCGCCGGGCACACAGCCTTGAGTGAAACCAGATCCCGGCCCGAGAGGATCACCACCGTGGTCCCCGGCGATGCGGCCAGCGCGGTGATCCCGGCGACCGCATCGGCAACGATCCGAGCCTCGGCGGGGCGTTCGACCAGCGGCGAGAGTGTTCCATCGAAATCCGAGGCGATCAGGAGGCGCTGGGTGCGTGCCAGTCGTCTGGAGGCATCATCCAGATTCTCCGGTCCGGTCATGATCGCTCCAGCGCGCTGAGGAAGGTGTCGCTCCACTCCTGGACATCATGCCGCCGCACGACCATGCGAAGGATGGACATGCGGAAGCGCTGCTCGGCCCTGGGGACGTTGAGGGCCCTGCGGATTGTTCGCGCCATCCCGGCGACGTCGTAGGGGTTGACCAAAAGGGCCTGCCGCAGCTCCTGGGCGGCCCCGGCAAACTCACTCAGGACCAGCACCCCGCCGCCATTGATCTGGGCCGAGACGTATTCCTTGGCGACCAGGTTCATGCCATCGCACAGCGGCGTCACCAGCATCACATCGGCCGCCAAGTACCACGCGGCAAGCTCTTCCCGTTCGAGGTTGCGCCGGAAATAGTGGACGGCGATGCTCCCGGGGTGACTGAACTCCCCGTTGATGCGACCAACAATCTGCTCGATGCGCTGACGCGTTTGCGCGTACTCAGGAACCGATTCCCGGCTCGGCACTGCCACCTGGACCATCACCGATTTGGACACCGTGGCGTCGCCAGACTCCAGAAGTTGCTCATACGCGCTGAGCCTGGCCTCGATGCCCTTGGTGTAATCCAGACGGTCCACGCCCAGGATGATCCGGCGATTTCCCAGCCCCCTGCGGATCTCCCTGGCCCGGTTCTGCACCTCCGCCAATTGCGCCAGCTTCTCCATCTCCTCCGCATCGATTGAGATCGGGAACGAGTTCACTCGGATCTTGTGCCCCTGGAACGTCAGTTGCGAATCGACGCCCTCCGCGTCTGCCATCCGCCGAGAAGCGCGCGAGAAGTTCTGGGCATCCTTCCACGTCTGAAACCCCACCACATCCGCGCCCAGCAGCCCATGCAGGATGTTGGTTCGCCACGGGATCCGCGCGAAGATCTCCTCCGGCGGGAATGGGATGTGCAGGAAGAATCCGATGCGCAGATCGGGTCGCAAACCGCGGAGGATCTGCGGGACCAGCTGCAAGTGGAAGTCGTGAACCCACACGGTTCGCCCCTTGGCGACATGCCGGGCCGCCGCTCGGGCGAAACGCTCGTTGACGGCCTCGTACGACTCCCACCAGCGCTGATTGAACTCCGCCGGCTTGATCGCATCGTGGTAGAGCGGCCAGATCGTCCGGTTGCAGAAGCCGTGATAGAAGTTCTCGATATCTCTCGGCACCAGGCCCACGGGCTTGATCGACAGCCCATCGTGCTCGACCGCCCGCGCCGGCCGGCCCGATGACCCATCCCACCCGATCCACAGACCCCCGCGCTTGCGAAGAACAGGATCCAACGCCGTCACCAGGCCGCCGGGGCTGCGCTCCCATCCGCCTGCCCCCCTGCCGGAGCGCTTCAGGGGGAGGCGGTTGGCGATGATGACCAGTTCGTGTCGGCGCATGCGTGTCGTGACGGGCTTGCACGGGGTAAAAATGCGCCCCGGGCGTGAAGAGGCTCTCACAAATCCCACTCGATGTGTCCGTTTCCGCCCGATCCCCTCGAACGGGGCACCGCCACGTTCGATCATAGACGAAAACGAACCATTCGCCAATCGATACAATAATCCGATATAGTCCGGAGCAATGGCTATGTCGATCAATTTCAATCACCTGCACTACTTCTGGTCCGTGGCCCGCCTGGGGAGCGTGACGGCCGCGGCCAAAGAGCTGCACGTCGCACAGCCCTCCATCAGCGTGCAGATCAAGCACCTCGAGCAATCCCTTGGAACCCCCCTGTTCCATCGCGCCGGCAGGCGCCTCACGCTCACCGAGAACGGACAGATCGTCCTGCGCTATGCCGATGAGATCTTCCGTCTCGGCGATGACCTGCTCGCCGCCGCCTCCGGCAACTCCGATCCGTTCGCCGCCCCCCTGGTCATCGGCACCAGCGATGCCATGCCCAAGATGATCGTCCGCGCTCTCCTCCAGCCGGCCCTGGTCGCCCACCCCGGCCTCTCATATATCTTCCGCGAATGGCGTGTCGATCACCTGCTCGCCGAGCTCACGATGCGCCGCATGGACCTGGTCCTTACCGACTCGCCCCCAACCCCCGCCGTCGGCCGCAACACCATCACCTACAACGTCGGCTCTTCAGGCATCGTCCTCTGCGCTGCCCCCGCGCTCGCCAGAAAACTCAAGGCAGGCTTCCCAGCCTCCCTCAATGATGCCCCCATCCTCCTGCCCGCCGACAACACCTCGCTCCGTGAATCCCTCAACGCCTGGTTCCAGGCCAACAAGGTCCGCCCCCGCGTCATCATCGAGGCCGACGATCGCTCGATGCTCCACCCCTTCGCATCCAACGCCGTCGGCGCTGTCCCGGTCGCCGAGGTCACAGTCGATGAGGTTGCCCAGCAGTTCTCCCTCGAACGCGTCGGTGTGATGCGCGGCGTCAAGGAGTTCTACTACGCCGTCGCCGTCGAGCGAGATCGCCAGCACCCCGCCGTCGAAACCATCTGCAGCGAGGCCCGCAAGAGCTTCCAGGCCACCGTCGCCTGATATTCCACCGGCGATGATCCAGCGCAACTAAGATTGGCTCCCTCGTCCCCCAACGGAGCCCTTGCCGCATGTCCAACGCGACGCCCGCGCCTTCTCCCGATCCCTCCAGCGGCGAACCCGCCCCCCGCGCGCTGCACTTCATCGAGCAGATCGTCGAGGCAGACAACGCCGCCCGGAAGTGGGGGGCCTGGGATGCCCAGAACGCACGCCCGACCGCCGGATGCCGGACCGTCGATCCCACCGGAGCCGCCGATGCCGCGCGGCTCGGCACGCAGCGTGTCCACACCCGCTTCCCCCCCGAGCCCAACGGCTACCTCCACATCGGCCACGCCAAGAGCATCTGCCTGAACTTCGGGCTCGCCCAGCGATACGGCGGCAAGTTCAACATGCGCTTCGACGACACCAACCCCGCCAAGGAAGAGCAGGAGTACGTCGATTCGATCATCCGCGATGT
This sequence comes from Phycisphaerales bacterium, assembly GCA_020847535.1. GTDB lineage: Bacteria > Planctomycetota > Phycisphaerae > Phycisphaerales > UBA1924 > JAEUJB01. The sequence continues at coordinate 62,890 of JADLBU010000076.1, forward strand.
CCGCTGGCTCGGCGCCGACTTCGACCCGCGCACCAACCCCACCGGCGGCGGCCTCTACTACGCCTCCGACTACTTCGACCGCATGTACGACTTTGCGATCGAACTGATCCGCAAGCAGAAGGCCTACGTCTGCGAGCTCTCCGCCGATGAAGTCAGCAAGCGCCGCGGCACACCGCAGATCCCCGCGACCTCACCTTTCCGGGATCGCCCCGCCGAGGAGAGCCTGAAGCTGTTCGCCGAGATGAAGGCCGGCAAGCACCCCAACGGCTCGATGACGCTCCGCGCCCGCATCGACCTGGCCTCCCCGAACTTCAACCTCCGCGACCCGGTGATGTACCGCATCGTCCACGAGCACCACCACAACACCGGCGATGCCTGGTCGATCTACCCGATGTACGACTGGGCCCACGGCATCGAGGATTCGCTCGAAGAAATCACCCACTCGATCTGCACCCTCGAATTCGAGAATCATCGCCCGCTCTACGACTGGTTCATCGATGCCATCAACGAGGGCAGAACCGCCGATGGATCCGGATCGCGGGGCAAAGCAATCCATCACCCCCAGCAGATCGAGTTCGCCAAATTCCGTCCCACGTACACCGTCCTCAGCAAGCGCAACCTGCTCAAGATGGTCCAGGACAACGTGGTCTCCGGCTGGGATGACCCGCGCATGCCCACCATCAGCGGCCTGCGTCGCCGCGGCTTCACGCCAGAGGCGATCCGGCAGTTGATGGAAGATGTGGGGGTCAGCAAGGTCGAGAGCATGATCGACCTTGGCCGCGTCGAGGGCGCGGTCAGGGATCACCTCAACAAGGTCGCTCCGCGTGCAATGGCCGTTCTGCGTCCGCTCAAGCTGGTCATCGAGAACTGGCCCGACGATCCCGCGACCGGCAAGCCCAAGGTCGATGAACTCGACTTCGTCATCAACCCCGAGCTCCTCGAGCACGGCGGCGGAAGCGCAAAACGAAAAGTCCCTTTCTCCAAGGTCCTCTACATCGAGCGCGATGACTTCATGGAGAACCCACCCAAAAAGTTCTTCCGGCTCGCCCCCGGCAACGAAGTCCGACTCCGCTGGGCCTACATCGTCAAATGCACCGGCGTCGAGAAGGATGCCGCCGGCAACATCACCGAAGTTCGATGCACCTACGACCCCGCCACTCGCGGCGGTGATATCCCGCTCGGGCCCGATGGCAAGCCCATCCGCAAGGTGCAGGGCACCATCCACTGGGTCAGCGCCCAGCACGCGATCCCCGCCGAGGTCCGCCTCTTTGATCGCCTCTTCAAGGCCGAGGAGCCCGGCAAGGCCAGCGGCAACTACATGGATGATCTGAACCCGCAGTCGCTGGAGGTCGTGCAGGCCCTGCTGGATCCGCACCTGGCCGAAGTCGCCCGCTACCACCCCGATCGCCGCGAGGGCGATCGCTTCCAGTTCGAGCGCCTGGGCTACTTCTGCATCGACAAGGATTCCGCGCCCGGCAAGCTGGTCTTCAACCGCACCGTGACGCTCAAGGACACGTGGGCGAAGGAATCTGCGCGGGCTTCGTGAGGTCGGCGATGTTGATCCGCCCCGCCAATTCCGCCGATGTCCCCGCCATCCTCCCCATGGTCGCGGCGATCTGCTCCATGCACGAATCCTGGGATCCCGACCGCTACGCCATGCTCCCAGATGTCATCGACCGCTACGCTCGCTGGCTCCCCCAGCGCGCAGCCGATCCGCGCAGCATCCTCCTGCTCGCCGAGGATGACTCAAGCAAGCCCGCCGGCTTCCTCGTCGGCGAAACCCTCTCCAACATCCCCATCTATCGCCTGACCGAATACGGCTTCATCCACGACATGTGGGTGGAGCCAGATGTCCGCAAAAGCGGCATCGGCAAAGCCCTCGTGCTCGCCGCGATCGAGAGGTTCCGCGCGATGGGCATCCACCAGGTGCGGCTGGAGACCGCGAGCCTGAACGATGTGGCTCGCCGCTTGTTTGAATCGTGCGGATTCAAGATCGGGACGATCGACATGCTGCGATCAACGCGCCGCTGATCGCATTGAGATCACAAGCTCGTCAGGCATCGCTCGATCCTCGCCATCGTGCTCGCCTTCCCCAGCACCCCCAGCGTCTCACCCAAGGGCGGCGACACCGCAACCCCCGTGATCGCGATCCGCAGCGGCTGGGCGATCGGACCGACGTTGACACCCTTCTCGCCCACGAATCCCTTGCTCTTCGCGAACGCCTCGATCGCCGCGTGGATGCTCCCGGGCGTCCACGCATCGATCCCCGCCAGCACGGGCTTGAACTCGGCAAGCAGCTTCGCACCCGTCCGATCGCTCGCTAGCAGATTCTTCTCAACCGCCGTCTTGTCAAACTCATACCCCGTATCGCTCGCCAGCGCAAAGGCAATCGGCTTGAGCGTGTCCCTCAGCGTCTTGGCCCGCGGCTTGACCGCCGGCGCCAGGATCATGAGCGTGTCAGCACCCAGCCCATCAAGCCTCGCCAGCGCCTCGGGCTCGTACTCCGCCAGCCACGCCCGCCAGCGCTGCACGAACACATCATCGGCCATCCCCGCGATCGCATCCCCGTTGAACGACAGCAGCTTGGCCCGATCAAACTTGGCGCTCCCCTTGCCGATGCGCTCGACCGAGAAGTTCTTCCCGATGAACTCCAGATCGAACTTCTCCAGATCCTTGCCATCGGCCTGCTTCATCCCCGGGTTCCAGCCCAGCAGCGCAATGAAGTTGATGATGACCTCCGGCAGATAGCCCGACCTGCGGAAATCCCAGATCTCGATCTCCGGCAGCGCCACCTTGAAATGGCTCGCCAGCGCCTCGGCGGTGTCGACCGAGTCGCTCTCCGCGGCGAGAAAATCGGCGATCTGCTTCTGCGCGATCCCGGTTGTGCCCGCGAGCACCGCCGCAGTGATCCCGCCATCCTTGGCGATCGCATCCTTCGCTGCCTTGCGCGCGATCTTCGCCTTGTCGCGCTTCGACATCTTCGACCCATCCATGTTGCAGATAATCGGCATGTGCCCATAGACCGGCGTCCGGAACGGCTTCCCGTTGTCCAGCCGCACCAGCGCCTTCTGCAGCGCCACGTGCTTGGGTGTGTTCGCCAGGTGCTCCTGCGCCCGCAAGACGTGCGTCGTCCCCATCAGCTCATCATCGATCACCACCGCGAAGTGGTACGTCGGAAACCCATCGGCCTTGCGGATCACAAAGTCATCCAGCTCCCCGGCAGCGCTCTTCACATCACCCAGGATGGTGTCCCGGACGATGATCTCCTCGCGCGGCACGGCGAGCCGAATGACGTGCGCTTCCCCCGCCTGGGCCCGCTTCCATCGCGATTCGTTGAACGCACCAATCTGGACATCATCCGGCCGCTGGTAGCGATACGTCTGCTTGGCCGCGTTCGCCGCCTTCCTCCGACTCTCCAACTCCTCGGTCGTCTCAAACGCCGGGTACGCGTGCCCTGCCTTCACCAGCGCCTCGATGTACGAGTTGTAGATCCCAACCCGCTGGGCCTGGAAGTACGGTCCGACACCGCGAGAGTCTCCCCCGATATCTCCGCCCTGGCCCTGGTTCACCCCCTGATGCCCAGTGCCCAGTGCCTGATGCCTTCTCAAAACCGGTCCATCGTCCCAGCGGATCCCCAGCCACGCCAGGTCGTCGAGAATCCCCCGCGCCGATTCCTCACTCGAGCGGGCCTGGTCGGTGTCCTCGATCCGGATCATGAACCGCCCATCCGCCCCATCATGCCTCGCACGCCGGGCAAACGCCCAGCAGAACAGGGCCGACCGGGCCCCCCCAATGTGGAGGTGGCCGGTCGGGGAGGGGGCAAATCGTGTGACTACCAGTTCGCGGGAAGGCATGGGTCTGGAGTGTAAGGCGGATTCTCGCTCATCTACAGGTGCTCGTGGCACAGGCGTCCCGCCTGTGTCTACACCTCCTACCGCCTTTGAGCGAGAATCCGTATTGCCGACCGGTTTCTGCCACAACCTCCCCCCCAACCGCTCAACGCTCGCCATGGGCTGTACGATGACTCCCCTATGAGCACGAGGAAGGGACCAAAGTCTCATCAAACTCCCACACAGCCCACCACCAAGGGCAAGCCGTCCGCGCCCGAGAAGGGCAAGGCCAGGAAACTCACCGCCTCCTCCAAAGCGCTCGCCGATGCCCGCAAGCGCATCGATGCCCTCGACAAGAAGCTGGTCCTCCTCCTCAACGAGCGGGCCTCCCTGGTCGTCAAGGTCGGCAAGGCCAAGCGGGCCGCCGGGATCCCCATCTACGCCCCCCATCGCGAGGCAGAGGTTCTCGACAAGGCGATCAAATCCAACGCCGGCCCACTGCCCGACCGCGCCCTCGAGGGTGTCTATCGCGAGCTGATGTCCGGCAGCTTCGTCCTCCAGCAGCCCCTGCGGATCGGCTACCTCGGCCCCCCCGGCTCCTACTCGCACATGGCTGCCGTCAAGCAGTTCGGCAGCTCGGTCGAGTTCGAGGATCTCCACGAGATCGGCGGTGTCTTCACCGAGGTCCAGCGCGGCCACGTGAACTACGGCCTGGTCCCCATCGAAAACTCCACCGGCGGCGGCATCGTCGAGACCCTCGATGCCTTCATTAACGCCCACGGAGACATCGCGATCTGCGCGGAAGTCCAGATCGCCGTCCACCATTCCCTGCTCGCCAACTGCCCCCCCAAGATGATCCGCCGGATCCACAGCAAGCCCGAGGTCTTCAGCCAGTGCCGGACATGGCTGGCGACCCAGTACCCGCAGGTGGAGCTTGTCCCCGCCGCCAGCAGCAGCCGCGCTGCCAAGACCGCCGCCGATGAGGCCAAGACCGCGCTCTCGATCGGGGCCGAGCCCGGCTCGGCGGCGATCGGCAGCGAACTGGCGGGCCAGATCTACGGCCTCAAAACCCTGTTCGCCAAGATCGAGGACAACCCCAACAACATCACGCGATTCTTCGTGATCTCACGTCAAAAAGCCCAGCGAACCGGCGATGACAAGACCTCGATCATGTTCAACACCGCCGACAAGCCCGGAGCCCTGGTCGGCGTCCTGCAGGTGCTGCACAACGCCGGCATCAACCTCTCGCATATCGACAAGCGACCCAGCGGCCGCAACAACTGGACCTACACCTTCTTTATTGATGCCAAGGGACACCGCGACGATCCGGTGATGGCCGCGGCGATCGAAGAGTCGACCCGCCATTGCCAGCAGCTCCACGTGCTCGGAAGCTATCCCCGCTCAAAGCGGATCCTGTAAACCGCGGGGGTGGGGCGTGTGGGTGGGCATGAGGGCGGGGTGGCCGTGTGCGTTTGAGGGAAGATACCCATCGGAATTCAAGGTTTTTTTCCCCGGCCGGCACGTAAAGCACTTGCGAGGCAGGGCAGCGTTCCGATATAGTAAACAGCAGCGTGCGCCCCGGGGCTCAGCGGGGCGCGGCCGCCGAAGTGCGGCGACTTTCGTAGGGGCGGCCGAACACTTCCCGAGCCTCCGGCACGCGCAAGCGTGCCGCCGAGGATTGGGAATCGCTGGGGCCGAGTTGAGCAAACGCAGCGGCTTGGGTACCTTGGAGGCCTTGCGGCGGATCGCCGGGGCCGGTGCAACGTTCTGGTCGCACCGATCCCTGGTCAGGTTCGTCAAGGGGCACAAGCTGCGACCCGCGGCCGGGAGGTTCACGTGAAGCCCGCAGTCATGTGCTGCGAGCATCCATACCTTCTACGCCGTTGACGCCGTGCAGGGCCGACCAAGGCCCGGGATCGCCGCCGGATCAAGCAGAGAACACCCCATCCCGGCAACGGGATCGGTTTGAGAGCAGCCTGGAGTCGCCATGAAGAAGTCTCGTCGCTGGAACCTCCCGTCCGTTCTGGGCCTCGACCGCCTCCTCAGCGGGTTTGGGGGATCCCGGAACGAAGACGGGAGTGATGATCGCCCGGCGAAGCGGCTCGCCCGGCGAGCCGCCCGGACCCAGCGCCCCGCCCTCGAGAACCTCGAGGCCCGGCGACTGCTCTTCTCATTGACCATCAGCGACAGCGACATCGATCCGCTCACCGGCCTGGGCACCAAGGTCGCCTACTTCGGCTACGTCGCCCCCTACCTCCTCCCCCAGGACGATGTCGAGGATGCCGAGATCATCGACCTGCTCGAGAACTTCAACGACGAGCTCAACAACAACGTCCCGGCCCTCAACGTCCCCAGCAACACCGTCTTCCTCGGCTCCAACATCCGCGTCCGTCACAACATGACGCCCGCCTCCGCGTTCCAGCTCGTCCAGCCGGGCGCCCCCGCCGGCCAGGAAAAGATGCTGCGGGCCGCCATGCAGTCCGGCCAGTTCTTCGAGTTCACGGTCGGCAACGCCACCGGCGGCACGCGCTTCGCCGACTTCGTCGAGTGGGAAATCGGCCCCGTCAGCCCCAGCAACCAGGGCTGGAACACCGACTCCATCTCGGTCCAGCTCTTCTACCGCGGCGAGCTCATCCGGACCTACGCCGGGGATGCCCTGCGGGCCGCCAAGACCTCCACCGGCGGCGCTGCCGGCGTCGGCACCTTCCGCTTCGAGGCCCCCGCCGATCCGGGCGCATTCGACACCATCCGTATCCTCGCCACCGGCGGCCCCAACGACTCGTTCACACTCGACAACATCGCCTACGGCCTGCCCTCGGGCCAGTACGCGCAGATCATCCAGCGATCGATCGTCGGCGCATCGATCTCGATCTCCGGCCCCGTCGGCTCCACGGTGCAGGTCATCGACCTCCACGGCCGCGACATGGTCGAGACGCTGGGCCTGGGCAAGGTCCAGGGCTCACAGGTCACGCTCGTCGATCCCGGCGACAACGGCATCCCCGACTTCAACGACGGCATCGGCCGCATCGTGATCAGCGGCAGCGACAGCCGGACCTCGGTCTGGATGCACGGCGGGATTATCCACGAGCAGCCCGGGGACACCGACGACGATTCGGCCGGTGATGGCTTCTCATTCCACAACATCGAGGCCCTGGCCGGTCAGTTCAGCCTCTTCGAGCAGATCGGCTTCGGCTACCACCTCGACCTGACGCAGCCCGAAATCCCGCCGCCCGACGGCCTGCCCACCTCCGGCGGTTCGGTCATCATCGGCTCTCCCTGGGTGCGCTCCCTGACCAACTACGGGCCCGGCAACCTCCCCCCCAACCCCGTCGATCAGAACGGCGACGACATCTTCGACTTCACCCCCGGCAACATGGATGTCGTCGGCGGCTTCGTGCGCTCCAACCAGGGCGTCTTCGTCAACGGATCGATCGGGCAGCTCACCATCCACGGCCTCGTGCATGGCTCCTCGCGCATCACCGGCTCGGCCGGCACCGTCAACATGGGCTACATGCTCGGATCCCTCAGCATCGACGGGGATGTCGGCTCGTTCATCAACGCCTCCGATGCCGGACGCTGGACCCGCGACGATGGCGGCAGGACCGTCAATTCCAACAACCAGTTCACCTTCGGCCGCACCGTCGGGGACATCTCGATCCTCGGCCGATCCCAGACGCCCATCACCGTCGTCGGCGACACCGCCAACCCTGCCAACCGCCCCCCGCGCGATGTCTTCACCTACAAGGAACGCGAGTACGTCATCTCCGAGGCCGCCGAAACCTACGAGGCCGAGTTCAGCCTCGAGGACAACCAGTTCTTCTACTCCCGCGGATCCGGCGGGGATCGCGTGGACTACGACGCGATCAACTTCCTCCAGGTCGCCTCAATCTTCGGCAACATGTACCTCCGCAACGACTCGGTGATGAACGCCGAGTACGTCGGCACCGCCTCCGGCGGCGTGCGGATCCAGGGCAGCCTCAGCGGCCGCGAAACCGTCGTCAACACCCAGGATGACGATGTCGATGTGTTCGCGTTCGCCGCCGACGGCACCCAGCCCATCAGCCTCCAGGTCGCCACCCAGGGCGCTGCATACCTGCGCGTCGTCGACCAGGACGGGCGCACCATCACCTCCGTCCAGTCCCCGCGCGGCGCCGACAACCTCTCCCGCGCCGAGCAGACCCTGACGTTCACGCCCAACGCGCCCGGCGTCTACTACGCCGTGGTCGCCGACGGCAGCGATGTCACCGATGACGGCGCACCCTCGTTCCTCTACTCGCTGGTGATCACCGGCATGGCCCCCACCACCCTGGGCATGTTCCGCACCGGCGCCGGCTCCACCTCATCGCTCACCATGCTCGGCGGATCGGCCGGACAGCTCCGCATCGGCACCGCCTTCGTCAACGGATCGGGCGTCGAAGCCAACGTCGGCGGATTGCTCAACGGCGCCGGAGATGCCGATGCCCTCCAGACATGGTCCGGAGGCACCATCACCATCCCCGGCAACCTCTACAGCATCGTCGCCGGCTCCGATATCGAGGGCGGAATCTTCCTCGACCAGGCCTCCATCAGCGTCTTTATCGGCGGCAACCTCGGCTCCCTCTACACCGGCCAGTCCGGGATCGCCGGGCGCAACAGCGCCGAGGGCGACATCATGGGCGTCTTCCTGCTCCAGACCGGCGGCTCCATCGGCCTGATGGATGTCCGCGCCGGCATCGGCAACAACACCGACGCCGAGGATGAGCTGGGCGCCGGAAGCTTCCCCGGGGATGTCCGCATCGTCACCGGCCGCGATCCCAACCTCCGCGGCGACATCGGCATGATCCGCGTCGGCCGACAGATCGCCTCCGATGCCCTCCAGGTCGATACCCCCGACGGTTCGATCATCGGCGGCCTCCTGGTCCAGCAGGACCAGGCCGACACCGGCGACACCCGCCAGGGCATGTGGGGCGGCGAGCGCGGCGCACTCCTGAACCTCGGCGCGGGCTCGGACCTGCGCTTCTTCGACTCCCCCTACATCGACCTCCGCGATGCCGACAACGCCTTCACGCCTATCTTCGAGAACCAGACCGTCCGCTTCACCGACGACGGCGGCGGCGATATCGAAATCCGGGTCGCCGGCACCCAGACCGGCCGGTTCGCCGGGCAGATCGTCATCATGCCCGTCGATGGCTCGCAGGGCGTGGTCGTCGGACGCATCGAGGTCGATCTCTCGGGCGGGGCCTCGCTCGAGATCCGCGGCGTGGGCCCCGCGGGCTCGACCAACGTCATCTCCGTCGGCCGCATCAACATCACCGGCGCCGGCGCAGGCTCTGGCCTCAGCATCGCCGGCAACGTCCAGGTCGATGTCTTCCGCGTCAACTCGACCGCCGCCCTCAGCTTCATCCGCAACGAGACGCCCCTGGGCGACATCGTCGCGATCGACACCGCCGGAATCACCGACCTCACGATCCTCACCGGCGACCTCGGCCGCACGCAGGTGCCCGCCTGGGGACCCAAGCTCATCGGCCCCTTCCTGGGGATCGCCGGAGTCTCCGGCCCCAACGTGCAGGCGATCCCGCTGAACGCGGCGGTCATCACGCCCGACTGGGACGGCGGCCTCTACCGCGCCATCAACGACGACACCGCCGCCTCCGGACAGTCCAAGCTCGACGATGTCGGCTCTCCCTTTGATCCCTACCTCAACGGCATCGTCGTCCGCAACGGCGACATCGAGGATGTCGAGATCGGCGGCGCGGTCGGCGACGTCCTGGTCCCCAACGGCAACGTCATCCGCGTCACCGCCAACTTCGACCGCATCACCCCCGCCGGCCGCTTCGACGGCATCGTCGGCTCCATCTACGGCATCGATGTGCTCCTCGTCGAGGTCGGCGACGGCCTCGCCGCGAACGTCGGCACCTCGCTGGCGACCAGCGGTATCTTCGCCCAGGACGACATCGTCCAGGTGTTCGCCGAGCGCATCACCGGCGCGTCCATCTCCGGTCCCATCTCCGCCAACGATGTCAACCCCGCCGACACCACGGACTTCAGCGGCGGCATCAACGTCGTCCGCGTCAACAGCGACGGCGGCGACTTCCGCGGCGGCTACATCGGCTCGATGCGCCTCGACGACTTCTGGCAGTCGTTCTACGCCGACACCGCGATCTACGCCGGCGACATCACCCTGATCGACGGCCGCGATGCCGACTTCTTCGGCATGACCGTGCAGGCCTCCAACGTCGTCACCGTCCGCCTCACCGATGGCGCCTGGGATGCCTCCTTCCTCTCCGTCCGCCGCAACATCGGCACCATCACCGCCGGGGAGTTCCGGAACTCGACCCTCGTCGGCGGATCCCTGGAAACCAAGGCCAACCGCATCGGCGCCACCGGGGACATGGGCACCATCACCACCTTTAGCAAGCTCGGCGACATGAGCGACCTGGATATCGACGTTATCGGCGATGTCATCGGCGAGATCAGCGCACGGAACTTCACACGCGTCACCGTCAATGTCGCCGGGGAGCTCAAGCTCCTCACCGCCTCCAACGACATCCGCGCCAGCCGCATCGTCGTCGGCTCACTGCCCCGACTCACCACCGGACGCACCATCCAGTCCTCCGAGTTCTTCGTCTCCGGCCTCCTCTCCGAGATCAACGCCGGCTCCCAGATCGCCAACACCAAGATCGCCGTCACGGGGCCCGACGGCAAGATCGACAAGCTGATCGCCAAGGATCTCATCGAGGGTGAGATCTCCGCCTCCGGCCCCATCAACTCCATCTCCTCCACCGCCGGCGACATCCGCGCCAAGATCACCACCACCACCGCCCGCGGCGACGTCGGCAAGCTGATCGCCTTCCGCGACCTCGACGTCCAGACCGACATCAGCGGCACCATCGGCTCCATCTCCGCCGGCCGCCACATCGGCAACATCGACACCCCTGGCACCATCGTCATCCGCGGACACCTGACCGACGTGGTCGCCGGAGGTCAGCTCTACTCCGACCTCCGCGTCGGGCAGAACATCACCGGCACCATCACCATCGGACGCGTCTCGGCCACCCCGACCGCCAACCTCGTCGGCAGCGGCTCGATCATCGCCTTCGGCTCGATCAACGCGGTCGCGGTCTCCGGCGATTTCGGCGGAGACATCATCAGCTACTCCGGCGGCATCACCGCCGTCACCATCACCAACGGCTCCTTCCTCCCCGGCCGCCAGATCTCCGCCTACGACGGCGACATCCTCAAGGTCACCGTCACCAACGGCGACCTCTTCGGCAGCATCTACGCCGACCGCATCCTCTGGGAGCTCAACGTCCTCGGCTCGGCCGACGGCGTCTTCGGAGACATCGGCGTCAACCCCTTCAAGTCCAGCAACGCCCCCTACGACGCCTTCCGCAACCAGCTCCCCGTCGGCGTCGCCGCCAGCACCGCCATCGATGGCCCCACCATCTCCGCAGGCTGGAACGTCGGCATCGTCTACGTCTCCAACGGCACCATGTTCGAGACCAGCGTGATCGCCGGCCGCGCCATCGGTTACCTCACCGTCTTCGGTGAGATCTCCAACGACCCCTACACCTCCGCCTACGGCTCCGTGATCGCCGCCGCCGACTCCATCTGGTCCGTCGGCGCCACAGGCCCCATCACCAACACCTACGTGCTCGCCGGCGTCGTCGGCTTCGGCGCCGACAAGCGCCCCGGCGGCATCGGCGCCAACGCCGACACCAACAAGTCCGGCTGGATCAACCAGGTCTACGGCGGCGGCGGCTCGGTCAACATGATCGTCTCCGCCGGAATGCTCCCCGGCGCCAACGGTGCGTACAACACCTCCGACGACATCGTCGCCTCGGGCCTCTCGATCATCAACGCCGTGTCGATCCCCCTGGGCGCACCCGTCGGCAACGTCTCGATCTACAGCGACTCCCTCCCCGCCTCGATCATCACCGACCCCCGCTTCACCAGCGCCGGCTACAACTTCGCCGTGCAGGAAGCCCAGCTCTGGAACGGCTTCCAGCCCCTGGGCTTCGCCATCCCCGCCACCGGCCTTGCCTTCACCAACGGCTCCACCACCGGCACCATCTATTTTACCGGCGACGGCCAGGCCTACTGGAACCAGTCCCTCAACCGCATCTGGCTCGTCAACACCACCTTCAACTCCAGCGTCTACGTCGCCGTCAACGGCGCCAACCCCACCCTCAACGACTTCGACGTCGTCTCCAACGACGATGCCTCGATCGGCAGTCTCTACATCGCCGCGGGCCTCGCCGGCGCCAGCGACATCATCATCGACGCCTACGCCGTCTACATCACCACCGGCAAGGTCTCCGGCACCGGCCGCTGGAGCATCGGCGCCGATGTCAACACCATCACCACCAACGGCTGGGCCGGCGGAACCTACGACGCCAAGCTCACTTCCATCTTCAACGTCCTGGGCGACCTGGGTGATCCCAACTACGCCGTGCGCAACGAGGCCTACATCTCCAGCCTCGCCTTCGGCAATGTCCTCGTCCACGCCAACAACAGGGCCAAGATCAACGCCGATCGCGACCTCAACTACTTCGTCACCGCCGGCATCGTCGACGGCGCCACCGTCCGCGCCGGCTCCTCCATGACCCTCTTCCAGGCCGGCTCCGTCTCACGCACCTGGCTCGGCGTCCGCGACACCATCAGCGAGATCAAGATCGCCGGCGATGTCTTCGACACCTCCCTCATGGCCGGCGTCGACCTCGGACGTGACACCGAGTTCGGCGGCACCGGACTCAACGCCGACGATGTCTCGACAGGCGTCATCGGAAAGGCCACCATCGGCGGAAACTTCAAGGAATCCGACCTGGTCGCCGGCATCATCCGCGGCGCCGATGGCTTCTTCGGCACCAGCGACGACGGCGTCGCCGAGGGCCGCGCCGTCATCGGTGACACCACCATCGCCGGCGGCCAGACCGGCAGCGACCGCTCCAGCGAGTCCTACCGGATCGCCTCCAGCGGCACCATCGGCAAGGTCACCATCGGCGGCGCCACCGGCGGCAACCGCGCCAACTTCGCCATCGAGGCACTCGTCCTCCCGCCCCTGCCCTTCCAGGTCTCCGACCTCCAGGTCACCACCGTCAGCAGCGTCGCTACCGGCAGGATCTTCTTCAACCAGCCCGCCAACTCCGCCTCGATCGCCAACGCACTCTCCATCTACGAGCTCCGCAACGACGGCGCCACGCAGATCCGCCTTGTCCTCAACGTCGACTACACGCTCTCCTACGACTCCAAGCTCAACGCCGAGGTCATCACCTTCGCCCGCAACCTCACCGGCCGCAACCTGCCGCAGCAGGCCGGCATCCCCGGCCCCGGCGTCTACCGCTTCGAGCTCGACCAGGACCTTATCCAGGCCAAGCTCGTCCGCTCCAGGCTCGACGGCAACCACAACGGCCTCGCAACCCCAGGCGATGACTACTCCGAGGATGACTTCGTCGGCGATGCCGGCGATCGCCTCACGCCCTCGAGCGTCACGACCGGCAACACCACCGTCGATCTCTACGGATCCGTCAACCTCGGCCTCGTGCTCGACGACAATCGCACCCCCGATGGCCTCCCCGACATCAACAAGCTCTTCACCGTCCGCGGCGCCCTCGGCGACCATCCCGACCACGATTCCAACCTCTTCCGCTTCTCCGGAGATGCGGATGTCTACAAGATCACCCTCCAGGCCGGGCAGATCCTCCGCCTCGGAGGACTCAAGGGCTCCGCTCAGGGCGCCGGCGCACACGAACTGCTCAACGCCGGAGGCTCATCCGTCTCAGGGTTCGAGGCCGTATTCCTCCCCGCCGATGAGTTCGTCTTCGGCACCAACCCCGACCGCTCCTGGCTCATCAAGGAAACCGGCACCTACTACATCGCCGTCTCCAACGGCGCCAGCGTCACCAGCCCCGCCATCTTCAACCCCGCCCCCGTCGCCGGCGGCGTCGGCGATTACTCCTTCACCGTCCAGGTCTTCGATGACGGAGACACCGGCTTCAACGCTTCGACCGATGCAGGCAACGGCGCCAACATCGGCAACGCCCCCGCGCCGATCGCCTTCGCAGGCCCCAACGGCGTCTTCAACCAGCCCACCGACCCCGGCTACGACGACCTGACCCGGATCATCGCCGGCGAGTACATCTTCACTCTCGATGCAGGCGCCGACGGCCTGCGCGGCACCTCCGACGACCTCGTCTCCGGCAGCAACGCCGCCGGCACGATCATCGCCACCCACAGTGGCGCCGGACGTCAGGCCGCCACCATCACCGCCTCCATCGGCGCACCCGGCGCCTCGGGCCTGCCAGGCACGATCACCCCCGACGTCGACATCTTCAAGATCAACAGCGGCAACCCGATCGCCGCCGGCACCAAGATCAAGGTCACCGTCAAGCTCGCCGAGCTCGGCTCCGACCTCGGAAGCCGCAGCCAGACCGCTCGCCTCCAGACCGCCACCACCATCTTCCCCGAAGACCTCCTCGGCGATGTCCTCTTCGGCATCTTCGACATCACCGGCGCCTCCTCGACCGACGACGGCGCCATGATCCTGTCACCCAGCGACTTCTCGCCCACCGCCGGCAAGCCCGGAACGATCGCCGCCAACGCCAACGCCTCCTACGGCTACGACGCCAACGGCGACTTCTACGTCGAGTTCCTCGCACCCACCAGCGTCACCGGCTCCGGCTCCGCATCGCTCGCCGTCTACCTCCAGGGCGTCTACAACACCGACTACAAGCTCGAGGTCGTCCTCGACGGCTCCGGAACCATCACCCAGAACGTCCAGAACATCCTCATCGAAACACGCGGCGGCTCGATCAACTGGCTCGAGGTCGCCGGCAAGGTCACCAACCTCACCGGCTTCGATGCTCAGACCCTCGGCTTCAACGGAACCCTCGCCGGCGGACAGGATGTCGAGGCCTACATCCTCCAGCAGATGGTCTCCAGGCTCCAGGATTCCTTCGACGATGCAGGGGTCGCCGTCAACTTCTCCATCAACCCCGCCGACTTCGAGTTCCAGCCCTACTCCACCGTCTACCTCACCTCCTCCAGCGATCCCATCACCCTCCTCTTCGGCGACAACTTCACCCCGCTCGCCAGCCTCACCGACCTGCTCTTCCCCGACCTGGTCGGCACCCTGGTCGAGCAGCCCTATGGCTACAGCGAGCACGTCGATGTCTTCAACGCCGATGACAGCGATGAGGCCGTCGTCTTCGCACCCCCCATGGGCCTGCTGGGCTTCTCAAACTCGCAGGCAGATGTCGATCGCTTCGTCAACTCCCTCACCGCGGCGATCGGTCGCCGCGCAGGAGAGCTCCTGGGTCTGCGCCTCACCGATCCGTTCACACCCTCCCAGAGCCAGACCACCTTCGACCTCATGTCCTCCAACTCCGTCGGCAGCCCCGATGCAGCCTCCCGGAACATGGCCCTCTTCGGCGGCCTGCGGCTCCTGTCCGGCCGGACCGACTCGACGATCAGCACCGATTTCTACCTCGGCAGCCAGGCCGCGACCGGCCTCCTCTCGCAGTACATCACCAACACCTGATCCCGCCGAACATCAACGACTCCCCCCCACGGGCCGCACCAATAGCGGCCCGTTTTCTCTTAAGGCCCCGCCCCGAGTGAGGGGTTGGGGAGGGTTCTCTCCATCCATCCCAAGACTCCTCAACCATCCACGACCGCTCGCCATGCCCTCATCTCTTCGCCGCTGAAAGCGGCGCCCGTTGGTCGCCAGCGGCGCAGCCGCTGGAAGGCGCCCTCCCTCCCGTGCAGCCCGTGAAACGGACGCATCAACCCTCCCCACCGCGAACCTCTCCAAAGAGCATCGCGGGATCCAATGCCGAGTGCATATACACGCCTTGTGCGCGCATCTACAACAAATGCGCGCATGTACACCGTTTGTGCGCGCATCTGCAGCCACTCCACCCCGCACCCTCAACCCCCGACTCACCCACGCCGATCCACCCGGCATGGACATCCTCCCACAAGACGACCACGACCTGCTCGC
>JADLBU010000077.1 GCA_020847535.1 Phycisphaerales bacterium
CGGCGCGGCTGGTGGGATCAGCGGTCGGACCAGCTTCCATTGCTCATCCGTGAGATCGGTTGGATAGGAACTCCGTTCCATCCCCTATTCTTCGGCAGATTCGACCCTTTTCACACAGTCTCTCAGGGTCGTTCGTGCTGTCAGCGTCCTTCCGCTGTCTCCCCCGACCCCGGTCCCCACGCGCATCACCCCGCCGATCGCCGCGAGGCTGTCCGCAGCACCATCCAAGTCCTGCTCACGCCACCGCCGCCCCGCATCCACCCACATGACCATTGCAAGCCGTTGCATGAAACTGAGCGGATAGAGCGTGCGGTTCTCCTCGGCGATCAGAACCTCCGTTCCCTTGGCTGCAAGCAGCTCTCCGATGCACGGATCCAGCATCAAACCGCGTGCATGATCGACCTGTTCGCGTTGTTCAGCCAGTTGGTGCAGCAACTCCTCGATGCTGATGTGCTCGGCATCCTTCTGGAGCTTCCATTCGGGCACAACCGTATCTACATAGAAGACATCCGGAAGTAGGCTCTCGTGCCCCTCCCGAACGATCGCGATCAGCTCATCACCCGAGCACGGCGGCTTTCCAAACGCCCACCCACCCACGCACATCGCCACGCAGAACGCCAAGACCGACCGAACTGAAATCCGACCCTTGATCATCCGACATGCTTCCTTTGAGAAGTTTGCCGCATGTGCCTCTTTGCCCCATTTGCCCTATTTCTGCCCGCCCAACACCTGCACCAACAGCGCATTCTGAGCATGCATCCGATTTTCCGCCTGCTCATACACGACCGAACTCGGCGAATCGATCACCTCATCGGTGACCTCCACCCCGCGCTGCGCTGGCAGGCAGTGCATGAACATCGCCGGCGCCTTCAACCCCCGGCTCGCCATCCCCATCAGGTTCTGGTTCACCTGGTACGCCTGGAACGCCTTGCGACGCTTCCCCGCCTGGTCGGCCTGCCCCATCGACACCCACACATCCGTGTACACCGCATGGTGACCGGCGATCGCTTGAATGTCATTGGTCACCGTCAGCTTCGCCCCCGATGCCGTCGCGAACCGCGAGCATTCCTCAACCACATCGTCGGCCGGCCCATACCCCTTGGGCGTGATCACCGTCATGTCCACTCCCAACAACGTCGCCGCGTGCATCAGCGAGTTGCACACGTTGTTCCCATCCCCGATGAACGCCAGCCGCGCACCCTTGAGCGTCCCCAGCCTCTCCTGGACCGTGAAGATATCCGCCAGCGCCTGGCACGGATGAAACCGATCCGAGAGCGCGTTGATCACCGGCTTCTCCGCGTGCTCGGCGAGCTCCTCCAGCGATTTCTGGCTGTAGACCCGTGCGATGATGCAATCGACCCACCGCTCCAGGTTCTTGCCGTAGTCTCGGATGCTCTCGCGCTCCCCGAGCTTGGCGCCCGATTGATCCATGTAGACCGCGATCCCCCCCAGCTTCTGGATCCCCACCTCGAACGTCACCTTCGTCCGCAGCGAGGGCTTCTCGAAGATCATGATCCCGGTCTTGCCCGCAAGCGCCTTCGAGTACGCACCCACATCCGCCTTCACCTTGGCAGCGAGGTCAAGCAGCGAACGGATCTGGTCCGCCGAGAGCGATGCGATCGTGAGCAAGTCAGAGCCGCGCAGGCCGGTGTTCGCCATTGAAAAGCCTCCCAAACGGGAAACCGAGATGTTAGATCGGTTCCGCGCTGCGTGCGATGTTCAAGGTTCCAAGGAACAGGACTCACCACAGAGGCACAGAGAACACAGAGAGAGACACAACTCTGTTGTCTCTCCGTCTCTCCGTCTCTCCGTCTCTCCGTCTCTCCGTCTCTTCTCTCTTCTCTCTTCTCCGTGGCCCTCCGTGCCTCCCGTGGTGAATGTCTTTGACTCACCCCGGCAAAACCCGAGTCCCCGCAACGTCACCTCTGCACCATGCATCCGCCCCCGCCCCCGACAGGATCACCACGGGCGCTCCGATTCGGCTCGCCGTCTCCACTGCCGCCCTCGCCTTCACGATCATCCCGCCGCTGATCTCACCGCCGGCGATCATCCGCGCGATCCCCGCCCCATCAATCTCGGGAACCAGCTTCTTTCCACCATCCAGAATCCCCGGCACATCCGTCATCAGCACCAGCGCGGATGCCCCGATCACCCGCGCCACACCCGCGGCCGCATCGTCCGCGTTCACGTTCAAAAACCCCTCGCGATCGATCCCGATCGAGCTGAGCACCGGCAGGAATCCCTCGCGCAGCAGCACGGCCAGCAGCGATCGTTCCGCAGCACTCTCCGATTCCACCACCTCGCCCACCCGCCCCGGATCAAACAAATATCGCCGCGTCTTGGCCGTCGGCACCGCATCCCCATCCCCCAGGCACAACCCCACCGCGCGCATCCCGCGCACATGAAACTCCCCGACGATCCCCTTGTTGATCCGCCCCGCGAGCACCGCGACGATCTCATCAAGCTGCTCCGGCGGAGTGATCCGGATCCCCTCGCGCCGCTCGCTGGTCATCCCCAGCCGCTCCAGATGGCGATCCACCGCCTTGCCGCCGCCATGGACGACCACAACCCCAGCATCACCCGCCGCCGCTCGCTTGCGATGCAGCTCCGCGATCGCGTTCCATAGCACACCCGCGGTCCCGCGATCCTCTATGGTTGTGCCGCCCACCTTGATTACGACCGGCCCCGCTCTGCTCATCGCCCAACCCCCACACTGCCCCCCACACCGCCCACCCGCAGCAACGCCGTCGTCTCCTCAAACCCAAATCTGATATTGAAACACTGCACCCCCTGCCCCGCCGCCCCCTTCACCAGGTTGTCGATCGCGCTCACGATGATCCCGTGCCGATTCACCTCATCCACCGCGATCGCGATATCGATGTAGTTCGTCCCCCGAACATCCGCAACCGCAGGCCACAGGTCCGGCGCCACCAGCCGCACGAACGGCTCGTTCCCATAAGCCTTCTCGTAAACCTCGCGAACCCGCCCCTCCGTCCACCCGCTCGCCAATTCCACATGGATCGTCGACAGAATCCCCCGGTCATACTGCCCCAGGTGCGGTGTGAACACCGTGCTCATCCCCACATACGCATCGATCTCCGGCTGGTGCCGATGCTTGAACACCCCGTACGGCTGCTGGCTCACCTCACTGAACAAATGCTTCACGGCCGCCGCTCGCCCAGCCCCGCTCACACCGCTCGTCGAATCGATGATCGGCCTCCGCCCCTTCTCGATCGCACCCGCCTTCACCAACGGCGCCAACGGCAGGATCGCCGAGGTCGGATAGCACCCCGGCACCGCGATCAGCATCGCATCATTCAGCCCCGCCCGCGAAAGCTCCGGCATCCCGTACGGTGAACCCGCCAGCGCTTCCTTCGCGTGATGCTCAAACCCGTAATGCTTCGGGTACAGCGCTGCATCCTTCAGCCGGAATGCCGCCGACAGGTCAAACACCACCACGCCCGCCTTCACCAGCGCCGGCCCCAGCTCCATGCTCGCCTCGTGCGGAGTCGCAAGGATCACCGCATCCGGCTTCAATCCCGCGATCACCCCCGCATCCGCCGGCGTCACCGGCAGCGAACATCGCCCCCGAAACCTGGGAAAAACCTCATCAATCGTCTGAGCCTTGTCCCCCGCTCCCCGCGAAGCAGATCCATACAGCCCCATGATCTCAACACCCGGATGCCCCAGCAGAATATCTAGCGCCTCCGCGCCCCCATACCCGCCCGCACCGACAATGACGATCCTCTTCTTCAAAGCAATCTCCACGGCCAATTCCGCCAATCACACAATGCGCTCCGCATCGCCGCACCAATCGTAGATCAAGAAGAGACGAAGTTCCGAAGTTCCGAAGTTCCGAAGAGACGAAGGTCGGAAGAGATCGAGTTCCGAAGTGAAGAGACACCATCGCATCTCCGAACTTCGTTTCTCCGTCTCTCACACTCTCCGTCACCACGTCTTTCCTCCGTGGCCCTCTGTGCCCCCCGTGGTGAATCGTCTCTACCGAATCTCCAGAATCTGCCCCAACTCCTTCCGCGAGATGTCCGGCACCGTCGCCCACTCCGCCGGATACCCCACCGGCAAGAGCAGAAACGGCCGCTCATGCGCGGCTCGCTCCAGCACCGTGCTCAAGAACCCCATCGGGCTGGGTGTGTGCGTCAGCGTCACCAGCCCCGCCTGGTGAATTCCCGCAATCAGAATCCCCGTCGCGATCCCCACCGATTCGTTCACGTAATACACCTGCGCCTGCTCACCCCGCTCATCCGCATCCGTGCGCATCAACTTGAAGACCGCGATCACCCACGGCGCATTCTCCAGGAACGGCTTGCTCGGATCCGTCCCCAGCGGCGCCAGATCCGCAAGCCACTCCGGTGTTGCTCTCCGCGCATAAAACTCGCGCTCCTCCTCCTCCGCCGCCACCCGGATCTGCCGCTTCACCTCCGCATCACGGATCGCCACAAACCTCCACGGCTGCTTGTTCGCCCCAGATGGCGATGTCCCCGCCGCCGCGATCAGGTTCCGGATCGTCTCCTCCGACACCGGCCGATCCGAAAAAAACCGCACCGATCGCCGCTGCCGCATCACCTCCAGAAACCTCCGCGAACCCTCCTCGGGCCCGACCCCCGGTACATACGGCCGATACGGCAAGTGCCGAAATCCCGGGTGGCCCATTTCCGAAGAACCTGCTGTCGGCTGGCTCATACCGATTGTTCCTCCTCAGTCTCCCCCCGGCGCTCTGTACTTTTCTAAAGCCGCAGGGCACGTCTGTTCAGAGTTATCCACATTTCCCCCCACATTCCCCGCCGGGATATTCGTTCATCCGGCTGCAATGCAAGCCCCGCCGGCGACGTTCGACAGTGGATTCGCCGCGACCAGGCGACGGACCCCGATCACTGGCGCATCCCGTGGAGGGTCTTGTTCGATTCGTGCCCAGCGCTCGTGCCTGTGTGGGTTTGTGCGGTTGGGGGTTCGGGTTTGACGGTGGGGGTTTGACGGTGTGGGTTTGACGGTGTGGGTTTGACGAAGTGGGTTCGGGGGTCGGTCGTACGGAAGCGACCCGCGCTGGGTTTACTAGAGAGTGGTGTAACCATGTTCAGCATCAGTCGCAGGCAGTCAGCGCGGTGCGCTGCGCTCGCCCTCGGTCTCTTTCTTGCCACAAGCATCCGCGTCACCGGCGGCATCCTCGAATCCCTCATCACGAGGCATCGCGAATCGCTCACCGCGCTCGCCATGCCCCTCGTCGATCGCTCCCCGCTGAAGGCCTGGCTCGAGATCCCCCGCTCCGTCGGCACGCTCGCGCTCGCCGACTACACCCGCAACACAACTCCCGCCGCCGATCCGGCGCCGGTGTCTCCAGGCCAGACCCCCGAGCAGACCTGCGCCCCCGTGCTCGCCTGCGACGACCGGTCGGTCGGCCATCACTACACCGTGACCCATCCCTGCTCATCGATTCCCGTACACGAACAACCGGCCCGCCTCTCGCCCCTGTCGGTCTTTGATCGCACCGTGATTCTGCCGAGGATTGATGCCGTCAGGTTCGCGCACTACGCGTTCGTGCAAGCCTCGCCCGAACCCCGCACCTCGCCGCTCTCCGCGCGGGCCCGCAAGCCGTTGCATATGGTGCGCCTCTCCTCGTTCCACACTCGGTGAGGTCGAGATGCCCGCACTCCCCGGGCATCTACCATCCCGGCCGTGGGCACCTTCCACCTCGAAGCCAGCTCTATCGTCCCGCGAACCCTCGACGAGACCTTTCGATTCTTCGCCGATGAGCAGCTCAAAGGCCCATACTCGCTCTGGCGACACCGGCACACCTTCGAGCCCGATCCCGCCGGCTCGGGAGTCACGCTCGTGCGCGATCACGTCGAATACGCGATTCCCGCGTGGTTTCTCTCGCCGCTGGTCGTTCGATGGCTCCTGAAGCCCGACCTGGATCGGATCTTCACCTTCCGTCGCGAGGCGCTGTCCCGTCTGCTGACTGCCACCTGACCTCTCGCCCTGCATCGGCTCTTCTCGAGCCGAATATCATACAAAGCCCCGGGCAACGCCCGCCCGACCGTCGCTCCAGCCGCCAAGGACATTGCCATGACCATCACGAGTTCCAATCCCGCTCCCACGGTCGCCGTCATCCTCTCCGGCTGCGGTTTCCTCGATGGCAGCGAGATCCACGAAGCCACCAGCTGCCTCATCCACCTCGCCCGCCACAACATCAACTACCGCTGCCTCGCACCCGACATCACCCAGGCCGATGTCGTCAACCATGCTCAGCAGAAGCCGGCGAGCGAGTCACGCAACGTGCTCGCCGAATCCGCCCGGATCGCCCGCGGCCAGATCGCCCCGCTCGCCGAGCTCCACGCCGAGAAGTTCGATGGCATCGTCTTCCCCGGCGGCTTCGGCGCCGCCAAGAACCTCTGCACGTTCGCGAAAGACGGCCCCAACTGCACCGTCAACCCCGATGTCGCCCGCATCATCAAAGAGTTCCACGCCGCAGGCAAACCGCTCGCCATGTGCTGCATCGCCCCCGTGCTCGCCGCCAAAGTCCTCGGCACCGCCTCCGGCGGCAAGGGCTGCAACATCACCCTCGGCAACGATGCCAACACCGCCGCCGCGATCACCAAGATGGGCGCCACCCACACCAACACCACGGTCACCCAAGCCCACACCGACCCAACCAACAAGCTCACCACCACCGCCGCCTACATGTACCACGCCAACCCCTACGAAGTCTTCCAGGGAGTAGGCGCCATGATCGACCGCTTCGCCGAGATGCTCAGGAAGTAGCACGACTTTTCCTTGCATTTTGCATTTATTTGGCTCTGTGGCCCTGTGGCAATGTGGCCCTTTCTGGTATCTTGACCCCATGAGCACCACAACCGCCCCATCCAACCCCGCCGCCTGCCAGATGCCCCCCATGCCCGCCGAGCACCAGGCAACCCAGAAGGTCGCCGATCGCCTCGTCGAGCTCATGAACACCGGCAAGAACCTCGAAGCCATCAACGAGCTTTACGCCGACAACTCCCGCCACGTCGAAGTCATCGGCATGCCCGGCTGCGACCGCATCACCGAGGGCAAGGCTCTTGTCACCACCAAGGCCGAGATGTTCGCCAAGACCACGACGATCCACAACGCCACCGTCGGCAAGCCCATCGTCAACGGCGATCAGTTCGTCCTTCCCATGACCCTCGACTGCACCTGCAACGAGGGCCCCATGGCCGGCCAACGCATGAACATGTCCGAGACCGCCCTCTACACCGTCAAGAACAACAAGATCACCGAAGGCAAGTTTTTCTATTCGATGGGCATGTAGCGTCTACCGACTACGTGCCACCAAGATCGTGCCGCCGCGGCACGATCTTGGTGCCGATCCATTCCACGCCCGCTCACCCACCAGCCGAGCTGCAACGCTCGGCCTTTTTCATTTCCCAAGCCGTCGCACGCACTCCCTACTGCCTACTGCCGACTCCCCACTGCCCCCAATCCCACCCCCATATACTCCGCCCACGCGCGGGCCGGAATCTCCGAGGCTAAACCCCTCCCGGCCCCTGGAACTCACCCCGAATGCTCGTCGCCCAAAGTCGACCGCGGAATCTCGATTGGTTCCACGCCGGCCCGCTCCTCTTCGGTGACTGGGGAACCAGCCGCCTCTACGTCCTCGGCCTCGCCTTCTTCTATACAGGCCACGCCGCCGTCTGGTACCTCGGCGCCATGTCCATCATCATGGCCGCCGTCGCTTGGTCCTACACCATCGTCTGCCGGGCCTTCCCCGAAGGCGGCGGTGTCTACGCCTCTGCTCGCCAGCTCAGCCCCGTCCTCTCCGTCCTGGGCGCCACCCTCCTCCTCTGCGACTACATCGTCACCGCCGCCCTCTCCACCATCGAGGCCTTCAAGTACTTCGGCGCAAGCGCCTCCGTCATCGTCCCATTCTCCGTGATCGCCCTCCTCCTCATCGGCGCTATCAACTGGTACGGAGCACGCAGCGCAGGCCGTTTCGCCCTCCTGATTGCCATCCTCACCCTCTGCGTCTCCCTCGTGATCGCCGCCCTCTGCATCCCCTTCGTCAAGGAAGGCCTCCGCACAGTCAGCTATCCATCCACCGGCTCCACCTGGGACCGCTGGACCAGCCTGGTCGCGATCATGCTCGCCCTCTCCGGTGTCGAGGCCGTCTCCAACATGACCGGCCTCATGAAGCAGCCGGTCGAGAAGACCTGCAAACGGACCATCTGGCCAGTCCTCATCGAGGTCGTCACCCTCAACCTGACCTTCGGCCTCGCTTTCACAGGCCTCTCGGCGATGGTCAACCTCACCGTCCCCGATGCCGTCACCTACAACGCGATGCACGATCCGCACGCGCACGTCCCGCCCGAGGTCGAGGCCTATCGCGACACCGCCGTCAAGCTGCTCGCCATCGAAGCCGGCCAGAAGTCATTCCTCGGTCCGACCATCGGCGAGTACTTCGGCAGATCCGCCGCGATCGCCTTCGGCCTCCTTCTCCTCTCGGCCGCCAACACCGCCGTCATGGCGATGGTCTCGGTCCTCTACTCCATGGGCCAGGACAACGAGGTTCCCAAGGTCTTTACCCGCCTCAACTACTCGGGCGTCCCCTGGGTCGGCCTGCTCATCTCCGTCGCCACCTGCATCCTCACCGTCATCTTCAGCGCAGGCAATACCCTCCTCCTCTACGACATGTACGCAGTCGGAGTGGTGGGGGCGATCACCATCAACATCGGCTGCTGCGCGTACAACCAACGCCTCGGCATCTCCGCCCGCCAGCGCACCGGCCTCTGGATCGTCGCGATCTGCATGCTCGCCGTCGAATCCACCATCATCGCCACCAAGATCCACGCCACCCTGTTCGCGGGCGCTGTGGTCGCCGCCATCCTCACCATCCGCTTCCTGGTCCACTCCCAGCGCCAACGCCGCGCCATGGGTGAGCACCTCCCCGAACCCGCGACCGGATGGCTCGCCGAGCTCGAAGCCAAGCCCGTCAAGCTCGATGCCTCCCGCCCCCGCATCATGCTCGCCGCCCGCGGCAAGGACCAGTCCGAGTTCGCCGTCGATCTCGCCCGCCGCCGCCACGCCGTCCTCTTTTCCATCTACGTCCGCACCCTCCGCGTCATGGACATCACCCCCGGCCAGATCCCCCAGGTCCAGGATGATCCCCAGGCCTTGCTCGCCCTCGGCACCACCGCCCTGCTCGCCCGCCAGGCCGGCGTCCCCTTCGTCCCCATCTACGTCACCAGCACCGACATCGCCGGTGAGATCCTCGACTACACCGTCACCTACGGCTGCGATGTCCTCATCATGGGCAAGACCCGCCGACTCCTCTTCAGCCGAAAACTTGCCGGCGATGTGGTCGCCCAGGTCACCAACACCCTCCCCGACGGCGTCTCCCTCATCCTCCGCTCCAACACGCCGTTCCAGCCCGATAAGCCGGATGCGGGGACGGAGGAGCATGTGCGCGATGGTGAGGAGCAGTCAGCACTGTGAACAAAGCCGCGGTGCATCGCAGGTGCAGCTGCCGGTCGTGTGCCGTCGCTATTCCTGGGGCTGGCAGAATTCGCGCAGGGCATCCAACGCGTCGATCCTCTGACCGTCCTCGCCGTAGAACGTGTCCTGCTTGAGGTCCCGGCGATGGTGAATGGTGCGGGCGCTGCCGTAGTGCGCGTTGAAGAGCACTGTCTCTGTCGTCACTTCAGAACCCTGCCGGTGAACCCCCGGCAGAAGCGGATTTGGCGTTACACCCGTGATGATGAGTCCGTAATCGTCGCCGGTCACAAAGCTGTCCGCATTGAGTGGCGGCCGGTCGCCGTTCGCAAGCTCCAGCGAGTACCGCCCTTTGCTCGCAAGATTGGTTCGGTTAAGCGGAAATGCCCGGAATTGGGCGCCCATCGCCTTGGCGGTTGCGGCGACCAGCGCAACCGATGCCCCGCGCAACACCCCGACGAATGCATCCAACCCCCGTCTGGGACTGCCGACCGAAATGGTTGCGGCGACAGAGGAGCCCCGCAGGTGACGGATCTGGCACCACCCCTTCAGCAGGTCCACGCACGAGAAAGGCGTGCCCGCATCGATCGTTCCAATCTGCGGTGGCAGTTGGGATGGCAGCTCCTTGCTGGTCGCGAACTGCTCCCGAAAATGGTCAAACAGGCGTTTGACGTACACACCCTGCTTCCAGGAATCTCCGGCCTTCGGCAGTTCGATGACAGAATCCTTCGGACCCAGGTCGATCCCTGGGCGCGCGACGACCACCAAGTGTCTACTGAACGATGACGGCGTGTCCTGCCAGGTTTCCAGAAGGAACTTGCTGCGGGTGGCAGACCCGTCTTCAGACAGCACGCGCTGGGCGGCCGCGATCGCGACCACGCTCCCATCCTGCATCCCGTCCAGCAGCGCGGTCAATCCATCAACAGGCAGCACCGCCAAGTCCAGTTGAGGCAAGTCCGGCTGAGGCTCCTTGGGGCGATCGGCCACGCCAAGCCAGCAAGGGTGATCTTTCCAGATGTCAATCTCAACCCCCGTCGGCGCGGTGAACTCTCCCGTGTCCTTGTCCTCGTCATATCCGCGCCACCGCAAGTCAATCACCTCCATCCGTCCCTGCACCCCGCTCACTCCGAGGCTTGCATGAAGCGCATCCAGGAGCGCACGCGCAAGCCGACTGCGAGCCGTCGGCTCGTAGCCGGAAGTGATGAACTCCCGCACCGTAGCGGACCGATCCTTTTTATGCTTGGATCCATCGTTCTTGTGTTTGAGCTTGTGTCCACGGAGAAAGCTCGCATAGATCGCCGTCTGCTCCGCAACCCTGGTAAGCTCGAGCAGCGACCTGCGGACGGCATCCCGCCGGATGTCACACTGAACTCCAGCGGTCACCGGCTTTAGTTCTGCAAATTGTTGCGCCAAATTCCCCTCCTCGAGTGACGAAGTGAGTCCCAAAATCGGGCCACGGCAGCACTCCAAGCCGGCTTTTGAGCCGTTCCGCAGCGAGAATGAGGGGAAATAGTACCTGAAATCCTCGGACTCCGTTGTCGTCCCTCACACCTAACCGTCACTTTCTTGAACAGAAATCCACCGCAAAGGTCCGAGACCCCAGCGGCATGTAGGTACGGGAGACACACATGAACGACCCAAAGCCCCCTCCGGAACTCAACCTGTCGGATATTGCCACCGAAAAAGTGTCCGACCTCCTCCTCAGCTACCTGGAGTGTCTCGACAACGAACCCACCTTTGAGCAGGCACGCAAGCGGTTTTGGAGCCAGCATCCTCCCATCGAACGCGAGTACGGCGTTCACGCCCAGCGCTATCTCGAGGAACGCATGGCCGACTTGGAGTTCTGCTGCGGCTGCATGCGCCTCGGAAAGACTGATGAGGCGGCCAGCCAGCAAGCCGGCTGCTAATGCGCTGTCCAGCTGTAAACTGTGGCGCGCACGAGCCGAATGAACGACTGACAAGACCTGAACGCGCATCATCGGGAACCGACCAGCATCCCGTCGCGTAGCACAATACGTGGGTGTCCCATTACCCGAAGGCGTTGCAGACTCCCTCCGCGCCGATTGCCAGATCGCCGCGGGTGTGGTCGTCCAACGCCTCCTCCTGGAGGGCGAGAGCTCGCGCGACCTCGCCCAGGAATGCTACTTCCGCATCCTCAAGCTGCTCCCCACGATCTCAGAGAGCGACGCGACCCTCGGCGATGAAGCCCGTCGCCGAGGCCTTGCCTTCCGGGTTGCCAAGCTCATCGGCTACGAAACCCTCCGTCGCCGCGACACCGCGCTGCGTCACCGCATGCACGCCACGCGCCCCGATGAGGTAGAAAGCCCAGCCAAAAACGCCGAGCGCATCGAGCAGATCGATGCGCTCCTGAGGCTCGCATCCCAGATTCCGCCCGATGGCCCGGCCCGGCTCGCGTACAACATCGCCGAGAAGCGCACCACGCTGCCGGATTACGCCGCGGAAAACCGCGTTTCGCTCCGCACCGCCCAGCGCCACTATCTCGAAGGTGTCAAGCAGCTTCGAAGATGGTACGAGCAACGCCCGCATCCCGACGCCGACAACACTTCAGATTCCATGTCGCGTGAACGCTGAGGCGTCACTTCCATGCTGCGTATCACACGCCGTGGTGGGAGCCACGCTCGCGGGTGGGTAGCCAAGGAACGGGAGAGCGTCATGACCCGTGACGAATGGGAAAAAGCACGTCGAAACGTACCTCTGTGGTGTGATCGCATCGGAGAATCAGCCTTCTACGCATGGGCCCGCGGGTACGGACTCAGCCAGCCAGCCGCCGAGTTCTTCCGAATGCTGTTCGTTGAGCAGCTCCCGGCCCATGATGTCCGCGCTAGCCTCGAACGCTCCACGCGGAACTACCTGACCCGGATGTTCGCCGCAGCGATCGCCGAGATCACCGCCTTTATCCGCAGGCTGCCACCCAACGAGTTCGATTGATCCGACACCGGTCCCACGCCCGCGGCCGCCCCACCAGCCGCTTGTCTGTAAACCCCAGCTCACCTCGTCCACTCTCCGGAGCCCCCAACATGTCACAAGTCCGCGTCACCATCCGCGATCTCGTCGCCCGCTCCGCCCAGACCCACAACACCGTCATGCTCGTCGTCCCAGACAAGCACGGCCTCTACGCACGCGACGTCCTCTCCCCCGCCGAGAACGAGCGGGCCTACATCGCCGGCAGCCGCGTCAGGATCCACTACCACAACGACCAGCGCACCAGCCCCGATCCCACTGGGATCGCCGAGATCGACCTCGTCGTCGATCCCGAGAAAGGCGCCCCCGCCTTCGCAGTTGCTGCCGCCATTGAACGCAAGACCGGCGCTGAAGCCACCGTCGTCGAGAGCCACGCCTTCATCCGCCAACCCCTCGGCGAGAACGATCCCTTGCTCTTCCCCATCGGCGCCTGGCGCCAGCGCTGGACCGAAGGCCAGTTCCCGAAACGATGCATTGCCTTCTCCGTCGAGGCGTCCATGCCCCCGCACATCCACTTCGGGCCAGTACAGACCGTCCAGGCGATCGAGCTACCCGACCGGAGCATCGTCCAGGTCCCGCCCCTCTTTGAGCTCCAGCCCCTGCGAAAGGCGATCGAGCCGCGAGCCATGTACCTCGAAAGCCGGATCGCCTGGCTCCTCCACGGCATGGGCTCCAACATCGAAGATGTCTGCTCTCAGGTCGTCAACCTCACCTCCGGTCGCCAGCGCCGCATTTGCGAGATTGTCGCCCGCGTTCCTGACGTCATTTCCCGCGTTGGCATCGAGCACCGCCTCAACGTTCTCTGCGCCATCTTCAACTACTGGCGCACCGACATCGACGATCTCGACCGCTCAGACGACTAGGGATGCTCGGCGCCGCACAAGTGCCTACAGGCCGCGCGTGCCGCACATCCAGCCGAGTTCTACACTGGCCCAATGTCCCGCCAGTCCCCCTTCTCCCACGACGACGACCAGTTCCTCGGCGCTCCCGATGAGCCCGACAACACCCCCGCGCCCGAACCCCAAGACCCCATCCCCCAGCTGCTCGCCGCCCTCACCGACTCCCAATCCCAAGCCGTCCAGGCCACCGAAGGCCCCATCCTCGTGCTCGCCGCCGCAGGCTCCGGCAAAACCCGCGTCATCACCCGCCGGATCGCCTTCCTGCTCGCCTGCGGTGTCCCACCCTGGTCCATCCTGGCCCTCACCTTCACCAACAAGGCCGCCGGCGAGATGCGCGAACGCGTCCATCGCCTGATCTCCGACACCCTCAACCTCCCCGATGGCGCTGCCCGCGGACTCACCGTTACCACCTTCCACTCTCTCTGCGCCCGCCTCCTCCGCCGCTACGCCCCCGAAGCCAACCTCAAGCCCGACTTCACCATCTACGACACCCCCGACCAGATGTCCCTGGTCAAGAAATCCATCGAAGCCCTCCAGCTTGCCACCAGCAACTGGCCCGCACGCTCGGTTCTCTCGGCGATCTCCACCGCCAAGAACCAGCTCCTCGATGCCGATGCATACGCAGCCCGTGCCGGCGACTTCTACTCCCGCACGATCGCCAAGATCTTCCAGGGCTACGACAAGGCGATGCGCACCGCCGGCGCCATCGATTTCGATGACCTCCTCGTCATCACCGCCAAGATGCTCCAATCCAACGCCGATGTCCGCCAGGAGTGCCAGCGCCGCTGGAAATACCTCCTCATCGATGAATACCAGGACACCAACCACGCCCAGTTCGTGATCGCCTCCATGCTCGCCGGCGATGATTCCACCTCCGGACCCGCCGGTCCCAACATCTTTGTCGTCGGCGATCCCGACCAGGCAATCTACGGCTGGCGCGGCGCAGACATCGCCAACATCCTCGAGTTCGAAGAACACTACCCCAAAGCCCGCACCATTACGCTGGGTGAGAACTTCCGCTCCACCGCTCCCATCCTCGCGGTCGCCGACACCCTCATCCGCAACAACCAGCTCCGCAAGCACAAGGATCTCTACACCACCAAACCCGGCGGCGGAAAGGTCGATGTCACCCTCTGCCGCGATGAGCACCACGAAGCCCGCCTGCTCGCCGACTGGTTCAAGCGCCTCCACGATGGCGATTTCGAAGGCCCCAACGCCGCCGCCGGCCTTGCCTGGCGCGAGATGGCGATCCTTTACCGCACCAACGCCCTCTCACGCGTCATGGAAGACACCCTCCGCGCCTCGGCAATCCCCTACGTGATCGCCCGCGGCACCGCCTTCTACGAGCGCGAAGAGATCCGCAACGCGCTCGCCTACCTCCGCATCGTCGCCAACCCCGCCGACAGCGTCTCACTCGGCCGGATCGCCAACGTCCCCACCCGCGGCCTGGGCGCTGCCTCTCTCGGCAAGCTCGAAGATGCCGCCGACCAGCGCGCCATCCCCCTCCTCGAATTGATCCGCCACCCCGAGAACACCCCCGGCGTCTCCTCCCGCGCGATCGCCTCCTGCGCCCGCTTCATCGAGATGCTCGACGGCTGGACCGGCGGCGGCACCTTCATGGGCGCTGAACTTTCCGGCTCGCTCGCCGAGCTCGTCGAGCGCATCATCCGCGAGTCCGGCCTCGAAGCCATGTACAAGGCCCAGGCGGCGACAGGCAAGTCCGAATCCGATCTCGAGCGCCTCGACAACCTCGCCGAACTCGTCTCCTCCGCCCGTGATTTCGAGCTGGAGTACCAGCCCGAGTCCGACCCCGCGATGGATGCCCCGCGCTCACTCGACGACCCGCCCAAGGTTCCACCCCTGCTCGCCATCCTCCGCGCCTACCTCGAATCCGTCTCCCTGGTCGCCGATGCCGACACCATCGACCCCGCCCAGGGCGCCATCACCATGATGACCCTGCACGCCGCCAAGGGGCTCGAGTTCCCCGCCGTCGCGATCATCGGCCTCGAAGAGGGCATGCTTCCGCATTCGCGCACCCTCCAGTCCGAGCGCGAAATCGAAGAAGAACGCCGGCTCTGCTTCGTCGGCATCACCCGCGCGATGCAGCACCTGCACCTCTCCACCGCCAAGTACCGCACCATCCGCGGGCTCGCCGAGCGCACCATCCCCAGCCGCTTCGTCTCCGAGTTTCCCCAGACCCAATGCACCTTCAGCGATCAATCCTCCGTCGATTCCGGCCTCGAAGGCACTGGCTGGGATGGCAACGTACGCACCGAGCGCCACGTCGTTGAGGAAGACGAATCCGGCAACTCGCTACGTGGAAGTGGGGGTAGTGGGGGGGCTGCGGGCATCAAGTTCCCCGTCGGCAGCCTCGTTCGCCACCCCCAGTTTGGCGTGGGTCGCGTCCGCCAGGTCTCCGGCGGCATGAACGCCCGCGCCACCATCGAGTTCAAGGCCGTCGGCACCAAGACCCTCGTCCTCGAGTACGCCCGCCTCCAGCGCCTCGACTGAAGCGGCCTCGCGATTGCAGGAGCGAGCCCGCGAAACCCGATATCCTTGTCCGCAGCATGTGTGGGTCATCGATGCACGCATCCCCAGCGCGCCGGTGACGTTCCAGGGGACCGAGCGGAACAGATCGGAGCGCCATGAAGCTCTCCCTGAAACCGTCTCTCAACTGGCTCTTCATATTCATCCCCATCAGCATCGGACTGGAGTACACACACGTCCCGCCGCCGGTGCTCTTCTTCGCGGCCGCGATCTCCATCATCCCGATCGCCCGACTCATCGTCCTCTCCACAGAGCAGCTCTCGCTCCGCACCGGAGATTCCATCGGCGGTCTGCTGAACGCCACGTTCGGCAACGCCCCCGAGCTCATCATCGCCCTGGTTGCCCTGAAGGCCGGCTACTACGACATGGTGCGCGCATCGATCATCGGCGCGATACTCGCCAACCTGCTGCTCGCCATGGGAGTCGGTCTCCTTCTCGGAGGCACCCGTCACCACACGCAGGAGTACAACGCCGGCGCCACCCGCCTCTACAGCTCCATCCTGCTCATCTCGGCGATCAGCCTCGGCGTGCCCAGCGCCTTCAACCGCTTCCTCTCTCCCCAGGGCACGATGCACGAAGAAAAAGTCATCAGCCTGGTGACCGCCATCGTCCTGCTGCTCGCATACGGCGCGTACCTCGTCTTCATGCTCAAGACCCACCCCGACTTCTTCAAAAGCTCCGGCGAAAGCCATGACGAGCACGGCAAGGGCCACAGGTGGAGCCTCGCCCGCGCCCTGGGCACCCTGGTCGGCGCCTCCGCACTGGCCGCCTGGGTGAGCGAAATCCTCGTGGGCGCTGCCGAGGGCACAGGCGAGGCCCTGGGAATGTCCGATGCCTTCATCGGCATCGTCTTCCTCGCCGTGGTCGGCGGCGCGGCCGAGAGCGGCTCGGCGATCGCCATGGCCCGAAAAAACAAGGTCGACCTCTCCTTCGGGATCGCCATGGGCAGCAGCATCCAGATCGCGCTCTTCGTGGCCCCCCTCCTCGTGCTCGCCAGCTATTTCATCGCGCCTTCACCCTTCGAACTCGCCTTCAGCCGCGCAGAGGTCGTTACCCTCTTCCTCGCTGTCCTCATCGGCGCGATCGTCGCCGGCGATGGCCACTCCAACTGGTACAAGGGTTTCCAGCTCATCACGGTGTACGTGGTGATCGCCATGCTCTTCTACTTCCTCCCATCCACATGAGGATCCCCAACCCCCGGTCACTCCATGGCATACGACCCGATCAAGTCCTCCAAGCAGCTCCTCACGCCCGATGAGCGGATCGCCGAGATCCTTTTCGGCCTCATCATGGTCATCACCTTCACCGGCTCCCTCAGCATCGCCGAAGCCGGCAGGGATGATGTCCGCGCCATGCTCATCGGCGCCATCGGCTGCAACATCGCCTGGGGCGTCATCGATGCCGTTATGTACCTCATGGGCTGCATGGCCGAGAAAGGCCGTGCCGTGAAGACGCTCCGCGCCCTCCGACAGGCCGCCGATGAGCAGGTCGCCCACCGCATCATCGCCGCGAACCTGCCCCCGCTCGTCGCCTCGATCATGCAGCCCGACGAGGACAAATCGATCCACCAGCGCCTCATGCAGCTCTCCGAGCCGGTCAAGGTTCCCAGGCTCACAGGCGACGACTGGAAGGCCGCCGTGGGTGTCTTCCTCCTCGTCTTCTTCGTCACCCTCCCCGTCGCACTTCCCTTCGTGTTCATGCAGCAGACCACCCCGGCGATGCGCCTCTCCAATCTGATCGCCGTCTGCCTGCTTTTCGGCCTCGGATTTGCCTTCGGTCGCTGCGTTGATAGAAACCCCTGGCTCTACGCCATCGCCATGGTGATCCTGGGCCTCATTCTCGTCGGCATGACGATCATGCTCGGAGGCTAACTCGCGTGATGCTCATCCTCGCGATCTTCGCGATCCTTACCCAGCCCGCCGAACCGTCCGCACACCCCGCCCCGACGGATGCCGCCGCCGCCGCCGAATCCGCCCCCGCGCCCCTCGAAGAATCAGCCGAGGGCAAGTGGGAGTTCTCCGCCTCCGTCATGGTCTTCATCGTCCCCGACGACCAGGACTACGTTCAACCCACGTTCACCGCCGATCGCGACTGGCTCCACCTCGAAGGCCGATACAACTACGAAGCGCTCGACACCGCGTCCCTCTGGCTCGGGTTCAACCTCTCAGGCGGCGAGGCGTTCACCTGGCAGGTGACGCCCATGATCGGCGCTGTGTTCGGCGAAACGAACGGGATCGCCCCCGGCTACGAAGCCACCCTCGGCTGGTGGAGGCTCGAGCTCTACAGCGAAGGCGAGTATGTCTTCGACACCGATGAGTCCTCCGACAGCTATTTCTACAACTGGTCCGAGCTCACGCTCTCACCCCTGGACTGGTTCCGCTTCGGACTTGTCACCCAGCGCACGCGCCTCTATGAGAGCGACCGTGATGTCCAGTATGGATTCCTAGCTGGGCTCTCCTTCGAGCACGTCGACCTCGCCGCCTACATCCTCAACCTCGACGAAGAAGAACCCGTGATCGCCTTCTCCTTCGAGCTGACCTTCTAGATCAGTTGCACTTGAGACCGAGCGTTCCGAGCTCACATCCTGTTGCTCCAGGTCTTGAGCCGCGAAGCGGCGGCTTTCGTCAGTCCAGGGCGCCAGCCCTGGGTACATGGCACGCGCCATGTTTTCACCGTATGAAAGTGGAGCCCCGAAGGGGCGGCTCTGAGAACGCCACGAATCAGCGGAATCCGCTCTTGCCTCGCGCTCCCGGACCACTCGATCGTCCATCTGCCGCCACTGGCTCAGCCCCAGCGCCCAATGGCCGATGTTCTTGTTCCGTCCGGTCTTTCCCGTACAATCTGAAACCCACGGGATTTACGCCGGTATTCCCAACGGCCATGCACCCGCCGCGCACCCCAACCCTCCCCCGCCCCGTCCACAACCCCGCCCGCGAAGCCTTCCGCTTCGACCGCCTTTGCCCCCGCTGCGAGTACAACCTCAAAGGACTCTCCGCCGGCATGAACTGCCCCGAGTGCGGCGCACTCATCGTCACGCCCGCCGCCGCCTCCGCTCGCGAAGACAACCTCACCGCCGCCCCGCGCCCCTACCTCCAGGTGCTCGCCTGGGCCATGGGCTCCATGTCCGCCGCATCCATCATCGGCGCCATCCTGTTCGCCCAGCGCCGACCCCAGACCATCGGCCCCGTCATCATCACCGGCGCGCTCGTCGCGCTCGCCTGGTGCATCGGCGTCATCCTCATCACCCGCCCCCGGCCCCACGCGATCACCCGCGCTGTCACCCCGCGCATGGAGCAGCGACACCTCCGCTGGGTCGTCCGACTCTCTCAGCTCGGCTGGTTCGCCGCCGTCGGTTCGCTCGCCCTCTCCATCATGATCGACAACCAGGCCATGCTCGCCGCCGCCAACGCCGGCCAGGCCTTCGTCCGTCCCGAGACCTCCAAGCTCCTCATGGTCGGCGCATGGTCATCCACCGGGATCGCCATCCTCGGCATGCTCTTCCTCTGCTACATGCTCGCCGACATGGCCGACTGGGCCGCCGATGGCCAGCTCGCCGAACGCTTCCGCATGGCCGGCATCGGCATCACCTTCGGCGCACCGATCGCCCTGCTCGCCTGGGCCTTCCATCCACTCCTCGGGCCCGCATCCTTCATCGCGATCGTCATCGGAGGCATCGCCGGGATCGGCCTCGTCGCCGGCGCCGGCGTCATGCTCCTGGGCCTCGCACAAATGGCCTACCTCAGCCACTGGGCCATCAAGAACCACGACAACTACGGCGAAGTCCTCGAACGCAAAGGCCTCCGCGAACGCGCCTACACAAAGGACATGGTCGATCGCCTCGATCCCACTCCTCTCGACGATCCCACCGAATCCCCCAAGATCACCCTCGATGATTCCCCCGCAGTTCCTCCACCCGATCACTACGCCCCCATGGTGATCGCCGCCAGCGAACACATGATCGCCAAGCCCGACAACGTCAAGCCCTACGAACTCTCCGACGATGCACCCGCCGCGTGATCTCAAGAAGGAAGCACATGCATCAACGATGCGAGCTCACGTAGACATCGATCCCTCTTCAGGTCGCTTCAGCGGCCTTGCCAAGTATGCCACGGCTTCAGCCGTGGTTCGCA
Organism: Phycisphaerales bacterium; assembly: GCA_020847535.1. Classification (GTDB taxonomy): domain Bacteria; phylum Planctomycetota; class Phycisphaerae; order Phycisphaerales; family UBA1924; genus JAEUJB01. Next base: position 20,039 of record JADLBU010000077.1, read on the forward strand.
GGCCGAATGAATTCTTCATCTGCGCTACGTACGTCAGCCCGTTTCAACGGGCTTCCCGCGCACCCGGCTTCAGCCCCTCAAAAAAAGCTGACGCTCACGGCTTCTCCACCGGCTTCCGCTCCACCGTCAAAACCGCCCGCGTCGCCCCACCCTTCCGCCTCTTCCCCACAAACGGAATCCCGCTCGGGAAGATCATCTTCACCACATACCGCAGCGCCACCAGCGCAGTCGCGCTCGCCACCCAGAACTGCCAATCCCGCACCGGCAGATCCATTACGAAATCCCCATCAGCGCCAGCCCCTGGTACACCAACAGCGCTGCCGCATATGCGATCACGCTCATCCACACCAGCTGCAGCATCGCCCATTTCATCCCGCCCGCCTCACGCGCTGTCACCGCCAGCGTCGGCAGACACTGCATCGCCAGCACGTAATACACCAGGAGCGACCAGCAGGTCGCCGTCGTGAACACCGCCGTCCCATCATCGCGCAGCGCCCCCCCGACCTCCGCGAGCACCCCCTCATCCTCCGCATCCTCCGTCCCCGTCACGATGACCGCCATCGTCGAGACGAACACCTCCCGCGCTGCAAAGCTCGTCACCACGCCCACCGTCAGCTGCCAGTCATACCCCAAGGGCGCGAACACCGGTTGCACGAACCGTCCCATCCGCCCCGCGAAGCTGCTCGCCTTCGCGTGCGCAGCCTCCAGCCGATCCGCCTTGGCCTCCAGCTCCGCCGCCCGGTCTTGGCGATCCGCGAACGGAGCGGTGGAGGATCGCTCGATCGGCGAAGCCGTCGCCGAATCGTGGATATTCGAATCCGCGAGCCGACCATCCCGCATCTCCGCCGCCATCTGCCGCATCTGCGTCGCCGCCTCCGGCGGAGGCACGTGCGGATAGCTCCCCAGCCACCACAACACAATCGAGATCGCCAGGATGTTCGTCCCCGCGTTCTTCAGGAACACGATCGACCGATCCCACGTCGTCACCAGCGCAGTCCGGAAGCTCGGAAGCTTGTACGTCGGCAGCTCCAGGATCATCGGCCGCGCCTGACCCTTCAGCACCGTCCCACCCAGGATCAACGCGCTCACCAGACCCGCCCCGACGCCCAGCGCATAACACCCGATGAACGCGATCGCCGCCAACCCCGGCCGGTCCTTGAACAGCAGCGTCGTCACCAGCACATATACCGGCAGCCGCGCTGAGCACGTCATGAACGGCGCCACCAGAATCGTCAACAGACGCTGACGACGATCGGGAATCGCCCGCGCTGCCATGATCCCCGGCAACGCGCATGCGTGCGAGGAAAGCAGCGGCACAAAGCTGTGCCCCGGCAGCCCGAACGGCCGCAGCAGCCGATCCATCAAAAACGCCGCCCGCGCCAGATATCCCGTGTCCTCCAGCAGCGAAATGAGCAGGAACATGAGCGCAATCTGCGGCACGAAGATGACCGTCGCCCCGATCCCGCTCACCACGCCTTTCGACAACAGATCCCGCAGGATCCCCGCCGGCAGCACCTGTTCCACCCACCCGCCCAGCACCGCGAAGATCCCATCGATCCAGTCCATGGGATAGGTTGCCAGCTTGAAGATCACAAACAGCATCGCCGCCATGATCCCCAGGAACACCACCATCCCCATCAACGGATGCGTGAACACCCCATCCAGCCGATCCGTCAGCCCCAGAAGCCGTGAGCGGCTCGGTGTGTTCTGAGTTGATGCGCCCTCGATACTCGGCGCATGCCGATGACCTATGCACAGCGAGAAGATCTCATCCGCCCACGACTCCAGCCCCTCGCGCGTCCCCGGCGGTGTCCGATTGGGAATGCTCCCCGCCCCCATCCCCCCGACCAAGGGATCCAGCCCCTCACCCGACCGCGCGCAGCACTCAAACACCCCGCAGCCAAGCTGCCGCGACAGCTCCTCCGGATCGATCCGGATCCCGGCGCGCTGGGCTAAATCCACCATGTTCAGCGCCACCACCGTCGGCAAGCGCCGTGCCAAGACCTCTCCCACCAGCACCAGGTTCCTTGCCAGGTTTGTCGAATCCACCACGATGCACACCGCATCGGGCGAACCCGCCGCTTCACCGCGCGGTGACAGGTTGCCCGCGAGCACCTCGCGGCAGACCGCCGATTCGTGCTGATCAAGCTCCAGCGAGTACACACCCGGCAGGTCGATCAGGTGGATCGGCGCAGACCCCTCCGCCCGCACGCTCCCCACCCGCGCCTCCTGCGTCGTCCCCGGAAAATTGCTCGTCTTGTGCCGAAGCCCGCACAACCGGTTGAAGAGCGTCGTCTTCCCCGTGTTCGGATTGCCCATGAGCGCGATCCGCATCACCCCCGCCGCGGGCGCACCAACTCCTGCCGCAGTGAGCAGCTCCCCATCTCCCTGCTCCCCGCAGCGATCGCACTCGGTCTGCGTCACGCTCTGGTTCCTTGCTTCAGCCCCCAGAAGGCCCCGGCTCGAACATGAGCCGCTTCGCGAGCGGGCCCGCCACCCCGATCCGGCACGAGCACGCATCCGCCAACCCCTTCTCATGCCCGCATCCCGCCAGCACCTCCACGATCACCGGATCCCCCAGCTTCCTGATCCGAACGATCGCCTGCGGCCGCAGCCCCATCGCCCGCAGCAGATCCGCATCCTTCCGATCCAGCTCCTGGTGGCAGATGCTCCCCAGATCCCCAACCTTGACCGCGGTCAGCGGCTGCCGAACCTCCGCTGCTCCGTTGCTCGCTCCGTGTCCCGGGCAGACCTGCTCCCCGCGGCAACACGCCGTGGCCAAGGGGTTCGGGCTATTCGATAGGTTCATGTTTGGTATTCACACCTTAGGCGGATCTGGGAACTGGACCAACCACTCTAGTGGCACTGAGAATCAGTCTCAAGACCATCGCGACGACCTCTACCCGTCTACCCCTCACTCGTTTACCCCTTACTCGCCAGTTCCCCACTTAGGTTCAACCGCGCCACCTGTTCCGCCTTTTTCAAACAATCCGATCCTGACGACTGGCACATCTCTGAACCCGTGGCACATTTGGGTTGTCTGTGCGGTTCGCCCGTTCCAGCTCCCACAAGAGCGGAACGGAGAGCCGCAGGGGCAGACGTGCAGGGAATCACGGCGATTGCCGCACTCGAATCAGCGTTCGTACTGAAAGGGTTGAGCCATGTTGGTCACGGACTGGATGAGATGGTCGGCGTTGTCGGTGCTGCTCGCCTTCGGGCCGGCCCACGCGGCCGGTCGCCGGGTCGAAGCGACCCAGGATGATCAGGACCCCTCTAACGAGATCTGAGGAGGCACGGGGCGAAAGCGCTCCGTGTCGATAAGCGGCGATCCATGACCCATGGATCGCAAAGCGGAACAAGACACAAGCCGCGCCACGCAGGTGCGGCTTGTCGCTTTTTGAAGGTCCATTCGACCGTTGTCGCCAAATGCGTTGGCGCCTGCAATCACAGTCCCTGCTTCTCTCTTCAGCCCGAAGCGCTGGCCGAAAGTAGCCGGGGCATGGAGCGAGCTCTGCGAGCGACACCCCCGGTAGGCCCGCCACACCTCGTCGCACCCTGGGGGGGTGCTCGCGGCGTCCGTTCGCGCCTGTGCATCATCTCATTACCCTCATTGAGTCCGTACCGCGCTGCCCTCTCCCAAAGCCCCACACGTCGCCCGTCTACACTCACCTTCCAATCTCCGCATCGACCAAAATCAATACACCCGCCCGGGAGCACCCACATGCAGACCAGAGCCTTCGCCGCCCAGTCCGCGACCTCCCCCCTCGGCCCATTCTTCATCGATCGCCGCGAACCCCTCCCCACCGACATCGCGATCGACATCCTCTACTGCGGCGTCTGCCACACCGACATCCACTTCGCCCGCAATGAGTGGGGCATGACTACCTTCCCATGCGTCCCCGGCCACGAGATCCTCGGCCGCGTGACCTCCATCGGAAACAAGGTCACCAAGGTGAAGCCCGGAGACCTCGCCGCCGTCGGCTGCCTGGTCGACTCCTGCCGTACCTGCGCAAGCTGCAAAGCTAACCAGGAGCAGTTCTGTCTCAACGGCTCGACGTTCACCTACAACGGAGCCGATACCCGCGGCAAGCCCGGCGCGATCACCTACGGCGGCTACTCCGAGCGCATCACCGTCGATGAAGCCTTCACCCTCAAGGTTCCCGCCAACCTTGACCCCGCCGCCGCAGCTCCCCTCCTCTGCGCCGGCATCACTACCTACTCCCCCCTCCGCCGTTGGAAGGTCGCCAAGGGCCAGAAGATCGGCATCGTCGGCCTCGGCGGCCTGGGCCACATGGGTGTCAAGTTCGCCCACGCCTTCGGCGCCCACACCGTCCTCTTCACCACGTCCGAATCCAAGATCCCCGATGGCAAGCGCCTCGGCGCCGATGAGGTCATCATCTCCAAGAACGCCGATGCCATGGCCAGGCACGCCGGCAGCTTCGACTTCATCCTCGACACCGTCTCCGCCGAGCACGATATCAACGCCCTCCTCAACTGCCTCAAGCTCGATGGCAGTCTCGTCCTCGTCGGCGCTCCCGCTTCACCCCTCCCCCTCTCGGTCTTCAGCCTCCTCATGCCCCGCCGACACGTCTCCGGCTCCCTCATCGGCGGGATCGCCGAGACCCAGGAGATGCTCGATTTCTGCGGCAAGCACAACATCACCTGCGACATCGAAAAGATCAAGATCCAGCAGATCAACGACGCCTACGAGCGAATGCTCAAGAGCGATGTCAAGTACCGATTCGTCATCGACATGACATCCCTTAGGATGTAAATGCGGCCGCGCGGATCAATGGCGGTCAGTCATTCCTGAGCGCTGCATAAATCTGTGACTCATATCGTGATTCCTGGCACGGTCAGCGGTGTGGCCATGAAGAACGAGCGGAGGAGGGATTGCTTTTCGGCGATCTCGTCGAGCACGCAACCGGCACGAAGCCGCGCAGGCCCACGCCCTTGGTGTGGCCCCACATGGGCTCGACCGGATTGAGTTCGGCGCGTACGACGGCAGCCGATGCACGCTCACGCGCGGGCTCCCGGCCAGCACCGCCCGCACCGGCGGGGAGCGATGCACGCCCAGCCCGTCCCAGACCAGCACGATCCTCCCCCGCACCGTCCGCA
>JADLBU010000078.1 GCA_020847535.1 Phycisphaerales bacterium
AATAAAAAAGTCCCGAACCTGTTGGTTTCGGGACTTTGAATTTCTTCATCCAGTCTCAAGCCGTGGCAGGTTCTAAGAACGCGCTTGTAGCAGCGGCGGCTTGAGCGGTTGCGGTGGGCTTAAAGGTTGGTTGCATGGGCGGCATTATATCACTCTGATGGGGGAGTGGGGAGTGGGGAGTGGGGGGAGGTGGGGAAGGTTCTGGGGCGTTGGGGGATTTTGGTTGACAGGAGGGGGTTGATTTGGTTCAATGTAAGCGCTTTCGGGCCTGGCTTTTGAAGGTTTGGCCCGCTGAACTATCGCGGCGTCATTCGGAGCTTGGCGCTGGCTCATCTGATGGTCTGGACTGGAGAATCACCATGAAGAACACGATTGCCGCTCTCGCCCTGCTCGCCACCATGGCCCCCGCCGCGCTCGCCCAGTTGCCCGCGAACGGGGGGTTCGAGGATGTCGATGAGTTCTTCGGGGATGTCATCGGCTGGGTCAATTTCACGAACGAAGGGGAGCTGTATCGCCGCGTTGGGGATGGGCTGGGGCCGATCCTGGTGCGTACCGGGGTCGCGTGCATTGAGCTTGCGAGCGGGAACAACTTTGCCGGGTTCACGACCGATGTGGTCAACCCCGAGACGGGTGATTTCAACAACCCCCCGGTCGAGTTCATCGAGACACCCTCGGGGGGTCTGGCTGGGGGTGATTGCGTGGTGACGGGGTGGTACGCGATCCCGGCGGATCAGCCGCTGAAGAACGTGAATTCGGGGATCAAGCTCGAGTTTCGCCGTCCCAACAACGGGATCTTCCACGCCTTCGAGGCGTTGACGATCAACGGGCACACCAACGGGCAGTTTGTGCAGTTCGAGATGACGGTGACGCGAGCCCAGATCGCCGATCTCTGGTTGCAGTACCCGCCGGCACCGTGGAAGGTGAGCGTGCTGCCGCTGCGGTTCGGGACGTTCGCGGCGACCGGCACGATCTTCTGGGATGACATCGAGTTCTTCCAGTACTGCATCGGCGACTTCGACAAGTCGCGCTTCGTGGATACGGATGACTTCGATGCGTTCGTGCATGCGTTCGAGGCCGGCGAGGACTCGGCGGATGTCGATGGGAGCGGGTTTGTGGATACGGACGACTTTGACTTCTTCGTCGGGCGGTTCCAGGCGGGGTGCTAAGAAGAAGCCACGGAGTGACGGAGTGGAAAGACCTTGTACCGGCGGTTGTTGCCGCCGGTTTTTCATTGGGAGGTAGAGGTGGTTTGGGGTGGTTCGCGTGGGGGCCAGATTGCCCAGGTTGTCAGGGTGGGGGGGAGTGGTTGTTCTCGGACTGAATTTGGTTGGGAGAGAAGAGGTTTGAGTCCGGTGTTTGTGGAACCGTGGCGGTGGCTATTGCGAATGGTTTGTCGGACGCCCTGAAAGCGCTTGCAGGACGAGGCGCTGCATCGGCGTGGCTCGCGGGGTAAAGGGCAGATGAGGTGAGATTGGTCTGGTGGGGTGTGGGGTTCGGTGCGGGAGTGAGATCCCGAGGGAGTCGGTTCTGTGTTCGAGGTCGCGGCCGCATTCTGCGGCGCGGCGACCGCATCCAGGAGGCAAGTGAGATGAACGCCACGCGTGCAGGTATTGCTGTCCTCGTCCTCGCCGGCGCTGCCATGAGCGCTGCGGCCCGTCCCGTTGACGGCGCCAATATCCATGAGCGGATCTTCAACGACGATTCGGACTCGTTTGTCACGTCCGTGAACAACTACCCATCGCTGATCAGCATCAACGATGCCAAGCTCGACGGCGATGGCGCCGGCAGCGAGTTCGCCAACCGCCACAGCTTTCGCCTGTCAGACGGCGGAACGGACGCCGCGTTCGCGAACAACGTCAGCTTCTCGATGTTCTCCGACATTACGATCAGCGGTGAGGGGTTCGCCGAGGGCGGCCTGAACATCTCCCCCTGGTGGTCGCAGCAGATCGATGGCAACTTCATGCTCAACACCGGCAACCACGAGGTCGCGGTGTTCGGCGGACGGCTGCCGTTCTACAGCTTCACGGCCAACCACGGCGTGAAGTACTTCAACGGGCAGACGGTGACCTGCGGCGTGATCTACAACGCCAACAGTCTGACGGCCGGTGATCCGGGCACGATCGAGTACATCTACAACGACGGGACCAACACGTTTTCCAGCGGCGCGATTGCCTTTGACCAGGGCAATCCCAACGAGGATCCGCCGCACGGTTTGTGGGGCCTGCTCAACGACTACATGGTCGGCGGGTACTTCCAGCCGTTCATCAACCCCGGCGAGCCCGACAACGACCTGACCATCAAGTTCGAGAACATCCGCTACGTGCCGGCGCCCGGCGCTGCCGCCCTGCTTGGGCTGGCGGGCCTGGGGATCTGCCGTCGCCGCCGCTGATCGACGGTGTGCATTGCGAATACTCTCGACAGGCCCGCCGTAATGGCGGGCTTGTTGCTTTTTGAAGAATGGAACGCAGAGGGTGCAGAGTTCGCGGAGAGACGCGGAGGGATGCGGGGAGCGGGGAAGTCGTGGAAGATGCGGCGGGATGAGACTGGTTGGAGCGGCAGGTTGACGGCCAAGCTTGCGGAAGCGAAACCGCGTTACATTCCGGCTTGATCGGGTTTCCTGCCGCGGCGGCGCCGCGATTCGGCCCTGCGTTCGTGGACACTTGTGCCATCCGGGGCCTGTTCTGATGTCCTACAACTGTCCTCGTTTGCGGTGACGGGAAGGGCACATCGAGACAACGGCGGAGAGTCGATGACGGACGCATTTCCGAAGGACTTTGTGTGGGGCGCTGCTTCATCGGCGTACCAGATCGAGGGCGGGGCAGCGCAGGATGGTCGCGGGCCATCGGTGTGGGATACGTTCTGCGAGAGGCCCGGCGCGGTGCGCGATGGGCACACCGGGGATGTCGCCTGCGATCACTACAACAGGTTCAACGATGATGTGAAGCTGATGGCGGACATGGGTGTCCGCGCGTATCGCTTCAGCATCTCGTGGACGCGCGTGCTGCCATCCGGGCGCGGGCGGATCAACGAGAAGGGGCTGGCGTTCTACGGGAGGCTGGTGGATGCGTTACTTGCCGCGGGGATCGAGCCCTGGGCGACGCTGTTCCATTGGGATTATCCCGAAGCGCTCCAGCAGCAGGGCGGGTGGTTGGACCGGGAGAGCCCGGAGTGGTTCGCCAGGTACGCGGGCGTGATGTCGTCAGCCTTGGCGGATCGCGTGACGAACTGGATGACGATCAACGAGCCGCAGATCTTCATCGGTCACGGGCACGGTGATGGGGCGCACGCGCCGGGTCTGAAGCTGTCGATGCCGGAGCGGCTGGTGGCATCGCATCATGTGCTCTTGGCGCATGGGCGCGGGGTGGCGGCGATCCGGGAGGCGGCCAAGCGTCCGGTGAAGGTGGGCTGGGCGGTGTGCGGGCGAGCGGACCATCCGGCGAGCGAATCGCCGGCGGATATCGAGGCGGCTCGCGGTGCCTTCAACGCGGTGACGAAGCGCGACTCGTGGAACAACACGTTCTGGGCGGATCCGGTGTGCCTGGGTAGGTATCCGGAGGATGCCCTGCGCCTGTTTGCCGATGAGATGCCGGTGTACACGGCGGGGGACATGAAGACGATCAGCGCGCCCCTGGATTTCTACGGAGTGAACATCTACAGCGGGGATCGCTGGCGAGCCGGAGAGGGCGGGGTGCCGGAGGTGGTGCCCCAGGGGCCCGGCCATCCGCAGACGGCGTTCGGGTGGCCGATTACGCCGGGGTGCATGGAGTGGGCGGTGCGTTTCCTGCACGAGCGGTACAAGCTGCCGATCTACATCACCGAGAACGGGATGGCATCGATCGACTGGGTGGATTCGGAGGGGAAGGTGCAGGATCCGCAGCGGATTGATTTCACGCGCGGGTACCTGCGTTCGCTCGCCAAGGCGGCGAACGCGGGGCTGTGCAAGGGATACTTCCACTGGTCGATCCTGGACAACTTCGAGTGGGCGGAGGGGTACCGGCAGCGGTTCGGGCTGGTGCATGTGGACTTCGACACGCTGGCGCGGACGCAGAAGGAATCGGCGAAGTGGTATCGCGGGGTGATGAAGTCGGGCGTGGTGTAAAGTAAGAAGAAGTCTCACCACAGAGGCACAGAGGACACAGAGGCGGGAAGAAGCGAAGAGACGGAGACGCGGAGTGGCGGGCGCTCGGAACGGTTCTTGAAAACGGTGAGCGGGGTCCGCTGTGTGGCGTGAGGGGTACCGGCGCGGAGTGGTGATAACCCCCCATTTGACAAGCGTTTATTGAGAGCGGGTTGCCGGACGGGGCTTGGTGTGCTCGCTTGTTGGCTGCCGCGGGCGTTCCCGGTGGGATGGGCTTGCGGTACGGCATGATTTCCGAGAATCCAATGCGTGTGATCGCGATCGCGCGCGAGGCGCTGGCCTTGCCGGCGGATCGTCGCGAAACGTTGCTCCGTGAGCGGTGCGGCGAGGATGGCACGCTGCGCGCATCCGTCGAGGCGGCAATTTCGGGGATGGTGTCGGCGACGCTGGTGAGCGGGGGGGGATCTTCAGGGATGGCGGATGCGCCGGAATCGGGGCGGGAGGTTGAGTCTTCGGATGCACATGAGGCGGAGACGGTCTTCGGGATCGCCGGAACATCGGTGGACCTGTTTGAATCCGGAGGGCGATCACGCGGGACGGCGGATGTGCCTGTGGGTACGGCGGGATCCACGGGGGTGGCGCGAATCGGGCAGTACCGGATCCTGGGGATGCTGGGTGAGGGCGGGATGGGTGTGGTGTACTTGGCGGAGCAGGAGCGGCCGCGGAGGACGGTGGCGATCAAGGTGGTGCGGCCGGGGATGATGGGTGCTGGGCTCTTGAAGCGGTTCGAGCTTGAAGCGCAGATGCTGGGCCGTCTGCAGCATCCGAACATCGCGCAGGTGTACGAGGCGGGGATGGCGCAGGTGGGGGGGGTGGAGGGATCTGCGGGGCAAACGCCGTTCTTTGCGATGGAATACATCCGGGGGGCGATCCTGACCGAGCACGCCGAGCGGCGGGGGCTGGGAGTGCGGGAGAGGCTGGCGTTGATGGTGCTGGTGTGCGATGCGGTGCAGCACGCGCACACGCGCGGGGTGATTCACAGGGATCTGAAGCCCGCGAACATCCTGGTGGATGAGCAGGGCCAGCCCAAGATCCTGGATTTCGGGATCGCGCGGGCGACCGATGGTGACTTGCAGGCGACCCAGCGGACGGATGTGGGGCAGCTGCTGGGGACGCTTCCGTACATGAGCCCCGAGCAGATCGCCGGAGATCCGGGTGCGCTGGATACGCGATCTGATGTGTACACGCTGGGGGTAATTCTGTACCAGTTGCTGAGCGGGCGACTGCCGCACGAGCTTGGAACGGGGACTGTCTTTGATGCGGCCCGGGCGATCACGCACCAGGAGGCGCGTTCGCTGGGGACGATCGACCAGGCGTTGCGGGGGGATATCTCGACGATCGTCGCCAAGGCGATCGAGAAGAGCCGGGAGCGGCGGTACCAGACGGCATCGGAGCTTGCGGCGGACATCGGGCGATACCTTCGGAACGAACCGATCGCGGCGCGTCCGGCGAGCGCGGTGTACCAGATGCGCAAGTTCGCGGCACGCAACAAGGGGCTGGTCGCGGGGGCATCGGCGGCGGTGTTGCTCCTTGTGCTTGGGATCGCCGGGACTTCGCTGGGGATGATGCGTGCGGTCGACCAGCGCGACATCGCCCGTCAGCAGCGGGAGCGGGCCGACGATGAGGCAGGGACGGCCAAGGCGGTCAATGACTTCCTGATCAATCGCATGCTGACGGCCGGGACGCCGGAGGAGGCGCGGGGGAAAAAGGTCACGGTCGATGAGGTGCTGGACAAGGCGGCGGGTGAGGTGGATGATGCGTTCAAGGATCGGCCGAAGATCAAGGGTCGCGTGTACGACGCGATCGGCAGGACGTACGCCTCGCTGGGTGACTACGGCAAGGCCGAGAGGTTCATGGCGGGTGCGGTGGAACTGCGGCGGGAGAACGAGCCGGGATCGAATGAGCTGGGCTCGGCGATCCATCAGCTTGGGAGCCTGCGGTTCCGGGAGAAGAAGTGGGGGGAGGCGGCTGGTCTGTTCCGCGAGGCGGGTGATGTGTTCGCGATGAGCGGTGCGAGCGATGCGATGATCGAGTCCAAGTCATCGCTGGCAGCATGCCTGCGGAACCTGGACAAGCCCGAGGAGGCCCAGCGGCTGCAGGAGGAATCGGTCTCCGAGGCGCGGGCGCGGCTGGGGGCCGAGCATGCAGCGACGCTGACGGCGATCGCGAATCTGGCGATCGTGCTGCACGACAAGGGGCAGGTTGAGGAAGCGAGAAAGCTGTACCAGGAGGTCGCCGACACGCGGATTCGGACGCTGGGGATGAGCCATCCATCGACGCTGACGGCGCTTGGGAACCTGGCGACGGCGCTGTTCGACATGGGGGATATCGAGGGGGCCGAGCGGGCGCAGAGCCAGGCCGTCGAGGTTCGCAAGCGAGTGAGCGGAGCGGATCATCCCGAGACGCTGATCGATCTGTCGAATCTCGCGGTGATGCGCGAGAAGCTGGGACGGATCGCCGATGCGGAGGCGATCTATCGCGAGGTGATGGAGGCCGGGATCCGGCGGCTGGGCGAGGAGAACGAGTCGGTCGCGATCACGATGAGCAACCTGGCGGCAAACCTGGGGAAGCAGGGCAAGAGCAAGGAGGCCGAGGACAAGTACCTGCGATCGACGGCGATCCTTGTGAAGGTGAATGGTCCCGAGCATGCCGAGACGATCCAGAACGAGCTTGGGTACGGGCGGTGGCTGCTGGAGCAGGGTCGTATCAACGATGCTGGGGCGGTGTTGGAGCGAGTTCACGCGACGGCGATCTCGAAGTTCGGGGAGAAGTACCCTGCGAGCATCGCATCGGCGGCATCGCTGGCGAGCGTGCGTGAGAAGCAGGGGCGATTCGCGGAGGCGTTACCGCTGGCTGAGAAGGCGCTGGCGGGTCGGCGCGGGCTGCTGGGGGAAGAGCATCCGGCGGTGAAGGACACCGAGAAGATGGTGGAGCGAATCAAATCCGCGTTGCGTTAGGATCGTGCAGCGCGGGCGATGACCCATACTCGATGCAGACGATGGTGGCATCGTCGTCGAGTTCGCCCTGGCCGCTGAACCGGATCAGCTCATCGACGATCAGCCGTACCTGCCGGGCGGGGCTGAGTTCGGCCGAGAGAAGCGAGAGCAGGCGATCCATGCCGAATCGTTCTCCCGAGCTGTCCTTCTGCTCGAGCAGGCCGTCGGTGTAAACCAATATCCGGTCCCGCGGTTCGAGCTTGAACCGCTTGGATGCATAATGCACGTTGGTGGAGACTCCCAATGGAATGGAGCCCTCGGCATCGGGCTTGACGGGTGTTCCGTTGCGGGGCATGTGCAGCCAGTGGCCGTGGCCTGCATCGACGACTTCGAGGTTGCCCTGGGCGTCGATCACGCCGACCCACAATGAGATGAATCGCCCGGCGAGCTGGCGCGTGCCCACGAGGCGGTTGACGGCGTCGATCGCCGCCGCGGGATCTCCGCGCGCTGTGAGCTGGGCGTTGAGGTGGGCCTGTGTCCAGGCCATGAGCATCGCCGAGCCCGCGCCGTGGCCCGCGACATCTCCCAGGACGATCGCCGTGCGGCCATCGTCGAAGGAAACCACATCGAAGAGATCCCCGGCGACGTACGCGCCGGGGCGCATGTGCATTCCGTAGGCGAAGTGCTCGTGGCGAGCCTCGGAGTCTGGGAGGAGGAACTGCTGGACTTCCTGGGCGGCGGAGAGTTCGGTGGCAAGCGCGGTCTGGCGTTTTTCGAGATCGGCACGGGTGAGGTTGGCCAGACAGAGGCCGATCGCGGTCGCGAGCGCATCGCAGAAGCCTGCGGCATCGGGCTCGACGGGGGCCTGGCGATCCCTGGCATCGAGGTAGAGGTATGCGGCGATTACATCCCCGATACGGATGGGTGCGCAGAGGGCCGAGTGGATGTTGAGCCCGATGAGCGAGTTGCTGGTGAGAGGAGTCTGCTGGGCGGCGAGCACGGCGGTCTGGCCGGTGGTTGCGGCGGAGATGAGTGAGCGGCTGAAGGAGAAGGGTGTGGCGTCGTACGGGTCTCGGCGCTTGGAGGCGATCACATCGACCTGCGAATCCCCGCATTGCCGGAGGATCGCGGCGTGGGAGTACCCGCTGCCGTCGAGGGCGTAGGAGAGGGCGATCTGGGCGGCATCGGTGGTGTTGGAAGCGGCGTCGAGCTTGGAGATGCACTGGGTGAGGGCCATGAGGCGGCGATCGGCGCTGATTGAGGGGACGAGCGTGTGTACGCGTGCCCGAGCGCCGGCATCATCCTGCATCGCGGTGGTGGTGAGGCGGATGTCTGAGTTGCCGGTGATGAGGATGACGCGGAGTGAGAAGGGGCCGACCTGGATGAGGTCTCCGGCGGCGATCGGCGTGGGTTTTTGCGGGAGGAGTCTGAGGCTGTTGACAGTGGTGCCGTGGGTGCTGCCCAGGTCGGTGATGAAGGCGCCCTTGGGGCGTGCGGCGACGGAGGCGTGGCGCCGGGAGACGGTCTCGCCGAGAAGAACGATGTCCGAATCGGCCGCGCGGCCGATGGTCAGCGGGTGATTGGCGCGCAGGGGGAAGGGCTGGCGGTAGAGATCACCGATGTATTCCAGGGCAAGATCGGGATTGATGGACTGCGTGTGGCGGGGCAAGGTGCAGGGATGGTAGAGCGTAGAAACGAAGAGACGAAGTTCCGCAGAGACGAAGTGGCTTTCACTTCGACTCGTAGTCTCATAGGAACTTCGTCTCCTGGTAAAACTTACGCGATCACATTGGGCTATGGTGCTGCAAGCACTTCCTTGAGCTTGTCCCCGAGCCGGTAGCCGGCGAGCGTGACGCGCTGGTCGGCGATCTGAAGGGCCTTGGCGTGGTAGCCGCGGGGGAGCTTGCTGGGCTTGGCCTCGGTGGCATCGGCGGTCTTGGATGGGAATTTGCCGTTCTTGTACACGTGCTTGCGGGCCAGATCCCGGCTCTCATCGCACCAGTCGGTGTATGCGGCTTTGGAGAGGTTCGCAGCCAGCGCGGTCCTCGTCAGGTCGTCATCTTCGAGCAGTTCCTTGCCTGCGTTGGCGGCGACCTTGGCGCTCTTGGAGCTGCCGGGGAGCCCATCCCAGAGCGAATGAAGCCTGATGGGCTTGCCATTCAGAAGCACCCAGACCATGTTGCCGCCCTGGTCCCCCTTGGGATAGCGGTCCGCGAACAGCGCCACGGTGTGCAGCGGCTGGTGGAGATCTCCGAGGAGGTGGAGCATCCAGCAGAGTCGTATGGCTCGCTGCTTCGCGGAAGTCTGGGCGTTCTTGAGATCGTGCTCGCAGAGGGCCAATGCCTGGAGGATGTTGCGTACGGGCTGGCCAGTCGACCAGGCGGTGGGGGGATCGGCGTGGGGCTTGTTGTCGGTGGCGATCGGGAAGTTGACGAAGTGCCAGTTCGAGCGGGCCTCATCATGCATGGGCGCATGGTCATCCCGGATCATGTCGGGCCAGGTGGCAGCGCGCATGAAGGTGTACATGTCGCGGTTGGCGGGTGATTGGTTGTCCAGGCCCTTGCTGATCATGGCGAACAGCTCGGGGTTGCCCTTGAGGATCTCGATCATCGTGGTGCGCTGCTCATCGGAGAACTGCTGGTAGGCGATGTAGGCGATCATCATGTGGCCCTGGTGTCCCCAGCCGAGGGACCGGTGGGTGAGCGAGCCGATCGTGAGGAGCGCGGCGATCAACAGGGTGACGAGTCGATGGCGATGCATTCAGGTACCCTCCACAGTGGACCCTCGGCGATCGGGCCGCAGGAAGTGTACCGACAGGCGGTCGCGCGTGAGGCTCCTTGCAAAAGCCGCAAACCGAGCGCCGGTGCGCTCGGAGACTACGAGTAAGAGGGGAAAAGCAAGCGATTGTGGAGGCTGATTCGGAATGCGCCTCACATCGTGGTGCATCCCGACGAAGTGCTCGCCGACGTACCCGCGCGGTATCGCTCGAGCGACCTGGCGAGGTCTGCGGCTGTGTCGATCGCGTCGGCGAGCGCATCCTGCCGCAGGATCCGACCGTGGGTGCGGTTGACCGGTTCGACACTTGACACGCAGGAAACCCAGCCGTTGCCGATCGACCACCAGGCGGTGCCGGCGGGGCTGTTCTTCATGATCTTGGCGCGGACCTCGGGAGTGAGCATCCAGCGCGCGTGGTTGGCGTTCCTGCACGACACGGACCAGCGGGCCTCGAACGCCTCATCGCCGAAGTTGATCGCCGTGCCGGGGGTTGACAGGGGCAAGACCCCAATCAGCGAGAGCACCTGGCGAGCGCCGATGGCTCCGATGCCCACCGAGATCAGCAGGAGGGGGATCGCCAGGTTGGGCAGGCCCTTGATGAGAAGGAACGCGGCGACGACAGGGCCGGCGATCCACCAGGACAGGAGGCCGATCGCGTACACCCAGCTTGCCATTCCGTAGCGGTTGTACACTCGGATAACAGGCCCATCCACGGCCGCGCGGGCGGCAAAGACCGAGCCGGGGGCGTGGTTGACCATGAAGGCGGCGACATCACGCCAATTGCGTGTGCCGTGGATGACCCAGGGGAGCGTGTGCTTGGCGGCAGCGATATCGCTGGCGGGATGGTCATCGCGGATCCAGGCCATCTCGGTCAGCTCGACGGCCCGTTGGCGAGTCGGCTTGAGTTCCATCGCCAGGTTGATGCCCAGGGCATTCTTGGCGAGCGACTGTTCACGCGTGCGGGTGGTTGCGCGTTCGTAGATGCCGATGGCGGGCTGGTGCGAGAGGGTTGCCGGGGGGACCGTGGCGAGCTTCATGGCGATGCTCCTGACGCTGGCTCCACACGGGTGGTGTGGATCGGGCGGGGGCGCCCTGTTCGACAGGTATTCCGGGCCCGGGCACTGAATCTTGCAGTTGGGATCCCGGTGGTTAGGACGGGCGGAGGTAGAACCCGGGCCGGTTATACTCTGCCGGGTTTCCGGGGAATACCTGTGGAAGTGGGGAGCAGATCAACCGCGGGGCGTGACGACGACATGAACGAAGGCTCGGAGACCAGTTCGACCGCGGGGAACCCCGCCATTCCCGCGCAGCGCTGGTCGGTCCAGATCGGGCTGGAGCACACCCCTCGCGTCAACTTCGCGATCCAGCAGTACGGTGTGGGGCTGGTGGAGCGGGTGTCGATCACCAACACAGGGGAATCCGGGATCGGAGAGATCGCGGTCTCGGTGAGCCTGGGCAACGGGGAGTGTGCCCCGTGGCAGAGTCGGATCGCCCGGATCGGTGTCGGGGAGACGTATCACATCGAGCCGAACGATCTTGCCCTGGATGCGCGGGCATTGGGGAACCGGACCGAGGCCGAGAAGAGCGAGATACGCGTCGAGGTCAGGTCGGGGGCGGAGTTGGAGAGCAAGTCGTTCCCGATCGAGCTCTTGCCCTTTGACCAGTGGCCTGGAAGCGAGATCTATCCCGAGCTGCTCGCCGCCTTCTGTACTCCCAACCACCCGCAGATCGCATTGCTGCTCGCGGAGGCCCGCGAGCCGCTCAAGCGTGTCCGTGGGAGTGATGCCCTGGATGGGTATCAGTCCGGCAGCCGCCAGATTGCCGCGCAGATCGCCGAGGCGTGCTTCAACTCCGTTCGCGCGCGCGGGCTGGGGTATATCAACCCGCCAGCGAGCTTTGATCGGGCCGGTCAGCGCGTGCGGCTGGTCGATCGGATCTGTCGTGAAGGATTCGGGAGCTGCCTGGATCTGTCGCTGCTGCTTGCAAGCATGTGGGAGCAGGCGGGGCTGCACCCGCTGATCCTGCTGCTGGAGGATCACGCGATCCCCGCGGTATGGACGCACGAAGTGCAGCTGCCGGAGCCGGCGATCGACGATGTCGCGCACATCCGCAACCTGATTGAACTGGGGGAGGTGGTGCCGGTCGAATCGACGATGCTGACGGCGACGGGGTCGACGTTCGCGGGCGCGGTGGATGCGGCGAAGAAGCGGCTGGGGAGCGCTGGAGCATCGTTCTGCGCGGTGGACATCCTCGCCAGCCGCAAGCGTGGTGTGCATCCGCTGCCGCTGCGGGCGTCCGGGGATTCGACGGGGATCGACCTGACGGCGGCAAGGGACCATGGTGCGATCCCTCCGCCGGGAACGGTGCTGGATCGCGTGGCGCTCGCGGACCGCGCTGAGGCGACGGGTCATGCAACCGCGAGCGGATCCGTGGCCGGCGGCCGCGTCAAAGCGTGGCAGACCAAGCTGCTGGATCTCTCGCTGCGGAACCGGCTTGTCAGTTTCCGGCAGACCAAGCGGACGCTGGAGCTGGCGATCCCGGGCATTGCACGCGTTGAAGACCTGCTCGCCGATGGCCAGCGGCTGCTGATTCACCCCAAGACGGATGGCGATGAGGCATACCGGAGGGCGCAGCTTGATGCGGGGCATGTGTACGCGACCCTGACCCCGGCGGATTGCCAGCGCCATCTCCTGGAGCTGCATCGGGCCGCGCGCAGCAGCATCGAGGAGACCGGAGCCAACGTGCTGTACCTGGCGCTGGGGATGCTCAAGTGGTTCGAGACCGCTGCGAGCCAGATTCCGCGATACGCGCCGTTGATCCTGTTGCCTGTGACGCTGGTGCGCAGTGCATCGGGTGAAGGGTACCGATATGAGTGTTCGCTGACGGAGGAGCCGATCAAACCCAACGTGACGTTGCTGCGCAAGCTGCGGCAGGATTTCGCGATCAAGACGGAGGGGTTGGATCAATTCGTAGAGGATGAGAACGGCGTTGATATCGACCTGGCGATCCGCAACTTCCGGGAGGCGATCCGGCACACACCGCGGTGGGAGGTTGAGGAGTCAGCGCACCTGGGTCTGTTCTCGTTCAACAAGTTCCTGATGTGGCGCGATCTGCAGGAGAACCTGGAGAAGCTCAAGCAGAGCCGGCTGGTCAACCACCTGATCGATCCGGCGGCGAAGGCGTTTGATGCACAGCCATTCCCGCGGCCGGAGGAGTTGGATGACCAGGTGCCGCCGATGGAGATGTTCTGCACGCGAGATGCGGATTCATCGCAGCTCGCTGCGATCCGGGCGGCGGCTCAGGGACGCACCTTTGTGCTCGAGGGACCGCCGGGGACGGGCAAGAGCCAGACGATCGCGAACCTGATCGCCGACTGCCTGGCGCGGGGTAAGCGGGTGCTCTTTGTCGCCGAGAAGATGGCGGCTCTCTCCGTGGTGCGGCGCCGCCTGGAGGAGGATGGCCTGGGTGCGTTCTGCCTGGAGCTTCATTCGGCGAAGGCCTCGAAGAAGGAGGTTTTGGCGCAGTTGAATGCGGGGCTGGAGGCGACGGCGATCGATGAATCGGCGCGCTGGGAGAGGACGGGACAGGAGCTTGCGCAGGCGCGCGGGCAGCTCAACGCGTACGTGCGGGAGATGCACGCGAGCCGGGATTCTGGGGAATCGCTGTACGAGGCGCTCGGTCGGCTGATCGCCCTTGGTGATGGCCCGCGGGCGCCGGCGACGGGCGCGGATATCGCCAAGGTGAGTGCTGCGCAACTGGAAGGCTGGCGGGCGGCGGTTGCGGGGATCTGCGAGCGTGCGATGCCGGTCGATCCTGCGCATGAACACCCGCTGCGCGGGATCGGGCGAGCGGAGTGGAGTTTTTCGCTGCCGCGGGAGGCGCAAGCGGGGATATCGAGCCTTCACGAAGCTGTGGTTGGATTGGGGGAGCGGCTTGGCGCGTTCAGCCGCGTGTGTGGGCTGACTGGTTGTGAGCATGGCGAGCTGTCGCGGGATGCAGCGCGGGCGATCGCGGAGATCGCTGCCTTGCTTCCGCAATCACCCGCGCCGGACATGCGGCTGCTTGTGGGGGTCGATGCGGATGGGCTTGCGGACGACCTCCAGGCGCTGGTCGCCGTTGGCAAGGGGCGAGATGCCGAGCGGGACCGGCTGCTGGGTGTGTATCACGAGGAGTTTTTGCGTTTGGATCACACCGCGCACGCATCGAGCGTGTCGGGGGCGATGCGCCTGCCCCAGCCTTTGAGGATGGTCATCGGCTTCTTTGTTCGCCGACGCCTGCGGGGTATGTGCGTGGGCGCTGTGCCTGGGCTTGCGGTGCTTGCGGCGAATCTAGAGGCTGCCAGGCGGGTGAAGTCGGATTCGGAGAAGCTCAAGGCTGCTGAAGCGGGGCGAATCGTCGGCCGGCGATGGAAGGATGGGGAGGCGGAGTGGGGAGAGATTGAGGGGATCCTCGGCTGGTCGCGGCGGTTCCGTGCGGCCTCCAAGACGCTGCGCAGTACGTGCGGTGGCGCGGGCTGCGAGAAGCGGCTGGCGGAGATCGCAAGCCAAGGTGCGCCAACTTCGGAGATCATCGCCGCTGCCGGGGAGGTCGTGAAGGCCTGGAACGGGATCTTGGTGGGGATCAGCGCCATCGAGACGGTGCTGGCGCCGGTCGAAGGGGATGCGTTCCCGGATCCGCAGGCCACCGGCTGGCTGACCGGGATCGCCCGAACGCTTTCGCGATGGGGATCGGGACTTGGGGGGCTCAACGACTGGTGTGCGTGGCGCAGCGCCCGGGATGCGGCGAACCAGGCGGGGCTTGGGGAACTGGTCAGGCTCTATGAATCCGGAGAGCTCCCGCGAGCGGAGCTGGGCGCTGCGTTCGAGCGCGGCCACGCCGAATCCTGGTTCAACCCGATCGCCGGCGGGATCCCGGTGATCCGTGGGTTCAACGCGGCAGGGCACAACCGGCTGATCGAGCGGTTCCGGGAGCTGGATGCGGCGTTCATCCGGCATTCGCGGCACACGGTCGCGGCGAGGCTGGTCGAGAGAACGCCCGGGCACGCGCCGCAGGCCTCACCGCAGTCGGAGCTTGGCATTCTGCGCCGGGAGCTGCAGAAGCGGCGAGCGCATCTGCCGACGCGTCGTCTGATCGAGTCGGCGCCGAATCTCATCTCGCGGATCAAGCCGTGCTTCCTGATGAGCCCGCTCTCGGTGGCGCAGTACCTGGATGCCGGGCTGCCGCCCTTTGACATCGTCGTGTTCGATGAGGCATCGCAGATCCCGGTGTGGGATGCGATCGGGGCGATCGCTCGCGGGACGTATGTCATCGTCGTCGGTGATTCCAAGCAGTTGCCGCCGACGAGCTTCTTTGATGTCCTGGGCGGCGAGGAGGAAGAGGCCGAGCGAGAGAGCATCGCGGTCGAGGAACTCGAATCGATCCTCAGCGAGTGCAACGCCGCGGGCATTCCGCGGATGCACCTCAACTGGCACTACCGCAGCCGTCACGAGAGCCTGATCGCGTTCTCGAATCATCACTATTACGACAACCGGCTGCACACGTTCCCATCCCCGGTCAGCCGCGGGGAGACGATGGGTGTGTCGCTGCGCCATGTGTCCGCCGGCGTGTACGACCGGGGCGGTTCCCGCACGAACAAGGTCGAAGCCAACCTGGTCGTGGAGGAAGTTGTCAGGCTGTTGACCGCCGGAGCTTCTCCGGACTCCATCGGGATCGTGACGTTCAATCGTCCCCAGCAGGATCTGATCGAGGATCTGTTGGATGCCCGCCGCCGGGAGAATCCCGCGATCGAGCGGTTCTTCTCGTCGGAGACGCTCGAGCCGGTGTTTGTCAAGAATCTGGAGAACGTTCAAGGTGATGAGCGAGACACGATCATCTTCTCAGTGGGATATGGGCCGGATCAGCACGGCAAGCCCTCGATGAATTTCGGGCCGCTCAACCAGGATGGGGGCGAGCGGCGGCTGAACGTGGCGATCACGCGGGCGCGCAAGCGGCTCGTGGTGTTCTCCTCGCTGACGAGCGATCAGATCGATCTTCGCCGCACGCGGGCGATCGGGGTTCATCATTTCAAGACGTTCCTGGACTACGCCCAGCGCGGGCCCAGCGCGATCGCGGAGGCGATCCATCGATCGGGTTCGCAGGATTTCGAGTCCGGGTTCGAGCGTGCGGTGTGCCGGGCGCTCACGGATCGCGGGTGGAGCGTTGATGCACAGGTCGGCTGCGCGGGGTATCGCATCGATCTGGCGGTGCGGGATCCGCAGCGGCCGGGGAGTTACCTCCTCGGGATCGAGTGCGATGGGGCTTCCTATCACAGCGCCAAGACCGCGCGCGACCGGGATCGGCTGCGGCAGGCGGTTCTCGAAGGTCTGGGCTGGCGGATCGCTCGCGTGTGGTCCACGGAGTGGCGCATCAACCCGGAGGCGAGCATCGCCGGGATCGAGCGGGCAATCGCGGAGGCTGCGAAGCGGGCCGGGGAAGCCAAGCCTGATGCGGTCCCCGCATCGCCTGCGCCTGCCGGCAAACCTGTGTCGAGTGAAGCAGCAACGCAGAACGCAGCCGAGCCGCCGAATCACGCTTCCGGACTGTTTGCCGATCCACCGCGCGGGCCGGTCATCCGCACGGGCTCGGCCGAGGATCCGCCGGAGTATCGGCATGCCGAACCGGCGACCGGGCGGGCCTCCGGTGGTGACATCTTCGATGCAGCGCAGACCGGCAGGGGAATCGATGCGATCCAACGGATCGTGGATGCCGAAGGTCCGATCGTCGAGGAATTGGCGATCCGGAGGCTGGCGAGCTGGTTCGGGGTACAGCGAATCACTGAGCGGTTCAGGGAGCGGTTTGCCGCCCTGATCCAGGGTTGCCTGTCATCACAGCGGATCGCCAAGGATGACGGCATCCTGTGGCCGATCGCGCTCGATCGGGCGGCGTTCGATGGTTTCCGCGGGCCGGGGAGTGCGGAAGAGGATCGGCGGGAGATCGAGCACGTGCCGGGGATCGAGCGGGCGAACGCGGCGGTGCATGTCCTCAAGGGCCAGTACAGCCTGCCGCGTGAGGAGTTGATCCGGGAGACAGCGCGGGTGCTGGGGGTTCAGCGTGTGACGGCGGCAGCGCGGCAGCTTGTAAGCGAGGGGATCAACCGGGCGATCGCCGAGGGTCGGATCGCCGAGCGGGATGGGCGATGCGTGGCCATATTGTGATCTCGCGGTGCAAGAAGGAGCGATCACAAACGAATAGTTGGCGGCTGCGAAACAGCCGAAGGGGGATTCCATGATCCTGCTTGCCGAATCGATGGTCGAGCTATCCGACAGCGGTGTTTCCGCCAGTGTCACACTGGGGATCTCGATCGCCGTCGCCTGCTCGTGGCAGCGGAACCGCTCCATCTTGTGGGCGATCCTCGCCGGTTGTTTCAATTGGATCTACATCCTCTACTTCGCGCTGACGAGGAAGCCCGATGAGCTCAAGCCGCCGGTGATAGCGCCTGCGCGGCCGGAATCCGCGGTGTCGTAGAGCGCTGCCACGCGCATCCACTGAACCAGGATCAGTGCTCATCGAGCATCCGTACGCCGCGGCTCTCCTTGATGAACACTCCCCCCACGACCAGCGTGAGCAGGCAGATCGCCATCGGGTACGACAGGCCGGCGTAGATGTTGCCTGTTTTCTGGACCATGAGCTGGCCGATGAAGGGGACCATCCCGCCGAAGACGCCGTTTCCGATGTGGTAGGGGAGCGACATCGAGGTGTAGCGGATGCGCGTTGGGAAAAGCTCGACGAGAAAGGCGGCGATCGGGCCGTAGACCATGGTGACGTAGAGGACCTGGATCCAGATGAGGAGCGTCAGGAGGAGGGCCGGGGGGCTGGTGAGCGATGCGAAGCGGATGGACTGGGTTGTGGCGATCCGCTCGGTACCATCGGCAGCGCGGGTTTGCGTGGTGGTCACGGTGTTGACGGTGCCATCGCGATAGGTGCGTGTTTCCTTGGATTTGGTGACGGTGTCGGCGCCGACTTGATCGATGGTGGAAGTGCCGAGCGGTTGGATGCCATCGCCGGCGAGTTGGAAGCGCGATGGATCCTTGAGATCCGCAGCGCTGACCATGGCGCTGTAGATCGGGTAGTAGGTCGCCAGCGCCAGCAGGCAGCCGGCGAGCATGACGGGCTTGCGGCCGATCCGGTCCGAGAGGGTGCCCATGACAATGAAGAACGGCGTACCGGCGATCAGGGCGATCCCGGTGATGTACTCGGCCTGGACGGCTTCGATGCCCAGCATGAGCTTGATGAAGTTCATCGCGTAGAACTGCCCGGTGTACCAGACGACTCCCTGGCCGGCGGTGGCGCCCAGGAGGGCGAGCAGGACGAGCTTGAGGTTGGATTTATTACCCAGGGATTCCCGGATGGGGTTCTTGGCGTTCTTGCCGGAGGCTTTCATCCTGGCAAAGAGCGGTGATTCGCTCATGCGTTTGCGGATGTAATAGGAGAACGTCACGAGGGCGAGCGAGAGCCAGAAGGGGATGCGCCATCCCCAGGCGGCGAACTGCTCGGGCGTCAGGAGTTTTCGACAGCCCAGGATCACGATGAGCGAGAGCACCAGCCCCAGGGTCGCGGTCGTCTGGATCCAGCTCGTCCAGTAGCCGCGGCGTCCATCGGGGCAGTGCTCGGCGACGTAGGTGGCAGCGCCGCCGTACTCACCCCCCAGCGCCAGGCCCTGGCAGAGCCGCAGGATGACCAGGAGCACGGGGGCTGCCCAGCCGATGGTTGCAAAGCCGGGCAGGAGGCCGATGAGGAAGGTGGCGCCGCCCATGAGCAGGAGCGTCACCATGACAGTGTACTTGCGGCCAATGAGGTCTCCGAGGTGGCCGAAGACGATCGCGCCGAAGGGGCGGACGACGAACCCGATCGCGAAGGTGGCGAGGACCGAAAGGAGGGCGGTGGCGCCCGTGCCCTTGGGGAAGAAGACATCCGAGAGGGTGACGGCGAGCGCGCCGAAGATGTAGAAATCGTACCACTCGATGAGGGTTCCGGCGGAGGAGGCGGTAATGATGGTGGCGAGGCTCTGTGGCTTCACCGGCTCGGCTGAGTCTGGGCTTCTGCTTGCGCCTTTTGTCGTGGTGTCGTTGGGCATCGAGGTCCTGTCCGTAAGCAAAGCGATGCAGTGGGGCGGATCGGCGGGCATCGTACTGTGCTGTGAAGCGGGTCGAAGCCTATCAGAATCGGGGCTCGGCGAGCCCGTGCGGATCGCTCGTGACGACAAACTGCACGCATGGGTGAGCGGCGGCGTCGAACTTTCAAATGGACCAGCCTGGCGATCACGCTGCTGCTGGGCGTGGATGTAGCCATTTCGTGGGTGGGTGTGGCGTGGAGTTCTGAGATGCCGAGGGGACCGGTGCGAACTCCAACAGGGTTCAGTTCTCGGCCAGCCTACTGGATCTTCACGCTGCGATCCGGCGGCGTCGGAGGGGGATCGATCTCGGCAACCTCGCAGATCGCCGACATCGATACGGCGCGCGGCTGGAGCATCTTCATGCCCAGCGCTGAACGCAAATGGGGCATCGAGACTCTGGGAGGGGCAAGCGGCAACCGGGTGTATGTCCCGCTGTGGATGTTCACGGCTGCTTCGCTGCTGCCGGCCGCGCTGCTCTGGTGGCAAGACCATCGAACCCAGCCCGGTCACTGCCGGCGGTGCGGGTATGACCTGAGCGCGGTGGTGGGCGAGGTGTGCCCCGAATGTGGAACAGGTCGCAGATCAGATTCCAGCTCCAGCTCCGGCGCCGGACCGTGACCCGTCGCGGGCTACTTCGCCTCAACCTCCATCGCCTTGCGGCAGACCTCGATGCACTTGCGGTACTGCTCCATGTCGGGATGATCCGCGGGAAGCACGCGCTGGGCCATCTCAAGGGCCCGCTCGGCGAGCGGGAGGCCCTCGGCGGC
Source organism: Phycisphaerales bacterium (assembly GCA_020847535.1). Taxonomy (GTDB): domain Bacteria; phylum Planctomycetota; class Phycisphaerae; order Phycisphaerales; family UBA1924; genus JAEUJB01. Next base: position 19,768 of record JADLBU010000078.1, read on the forward strand.
CCGGCCGACATTGGCCTTGATCGTGGCGAGGTTCGCCATGCTCCAGGCGACATCGGGGTGATCCCCGTTGTGGATCCGGCGATACATCTCCGCGGCATCGGCGGTCAATCGCTCTGCGGCGGGCGAGTCCCCGTTCTTGGAGACCGAGACCGCCAGGTTTATCATCGCCATCGCGCTGTCGGGGTGGTCTCCCGGGAACAGCCGCTGATACATCTCGAGCGATTCGCGCAGCAGCCGCTCGTTCTCCGTGAGCTTGCCCAGCGCTGCCTTGGCGTAGGCGAGGTTGTTGAGGCTCTCGGCGATCTGGGGGTGATCTCCCTTGAATATCCTTCGGCGCAGGTCCAGCGCCTGCAGGTAGTAGTCAGCGCCGCCCGATGGATCATCCTGCATCGACCGGACGTAGCCCAGGTCGTTGAGGCACTGGGCGATCTGAGGATGGTCATCGATATAGAGTCGGCCGTACATCGCGAACGCCTGCCGGTACTCGGTCTCGGCCTCGGCGTACTGCCCCAGCGATGACAGCACACCCCCGACGTTGTTGATCGCCAGCGCCACATCCGGATGATCCCCCGGGTGCAGACGCCGGTGGATCGCCAGGGCTTCGCGGAATCGGGCGAGCGCATCCTCGAACCTGCCCGCCGCCTGCATCGCCGTCGCGAGGTTGTTGATGCTCATCGCGACCGAGGGATGGTCTCCCTTGAAGAGCCGACGACGCATCTCCAGCGCCCGCTCGAACATGGGCAACGAGCCCTCAGCGCGGCCGAGTTCCATCCTGGCATAGGCGACCGCCTCGAGCGACTGGGCGATCCGGGGATGGTCCCCCGAGGTCATCCGCTCGCGCATCTGGAGTGACTGGTTGAAGACCTCCTCTGCCTCGGCGCTGCGTCCCAGCACCGTCAGGCATGTCCCCAGGCTGTACAGGCCCGAGGCGATCGCCGGGTGATCTCCCGGGGCCAGCCGCCGATGCATGGCCAGCGATTCCACCAGCAACGGTTCCGCTTCGGCAGCGCTGCCCAGCGACTTGCGGACGTTGGCGAGGTTCGCCATGGCGCCGGCGACGGTGACGTCATCCCCAGGATGCAGCCGCCGGCGCATCTCAAGAGCCTCCTGGTGAAGGGGCAGGGCCTCGCTCTCGCGACCCATCGCTTCGAGCACCAGGCCCATGGAGGTGAGGCTCTCGGCTGTCTGGTCGCTGTCGCCGAGGTAGAGCAAGCGTCGGGTGGTCAGAGCGCGCTCGAAGAGCCTGTGCGCCTCGGTGGCCCGGCCGTTGTTCTGAAGAATGGTACCGATGGTTTCCTGGAGCGCTGCTTCGGTCTCGGGATCGTCCTTGAAGCGTCCGTTGGCCAGATCTCGCTGGGCGTTCTCCATCGCCTCGAGGATGGTGGCGCTCTGGGCGCCGCCTTGCTCGGGATCTGCGCTACGGAGCGCCTCGGTCACGAAGCTGTTGATGGTCTGGGCGCGCAGGCGGGCCTTGGCTTCGGACTTGGCGTTGTCTTCGGCAACTCGGCGTAGCCGGTCGGCCTCGGCGCGCTGTGCGGATTCATCCTGCTGGGCCTTGAAGGCTCGATCGCGTTGCTCGCCGGCGACCTTGGCCTGCCAGGCGATCCCGGCGATGCCGAAGATCAGTACGGCGGCGGTGACGCAGCCTGCGCCGACCATGGCGCGATGTCGGCGCACGAATTTGCGCACGCGATACATGGTGCTCTCGGGCGCTGCAACCACCGGTCGATGAGAAAGGAAGTTGTTGAGGTCATCTGCGAACTCGGCGGCGGACCGGTACCGCTCGGTGCGGTCCTTCCGCAGGGCCTTGAGGAGGATCCACTCCAGTTCCCGTCGCAGGAGAGAGACCAGCCCGGGGACATCGATGCGGCGGGCCGCGGCGATCTTGGTGCCCGCATCCGCCAGGCCCGTGAGGCGCACGGTGGGACGCGGCGGCTCGTGCTCCCGGATGACCTTCTGGAGTTCGGCGATCCCGGCTCGACGCATCACCTCGGGGTCGAAGGGGAGGACGCCGGTGACCAGCTCGTACAGCACGACGCCCAGGGCGTAGACATCCGAGCGGGTGTCGATATCTCCATCCGAGAGCGTCACCTGCTCGGGAGACATGTACTCCGGGGTGCCGATCAGTTCTCCTCGCATCGTGAAGATCGTGTGCTCGGTGAGTCGCCCGGAGAGCGCCTTGGCGATCCCGAAGTCGATGACGACCGGGCGTGGCTCCCCGGCATCGGCGAGCATCACGAGGATGTTGGAGGGCTTGAGGTCCCGGTGGATGAGCCCCTTCATGTGCGCGTGCTGCACCGCATCGCAGACGAGAACGAAGAGCCTGAGGCGCTGCTCGATGGTGAGGCGCTGCTGATCGCAATAGGCGGTGATAGGGGCGCCCTTGACGTGCTCCATGACGAAGTACGGGCGACCGTGGGGCGTCACACCGCCGTCGAAGACACGGGCGACGTTGGGGTGGTCCATGACCGCCAGCGCCTGGCGTTCCTGCTCGAAGCGGGCGATCACGGCCTTGGAATCCATGCCGGGCTTGATGACCTTGAGCGCGACGCGCTGGACCATCGGTTCCCTGCGTTCGGCGAGCCAGACGGTGCCGAACCCGCCCTCGCCGATGATCTCCAGGAGCATGTAGGGGCCGATGTGGTCGCGCGGACCCTCACCGTGATGCGCTGCGCTCCCCTTCGCCATGTACGGACCGAGCTCGGTGGGGGCGTTGGGATCGGGAAATTCGCCGGGCATGAGCCGCTAGTCTATCGAGGGCTGAATTCGGTGGAAGGGGACTTGATTGCATTCGCGGTGATCAGCGACGAGATTTCATTCATCTTCACGATCGCGATGCGGCTTTCGATCGACGAACCAGGATCGCGCACGATCTACTTGGCAGCGTATTGACTGCCCGTATCGACTCCTTGCCCGCCCGTGCTCTCAGGACAACTCCGGATGCAAGGCCTTCCAGGACAGCCCGAATCTCGACAGGTACTTGCGGAGGCGATCTGCATCGTTGACGCTGCTGCGGCGCTCCCTTGACGCCGCGAAGAGCTCCCGGCCGGCATCTGACAGCGAGCGGCACTCCAGGCACACCGACAGCACATCCCGGAGCTGCACGCGGTCGAACCGATCCAGGTTGGCGAGCCGGTCCGCGGACAGGATGCCAGAGAGGGCGCTGCCATCGGGTTCGGCGGCCTCGGTCGGCACACGCCCCCACAGAGATTCCAGGCGCTGTATCTCCCGTCCGACCACATCGTCGGTGATGCGGCCCGAAGGGGCCAGTGTCGCCATGCGTGAGACCGATGCCGAGAGATCCCGGAAGTTGCCGTTCCATCCGGCGCGGTGCGACATCGCGAATGCCAGGTACATCCTGCGCGTCTCTGTGGTGAAGCGGACGATCCGACTGCTGCGCGATGCGAACTGTTCGATCTCGTAATCCAGGTTGGGCTCGATGTCCTCCCGGCGATCCCGCAGAGGCGGGAGTTCGAAGGTCCAGAGGTTGATGCAGGCGAGCAGGTTCTCGCGGAACCCACCCGCGGCGACCGACGCTCCCAGATCCCGGTTGGTACCGGCGATCAGTTGAAACCGGCTGTTGACCTCGGTGTCGGCTCCCAACGGGAGGAATCGTTTACCCTCCAGGGTGTGCAGCAGCATCGCCTGCATATCCAGACCCAGCTCTCCGATCTCATCGAGGAAGAGCAGCCCGCCATCGGCGGCCCGAAGGAGTCCCGGGCGGTCTGCAACCGCGCCGGTGTAGGCGCCCTTGCGCTGGCGCAGGTGGTCTCGACCCCGGTGGAGTCCATCGCCGGGTTGGAAGTCGTGCCCGCCAGGACTTCCTTGCCCAGTTCCCTCAGCGCACGATCGACGAGCGTGAGGATGTTGGCGCGGTCCGAGAACTTCTGCGGGGTGGTCCAGTGGGGCACCTGCTTGAGGCCGACGGCCTCTCGCACGGCGGGCATGAGGATGATCTGCTCGACGCCGCCGCGGTAGGTGGCCTTGAGGTACGTCTTGAGGACCAGGCAGGCAAAGAGCTGACGCTGGGTGAAGTCCTTGGGGCTCTTCTTGTCGGAGTACTCGCGCATGGAGCGCGAAGCAGCCCGGAGGGCGATGTTCACCACGCGGATCAGGAGCGTGGCGTCGGTATCCTCGCGATCAACCGTGTCGTCCAAAGAGCGTCTTCACGCCTCACGATACGGCGTGTAGACCACGGCGGTTGCGCTGTTTTCTACAGAGCAATCCCATCACCAGAAGACTTGGATATTCTCTCACAAAGTAAGGCATCTGTCAGCTCGCCCCCTGATGGCCGTCTTTGCTGACAGAACATGCACCGGACGGGACTGTTGCAGCCATATCGTACCGCATGAACCCCTCGACCCGCTACGACATCCTGTGCCAGCACCGCCGCAAAGCCGCCACCTTCTCCTCCGTCGGCCGACTTCTCTCCTGGGACCAGGAGACCTACATGCCCCACGCAGGCGGACCCGGCCGATCCGACCAGCAGGCTGCGCTCGCCGAAATCTCCCACAAGGCCGCCACCGACCCCCGCATCGGCGAGCTGCTCGCCGCCTGCGAATCCGACCAATCCCTCACCGGCGATCCCAAGACCGAACGCAACCTCCGCGAGATGCGCCGAGATTTCGACCTCGCCACCAAGCTCCCCACCGAGCTGGTCGCCGAGCTCGCCAAGGTCGGCTCACAGGCCCAGGAAGTCTGGAAAGATGCCCGCGCCAACAACGACTTCAAAGCATTCGCCCCCTGGCTCGAACGCATGATGGCACTCACACGCCGCAAGGCCGAGTGCTACGGCGTCCCCCAAGGCGGTGAGCTCTACGACGCCCTCCTCGATGAGTACGAGCCCGGCGCCACTGCCCGGGAGATTTCCGCCATCTTCGGTCCCCTCCGCCAGCGCCTCAGCAACCTCATCAACGAGATCTCCGAGGCGAAAAAGAAAGTCCCCACCAAGATCCTCACCTCCAAGATCCCCGCCGACAAACAGCACGCCTTCGGACTCTTCGTCCTCGAAGCCATGGGCTTTGACCTCAAGGCCGGCCGACTCGATGTCACCACCCACCCCTTCTGCGAAGGTCTCGCCCCAGGCGATACCCGCCTCACCACCCGCTACCGCGATGAGAAGTTTACCGATGCTCTCTACGGCACCATGCACGAGATGGGCCACGGCCTCTACGAGCAAGGCCTCCCCAAGGACAAGCACTTCGGCGAACCGCTCGCCGATTCCATCAGCCTCGGCATCCACGAGAGCCAGTCACGCATGTGGGAGAACTTCGTCGGCCGCTCACGAGCCTTCTGGGTCTGGGCCCTCCCCCACGCCCGCAAGCGCCTCGGCGGAGCGCTCGCCAAGGCCACCGTCGACCAGCTCTACGCCGCCGTCAACACCGCAAACCCCAGCTACATCCGCGTCGAAGCCGATGAAGCCACCTACAACCTCCACGTCATGCTTCGCTTCGAGATCGAACGCGGCCTGATCGCCGGCGACATCAGAACGAAAGATGTCCCCAAGCTCTGGAACAAGCGCTTCGAAGACCTCTTCGGCATCAAGGTCCCGGACGATCGCAGGGGCTGCCTCCAGGATGTCCACTGGAGCTTCGGCCTCATCGGCTACTTCCCCACCTACACCCTTGGCAACCTCTACGCCGCCCAGTTCTGGGAGAAGATCAACAAGGACCTGGCCAAGTTCGCCGGCCCATCCACCAACGGCAACGGCAAGCACTCCGCCGCCGCCAACACCACCGCCGCCGAAAAGCTGATCGCCAAAGGCGACTTCGCCCCCCTCAAGGCCTGGCTCAACAAGAACATCCACACCCACGGCAAACGCTACCGCGCCGGCGAACTCTGCGAAAAAATCACCGGCAAACCTCTCAGCGCCGACCCCCTCATGCGCCACCTCGAAGGCAAACTCCGCCCCATCTACGGCATCTGATCTCCCTCCTCACTTTCACCCGGGAGAGTCGGCGAGGCTCTGCGAGCTGGTGAGGGCTCCCAATCTACCGCATCTCCAGCTCTATCACTTCTTCCGTCCACCCAAAGAAACGACCCCGCCATTCGGCGAGTTCGTGCTCTTTCTTGGGTCTTGACTTTTACGAATGCCTGATGCCCAGTGCCTTCTAGCATCCGGCTTCAAACGCCCTCACAAACGCATCGAAGTCTTCTGTATCGACAAACCCGCTGCCATCGAAGCCCCCCCAGAATCGGAACAACCCTCCGATCCCGTGGACTTTTCGGAGTGAAGGCGGCCACCCAGGGCCCGGAGAGCACCGACAAGCCCAAACATCGCGCATCAGAGATCAAGGTCAGCCGCCCGCGGTTCCGATGATGAGTAGTCGATGTCTCAAGCAGCATCCATCCCCGCCGTGTCCGTCGATGCCTCCCGCATGCCCGCCCAGGCGGCCACCGTGGTTCGCGGCGATCGCCTCGTCATGCATCGCGCCGCAGCCGACACCCCCGCCTACTGGGATGCCGTCTGGAACTCCGATCCCCCGCGCCGCGCCCCCAATGAGTATCTCACCCGTTGGTATCGCGCCCTCTCCGAACGCTACCTCCCGAAAGACGGCCTGATCGTCGAAGCCGGCTGCGGTAACGGCAACATCATGCGCACCTTCGCACGCGCCGGCTGGCGCATCGAAGGCCTCGACTTCGCCGACCGCACGATCGCCGCCAACAAGGCCATTGATCCCGAAGGCTCCTACCGCAGAGGCGATGTCCGCGCCATGCCCTACGAAGGCAACTCGCTCGCCGGCTACATTTCCCTCGGCGTCATCGAGCACTTCAGTGATGAAGTCCGCGCGGGCATCCTCCAGGAATGCCATCGCTGCCTCCGCCCCGGCGGAGTCGCACTCATCACCACACCCTACTTCAGCCCCATCCGCGCTATGCGCGCCCGCATGGGCGGCTTCGATACCGATGCCGGCGGCATGCCCTTCTACCAGTATTTCTTCACGCGCAAAGACCTCTCCACCCAGGTCCAATCCGCAGGCCTGCAAGTGCTCGCCACCGATGCCTACGACATCTACAAAGGCATCAAGGACACACTCCCCCGGCCCATCATCAAGCGATCACTCGACCGCTTCAAAGCCTTCGGCAAACCAACCTCACGCTGGCTGCACCACCCCCCAAAGTGGATCCGCAACACCTGCGGACACATGCAGATCGTGATGGCGGCCAAGCCTAATTGACCACAAGGTCAATGCACCCCGCCACCCCAAGCACACAACTCACCACCCCATTCAGCGTAAAGAACGCCATATCAAGCCCCGCCTTCCCGCGACTCGCCAGCACGATGTGCTCCGCGATCAAAAGCCCCGCCACCGGCACAAGCGCAGCCCCGAAAATCCACCCCAGCCGCGGCTCAACTCTCCAAGCCATCAAAAGCCCCGCAAACGCCAGCACATGCAGCACCCTGCTGATCCAGATCGCCGCCCCCGCCCCCAGCCGCGACGGGATGCTCCACAGCCGGTCGCGCTGATCGATCTCGATGTCCTGCAGCGAGTAGATCACATCAAACCCCGCGACCCACACCGCCACCATCCCCGCAAGCCAGTACACCGCTTGCACCCGCCCTAGTGCTGATGGATCGATCGCGATCATCGCCGCGATCGGAGAGATCGCCAGCGCCAGCCCCACGAACAAGTGGCACAGCCACGTGAACCGCTTCGTGAACGAATACAGCGCCAGAAACCCCAGCACCGGGATCGCCAGCACCACCGGCCACGCATTGCCGAAGAAAAAATAAAACCCCGAGCACGCCGCCGCGAACAGCGCAGCGCACCCGACCAGCACCAACCCCCCGAACCCCGCCGACAACCGCCCCGAAGCAAATGCTCGCCGTCGCGTCCGCGGGTTCACCGCATCGATCTTCCGATCCGCAAGCCGGTTCACCACCATCGCCCACGTCCGGGCGATCACCATGCACACCACCACCAGCCCCAGCTTGCCCACGAATCGTCCCCACGATTCATCGGCGCTGCGCGCAAGAAACGCACCCAGCACCGCAAACGGCATCGCAAACACAGAGTGCGAAAGCTTGATATCCCCCGCCACCGCCCGGATCGCCGCCGCTCCGCGCACCGGCTCTGTGCCGCCCGCAGCAATCCCGCCCGATGAAGCTGTTAATGAAGAACTCATCTCCGACCCACGCTCATCCCACGGCCGCATCGCGAGACGGCCTAACTTCTTTCTTCAGCTCGAAGGGCTGGCCGTTCATAGCCGGGGGTTGAGCAAGCCCCGCGAGCGAAACCCTCGGAAGAATCCATGAGCGATCTGCACCCTGAAAGGGTGCTCGCTCCGCTCAATGAACTCAACCATTGCACATACCTTCAGTTCGATCCGGCTTTTCAACCACCCCCGCCTTCTGCCCCCGTCCCCCCATCCGCCGGCGGCGTCTCCGGCGCAGGCTCCGCCTCCGGCTCCGGATCTCCCGGCCCCGGCTTCGAAGCCTTCGGCGGCGGGATCCGATCATCCTGGAACCGCAGCCCGATCACCTTCCCACCCCGCACGATCGCCTCCACCTTGTCCTTGCTCTGCGGATCGACCTGGCTGATGTCAAACACAAACACACCCTCACCCGCATCCACCGGGTTCGGGTGCTTCAGAATCACCTTCACATCCTCCAGCGTCTTCCCGCCGCTGATGATCTCCGCCGAATCCTCCAGCACGATCGCCTGCAGATTCCCCCCCTTCGGCGGCCGCGAACGCATGTACAGGTACCCGCCTCCGGCGAATACCAGGATGAGCACCAATGAAATCAACCGCCCCATGCTGCCCTTGGCATCAGCCATTGCCGGACTCCCTTCGTTCAACCCTGATCAGGCGAGCGCCGAGCAATTCGGCGGCCTGCCGCACAAGCGGATGATCGCTCATGCTACTCACCGGAAGCACCTGCGGCGCGCCCCGCCCCGCACCACCGCCACCCCCCGTCGTGCCCGCGCCGCCCACGGTTCCACCCGCGGCAGCCGGACCGCCAACGCTACCAATACTCGGTGATCCCTGCGCTGCACCCGCCCGCTGTTCAACCTCTTCCATCTCCGCCGAACGACCGATTGCCGCGGATCCCGCCGTAACCAGCTCAACCGTCAACGTCCGCCCCGCGATCCGCGAAACCAGCTGCGAGATCTCCGCTCGCCGGAACTCCGCCGACCTCACCAGCCCCGCCGGCCCCACCAAGACGATCCGCGCTTCATCCACCGACTCCATCCGCAGATCCCCCAGCACCGCCTGGAAGGATTTCGAAGCGCACGCCGCCACCACCGCCGGCCACGTGAACTCCGTATTCGGGGCGGGGCCCTCAAGGCCCCGCGCATCTTCTCCCCTCCGAACCACAACCTGCGCCGGCGCATCAATCCTGATCAGCGGCTCCACCCGCGCGCTCTGCAACTCCGGCTTTGAGCCTTGCTGCTTTTCGCTTTGAGCTTTCCCACCCCCCGGCGACGGATTGAACGAAGCGCCCGCAGCGCCAGTCCCCGCCGTCGCCATTACCGTTTTTTTCCCGCCGACTCCTCACGCGATGCCGCCGCCAGCACCGCCGTCACATCCGCGATCCTCTCCGTCATCCCCAGACGCACGATCACCGCATCCACCAGCGCCCGCGGCGAAGCGCTGCTCTTGACGCCGCGCTGCGCGTTCTCGCAGATCGCGATCATGTGCGTCAGACCCGCCGCATCGAACTTGCTTGCCCGTGCCGTCTCCGTCGCCCGCGCCTGGCCCGAAAGATCCACCAGCGCTGTATCCCCCCCGCACGCCGCGATCACCATCAGGTCCCGCAGCCGCGAGCTGAGCGTCTCCAGCAGCGTGTCGATCGAGATCCCACGCGCCAAGAGCTCATCGGTCTTCTCCAGCGCAACCCCCGGCGCTCCAGTCGAGATCGCATCGATCAACCGCCCTACCAGCTCCGCATCCGGCAGTCCCAGCAGCTCCTCCAGGAACTTGAGCGTCAGGTGCTTCTGCCCCCCCGCGATCACGCGATCCAGGAGCGACAGCGCATCGCGCATCGAACCGTTCCCCAGCCGCGCCACCGCGTGAACCAGCTCCGGCTCCGCTGTCAGCTTCTCCTTCTTGAGCACATCACGCAGGTGGTCGGCGATCCGCCCCGAAGGGATGTTCCGGAACTCGTACCGCTGGCACCGCGACTGGATGGTCGCCGGCACCTTGTGCGACTCGGTCGTGCACAGGATGAACTTCACGTGCTCCGGAGGCTCCTCCATGGTCTTCAGCAGCGCGTTGAACGCCTGCGTCGAGAGCATGTGAACCTCGTCGATGATGTAGATCTTGTGCTTGCCACGCAGCGGCCGGTACGCCGCGTTCGAGATCAACTCCCGAACATTCTCCACACCCGTGTTGCTTGCCGCGTCGATCTCGATGACATCCGTGTCCTTGCCCTGCATGATCAACGCATCCACCTCTGTGCTCCCCCCGTTCAGGGCCTTGGCGAAGATCCGCGCCATCGAGGTCTTCCCCACCCCCCGCGTTCCGCAGAAGAGATAGGCATGGGCGACCCTCCCCGAGTCGATCGCCCCCTGGAGCGTCTTGGCAATCGTCTCCTGGCCGACGACCTCGTCGAACCCCTGAGAGCGATACCGGCGTGCAAGCACTGTGTACGTCATGGCTGGCCGATTCTACCGATCACAACCCCACCCCTGGGCACGGCCGACACCTCCTTCTGCGGAATATGAATCCCCTTTCAAAAGCCCGCACCCAAAGTGGTCCTCGTGTTTGTTGTCAAAATCCGTAACTGTCCCATCGAACAGACATAGAACGAGTAGTGGATTCGACCCAGGGTGGGCACTATCCTGTGGCGCTTCCGATTCGGAAGCAGGAAATCCGTGTCTCGTTCACGGGTGCGATGAAGGGCGAGAAACACCGCATCCCCGTATTTTCTAGAAGGGGCAGCGCGGGTCCTACCAGAGTGGAGCCATTATGAAACGTGGAACTTGGTCGAAACTGTCCGCTGTCTTGTTGTTCACGGGATGCATGCTCGCCGCCGGTTGCGACAGCACCCAGAAGAAGCCAACCCAGGCCCTCGATGCCACAGGGGAAACCAACAAGGAAAACTACGCCGTCGGGCCGTGGCTCCCAGCCACCAACCTGGCCGAGCAGCAGGCCCCGGCTCCCAAGAAGCCTGAGCCGGCTCCCGCGCCCGCTCCCAAGGCCCAGCGCGGCCCCTGCAACTACTCCCCCAACGCCGGCGCCGGCATGAACGTCGCCACCATGGCGTTCCCCACCGGTGATCCCGCCTCCAGCGCCGTCCTGGTTCACCAGGTCGTCCCCGCTCAGGTCAGGGCCAACGCCAACTACAACTACGAGCTCCACATCACCAACATCACCGCCGGAACTCTCCAGAATGTCGTCGTCGAGAACTCCGGCGCTCAGAACCTCGCCATGGTCAGCGCCGACCCCGCCGCCAGCCGCGGCAACAACGGCAGCTCCATGTGGGTTCTCGGCGATCTGGGCCCCTGCCAGACCAAGGTCATCAAGGTGACCGCCAAGGCCGACAAGGTCGGGACCTCCTCGATCTGTACCGCCGTCTCCTACAACAACCTCCTCTGCGCCAGCACGACCGTCGTCGAGCCGGCCCTCCAGATCACCAAGTCGATCACGCCCGAGTCCATCCTCGGCTGCGATCCCATCACCATGACCGTCGAGGTCAAGAACACCGGCACCGGTGTCGCCTCCAACGTCAAGATCACCGATCAGCTCCCCGCGGGCCTGACCACCTCCGATGGCAAGTCCTCGGTTGAGATCCCCGTCGGCGATCTGGCCCAGGGTCAGTCCAAGCCCTTCACGGTCGCCCTCAAGGCCGCCAAGACCGGCAAGTACGACAACCAGGCCAAGGCCACCGCCGATGGCGGCCTGACCGCCTCCTCGAACACGGTCTCCACCGTCGTTCGCCAGCCCGTCCTCACCATCACCTGCAAGCCCTCGGTTGAGACCGTCATCATCCGCCCGGGTGCTGAGGGCTGCTTCGAGCTCACCGTTAAGAACACCGGCGATGGCCCCTCCAAGGGCACCGTTGTCAACGCCACGGTCGCCGGCGGCACCGCCAGCTCCACCGATGGCCAGGCCAGCGCGGGTGGTGTCTCCTGGAACGTCGGCGATCTCGCCGCCGGGGCCAGCAAGACCGTCAAGGTCTGCGTCAAGCCCAGCTCCATGGCCGGTGTCTCGCTCAACGCCACCGCTCAGGGCGCCTGCGCTGCCCAGGTCGCCACCAGCTGCAACTTCAAGGTTGTCGGCTCGCCCGACATCGGCACGCTCCTCACGGACGTTGACGGCGTCGTCCTCGTCGGCGATCCGCATGTCTATACCTATGAAGTCCAGAACCAGGGTCAGATCGACCTGACCGAGGTCACCGTCGTCATCACCCTCCCCGAAGGTCTGGAGTTCGTCTCCTCGACCGCTCCCAAGGCCCCGACGGTCAACGGTCGCAAGCTCACCTTCACCGGCGTCACCGGCGTCCTCAAGCCCGGCGATCGCCCGACCTTCACGATGACCGTGAAGGCCACCACCGCCGGCGAGAAGCTCGTCATCAGCGAGACGACCGCCAGAGAAATCAAGACCCCGATCCGCGACGATGAGCTCACCGTCTTCATCGACCGCTGAGTGATTCCCGCGAATCAGGTCTGACCTGAAGCCCCAATCACCGGGCCCGGAAACGGGCCCGGTTTTCTTTTTGAAAGCCCCTCCTCGAAGGAGGTGTTGGGGAGGGTTGCCTCCACCCATCACGAGCTTGCATTCCATCTTGTGTGCCGCTGTGCCGCTGTGCCGCTGTGCCGCTGTGCCGCTGTGCCGCTGTGCCGCTGTGCCGCTGTGCCGCTGTGCCGCTGTGCCGCTGTGCCGCTGTGCCGCTGTGCCGCCATACATTCCCCCATGCCCGCGCGCCCGCCGCTCTCCTCCCTCCCCCGCACCCTCACCCGTTGGTTCCTCACGAGCGCCCGCGAACTTCCCTGGCGCACCAACCTCAACGCTCCCGCAGACCATCGCCGAGATCCCTACCGCACCCTCGTCAGCGAGCTGATGCTCCAGCAGACCCAGGTCTCACGCGTCATCGACAAGTTCAATGATTTTCTAACTGCCTTCCCCACCCCCGCATCGCTCGCCGCCGCCCCCGAATCCCGCATCCTCGCCCTCTGGTCCGGCCTGGGCTACTACCGCCGCGCCAAACTCCTCTACGCCGCCGCCAAGGCGATCCTGCGCGACCACGATGGCCGCATCCCCGACACCGTCGAAGAGCTTCTCACCCTCCCCGGCATCGGCCCCTACACCGCCGGCGCGATCGCCTCGCTCGCCTACGGCAAGCCCGTCCCCATCGTCGATGGCAACATCGCCCGCGTCCTCTTCCGCATCCACGGACGCGATGCCACCCACGCCGACCCGCGCGACATGAAATGGGCCTGGGATCAAGCCGCCCAGCTCGTCAACTCCGCCGCGCACGCCAAGGTAGCAGTGGGGGGGGTGGGGGTGGGGGATCTCAACGAAGCCCTCATGGAACTCGGCGCCACGATCTGCACACCCACATCCCCGCGCTGCAATTGCTGCCCCATCCGCTCCCACTGTATCGCCAACGCCACCGCTCGCCAGCACCAGATCCCCCGCCCCAAGCGCCCCATCACACGCCGCGAACTCTTCTGCGACACCGTGCTCGCTCGCTCACCCGACGACAAGCTCCTCATCGAGCATCGCCCATCCACCGGTATGTGGGCCAACCTCTGGCAAGCCCCCACCCTCGAAGATCCAACGGCCGCCAAGCCCGCAACCCGCTGCCGCCTCGAACACTGGCTCAACCTCAAGCCCCTCACGCTCATCGAACGCTTCACCCATCAGACCACCCACCGCACCGTCCACTTCACCATCTGGAAAGCCGCCCGCCCGACCCCCACCAGCGCGCACCAATCCCCCACCCGCCAATGGGCCACCCGCGAGCAGATCTCCGAGCTCGCCCTCTCCAATCCCCAGCGCCGAATCCTCCTCGAACTCTCCCGGTGATTCCAGCCGCGAAGCGGCGCGCGTGCCCTTACTCTCCCCCCGGGAGAGTCGGCGAGGCTCTGCGAAGCCGGTGAGGGCTACCGATCTACATCCACTACGGTTTTCACTTCTTCCGACGGACTACACCCGGCTCTACCTCCCGCAATCGCAATTTCCCCCTCGCCATACACTCCCCACATGTCCACCCCCTCCATCCAATCCATCAAGCTCATGGTGGGCATGGAAATCCACATCGAGCTCGCCACGCGCACCAAGATGTTCACCCGCGCTCCCAGCCCCGCCACCAGCGAGTTCGACCACGCCGAGCCCAACTCCCACATCGACCCCGTCGTCCTCGGACTCCCCGGCGCACTCCCCGTCATGAACAAGGCCGCCGTCGAGCTCGCGATCATGGTCGGGCTCGCCCTCGATTGCCAGATCGCCCCCCTCTCCCGCTGGGACCGCAAAGGTTACTTCTACCCCGACCTCCCCAAGGGCTACCAGATCAGCCAGTACGACCTCCCCCTCTGCTTCGACGGCGCCATCGACCTCCCCGCCACCGATGACAAGGGCTTCTTCGACTTCACCAACCCCACCAGCCGCATCGGCATCATCCGCGCCCACCTCGAAGAGGATGCCGGCAAGCTCCTCCACGAAGCCCCCGGCGGCCACGCGATCGACTTCTCGATCGCCGACTACAACCGCGCCGGCGCTGCCCTCCTCGAGATCGTCACACAGCCCGACTTCACCTCCGCCGACCAGGCCGTCGCGTTCGCCAAGCTCCTCCGCAACACCTGCCGATTCATCGGCGCCACCGAGGGTGTCATGCAGAAGGGCCACATGCGCTTCGAGCCCAACATCAACTGCCACATCATCCTCACCGATGGCAAGCTCATCAAGACCCCCATCGTCGAGGTCAAGAACCTCAACAGCTTCAAGGCCCTCAAGTCCGCGATCGAGTACGAGCTCGCCGAGCAACCATCCCGCTGGCAGCACGATCGCCGCGAGATGGGCCGCGGAATGAAGATCACCCGCGGCTGGGACGATGCCAAGAACATCACCTACATCCAGCGCGAAAAGGAAGATGTCCACGACTACCGCTACTTTCCCGACCCCGATCTCCTCCCCGTCCAGGTCAGCGCCGAGTGGAAATCGCACATCCAGTCCCGCATCCCCGAACTCCCACTCCCCCGCCTCCGCCGCTACGTCGAGCAGTACAACCTCGCCATCAAGGAAGCCACCACCCTCATCGAGGAACGCGACACCAGCCACTTCTACGAGCAATCAATCGCCGCGATGATCCGACCCCCCGATGCCCTCGAACCCATCCGCGCCGGCCGGCTCGCCGCCAACCTCCTCCTCCAGAACGGCCTCAAGCGCGCCAACGAACGCAACATACCCCTCCACCACCTCGGCATCCATCCCGACGAGCTCGCCCAGCTCGCCAAGCTCCGCGAACAAGGCAAACTCAGCGCAGCCGGCCTCGATGAGCTCTTCGGCGAACTCTGCCCAGTCTCCTCATCCCCCTCTCCCGTCTCTTCCCCCTCTCCCCTCTCTGCGCCCTCTGCGTATTCTCTCCCCTCCGCGCCTTCTGAGCTCTCTGTGACATCTGCGTTCTCTTCTTCTTCCTCTCCCCGCCCCCCCCAAAACATCCACGATCTCGCCCAATCATGCGGCCTCCTCATCATCCGCGACGATGCCCAGCTCCAGAAATGGATCGACCAGGTGCTCGCCGCCAACCCCCAGGTCGTCGAACAAATCCGCGCCGGCAAAACGCAAGCCATCGGCCGACTCGTCGGCGAAACCATGAAGCTCGCCGGCAACACCACCGACGCCAAAGCCGCCCGCGAACTCATCGAAAAACGCATCGGCTGACAACCCCATGCCCCCCGACCTCCCACTCTCCCGCCGCCACTTCACCCTCTCCACCCTCTCTCTGCTCGCCGCCTCGCGCCTCACCCGCGCCCACCAACCAACCCACCCCGACGGCGAATCCTTCCTCCAATCCCAAGCTCGCAAGATCATCGACTCCGCCCGCATCCGCGCCGGCCAGACGCTCGCCAATCACCACAACGCGACCCCCTACGACCTCCACATCCCCGGCGGCAACATGGGCTACCCCGCATTCTGGATCCGCGATGCCGTCATGATGCTCGGCGCTCGCTTCATCACCGCCGAAGAAATCGAAGGCTGGATCCGGCTGATCGCCGCCACCCTCCGCGGCCCCGATCCCTGGCAGGTCCGCCCCTCCGTCACCGTCCCCGCCTACACCGTCCCTGATCACATCAACTTCGATGGCAAACCCTCATTCTTCCCCGGAAGCTACGAAACCGGCGAAAAGCAAGGCGGCCACCCCTGGGGCAACGCGCCTCCCCTCGATGACAACTTCTACTTCATCCTCGCCGTCTACGAGCACTGGCGGTTGACGAGCGACCTCACCCTCTTCCGCACCACGCTCCGCACCGCATTCTCCCACGAGCCGCTCAACGATCTCTGCGAAAAGATCTTCAACACCCCGCGCTCCGACCTCGACACCGGCCTCATCACATCCGGCGATATCGACACCGACAACGCCAAGGACTGGGGCTTCTGCGACAGCATCTTCAAGAGCGGCAAGCTCCTCTTCCCCTCCATCCTCAAGTTACACACCGCCCACAAGCTCGCCCAGCTCTTCACCGCCGACAATCAGCCCGACAAGGCCGCCCACTATCGCCAGCTCGCCGCCGACCTCTCCGCCGTGATCACATCCACATTCCTCAAGCCCGCCGCACCTCCCCACGATCAGGATGATGCCTGGCTCCACTCCGCCACCGGCTTCGGCAATCAACCCGATATCTGGGGCAGTGCGCTCGCCGTCCATCACGATGCGATCCCGCACGAAGATGCTCGCCGCATCTCCCGCGCCCTTACCCGCGCCTATCGCGATCGCACCGCGATCCGCAATGGCCAGGTCCGTCACATCCTCACGAACGACCCCACCAACAACGGCGGCTGGGAAAAGTCAGTCTCCACCCTCGGCGAGTACCAGAACGGCGGCTACTGGGGAACTCCCACCGGCTGGGTCATCTCTGCGATCCACCGCACCGATCCGCTCGCCGCCGCCGATCTCGCCAGGGAATACCTCGCCCACCTGCGCAGCAACATGCGCGATGATGGCCTCACCCACGCCTACGAGTGGCACAACCCCAGCACCAACCGCAGCGCCAACCCCCTCTACGTCGCCAGCATCGCCCTCCCCTACATCGCCCTCAAAGAAGCCGGCCTCCTCGACCTCCTCCGCCACTAGAGCACCCCGAGCGCCAGCTCGGTTCTGCACAAGGGAGCCCCGAGCGCGAGCTCGGGCCATGGCCCGCGGCAGCGGGTTTTCTCTTTGGTTCCGGTGACACCTGCGCGATGATGTTGCCTGCCTCCCCGGTACACCGGGGGTGGTGCCGAGCCCTGCGGTGCGAGGGGCTTGCCTCTCTACCTCTTCTCCAACGCTCGCAAACCAAATACGCAAACACCTCCGAAGCGTCGGAATACATGAACAACAAGTCGTTCGCCGTCCGCCGCTCCCCCTCACCCACCCGGCCACAAAATCTTCTCCGGATTCGCATACACGCTCGGCTTCCCGTTCCCGTTTTCCGCCCGAATCTCCTCAAGCGTGTTGTTCCCGCCCATCCCCCGCGGGAACTCCTTCCCGTGGATCGGCGCCACGTGCCCATCCGCGAACGCCGTGTTCGCCGCCCCCATCTTCCCCGGATGCCTGAACCCGATCCGGCTGTTGGACATCATCGCCTGGTTGTCGCGCTGGCGACCCGCGTACAGCCCATCAGCAACGGCGATCAGCTGCACCGGCCGCACGAACGCATTCAGCCTCGTCAGCTTGATGTTCACGCCGTTGTGGCTCGGACCATATCCCACGCTGCCTGTATAGAACATATCCGGCGTCACGCTCGCCACCGCGCCGATCGGGTTGTCCGCGTTGATCCAGTACGAAACCCGGATGATCTTGTGGAACCCGCGCTCCGGAATCAGTTGCGTGAAGTTCCCCTCTGTCGTCCGAATAAACGGCCAGTCATGCCACCCCTTGGAGTTGTTCGGGTCAGACCCCGTTTGCCCGGTCGCCACGCCCGCCACATCGTACGTGTCGGGGCAGTAAAACGGGTTGCCGCGCTTCGTCCCCGCGCCACCCATGTACCCATCCCGATCAAGAATCGGGCCCCACCCATCCAGAGGCACATCCGGCCCGCCATCCGTCCCCGTCATGTTGTACGAAGGAACCACACCCTCCTTGTTGTCGTGGTTGTACAACACCAGCCCCTGCCCGATCCCGCGCAGGTTCCCCATGCACGCCGCCGCCTTCGCTGTCTTGTTCGCCATCCCCAGCGCCGGCAGCAGGATCGCCACCAAAATCGCCATGATCGCAATCACCACCAGCACCTCAATCAGCGTGAACGCAAGCCGCGCATTGGAGCCCCGTCCGACATGCACACTGCCATTCATGCGATGGTCCCTTCGTGTCATCCATCCCCAACCCTGCCCGAGCCCATCCCCGCAAATCCAGACCCGCAGCGACCATCCTACCTCCTCCTCGCCTCCCATGACCTATCCACCACATCACTTCACCCCCCCCACCACCCTCCCCGTTCGCCGTTCCCCCTCTTCGCCCTCCACCAGTGCCCAGTGCCTTCTCTCCCCCCTCAGCATCCCTCCTCAAACGCCCTCACAAAGAAATCAAAGTCATCCGTATCCACGAACCCGCTCCCATCCACATCACTCGCATCATCACCCGCCTCAAACGCCTCGATGAACGCGTCATAGTCCTCCAGGTCGATGAACTGCGATCCATCAAAGTCCGCGATGCTCACGCACGCATCGCACGCATCCAGAATCAGGTCCCGATCGACATCCGCGCCCGGCCCCGTCAGGTCGATCTGGTCCCACACCCCGTTGCGATCGCAGTCGTACCGATCCAGCAGCACCGTCAGCGAGTTGAACGCATTCACCCGCCCCCACCCCATGTAGTTGTCCCGCCCGGGTGTGTCCTCCGTCACGATCCCCACCAGATCCTCCGCACCCAGCTTCAATAGCTCGAACATCTCATCGTGCGATATCCCGCCCAGCCCCAGTTCGATCGCCTTGCCCAACAGCAACCCCGCGACCCCCACGGTCGCCGGTGTCGCGAACGAGCACCCCGAAACCGATGAACTCGTGTTGTTGTGCGTGTTGTACGCCGATGTCACCACGTTCGCGCCCGGCGCCACCAGGTCCAGCGCATTGCCCGTCCCCGAGAAACTCGCCCGCGCATCCGTGTTCGTCGTCGCCCCGATCGACATCGTGAGCGGCGATGCCCCCGGATAGCTCACATCCGCGTTCCCGATCCCGCCGTTCCCCGCGCACGAGATCACGATCTTCCCCGCATCTCGCGCCGCCGCGATCGCGTTCAAGAGCACCGCCTGCCCAGGGTAGTTGATCAAACTCATGTTGACGATCTGCACCTCCGCCCGAGTCGCCACGTAATTCAGCCCCTGCGCCAGGTCAAACGTGTTCCCCCCGTTGTTCGCGTTCAACACCTTCACGTGCATCATCATGCACGCCCAATCCACTCCCGTCACCCCGAACGAGTTGTTCGCCCGCGCCCCGATCACCCCGCCCACCCACGTCCCGTGCGCATGATCCCCCTCCGCGTTGTTGTCCTCGTTCACGAAATCAATCCCTCCCGCCGCGATCCGCCCCACGTGGTCCGGATGATCCGAATCGATCCCCGAATCCAAAATCGCGATCGTCACCCCGCCCGACCCCGTGAAAAGATCCCACGCAGGCGGCAGATTCATGTCCGCCCCCGGCTTCCCGCCCCCCTGACCCGTATTCAGCAGGTGCCATTGCAGCGAAAAGAACGTGTCGTTGGGAATCAGCCCGCCCTCACCAGTCTCATTGAACTCCACCAGCAGCACCCCGGGCACATCCATCAGCCGTCGCCGCCACGCCTCCTCCTCACCCACCGGCGTTGCGACACGCAGGTTCCCCGCGACCGCATCCATCTCGATCGTCGATAGCCCCATCCGCGCAATCTCATCGCGCAGGCTCATCCCCCGCGCCACCGCCGCTGCGCCCCGCATCCCCACCGGAACCACGATCAACTCCCCGGGCAACGCACCCGCCGGCGCCCCCACCAGCACCCCCGCGAGCGCAGATGCACCCGCCGCTCCGATTCCCATCAACCCCACCGCTCCGCACGAAGTCCACAACCGCGCAGAACGCGAGCTTCTCATGAGAACTCTCCATCGCTTGTAAGAAAACCCCCAACCGCGATCAACCCTCGCAACCCCCGCCCACAATCGCCTCGCCACCAGCGCACTATACCCAAACCCGCCTCACCCTCACAACCCTTTCTGCACATCAACCCGCGCACAACTCCACCCCACAACCTCAACGCCACCTTCGAAACGATGCTCCCCGCTCACCCTCATTCACCCGCCGCTCACCACATCCTCTATCATCAAACCAATGCCCCACGTTCCCGCCTGCCCCCCCTCCCAACCCCCGCATCGATCCGATTCCAACCGCCTCGAACTCCGCGCACTCACCCTTCACAAATCCTTCAACGATCGCCCAGTCCTCAAGGACATCAACCTCGATGTCTGCCGCGGAGATCTGCTCGCCATCGTCGGCGGAAGCGGAAGCGGCAAGACCGTCCTCCTCCACATGCTCGCCGGGCTCATCCCCGCCGACCAGGGCTCCGTACAGGTCGCCGACCACTCCAGGCCCGATGCCCCCCTCACCGACCTCGCCCAACTCGACCCCGATCAACTCGACCAGCTCCGCCTCTACTGGGCCGTCGTCTTCCAGAAAAACGCCCTCTTCTCAGGCTCCGTCTACGAGAACATCGCCACGCTCCTCCGCGAGCACCACTCCATGCTCGCCCAGAGCGATTCCGCGATCCTCCCCGAGCCCGACATCCTCAAGATCGCCCGCGAAAGCCTCGCCGCCGCCGCGCTCGATGTCGACGATGTTCTCTACAAGGACCGAGACAAACTCTCAGGCGGCATGGCCAAACGCGTCGCGATCGCCCGTGCAATCGCCATCGACCCCATCCTCATCTTCTACGATGAACCCACCACCGGCCTCGACCCCGTGATCGCCGGCCAGATCCACGAGCTCATCTTCAACACCCATCATCGCCCCCGCCACGATGGCATCCGCCGCACCAGCATCGTCGTCACCCATGACAAGGACCTCCTCCGCCGCATCGAGCCCCGCATCCTCATGCTCCACGATGGCAAGGTTGCCTTCGATGGCTCCTACAAGCAATTCGAAGACTGCAAAGGCGGCCCCGCCCACGATTACCTCCAAGCCATGCCCGTCCTCCACGCGCGTCGCTGATTCCTATCAGAGCCGAGCCGCGCCAGCGGCCGTTCCCCCGCGCGGGATCCAACAACACATCCGAAGCGAGCCCCGAGCGCGAACTCGGGTCCATGGCCCGCGGCAGCGGGTTTCTGTCTTGTACCCGCAACTCCCCAAGCAACCCATCGCGCCTTCTCTTCAGCCCGACAGGGCTGGTCGAACATAGCCGGGGCGGTTTGCTCGATGGAAACCATACAAGGCTTGGCGAGCGACACCCCCGGAAAGCTCGCCACAGGCGATCGCACCCCGAAGTGGGTGCTCGTGGCGTTCCACCCTGCCTGTTCGATGCATCACCCCGCAATCCCCACCGGACAACAAAAAACCCCGAGCAATCGCCCGGGGCCTTTATCACTTCAACCACAATCCGATCACTTCCGCTGCCCGGCATCCTTCTTCTCCGGCTCATCCTTCTTCTCAGATGACTCGGACTTCCCCTGCGCCTCTTCCTTCGTCACCACCTTCGCCCCGGTGATCGTGACCTTCTCGACCGGAACATCCGGCATGCCCGTTGTGGCATCCGTCCCCGTCTTGACCCCCTTGATCGCATCCACCACCTCGAACCCCGAAACCACCTTCCCGAACACCGCGTACGCCGCCACCCCATCCCGCGGCTGGTCAAGGAAGCCATTGTCCGCGACGTTGATGTAGAACTGCGAGGTCGCGCTGTCCGGGACCGATGTCCGTGCGCACGCCACCGTGTACTTCTTATTCTTCAGCCCGTTCTTCCACTCGTTCTTGATCGGCGGATCCGTCGGCTTCTGCTTCATGCCCGCATCAAACCCGCCCCCCTGGATCATGAACCCATCCATCACGCGATGAAAGATCGTCCCCGCGTAATGTCCGTTCTTTACATAGCTGACAAAGTTCGCCGCCGACAACGGCGCCTTCTCCCCGTTCAGCTCGAGCCCGATCTTCCCCATGCTCGTCTCGAGCACCACATACGTGAACTTGCTCTCGACCGGCTTCACATCCTGCGACGGCGCAGTCTTCGGCGGCTCAACCTTCGGCTGCTCCTTGGAAGCCGGCGCCGTCGCAGGCTGCCCCAAAGCCCCCGCGCTCGCCGGCAGCGCCGCCAAAGACCCCGCAATCAAGCCAAAGATCGCGATCTGCTTCGCAACGATGAATCGTGAGTTCCTCATAGTCCCACAGGATAGCCCCCGCCTCTACCCCCCACGAGACGCAGGCCCCGACGACAGCCCAGACGGCAGCCATGATGCAGGAGCAACAGACGTGATACAGTTCAATCTCACACTCGCGGTGGCTCAGGGAATGCAGGCTGGTCAGCCATAACCCGAACAGTCATTTTCGGCAGATAGTTGAAGCGGCTGGACTACCGCAATGGCCAGCCCCATTTCAGTCGCTCCGCCAGTCCTGCGAAACAGAATGGGCGGGGCGCTATCCACAGTACGCCGTCTCAACTTGGTTGGGACACAGCATGAAGGTGAGCGAAAAGCACTATCTGAAGGTTCCGAGTTCTCTCTACGACGATGCGGCAGCGTTCGGAGAGAAGTCCGTTGCGCAGCGAACGGCGCAGCGGCATCCCGGGGCGGGGAATCGCGGCGAACTGCAACGACGTGCAGTTCGAAAGAGTCACGCAACCAAGCGTCTTCAAAAAAAACACGAGAATTGCGGCTACTGGCGATGTGTGGCGATCAGTTGCAAGCCTGCGCCGTCAATGGCCCCGTCCGGATTCGAACCGGAAACCAAGCGATTATGAGTCGCCTGCTCTAACCGTTGAGCTACAGGGCCGCGTCTAAGAATAGCGGCCGGCAGTGGGCAGTGGGCAGTGGGCAGTGGGCAGTGGGCAGTGGGCAGTGGGCAGTGGGCAGTGGGCATGCCAGCCTCTCGGTTCGCCACTCCGCCACTCAGTTCGTTGGGGACAAAAAAAAGAAACGCCCGGTCACGGGACCGGGCGCTGGAGAACATCTGCATACCACGCGATCACTTGATCGTCAGCATCTCGCGATACGTCGGCACCGGCCAATGGTCGGCGGCGATCCGCTGCTCGAGCTGATCCGCAAGCTCGCGCAGGTCAGCCATCGCCGGCACGACCTTGCTCTTGAGGTGCCTGGCGTGCTTGTGCACATCATGTCCGACATCCGCATCCGCGGCCCGCTCCAGCGAATCGATCCCCCGGCGGAAGCGGTTCGCCAGGTCCACGAACTCCTCGAGCGCTCCACGCAGATCCCCGACATCGACATCCGCCGCCTCGCTCGCCGCGACCACCTCTGCAAGCTCGGCCTGCTGCCGCAGCGCCGCCGGCAGCATCTGCGTGCGTGACATCAGCACCGCCGTCTCGGACTCGATCAGCACCTGCTTGATGTACTTCTCGACCAGGATGTGCTCCCGGCTCTCGGTCTCCACCTTCGTGAAGACGCCGTACTTCTTGAACATGTCGACGGCCTTCCTGGATCCGATGACCCCGAACGCCTCGACCGAGCTGCGCAGGTTCGGCAGCCCGCGCTTCTTCTCGGCTTCATCGTGCCAGGCCTTGTCGTAGCCATCCCCGTTGAAGATGACCTTCTTGTGCTCCTTGATTGTCTTCTGCAGCAGCGCCCCGACGGCAGACTGGAGCTTCTTGGCATCCACCGGCCGTCCCGAGCCCACCGCCTTCTCAAGCTGGCCCGCCAGGTAGTCCAGGCTCTCGGCGACGATCGTGTTCAGCACGGTCGCCGGCCAGGCCACCGACTGCGACGACCCCACCGCGCGGAACTCGAACTTGTTGCCCGTGAACGCAAACGGCGAGGTCCGGTTCCGGTCTCCCGTGTGCCGCGGCAGCGCCGGCAGCGTGCGGGCACCCAGATCCAGCTTGCCGCCCTTTATCGTCTTCTTGGGCTTGCCCGCCTCGAGCTGCTCGACGATGTCCGTCAGCATGTCGCCCAGGAAGATCGACATGATCGCCGGCGGCGCCTCGTTGGCCCCCAGCCGGTGGTCGTTGTTCGCCGATGCCACCGACGCCCGCAGCATGTCCCCGTTCAGGTGCACCGCACGGATCACCGCGCACAGGAACACCAGGAACTGCATGTTCGTGTGCGTCTCATCGCGCGGATCCAGCAGGTTCACACCCGTGTTGGTCGCGATCGACCAGTTCAGGTGCTTGCCCGAGCCGTTGATCCCCGCGAACGGCTTCTCGTGAAGGATGCACTGCAGCCCGTGCCGCGGCGCGACCCGCTTGAGCGTCTCCATCACCAGCATCTGGTGATCGCACGCGATGTTCGCCATCTCGAAGATCGGCGCCAGCTCGAACTGGCACGGCGCCACCTCGTTGTGCCGCGTCTTTACCGGCACCCCCAGGCGATACAGCTCGCGCTCGGCCTCCTGCATGAAGGCCAGCACCCGCGATGGGATCGACCCGAAGTAGTGATCCTCGAGCTGCTGACCCTTGGGCGGCTTGGCCCCGAAGAGCGTCCGATCACACGCCATCAGGTCCGGCCGCTTGAAGTAGTGCTCACGGTCGATCAGGAAGTACTCCTGCTCCGGACCGGCCGTGCATACCACGCCCGAAACGCCCGCATCGGTGCCGAAGATCTTCAGGATCCGCATCGCCTGCTCGCTGATCGCATCCATCGAACGCAAGAGCGGCGTCTTGTGATCCAGCGCCTCGCCGGTCCACGACACGAACACCGTCGGGATGCACAGCGTCACCGTGCCCCCGTTGCGGTTCAGGAACACCGGGCTCGTGCAGTCCCAGGCCGTGTACCCGCGTGCCTCGAAGGTCGCCCGGATCCCGCCCGAGGGGAAAGAGCTGGCATCCGGCTCACCCTGCACCAGCGAGGAGCCGCTGAACTCGGTGATCGCCCCGCCGTGACCATCCGGAGACAGGAACGCATCGTGCTTCTCGGCCGTCAGGCCCGTCAGCGGCTGGAACCAGTGCGTGTAGTGCGTTGCGCCGTGCTCGATCGCCCAATCCTTCATCGCCGCGGCGATCACATCCGCCGACTCGGGATCCAGCGGCTCGGCGTGGTTCATGGTCCGCTGCAGGCGCTTGAATACATCCTTGGGCAGCCGCTGCTGCATCACGCGCTCGCCGAACACATCCGCGCCGAAGACCTGGTCGACGCGGGATGTCGCGCCGGCTGCGTGAAGCAGTTGTCCGGCGTGACGCTTGGAAAGCTCTGCGATCGTCATTCCATCCGTCACGGCATGCCCGTTGTTCATGTCTCAAACTCCAGTGATCCGCGCCGACACGGCGCGGTAAAAGCGATATGGTCATCGACCGGATCCCGGGCTCGGTCATGCCCGCGACCCTAAAAAAGCAATAACGCGGGCGGCATTCCTCTTGGGAGGCCGTCCCGCTCGCGCTGTGCTTCCAGTTGCTCGATCCCGCGGCGTCCGAAATGATCGCCCCGATGCTGACCCTGCCTACGGGCGCACGACCAGAGGCACGGGTCATTGTCGCACCGTCCGCACCATCTTCAAGTCCGTATTTATCGTGAAACACGCTGCGGAAAGCGGTTTCTCGACCCCCGCAGTGCTCCCAGCCTGTCAACTAGGTCGCAACCCCGCCCCCAGCGTCCGTATGAACGACTCGCACGCCGACCACGGATCCGCGCCCTCGCGCTGCGCTCCATCCAGGTGCCGCACCAGCGCGCTCCCCACGATCGCCGCATCCGCCTGACGCACCACAATCGCTACCTGCTCGGCCGTCGAGATCCCGAACCCGCACGCGATCGGCAGGTCCGTCACCTGACGCAGCTTCTCCACCCGTCCCCCGATGTCCGGAACCTGGTCCGAAGCCCCCGTGATGCCCGTGCGGGTCAACATATACACGAACCCCGTGCAGGCCTTGGCGATCTCCTGGGCACGCTTGAAGGGAGTGGTGGGGGCGATCAGAAGGCTGGCGCTGATCCCAGCGCTGCGGGCCGAATCCAGGTACGGCCCGGCCTCCTCCAGCGGCACATCCGGCAGGATCATCCCGTCAAACCCCGCCCCGGCCAGCCGCGTTGCAAACTCGGCCGGCCCTCCCATGCGGGTCGCGATCGAGACGCTGACCATGGCGACCAAACCGATGGAGAGTTCCGATCGCACCGCCGAAACCTGCTCAAAGACGGTCTGCGGCGTCACACCCGCCGCCAAGGCGCTGTGCATCGCCGCCGCAATCACCGGGCCGTCGGCGATCGGATCCGAGAAGGGAATCCCGACCTCCACGATCGCCGCGCCCCCGCGCTGTGCAGCGCGAAGCAGGTCCGCCGTGCCATCGGCCCGTGGATGACCCCCGCAGATGAACGGCATCAACGCCCGCTCCCCGCGCGACCGCAACTCCTCGAAGATCGAATCGATTCTGCTCATCAGGCCCCCATCCCCTACACCATCTCGTGGCACAGGCCTCCGGCCTGTGATCTACAGCCCTCTTCAGAGCTGAATTACCCCACATCAGACTTGGATCACATCCACCAATTCCTCCATCCCCTCCGTCAGCACCCGCGGCCCATTCTCCGTGATCAGCACATCGTGCTCGTAATGCACGGCCACGGTGTCATCCTCGGTGTAGATCGGCCACTCTTTTAGGGATGTCTGCTTGCCCGGCCTCTCAAAGACCTTCCCCGAGGCCAGAAAAAGCATTGGCTCAACAGCGAGCAATTCACCCGGCAGGCAAGGCATGTAAGCCTCACGCCACCCGCCGTCAACTTTGGTGACATTTGAAACAAACGGCTCGGTATGGAGAGATGGCTTCCCGGTACGATGGTCAAATATGCCATGCCCTCCGAGCCCGCGCACAAGATGAAGTCCGCATTCGACTTCCACGTAGTTCTGAACAGTGCGAGCCCAGTCTATGAACTGGTTTCCCGGACGCAACTCCAGCACGCCCCTTCGTAGTGATTCCTTGCCGCAATCGGTCAGCTTCCGAATCGCTGGCGACATCTCGCCGAACACGTACGTCCATCCCGCATCTCCGATCCAACCGTTGCGCCAAACGCCGATATCGACCTTGAGCACATCGCCCGCTTGCATCGGATGCGGGTAGTAGCCGGCAGTTCCGTGAACGATGCAGTTGTTGACGCTGAGGCAGGAATAGGAAGGGAACTTGGGGCCCTGCCCGTGTGGCCAAGGGTATTCACGAAAGCAGGACTTGCAGCCTAAGTCTTCCAGCGTCCTGGCGACAAAGCTGTCGATCTCCGGCAGCTTCATTCCCGGCCGCAGGAACGACGACACCCGGCGATGGGTCTGGACGACCTTCTGCGCAGCGTCATACGCCGCGCTGACATCGATCTTGCTCATGGACGGGGAACGCATCGCCCATCATAGGAGCAGACCTTGTAAACATGGCGTCCGTTATGTCATCGCCCTGCATCCAAGATTTGCCGCATTTGCCCCTTTCCCCCATTTGCCCCCTTTGTCTTCCCCACAATCATTCCCCATCGTGTTCCTCTCGACACGAGATGACCGTTCCCGGCGAACCCCCATCCACTGGCGGGGCCTGCTCCTGACACCGGACACCAACCCTCAGTCCCGCCTCTGGCACACCGTCCTCCGAACGCTCGCCACGCTCCTCAGCCGGCCCATGGTCCTGCTCGCCCTCGGCCTCTCCATCGTGCTCGCCTCATCGCTCGCCGCCGCGCGCTTCGGCCCCATCGTGATCGCCCTCATCCTCTTCTCGCCGATCGCCTCCGCATGGATCGCACTGCTTGCCATGTCGCTCGCCTCCACCGGAGAGTGGTTCTCGCACGAAGCGCGCAGAGTCAAGGCCCTCATGCTCCGTCAGAGCCGTTGCCCGTCATGCAACTACTGCCTCACCGGCGTCGAGCCGGCAATCGATGGCTGCACCGTCTGCCCGGAATGCAGCGCTGCCTGGCTCATCGGATCTCCGAAGTACGACCTCGATCACAGGACCGTGGTGGTCATCCCATCCCCGCCGCCACCCCCACACGATGAGATTCCAGGCGACACCCCCGAACGCGATTTCAGCCGCCGCGAATAAGCCGCCCCGCGCACACCACCGCATCCACCGGATCCCCACCGATCTCGTACGCGAGCATCCGCGGGTCCGTGTGCCGCAAGAGCACCAGGTCCGCCCGCATCCCCGGCGACAGCGCTCCGCGATCCGGTAGGTTCAAGACCGCCGCCGCGTGCGATGTCCCCGCCTCGATCGCCTCCTCAGGCGTCAACCCGCAGTGCCGCACCGCCAGCCCGATCGCCAGCGGCATCGACGATGACGGCGCTGACCCCGGATTGAAATTGGTCGCGATCGCCGCACGCCCCCCCAGATCAATCAGCCGCCGCAGGTTCGCGTACCTGCCATCCACGTGCAGTCCGCACATCGGCAGCCCGACGCCGATCGTGCCAACTCCCGTGCCACCCCGAGTGCAATCAAGTTCGGCTCTGCGAACTCGTTGCTCTTCGCGTGCATCGACCCCCGCAATCAATCGCAGTTCCTCATCCCCCGAAGCCTCCAGGTGATCCACACTCCGCGCCCCCAGCTCGATCGCCTCCTTCACCATCCCCAGGCTGTTGAACTGATCCACATGCGCCCGCACCGGATGACCCAGCTCCCGCGCTCGCCGCAAGAGCCGCACCGATTCCTCGACCGGCCACGCGCCCTTCTCGCAGAAGACATCGATCGCGATCCCCGGAAACTCCGTGTGCACCGCATCCAGCGTCGCGCTGATCGTGTGCTCGAAAAAGTCCGGGATCTCAGGATCGATCGCGTGCCCCAGAAGCGCTGTCGGTACCACCGTCCCCGCCCAGCCGCTCCCCGCATCGGCGATCGCCCGCAGCATCTTCAGCTCGTGCTCGGTCGAAAGCCCGTACCCCGATTTCACCTCGACTGTCGTCGTCCCTTCGCGCAGCATGATCTCCAGCCGCGCCTGCACCCCATCGGCAAGCTGCTTGGGCGTCGCCGCCCGCACCGCCCGCACCGTCGACATGATCCCCCCGCCCGATTCCAGGATCTCCAGGTACGTTGCCCCGCGACGCTTCAAATCCCACTCATCCAGCCGATCCCCCGCAAAGCACGCGTGCGTGTGGCAGTCGGCAAACGCCGGCATCAGCACCCGACCCGCCGCATCGATCTCGCGATCAACCGTCTCCGGCGCCTGCAACTGCTCCCCGATCCCCGTGATCCGCTCCCCCTCGACCAATAGATCACCGCTTGCCAGGCCCGGGCCTTGCACGGTCACGATGCGGGCGTTTCGTATCAACAGGGACATGCTTCAGCCGCTCCGCGCCGCAAACCCGCTCAGGAACGACAGGAACAGATGCGCAGCCGCCCGCGCTGTCCGCCCCTGCTCATCGTGCGGTGGACACAGCTCCATGATGTCAAAGCACCGCACCCCCGGTGCTCGCCCGCACGCGTACGCGACCATCTGTGCCTGCTGCACCATGATCCCCACGGGATTCATCGCACTCACCCCCGGCGCCTGCGATGCATCCAGCACATCCAGGTCAAAGCTCGCGAACATCGGCCCCGGGCTTGCCAATTGCGTCTTGAGTGGCTCGAAGGTGCGGTTGATCCGCCCTCCGTGCGAGCGGAACCACTCCACGTGCTCCTTCGCGTTCACCATCGGGTTGAACCCGAAGTTGTCCAACGATGAAACCCCGCACTCCTCCACGAGCCGCCGGAACGGCATCCCCGATCCCACGGTCTCGCGCACATCCAGATGCGGATCAAAGTACAACCCAAGCATCCCCGGGTTCCGGTTCGCCACCGCGCGCACGAACGGGAACGTCAGATCATGCCCGCCGCCGATTCCCACCGGAAATAGCCCAAGTTCCAGCACCGCCCCGACCGCCTCCGTCACCCGCCGGTGCGTCTTGTGAAGCGCGGCCTCATCATGCCCGTGCGCAGGTTCCACATCCCCCGCATCAAAGACCACAGGAAATCCCGCCCCATCGGGCTCGGCGACCCCGTACTTCGCCAGCGCTGCCCGGAACGCACCCGGCCCCTCCGCAGCACCCGGCCGACCGCCGTTCAGCCTCACCCCCGTGTCATCCGGCATCCCGATGATCGCCACCCGGCACCCGACCGCGAGCCCGGAATGGATTCGGGCTGCCAGCCGTGTCTGAGGTATCCCTTCGGGCCACACCGGAGGTTTGCAGTGAGGAATCGTCACATCGCCAGTGTACCCCCCCCGTTGATCGGATGCCGTTCGGTCCTCTAACCCATCGCGGCCGGTAACCGTACGCGAAACCGGGGGAAACCACGCGATCGACCGTGAGTGAACTCCGATTCCTGCGTTTGATCTTGCACACTGAGGGTGCGCGCTTCGAGCGCCGACGGGAGAGATACATGCGTTACGGCCGATTCAATTTACTCATGCCCCGAAGCCTCGCTTGTCTGCTGCTCGCCGGGACCGCATCCAGCCACACCCCCGCGCTCGCCGGCGATGTACTGATCGCCGATGGCACCGCGCACCACCTCGCACGCTTCAGCGCCGATGGCGACAGCATCGGTACCTTCGCCACCGGTGCGCTCGCCGGCCGAAACGCGCTCGCCTACGGCCCCGATCGCCGCCTCTACGTCCTCGACTCCGCGAACAATGCCGTCCTCCGCTACAACGCGATCACCGGCGAATACCTCGGCGAGTTCGTAACCCCCGGCTCGGGAGGACTCTCCGATCCGCGTGGCATGGTGTTCGCCCCCGATGGCAAGCTCTACATCACCGGCCAGGCCGCCTCCGCCAAGGTCGCACGCTTCGACGCCCAGACCGGTGCCTTCGAGTCCGTCTTCGCGCTCGCCCCCCCGTTCCCGCGCGACATCGCCATCGGCCCCGATGGCAACATCTACGTCATCTGCGAGATCTGCCAGGATGTCATCCGCTTCAACATCACCACCGGCGCCAGCATGGGCCGCTTCGTGGATGTTGCCCCCGACGGCTGCCAGAAGCCCTACGCGATGGAGTTCGGCCCCGATGGCCACCTCTACATCACCAGCAGCGGCACCGAAGATGCCATCCGCCGCTACAACGGAAACACCGGCGCATTCATCAACGTGTTCGCCGACCACCCCCTCATGGATGATCCCTTCGATCTGAAGTTCAGCCCCGACGGCTCAACCCTTTACGTCAGCTGTCAGACCTCCAAGAACGTCGTCGCCTTCGACGGCTCAACCGGCGCCTTCCTTTCCGAGTTCGCCAGCCCCGGCGAGGCCGGCCTCGGCCAGACCTGGGGGCTCGCCGTCATGCCCTGCTTCTCCGACCACGATGGCTCGGGCTTCGTCGATCTCGACGATTTCATCGCTTACGTGCATGACTTCGAAGAAGGCACCGACAACGCCGACTTCGACCAATCCGGCTTCGTCGATCTCGACGACTTCATCGCCTTCGTCCACGCCTTCGAGAATGGCTGTTAATTGCCGCTGCGAAAAAGCACCTGCGCACGGCTCCGTCAAGCCCGGAACGCCCGCTCTCACTTGGGAGCCACCGAAATCATGCCCCGCAGCCGCTGCTTGAGCGCCTCCAACCGCTCAACCAGGTTGGCACGGCCATCATTGCTGATCCACGTCTTCCCCATGAGCCAGTCCGCCAGCCCGAGTTCATCCTTCTCAGTCGCCTCGCGAGCGATCCTGGATGCTTCATCAAAACGCCCCGCCGCCGCCCCATCATCGACCCGCTGCGCCACAGCCATCGCCCGATCCAACGCCCGGATCGCTTCCTTGGCCGTCAGTTTCTCCAGCCGCTCGGCCGCTTGGCGCTGGGCTTCGATGTATTCCTTGAGCGTGTCATCCGTATCCACGGCCGTATATCCGGTCGTCGTCGCTTCGGCTGTGCTCAAAGTGTACTTGGTCTTCTCCCCAACCTCTCCAATGCTCAGCAAACCGCGCATCATCTCAGCCTCGTGCCGCCACGACTCCCGAAAGCGAGCCCATCCGCGAGCCGGATCCTTGCCGTCCAGTTGCTCGATCGCCCGCAGGATCCCGCCCGCTCTCCGCTGCCCGTTCATCGATTCACCCGCGCCATCCAAAAACCCCGAGATCATCCGCATTCCCTCTCTCAGAGCCTGTGTGAGAAGCCGGTTCACCCTCGCGCCAACCGGTGGAGCATGAGGTTGATCATGGAGATGTAGATCATCGCCTCGCTGCTGGCGGTAGTGAACTCGTAGTCTTTGCTGAGGCGTCG
>JADLBU010000079.1 GCA_020847535.1 Phycisphaerales bacterium
CAGGTGCAGCTCGTCCGCCGCCCGGCCGAAGTTGTTCCACACCTCGGCATGCTTCTGCTCGACCTGCAACGCCCGCCGATAGAACTGGTACGCCAGTACCGGCTTTTCGACGTGCAGGTAGATGTAGCCGATCAGGTGCAGCGCCAGCGCACTGTTGGGTGCGCGCTCCAGAACCGTGAACGCGATTTTCGACGCATTCTCGAAGTCGCCGGCCTCGGCCAACTTCCTCGCATCGACCAGGATTCGGCCCTGCTCCGCAACAGCCATCTCCCTCATCGGTGGATCTTCGTCGTCAACTTCGTGTGCGGGTACGCAGCGTTGATCTCACGCAGCAACGCCTTCGTGTGGCCGGGATTGAAGATGTCGATCCCTTTGTTCCGAAGCTCCACCTGAACGATCGGCGGCAGCGTCGCGTACTTCCAGAACGAATTCTTGATGCCCTGCCGGCTGATCTCCGGGTCGTTGCGTACCCGCTCGGTATGGTCGAGAAACCGCTTTAGATCGGCCTCTTTCTGTTCCGAGTACACCGTGACTTCATCGGCTACCGGGTCGTAGTTGAACCACTCGGTCAGGCCCGTGAACGGGTCTTTGTCCAGAATCGTTTTCAAAAGAAAAACGGGCGAGGTTTCCCCCGCCCGTCCGCAGGTTGGCTAGCGATCAACCGCCCGTGTTGTAGACCTTCGCGTGCGCCAGCGGGTTCTGCACGACCAGCGTCGCCTCGCACAGAATCGCCTTCTCGGTGCCGTCACGCGCGGCCGGGATGTCCTTCGTCTGGAAGCCACGAAGGAACGCAACCCCGACATACTCCGGGTCGATACACAGCACCGCTTCGTCCCGCATGTAGCGGTTCATCACGGCTTTGTGCACGCCGAAGTCCGACACCCAAATGTCGGCCGCGCTGATGATGTTCGCCTGCGTCGCCCCGCGCACATCGTTCATGCGCGTTGCAATGCCGGTGAATCCCGAGAACTTCGCCTTGTTCTTGGAACTCATCATCACAACCGACGGATCGCCGCCCTGCGCCCACGCATAGCCGATGGCAGTACGCAGATCGGCCTCGCCGAACGCCTTCGCAGTGACCGTCGCACCCGGAGCCGCAACCGTTCCGCCCGCGTAGCCGGTGGTAGAACCACCGCTCGAACCCGCCGCCTTCACGCCGTTTCCGACCGTCGCCGTGGCAATCCACGATTCCAGCGATGCCATCGTGCGAGCGGTCGCCGCGCTGCCGTTCTCCGACGCTTGGTTGCGAACCAGCGCGTGCTCGAGGTCTCTCTTGATCTCCTTCGACATGCGTGCGACTTGGCGGGCCATCTCCGACTTGCGGCCCACTTTGTCGACCGCCTCGAAGGTGCCCGACACGCTCGCCGTCTTGACGAGAATCTGGCAGTAGTTCCCGAGCGTGACCGGCTGAGCGCGGGCCGTGATCGAGAAGTCGTTGCCTTCCAGATTGGCATTGGTAGCCGGCGAAGCCAGTTTGTCGTAGGTCCACTGGTGCAGCGTGTTCTTCGCCTTAAGGCGCTTCGCCATCGTGAGCAGCGGCGTGTCCGTCGGGCTGATGTCATAGATGACATCGTGGAAGTCCTCACGGATTTTGTTACCCGTGTAGGTATGGTTTTTGGCAATAGCCATTGCAAACTCCTTAGACGAATCGCTCGAACAATCGAGCCGCGTCGTCGATCTTTCCGGTTTTCTTCAATTGCTGCCGTAGCTGTTTCGTCTGCTCGTCATTCGCCTGAGCCGGCGTCGTGCTGGCACCCGGTTTCGCCACCTTCGGCTTCGTGCCGAGGGACTTCGCCGATGCCTTCAACGCCTTTTGCGACTCACGGAACCGAGCGGCGTCATAGGCCACGAGCAACGCCCTGTGATCCATCAGCGACCCAACTTCCTGCTCGCTGAAACCGCGCTCTGCCATGTAGGAGAGGATTCGGCTTCGGGCTTGCTTGAACTTGGAGTCGTCACGCCAATCCGGGATCGCCTTGAACAGAGCTTCGCGCTCACGTTTCAGCGTCTCGGACTGGAACTGCTGCTGCGCCTGAGCGAATTGCTGCGCGGTGGCCTGGTGCTTCGCTTGCGCCTCGGACAACCGCCGGTTCAGCGTGTTGTACTCGGCGAGCTTCGCCAGGTATGCGGCCGGATCTTCCGTCGCGAGCTTCTGCATGTCGGCAATGTCGATGCTCTCGACCGCCTTCTGGTACATCCCAACCAATGCAGCGGCTTCCTGCAACTCGGGGACGGCCTGCAACTGCTGTGCAACGAACTGCGATGCTTCCTGCGCCTGCTTCCAGTGCTGATCGACTTGCGCTTGATTGCGCTCGTAGTACAGCCCCTGTTGGGCGAGTGCCTTCGCACGATCCTTCGGCACACGTTCGGTCGCGCCGTTGTACTGCAATTCAAACTCATCGGCTTCCGGTTCTTCCTCGGCTTCTTCTTCCGCCTCGGGTTCCTCGTCAGCCTCTTCCGCAACAGGCTCGGTGTCCTCGACCTCTTCCTGCGGCGCAGGCTCGTCGTCTTGCGGTTGTTCCTCGTCAGGAGCGTCCTGCTCCAGTTCCATTAGACGAGAAACGATGTCGGTTTCGCTCGCTGGCGAATCTTGGTCAGGCATGGTGTACCTTCAAAAAAAAAGCCGCTCGGTGGCGGCGCGTCAACGAAAGATTCCGCGTCTTGGTCGGTCGCGGTCCTCTTTCTCCTTCCTCGCAATGGCAGCATCCGACTGGGTTGCATTCCAGCGGAACATCAGCCGTTGCATGGCCTTCATCTGCTCGTGAACCGCCAAGGCTTGCTCGGGTTCCGATGCTTCGCGGAACTCACGCAACAACTCGCCTTCGACCGATTCCCATGCAGCCTTGAATTCGTCCGATTCGAGAAACACCCGCACCAGGCGAGCGTGCTCGATGATTTCTTCCGGCGTCATGTTTCGCTGAAAACGCCGTGGTCGACCGTAATCAGCGGACGCACGACGCGGTAGGTTCCCGGCCCCGACACCACGACCACCGGGTTAGCCGGCGTCAGGTCGCAGACGTACAGGTCCGCCCCCGGCGTATCCAGCATCAGCCGCATGGATACCGACGGCGTTGCGGCGGCTGCAAACATGCCGATCTTCACTTCGGCGCCCGCTGATACCACCA
>JADLBU010000080.1 GCA_020847535.1 Phycisphaerales bacterium
GACTTCCGCCAGTTGTCGGCGTGGGCCGGCGTGATTGACGCCAGCGCCGTACCCGCGCCAAGGAACGCCCGCAGACTGTCCGCGACCGCCCGATACTTGTATTGCGTCGTCGGCTTCACCGCTACCGCCGCATCGAATCGGTCCAGCAGGTTCGCCACCGTCACCACCGCCGCGCCTTCCCGTGGTTGGCACAACCCATGCGCGACCACGCGGGCGTACAGCACGTCATCAATGCCACCCAGCCACCGCACCGCGTCCGGGTGGGGCACGCTCCCGTGCCGCTTGGCGATCACAAGATGCCCGACCGCCGCCCGCGCGGTCCGTGCATCATCCTTCCGGCACTCGCCCAGCCGAATGCTTTGCTGTTTCCCTTCCTCATCGCGGAACAGGATGCGCGCCCGCCTGCCTTCCCATCCGATGCTCGCCATACGTCACCGTCCCTTCCGGACCTTGCCCGCCTTCGCCGTCAGCACCAGCCCCAGGTAGGCGCACAGCCGGTCGATATTCTCCGACCGCAGCCCGCGCCCACTCGCCACAAACCGCGACAGCACCGACGCCGGGATGCCCGTCGCCTTGCTGATCGCGTAGCGGGTTTGCCCGCTCCGCTCCACCGCCCGCCGCAGTTGATCCGTCACCGTTGCCATGCCCATCATTCTACCCCAATGGTTCGTGTAGTGCAACTATGCCCCATCGACTCCCCGACCGCCACCAGCCACGCCGCCGATCCGGGGTGCGTCGGCATCCCCAGCCCATCGGCCACGCCCAGCCGTTCGCCGTAGACGTACCCCGCGTCCGTGTCGCCGTGGGGGTCCGGCGTGTATCCGCCCGTCAGCAGCCCCAAGATCGCCCCACGATGCAACCGCAGCCGCGCCGACAGGTCCGGGGGCAGGTCCGCCGGGCGATACCGGAGCCGGACCGGGTCGGTCGGGTGCGGGGCCAGTTCGATCCCTGCCCGCCCAAGGGCCACCAGCAGCGGGGCGAGTTCGTGGGGGTTGGGGTTCACAGCGTCCCCCAGCCGTCGCCGGCGTCCGTGGCCGTGTCTCCGGTGTCACCGTCACCATAACCCACGTCTTTCCCGGCGTTCGTGGGGGTTTCGGTGACGGTGACAGTGGAGACAAGCCGGAATCGTTGGGCCGGACGCCCGCCCTTCGGCCCGTGGGCGTCGGCTTCCCAATGCCCGATGCCCGCTTCCACCAGCGCCGACAGGGCGCGTTCCGCCGCGTCGGGATCGCCGCGATACGCCCGTACCCCGTGCGTCAGGTCGCGGGCCGTCACCGTGCCGCCCTTGCGTTCGATCCAATCCACCAGCCGGCGGGTTTCCCGGTCGTCGTCACTCTCGGACAGGATCGCGTAGACGCGCCGGGCTTCGTCAACGAACCACCGGGCCAGCACCACGCCCGCCGCGATGCTCGCCTCATCGACCCGCGACGCATCGCGTAGCGTGGCATCGTTCCCCGCCCAGCGGGTCAGGTGAACCACCAGCGCGATCCGGGCCGCGTATCCCTCTAACTTCGACCACGCCGCCGACAGGTCGCCGGATAGTTCCGCTTGCTCGGTCGCGTGTTCGTTGTAGAACCGCACCCACGCCGCCTTCCCGTCGTCGGCCAGTCGCACCAGCCGGGGCCGGTAGTCCGGTTCGAGCGCCGAGCTTTCGGGATCGACTTCCATCGTCAGCCCGAACAGCCGATCGAACACCGCCGCCACCGTCGCTTCGGTGTCCGAGTTCACGTCCGCTTCGGTCCACCGCTTCGCCTTGCGCGGGGGCATCGCGTACAGCACCCGCGCCGCCATGCCGCTTTCGTGGTGTTCCTGCCCCAGCGCCCGCGCCAGGATTCCCGGTTGAATCCCGCCGGTGATACTCACCGATGCCGATGGAACGTGGATCGTCGGCGGTATCCCGGTCTTGCGGTCGATCGTCATGGCTTCGCCGTTGTGCATCGACAGCCAATGCGCGGAGTCCGCGCCCGCCTTCCCCGCCTTCGCGTAGCGGTCGAATGATCCCAACCAGCCGGCGAGTTCATCGCGGGCCAGCAGCACACCGCGCGGGTTGCCCAACAGGATCGGGGCCAGGGCTTCGGTTGTGGTGTCGGACACGATGTACCGGCGCGCGATCGGCAGGGCGGGTTTCTCGGGCGGGTCGCCGGCGTCGCCGTGTCCCTTCGCCGCTTGCCGCTTCCAGCCGGTCAACTCGGCTTCATACCGCAGGTGTTGGGCTTCCCACTCGGCCCGCGCCGCGTCGTGTTCCTTGAACGCATTGGCTTGGGCCTTGCGAATCGCCTTCATCGCCAACTTGAACGCGGGTGTTTTCATCGTCCCCGACTCGCCCACAATTGCCGTCCACACAATCGCCGGCTCGGTCCACCCGCGCTTGAGCGCGATCCGGTGGGTATTGCCGATCGCCGCCGCCAGCCCCGACAGCGTGGGCAGGGCGATGTAGGACGCATCGCACCCGATCGCCTTCGCCGCTTCGGTGACGAATCCCCGAATCGGATCGGGTAGCACGTCAACCGGGAACGGTGCGAACGCGGGGACCGCCGGCGCGTCGAGCGTCACCTCTTCCGGTTCGGTCTTGCTCGCCAGGGTTTCAACTTCCGCGCGGATCGGGTCAATGTCGCCGCCGCGATACTCCACCAGGTCCGCCATATCGCCGCCTTCGGGCATCTCTGCCCAGAGTTCGAGCAGCCACACAATCCGAACCGACCGCGCACCCGCAGCCATGCACAGGCGAGCCACGGCTCGCGCGTACACCGCGCCGGCGTCGTCGTGATCCGGCAAGATCACCACGTCACGACCCGCGACGGGCGACCAATCCGCCTTCGCCGCCGACTTCGACCCGTGCGGGCTTGTCGTCGCCACCAGCCCGACCGCTCGCGCCGCGTCCGCCGCTTTCTCGCCTTCGACGATGAACACCCGCGACCCCGCCGGCGTTGCCAGCAGGTCGGGCAGCCCATACAACGGGCGGGGCGTGGGCATCCCGCCGATGATCCAACCCGCCGGGGTCTTGCTCACCGGGCGCACGTCTTTCCCGGTGGGCGTGTTCCACCGCACCACCAGCCCCACCGGATCGCCCGCCGCGTTCGTGTAGGTCCAGGTCGTCGATCGCGGGCCGTGCCGCCGCTCCAACTCAGCCACCGCAGCGCGGGCCGTGGGGAACGTCTTGGCGTCACCGTCACCGATACCCGCGTTTCGTGCGGGCGTCCGTAGGGTTGTGGTGACGGTGACACTCGGGCGGGTCCGTGGCGTGCGTCCAGTACGCCGGTTCGGATCGGGGATGAACAGGTCCGACGCCCGCAACCCGATCGCACCGCACACCGCATCGACGGTACAACCGGCGTGACAGTTCACCAGCGCCCGCCCATCGTCGCCGGCGTGGATGCTCAAACTCGGCGTGCGATCATCGTGGGCCGGACACTTGCAGCACCAGCCCGCGCCCGCTTTGCGGGGTTCGTGTCCGTGTTCGCGTAGGGCCGTCAGGATTCGTTGTACGGGGCCGCTCATGCCGCACCGCCTTTCGGCGTCGGCTTCGGCGTCGCGTGGTTGGGCGTCACCCACACCGCCGCCGGGCGTCCGCTCGCCGTGTTGCGTCGGCGTCCCGAATCGACCACCAGCCCAAGGGCGACAAGTTCACCGCGCCGGGGCGTGTACGTCTGACACTTGATCCCCAGCGCCGTTTCCCCTTCGTCATCGGTTGCGCCGTGCGGGCCTTGCTCCACGATGAACGCCAAGACACGGGCGCGCAGGTCTTTCGCGTGGCCGGCGATCCGATCCGCCGCGACGCCGGACGTACCGGGCGGGGAGTTGTGCCGCGCGGGTGGGGTCAGGGGCAACCGCGTAATGTTGTGTGCATCGCTTGGACCGTTGACGCCAGCCCCCGCACCACCGGGGGCCGCGTCGTCGAATAGGGGCGCGTTCATTCGGCCACCCCCTTCCGCGCGTCGATGTACCGCCGCAGGTCCGCCACGTCGAACAGCCGACGCGCCGCAATCTTCACGCTCGGGAGTTCGCCGCGACGCCGTAGGTTGTCGATCGTGTTGCCGCACACCCCCAGCAGCCGGCCCGCCTCTCGGCGATCGACCAGCAGGGGAGGAGGAGCACCTGGAGTGTTGGGCAGATCAGCCACGTGCCACCGCCTCGCGCTTGGCACGCTCGATAAGGGCCAGCCTCACCGCTTCTAGGTCGAACATCCGGCGACGACCGACCCGCAGGCATGGGACTCGGTCGGCATCGGCTTCGCGGCGAAGCCAAGAGGCGGGAACGCCAAGCCGGTTGGCCGCTTCACGCTCGTTGTGGAGGATCTTCTCGTGCGACATCGACCATGAGCATGGGCGTCACGGTCGGGAAGTCACGACTTGGAGGGGGTCATTCCGCCCGCGTCCGCTCACTTTCCGCTCGCGTCCGGCCAGAATCTTCGTTGAGGCCATGCGTTCTTCAGCTTGTCGAGCGGATAACAGTTCATCCGGCCTGATTTCCTCGTTGGCCATCGTTCAGATTGGGCACGTTTGCGGAGGGCATCGGTGGACAGACCCGACCAGTTCGCAGCGTCACTGGCTGCAACCCATTGAGGCGTTTCCGGCTGGGCAGCGGTCACAGTTGCCGGCGAACCCTCGCCGGCGACGGGAGGGGCCATACAGCCAAGCCGATCCAGCAACGCGCCTAGATCCCTATGAAGTTCAAAGCCCCGCGCTCGTTTCTCCATCAGCCGCAAGTCCGGATTGAGAAATGCGTCGTAGGTTTCGTTCCAGGCTGCGGTCAGCAGGAGCCGGGCATCAAAGGCAAACCGATCCACGTCCGGCATCCGACCTCCGATGACCCTCTCAGCGTTCACCCATGCTTTTCTCGCAAGGTCGATGTAGTCCAGAAGTACACCACGCGCCTTCTCAACATACTTTGGGTCCAGTCCACCTGCCGCTCGCAGCAGTACGCCGGCGGCAAAGATCGCATCACGAGCCACGATGATGCGGGATCGCAAGGCGTTCTCGCTGCCTTCGGGCTTGGAGCCCAGCAAAGCATCTGACTTGGCGACGTGGTCCAGCCATTGCTTCACATCACTTGGTCCCGGTATTGGCTCTTGGTCCCCATCGGATTGGGACGGTTGCGCGGCCGCAAGGATAACCGTTTTGACCTCCTCCATACGCTCAGCCAACGGGTCCGCCTGTTCGCGAAGCGCAGCAGGCACACCTGCGCGGATCATCGGAAGTGCCGATGGGAAGATGTCGAGGGTGTGGCCCCTAGTAATCGCGCCGCGAAGACATCGGAGCTGGCCGATCGTGCGAGTTGTCCATCTGCGATCGGCCGACTCATGTTGGCTGTCCATCGCCGGTGCCGCTGCTACAACAGCCTCGATGGCGCAGTCGATGGCCGCTCGAAGTGTGAGCGTCGCGTCGATCGCCTCTCGACGGGGCTTGCGCTCGACTTCAGGGAAAGGCTTCAGGTCAAGCGGATCTAGAAGTTCGCGGCCGGTCTGCTCTGTTGAGCCGACATAGAACCAGCTGCTGTCGATCCGCTCAGTTTCCTTCGCGTACACCGCCTCAAGGCGTTCGACACACCCGGCCAGCGTGTACGCCTTGCGCCCGGCGTCAAAGAGCGTATCGCGCACACGGGGCAGTTCTGCCCCTCCGGAGGCGACCTGAGTCATGGAAAACCGTCCTGTATCGGGTCGGAGGGCGGGGCAGCGGGGACGGTGAGAACCGCCGCCGCCGCCCGTCCGTTCGCGGTTGGGTTTGCAACCCCAGCCGCTACCCGATGCCATTATCCCGGCCGTGCGGCCGGTGGATAGCAAAGCGACAGGCAGTCCCGGCAGCGGGTTCCCAGCGCGCTGGTGTACAGGTGCCGCCGGCGTCGCCGGCAACCTGGGCACACCAGCCACACCCGCCCGCCGCTGTACCGGGGATCCGGGACCACGGCCAAGGCGATCCGCTCGCCGGCGTTGCCAGGCTTGTCGGCGGTCAGCACATCGATCGATCGCAACGCCGTGAGGTCCAGACCGTCTGCCTTCACTCGCCGGCGAATCTCGTTGGCGTCGATGCGGGAAAACTCCCGGACGCGACCGCGCCGGCGGGGTCGGCCGGGCCGGGGTGCCGCTGGCGGTCCCCCAAGCGCCCGGTCCAGCGCTTCAAGGAAACCGGGCTGGCTGGCCCGCTCCAGTTCGATCGCCGTCCAAGCCTGGGCGATGGCCGCTCTTGCAAACTGGCCGGGTGAGTCGTATCCGGCGGCCTCCCGCTCGCCGATGGCTTCCTCGAAGCGTCGTACGAGGGCGTCGCGGTCCTCCTGCTGGGCCTCGTTCAGCCAGCCACGCCGAACGGCTGTCCGCATGAGCCGGCAATCGCCCCTGAAGTGCCGGGGGTCGGTGAAAAGAGTGTCGAACCGTTGGCGTGGGGTGTGGGCTGTAGGGCGGTCGTCGTCCATGTCTGATACCCTTCCGTGGGTCGATTTCCGCGTCGATTGTCGAAACTCACCGCCAGGGGGTTTGGGGGCGGTTCTGTGGGCGGGGTTGAATTCCCCGGTTGAACTCGAACCCACACCGGGTCGATCGTCGAACCTCATCGCCCTCCACCGGCCCCAGCCGCCTTCACCATCGCGGTGATGCCTGCCCGCACCGCCGCCGGCAGGCTCGGCCACGCCGCGATCACCGCCGCCAAGTCGGGATCGGTGGGCTTGGCTGGGGGCGTTGGGGGACCAAAACCACCCCCTTTGTTGCCGGATTTGCTGCCGCCCGAATCAGAAACCCGCGTGTTTCCCGCAGAATCCCGCAGGTGTTCGAGTCCTTCGGGGGGCACTTTCGAGTTTCACCCGTGTTTTGCGGGCCTTTCGGCGAGTCGGAAAACCCGGCTCGCCGCGTCTGTTTTTGGGCCGCTTGCTACCCCCTTGCTACCGGCGCAGAGAAAACGCCCACCGGCGACGGGTGGGCGCGTGCCTTACGAACAGCGTGTTCAGGCCGGAGTACGTGGCGATTCCTGTCGGGAAGCCGGGCCTTCGTACGGACCCGTCACGTTCGTGACCGCCGCGAGCAACTGCTGTTTCCACTCGTCCGCCTTGGGTGTCTTTCGGTCGGCGGAGTTCAACGCCGGAATGACCGCGTGGCCCGGTTGTGCGGGCATGTCAGCGGTGGCCGCCAACGGCTTCGGTTCGATCGTCAGGCCCATCGCGGTGATTGCCGACGCCGGGAGTTCGGCAACCCATGCGTTCGACTTCGACTTGGTTCGGAAGTCCGCCGCTTCCTGTGGGGTGTGGAACACACGCCGATAGACCGACAGGCCGTCGGTGTCTCGCGTCGGATGGGGATCGAATGCGTTTGCAGAAAGTCGGAAGGGAGGACCACCGTTCATCTGCGCTTCGGGCACGCGACGAAGGACTATCTCTTCGGGCTGGATGGGATCGTTGGGTTCCACCGTGGAGAGTGAGTGCAAGGATACACCTTGGCACTGCAATCGGCGGAACCGAACGTCAGCGTGCGAACTGCTCGCGGTGGAACAGTTGGTTGTTGCAGAAGAACAACTCGGTGACGGTGCCGTCGGCTTCGATCCGATAGGTGACGGCGAAAGGCCCCGAGCCGAGTTCAAGGCTGATCTCCCCGCCGCTCCCGAGCGAAACGCCCTTGAAGTTTAATAGCGTGGCGGTGACGGGGGCCACCCGGTCCATGACCAGAACCTTCATCTCGTTGATGATCTCGAACGCGCGGGTGATTGCCTCACGCGACGGGGCTTCCAAGCCATCGTCGGCGAGTGAGGCGGAGTCGCGCGACCAAACGCGGATGCGCTCGGCAGCACGCTTCAAGCCCTGATCGAACCGAAGCGCCCATTCCATTCGTGGGTCTGAACGCTCGGCACTCGCACCACAGGCGGACGGGACCAATGCCACGTGCGCGGAAGCCGCGCTGATGGAGTAGTCCCGGATGCCAGCGGTGGGGTTATCGAGAGTGAGCATTCAGTCTCCCTGCCAGTATCGCTTGGCTTCGTCGGAAACCAAGCCCATGAAGGTATCTACCACTGAAGATCGACCAAAGTTCAGGGCATCGTCAAGTGAACCCGCATTATCGGCACCGAGCGGCCCCCGTGCAACACTCCGTACCAACAGGATATCCCGCTCCGGTTCCGTGGCGGTTCTCGCCGACTGCACAGATAGGCGCAATCGACCCGGCTTCGGGGACAGCCGAAAGGCCCACGTCGAATCAATCGCTTCGGTGGTCCCGTTGGCGCACTGGCCCTTTCCGAACAGGCCGGGGAAGACTCGGGGAACGTCCGCGAGCGTGTTCCAGACGGTGCCGACGGGAAGATGGTCGATGTAGGTCACTTCCCAGAGATTCGGCTTGATGACCCCGAGATTCCGTTCCTTCAGGAACGAAGAGAAGCGGGCCATCGCCTGATCGAAAAGCGTCTTCACGCCGGTGAAGCCGGGGTACTCCGTGTCGCCCTTCTTCGTCCAGTTGGCGACCAACCATCCGTTCTGGACTTGGATCATCTTCGTGCCGTCGGGCGAAGTCATGCGAAGTCGGGCATCGCCGGTGGCACGTCGAAAGCCGAGCGCGGGAAAGCCAAAGTGCGCACCGTCTCCGAATGGTTCGACAACCCGCT
Source organism: Phycisphaerales bacterium (assembly GCA_020847535.1). Lineage (GTDB taxonomy): Bacteria > Planctomycetota > Phycisphaerae > Phycisphaerales > UBA1924 > JAEUJB01. The sequence continues at coordinate 8,571 of JADLBU010000080.1, forward strand.
CAATCAATGGAACGTCGTCGGAGTTCGGAAACTCCGCGTTCATCTCGCCCCAGAACCATCCCAAGTGCCCGTTGGACAGGGCGGGCAGCGCGTCAAACTGGACCCCTAGCACCACTTCGATGACGGGCGGACGTTTCCAATCTGGTGTGCGCGTGCTCATGGGGTGCGGCTGATCGTCGTCTAGAGGGGCTAGACGACGATTGTACCACGGTGAACCGGGCTCGCCCGCCGTCAGCCCTACTCGGAGCCGATGCAGCCTGAAGAACGCTGATTGAGACAGGCTGTTCGGCTACGATCCGACGCATTCCGCTAGGTGTAGACAACGGGGACTGCGACAATCCAAAGACTCTCGGTGCGAGCGTGCCATCGGGTGACAACTAACCGATGAGGATGGGTGGCTGACCCGGACGAAAGGCTGCGGGAAGTCTCGGACGCCCCGGACACGCCGGTGATGGGGCCGGAGTTGGTACCGGGGCGGCTCATCGGCTGCCCAGCAATCCACCGCTCGAATCGGCTCGAAGCCCGCTTCGCGGAGCCCGAGCGAGAGCCCGCCCGCGCCGCAGAACAGATCGGTGACAGTTAGCGTCCGTGCATTCACGGAGCAAGTGTATCGGAAGGTAGAGGACCGAAGCGGGCCCCGGACCCCGGTCCGCCGGTCACCCAGCGTTGGCCCGCAACTCATATGCATCGCCGCGCGGCAGGCCCTGGCTACGGGCTCGATCGAGAATCGCCCTCACAAGCCGAGGGAGCCTGGCAATATGAAGGACGCCCGCGTGCCGCGGGCGTCAGGTCGATGCTGATTCGAGATTTGACAATTGAGATCTCAGAATCGGGATTTGAGATCTGGGATCTCAACCAGTCGCTTTTTCGTCGGCCTTGTCGCTGGGCTTCTCACCGGCCTTGCGGGCCTTGGCGGCGTAGGCGGTGCGGCGATCGGCCATGCGGCGGCGTGCGCTGGGACGGCCGCCGATTTCGGGGCCTTCTTCAGCGCCGACGAACTGGATGACGCAGAGTTCGGCGGCATCGCCGATGCGGTGGCGGCCGAGCTTGACGATGCGGGTGTATCCGCCGGCGCGGTCCTTGTAGCGCGGGGCGACGTTGTCGAAGATGTGCTTGACGAGCTTGGGGGCCTTGCGGAGTTCGCCGTAGCGGTTGCGCTCGACCTTGGAGCCTTCGGGCAGCTTGAAGAACTGTTCGCTGAAGTCCTTGAGCTTGTTGACGTGCTCCTTCTCCTGGTCGGTGGCATCCTTGGCGATGTAGAGCCAGTCGAAGCCGCGGCGATCACCGCCGAGCTTGGCGATCACGAGGCGGCGGGCGTGGAGGTCGCCGCGCTTGGCGAGCGTGACGATCTTCTCGACGAAGGGCTGCATGGCCTTGGCCTTGGGGATCGTGGTGGTGATCTGGCCGTGCTCGAAGAGTCCGGCGGCGAGGTTTCGCAGCATCGCGGTGCGGTGCGTAGAGGTGCGGGTCAGTCGGTATCCGGCTCGGCCGTGACGCATGACTCAGAACTCCTGCGGCGATCGCCGCCGCGGGCAAGGGAACAAGGGGGGAATGATATCCCGCTCCCCGATCGCGGGCAGCAAACGGGGGGTTTGCGCGGCCCTTCTCAGGGAGAGCGGTGATCCGGGGGCTTTGGGGCCCCATCGGAAGCCGCACACCATTACAAAGCGGCAAGCCCCGGCGTTGGCCGGGGATGCCGGGATAGGTCGACTCAGGACGTGATCGTGGGCTTGGCGACGTTGTAGCCCTCGGGGAGCTGCATGCCCAGGTCCAGGCCGATGTCCTGGAGCTTGCGCTTGACCTCGCGGAGGCTGGTTCGGCCGAAGGAGCGGAGACGGAGGAGGTCGGCATCGGTCTGGACGACGAGCTGGCCGACGGTCTCGATGCGGGCGGATTCGAGGCAGTTGCTCGCCCGGACGGAGAGCTCGAGCTCCCCGGTGGGCATGTTGAGCTTGCGGATGAGGTCCTCATCGACGCCGGCTGCTGCTGCTGCTTCCTCGCTGACGCGTTCCTCGCCCAGCTCGTAGTACTGGACGAAGGGGTTGAGGTGCTTGCGGAAGATCTTGGCGGCCTCGACCAGGGCCATGTCGGGGGCGACGGTGCCGTTGGTCCAGATTTCGAGGGTGAGCTTGTCGTAGTTGGTCTTCTGACCGACGCGGGTCTCCTCGATGCGGTAACGGACGCGCTGGACGGGTGAGTAGGCCGAGTCGACGTGGATGACGCCGATCTCCTGCTCCTCCTCGTTCTCGTACTGGTCGGAGGCGGGGACGTAGCCGCGTCCCTTGGCGACCCGGAGCTCCATCTCGAAATCGACGGCCTCGGTGAGAGTCACGAGGACCAGGTCGCGGTTGAAGATGGTGATGGCGGTGTCGGCCTCGATCATGTCGGCGGTGACTTCGCCGGGGCCGCGGGCGGCGAGCTTCATGACCTTGGGCTCGTCGCCTTCGAGCTTGACGATGAGGTTCTTGACGTTGAGGACGATGTCGGTGACATCTTCCATGACGCCGGGCATGGAGGTGAACTCGTGGGTGGCGCCCTTGATCTTGATGGAGGTGACGGCAGCGCCCTCGAGGGAGGAGAGCAGAACGCGGCGGAGGCTGTTGCCGACGGTGGTTCCGAAGCCCTGCTCGAAGGGCTCGATGGAGAACCGTCCGTAGACATCGCTGCGGAACTTGGAGTCGGCGATCACCTTGGTCGGGAGTTCCAGACCACGCCAGCGGACGCGGGTTGTCATGAATCGGGTTTCCTGTCCAGCAGGGGTTCTCGAAGCCCGACACCAACCTTCGGATCACGAGGGTACGGCGAACTGCTGGGCCTTCGCCGGCCTCTTCTTTCCGGGGGTGTCACGAAACAAGCAACTCGAACAAGGCGATCCGGGGTCGTTGGACGGCGGATCGCGGAAGGTCTCGGTGAGCAGGCGGCAAAGGCGGATGCCCTTGCTGGCGCTGCGGGTTCGTTAGACGCGGCGGCGCTTGGGGGGGCGGCAGCCGTTGTGGGGGACGGGTGTGTGGTCTTCGATCGCTGTGACGCGGAGGCCGGAGGAGACCAGTCCGGTGACGGCGGACTCGCGGCCGGCGCCGGCGCCCTTGATGCGGACCTCGATCTCGGACATGCCCATCTTGCGGACCTTGGAGCCGCAGGTCTCGCCGGCGCGGGTGGCGGCGAACGGGGTGCTCTTGCGGGCGCCCTTGAAGCCCATGGTGCCGGCTGAATCCCAGGCGATCGTCTCACCGTTCATGTCGGTGATGGTGACGAGCGTGTTGTTGGAAGTGGCGCGGACGTGTGCGATGCCACGGACGACGTTCTTGCGGACTTTGCCCTTCTTGGCCATGAATCACTCCTCGGATCATCCGACACACAGTGTCGTACCCGAATTTGTGCTGAGTTCTGGGTTCTGAGTGCTGGGTGGTTTGATCCAACACTCGGCACCCGTTGCCTTCTGAATTAGCCCTTGGCCTTGACACCCTTCTTGCCGGCGACCGTCTTCTTGCGGCCCTTGCGGGTGCGGGCGTTGGACTTGGTGCGCTGACCGCGGACGGGGAGGCCCTTGCGGTGACGCTCTCCGCGGTAGCTGCGGATGTCCTTGAGGCGCTGGATGTTCTGCTGGACCTGTCGGCGGAGGGCGCCCTCGACCAGGTAGTTGGAGTCGATGATCGCGTTGATCGCGGCGAGCTGGGTCTCGCTCACTTCGCTGGAGCGGAGGTCGGGATCGACCTGCGCCTCGGCGAGGATGTTGGCGGCGAACTTGGCGCCGATGCCGTGGATGTACTGGAGGGCGAAGAGGATCTTCTTCTTGTCGGGGACGTCGATACCGGCGATACGTGGCACGCTCGAACTCCTCACGCCGGCCCGCACTCTCTGGGAGGGGACACCGGCAAAATCCTGCTCAGCCCTGGACCTGCTTGTGCTTGGGGTCGGCCTTGCAGATCACGCGGACCTTGCCCTTGCGGCGGACAACCTGGCAACTGCCGCAGATCTTGCGAACGCTGGCTTTGACTTTCATCGGGACACCTTCCGGAACAGCCTGTCCGCGAAACCGGGCGGGTCGGCGGGATGGATCGGACCATACAGCCACCGCCTGAGGGCGGAAATGCAGGGGTGAAGGATAGGCCGCCAGGTTTGGGAAGTCACCCGCGGGGCAGGGCGGTCGTGGCCGGATCGCCGTTGCGGGGGATGGGGTAGCCGGGGATCAGTGGCGGAAGGTGATCCGGGCCTTGGTGAGGTCGTAGGGGGACATCTCGACGGTGACGCGATCCCCGGGGAGGATTCGGATCCAGTTCATGCGCATCTTGCCGGAGACGTAGGCGAGCACCTCGGTCTTCTGCTCGTTGGGCAGGCGGACGCGGAACATGGCGTTGGGCAGGGCCTCTGTAACGACGGCCTCGAACGTGAGCTTGTCATCTTCCTTGGGCATAGATCTCCCGACCGACCCTGGGGCCCATCCTCGATGGTGGTGAAGAGGAGGGGTGTGGGAGGCGGCACAGCGGCCTCCGGAAATATGCACGGATGAAAGGCTTGGCTTGAGAGGCAGTCAACAGGGATGAGGACGGGGCCTGCAAGGACCCGCCCCTGGGAACGGGAAGGCGGGGCCTGGAAAGCCCCGCCGAAATGCAAGCTCAGCCGCGGGGGCCGCGCATGCGCGGGCCCTGCTCGCCGCCGCCGGAGAGGAAGCCGGCGTAGTTGCGCATGAGGAGGTTGGCTTCGACCCGCTGGAGGAAGTCGAGGGCGACGCTGACGACGATGAGCAGGCCGGTGCCGCCGAGGAACTGCGAGACGTTGGGAGGGACGTTGAGGGACTTGTTGACGACGGTGGGGATGACGGCGATCAGTGAGAGGAAGGCGGCGCCGACGAAGGTGATTCGGGTGATGACGGTGGTGAGGTACTCGGCGGTGCGGGGGCCGGGTCGCAGGCCGGGGATGAAGGAGCCGTGCTCCTTGAGCTGCTTGGCCATGTCGTCGGGATTGAACTGGACGGTGATCCAGAAGTATGCGAAGAAGTAGATCATGACGATGAACCCCAGCTCGTGGAGGAACTCTCCTGTGCTGAGGTTGGTTGAGAACCAGGTGGCGACGTACTCGTACCAGGGACGGCCGCCGGGGCCGGTGTCGGCGGTCTTGAGGGCGTCGGCCATGCCGGAGAAGATCAGGGCCGGGAAGATCATGAGCGAGGAGGCGAACACGATGGGCATGACGCCGCTGTGGTTGAGCTTGAGCGGGAGATAGCTCTTCTGTCCACCGATGACGCGGCGACCGCGGGTGTGCTTGGCCTGCTGGATGGGGATTCGGCGCTGGGCGACGGTCATGAGGACCGAGCCGGCGGTGACGGCGACAAAGCCGCCGGCGAGCATGATGAGCCCCATCCATCCCATCTTCTGGGGGTCACCGGCGGGATCGAAGTTGTTGTAGACGTACTGAATCGCCGAGGGCATTCGCGCGACGATGCCTGCCATGATGATCATGGAGACGCCGTTGCCGATGCCGAATCTGTCGATCTGTTCACCGAGCCACATGAGGAAGACGGTGCCGCCTGTGAGGGCCGCGGTCGCCATGACCCACCAGAGGGGATTGGCGATCTGCTCGGGATAGACCATGTTGATGGTCGTGATGTACTTGAGCCACATCAGGGCCTGGACGATGCAGAGCGCGACGGCGGCGTAGCGGGTCCACTCCATGACCTTCTGCTGTCCGGAGGGGCCCTCTTCCTTGAGCTTCTTGATCGCGGGGATCACGGTCGAGAAGAGCTGGATGATGATGCTGGCCGAGATGTAGGGCATGATGCCCAGGCCGAAGATGGTGGACTGGCTGAAGTTGCCGCCCGAGAAGACCTCCATGAAGGAGGCGAGCTTGTTGGCGGCCGAGCCCTCCTGCTGCTTGAAGAACTCGGCGAGCTGCTCCTGGTTGACGCCGGGGACGGGGATCCAGAAGCCCAGCCGGTAGACGACCAGCATCCCGGCGGTGAACAGGATCTTGTTCCGCAGCTCGGGAATCTTGAAGACGTTGGACAGGATCTTCAGCATCCGCTGACCTCGGGTCTGCCCGGGAAGAGGCCCGGGCTGGAAGCACCCTGAAAGCATCGCCGCCAGCAGCCACATCTGGATCGCCAGAGGGCAACCGGCGGCGGGTGCATCAAACAGTATTCCGAACAGACGGCATCGACTTGGGGCGGCGCGGGGCCGTCATCCTTGTTTTCAGCCCTTTTTCTTGGCATCGCCTGCCGCTTTGGCATCCGCGGCGGGGGCCTCGGCGTCTTCGGTGACCTTGCCGGCCTTGGTGGGTCGCTTGAGCTTCTTCGTCAGGTTCTTAGGGGACTGGTCCTCGGAATTGCGGTCGATTCCGCGGACGCGATCCCGGCGGGTGCCGGTCTGGGTGACGCTTCCACCGGCGGCCTCGATGAGCTTCTTGGCCTTCTCGGAGACGCGAGCGGCGTTGACGGTCAGCTTGACCTTCAGGCCGTCCTCGGAGACGTGGCCGAGGATCTTGAGATCGCGGCTGTCATCGCGGACCAGGCCGGCCTTGATGAGCGATGCGATCGAGACCTCTCCGCCCTTGGCGAACGAGGCATGCGTGACAATGTCCCCGAGGTTGACGATCCAGAATTGAGTCCGGAAGGCGGCGTTGGTGAAGCCGAACTTGGGGAGGCGGCGGAAGTACGGCATCTGGCCGCCTTCGTGCGCACGCTTGGCGGCGTAGCCGGAGCGCGAGCCTTGGCCCTTGTTGCCTCGGCCGGACTGCTTACCGTGTCCGCTGCCCTCGCCGCGGCCGACGCGCTTGCGGGCTTTGTACTTGCCTGCCTTGGCCGTGATGTCGTGAATCATCATGACTTGGTACCTCCGGGATTGCCCGCCGATCTACCCGGGCCTGCCCGTGGAATCGAATCGCGTGCTGTTGAACCGAACTCTGCTTGAACCTGCTGAACGTCGGACTCAGGATGCAGCGGGAGCCGGCGCATCGCCGCCTCCCCCACCCCCACCACTACCGCCCGCGGCAGGGCCGGCACCGCCCTGATCGCCCCCACCCCCACCCCCCCCACCACCACCACCACCGCGTCCACCACGGCCGCCGCGACCACCACCACCACCGGGACCACCGCGTCCACCACGGCCGCCGCGGCCGCCGCCGCGCTCCTGGCCGAGGGTGTTGACGGGGCCCTTTGCCTTCTCCTTGCCGGAGGAGGCGGTCATGAAGGCGCGGCCCTTGGCGATCTTCTTCTCGATGTCGGTCTCGGTGAGGGTGACGCCGCGAGCCGACTCGATGGCGGCGCGGGTGCGGATCTGTGCGAGGGCCTCGAAGACGGCCTTGACGAGGGTCTTGGCGTTTGTGGAGCCGTAGCACTTGGTGAGGCAGTCGGTGACGCCGGCAGCGCTCAGGATGGCGCGGACGGTGCCGCCGGCGACGACGCCGGTGCCGGGGGAAGCCGGGATGAGGCGGACCTTCGAAGAGGAGTACTTGCCCTCGACCGCGTGCGGGAGGGTGTTGCCGGCCATGGTGACGTTGACCATGTTGCGGCGTGCGTACTTCTGTGCCTTCTCGACGGCGAGCGGGACTTCGTTGCTCTTGCCGTAGCCGTAACCGACGCGACCGCGATGATCACCGACGACGACCAGCGCGCCGAGGCTGAAGCGACGCCCGCCCTTGACGGTGGTCGAGGTGCGATAGACACCAATGGTGGTGTCGGTCATGTGTCCTGATTCTTCGAAGTGGTCAGCCATCGTTCTCTGCTCTTTCGTTTGTCACCAGTGCCTGATGCCTGATGCCTGATGCCTTTTTCAGAACTGCAACCCTTTTCAGAACTGTAACCCGGCCTTGCGAGCCGCATCGGCGAGGGCCTTGACGCGGCCGTGGAACTTGAAGCCTCCACGATCGAATACGACTTTGGAGACACCGGCGGCCTTGGCGCGCTCGGCGAGCTTTCCTCCGACGCTGGCGGCCGATGAGCTGTTGCCGGTCTTGGCGCCGGCCTTGAGGGCCTTCTCGGCGGAGGAGGCGGCGGCGAGCGTCTTGCCGGCCAGGTCGTCGATGACCTGTGCGTGGATGTGCAGGAGGGACTTGTAGACGGTGAGGCGCGGGCGCTCGGGGGTGCCGATGATGCGCTTGCGGATGCCGATCCGGCGACGAGTCCGACGGGCGTTTTTGCTGCTCTGCTTGTCCATACCGCTGAACCTTCTTCCGGAGCTGAAACGTGCTGCGAATCGGGGCGGGCTTCCTGGCCGTGGCCCCGGGCGCCGACTGGTTTACGAGCCGAACTGCTTGCCCTGCTTGCGCTTGATGACTTCCTCGGTGTACTTGATGCCCTTGCCGTTGTAGGGCTCGGGCTTGCGCTTGGAGCGGACGGCGGAGGCGAACTGGCCGACCATCTGCTTGTCGGGCCCGGAGACCTTGATGGGGGTTGTCTCGCCCGCGGCCTTGTCGACGGCGACCGTGATGCCGTCGGGGATGTTGACCATGATGGAGTTGGCGAAGCCGACGGTGAGCTTGAGCTTCTTGCCCATGACGGCGGCGGACCAACCGGTGCCGACGACCTGGAGGTTCTTCTCGTAGCCCTTGGTGACGCCGTCGATCATGTTGCGGATGTTGGCCCGCGTGGTGCCCCAGAGAGCGCGGACGAGGCGATCACCCTTGCGGTCGGCATCGACCTCGCACTTGATCGCCTTCTCGCTCTCGGTCCATGTGACCTTGACCTCGGGTCGGGTCTGGTAGCTGAGCTTGCCCTTGGGGCCCTCGACGGAGACGAGGCCATCCTTGACGGAGACCTTGACTCCGGCGGGGACTGCGACGGGTTGTTTTCCGATCCTGGACATCTTCGTTTCCTTGCTCGCGTGCGGCTCACGGGCTGGCGCCCGGCTTCGGCGATTGATCTACTTCGTCACTACGTCACTTCTCTGCTTATTCGATCGTGCACAGGAGCTCACCGCCGACGCGCTGCTCCTTGGCCTTGCGGTCGCTGAGCACACCCTTGCTCGTGGAGACGATGGAGATGCCCAGGCCGCCCAGCGGGACGGGGATGCCCTCGGCGCCGCGATACACGCGGCGGCCGACGCGGCTCTCGCGGGTGAGACGGTGGAGGACCGGCTGCCCGCCGGGTCCGAAGCGGATCTTGAGCTTGAGCTGGCCCTGGCGGCCATCCTCGACGACGTCGAAGCCGTCGATATAGCCCTCATCGCGCAGCACCGCGGCGATGCCGCGGCAGACCTTGCTGTTGAGGCAGGTCACCGTCTTGGTGCGGTTGCGCACGCCGTTGCGGATCCGGGTCAGCATGTCCGCGATTGGATCGTTGATCGCCATCGTCTGATTCTCGCTTCGCCTACTGCGTCTTTCGTCGTTCCCAGTGCCCGATGCTCAATGCCCTTGATTCTGTGTTACCAGCTCGACTTGCGCATGCCGGGGATCTTGCCCTCGAGGGCGAGCTTGCGGAGCATGATTCGGCTGATGCGGAACTTGCGGTACACGCCGCGGGGACGGCCGGTGAGCTCGCACCGCCGCACGATGCGGGTGCTGTACTTGGGCTTGCGCCGGGACTTTGCGGTCTGTGCCTTGGTCGCCATCGTCCGTTGCTCCTCGAGAAGGTCGGTTGTTCGACTTCTCGATTTCTACTGCTCTCTCTCACCGATGCCTGATGCCCAATGCTTGAGTGCCAGGCGCCTGATGCCTTTTCTGTCTTACTTCTGATCCGGCTTGCGGAACGGCATTCCCAGCTCTTCGAGGACGAAGCGGCTGAGCTTGGCGTTCGAGCTGCTGAAGACGAAGTTGAGGTGCATGCCGTGGGTGAAGGCCGCCTCGGCCATGTTGATCTCGGGGAAGATGCCCTGCTCGGTGACGCCGAAGGAGTAGTTGCCTCGGCGATCGAAGGCCTTGTCGGGGAGACCCCGGAAGTCCTTGATACGCGGTGTGGCGAGGTTGATGAGGCGGTCGAGGAAGTGCCACATGCGCTCGCGCCGCATGGTGACCATGACGGAGGACTCGAAGCCGGCGCGGAGCTTGAAGTTCGACACGCTCTTCTTGGCGCGGATCACGATGGGCTTCTGGCCCGAGACGGTCGTCAGGGTGTCGATGATCTGCTGCTTGATGTGCGGGGGAACCTTGGTGCCCTCGAGGTGGCGGCCCATGTTGACGTTGAGGACGATCTTCTGGAGCCGGGGCATCTGCATGGGGTTGGTGATGCCGTGCGTGACCTTGAGGCCCTCGCGGACCTTGGTCTCGTAGGCGACACGGAGGCGCGGCGGAACCTTGGGACCCGTTTCCTCGGGAACCTCGGCGTGGCCCTTCTTGGGCTTGCCACCACCACCACCACCGCCGGGCTTCTTGCCTTCGGGCTTACCACCGCCACCCCCACCACCGCCGGGGCCCTTGCCTGGGTGCTGGGGCTTGGGATCTTTCTTTTCTGCGTCCTTCGACATGGGTCACACTCGCTAACAGCCGGCGCTGCTCGCCGGGGGATTCGGTCTTACTTCTTCTTCCTCACGACGCCCAGCACCTTGAGTTCCTTGCCGCCGTGACGGGCGACGCGGACCTTGCTGCCATCCTTCTCGACGCGGAAGCCGACGCGGACGGGCTTTCCATCGACCACGGGACTGACCTTGCTCATGTGCAGGGGGGCTTCCTTGGTGATGACGCCGCCCTGTGGGTTGCGCTGCGTGGGGCGGAGGTTCTTGTTGCGCAGGTTCAGGCCCTTGACGATGACCTGCTGGTCCTTGGGGATGACGCGCAGAACCTCGCCGATGCGGCCCTTGAGGGCGCCGGAGGTGATCATCACCTGATCGCCTTTTCTCACGTGTGCTGGCATGTCACACCACCTCCGAAGCAAGCGAGACGATCTTCATGTAGTTCTTGTCGCGCAGCTCACGGGCGACGGGCCCGAAGATGCGCGTTCCCTTGGGGTTGCCGTCGTCCTGGATGAGGACCACGGCGTTGGAATCGAACTTGACGTACGAGCCGTCCATGCGGCGCGTGCGGGTGGTCGTGCGGACCACGACGGCCTTGGACTTGTCCCCGGGCTTCACATCCGCGCCCGGGAGGGCCTTCTTGATGGAGACGAAGACGCGGTCCCCCACGCGGGCCATGCGGCGGGTGAACTTCCCGCTGCCGGTGGATCCGCCGTACACGCGGATCACGTAGGCGATCTTCGCCCCCGAGTTGTCCGCGACTTCGCACCTGGTTTCTTGCTGAAGCATGACTTAATCCGTCCGTTGAACCGTGCCGGGCCGCTGCGGGACCCGCCGGGGTGTTCACTTCTTCTTCGACGCGACCTTCTCGGCGGGCTTGGCTGCGGGCGTTGCCGCGGGCTTGACTTCGGGCTTGGCATCCTCGGCGGCGGCGGGGGCGGCGGGGGCCTCTCCGATGGACTTGGCGCTGGCGAGCGCGGCGGCCAACTCGGATCGCTTCTCGACGATGCGCACCAGCTTCCAGGTCTTGGTCTTGCTGATGGGCCGGCAGTGGGCGACCTCGACGATGTCGCCGGTGCGGGACTCGTTGGCCTCATCATGCACGTGGAGCACGGTCCGCTGGCGGATGAACTTGCCGTACTTGGGGTGCATCGCCATGTACGCGACCACGACCTTGCGGGTCTTGTTGCGCACATCGGTCTCGACCACGCCGACGCGTGTGCCCTTGTGGGACGCGGCGTCGGAGGAGGTCTTGCTGGGTGGCTTGGCTGTGCTGGTCGTCATTCGATCTGCTCTGTTCTTCGAGGTTGCCGGCCTACGGGCCGGCCGGGGTCAGCGTGGTTCGTTCGGTGACTCTCTCAGGCCTTCTTGGCGGCGGGCTTGGTGGACTTCTTCTTTCCGGGGACTGCCTTTTCCTTGCCGGCCTTGGCGATCGGCTTGACGGACTTGGGCCCCTTGGCGGCCGGCTGGACCTTGGCGACCGGGCGGGGGTTCTTGGCGAGGTGGCGTGCCTGGCGCTCGGTGAGGAGGCGGGCGATGTCTCGCCGGACTTCCTTGAACTGCCCGGTGTTCTCAACCTTCTCGGTGACGGTCTGGGTGCGGAGCTGATAGAGCTTGGCGCGGGTGCGCTCGAGCTCGATCTTGATCTCCTCATCCTTCAGGGCCCGTACTTCTTTGCCGTTCATTCCCGGATTCCTTCTCACTCAGGCAGTCTGCAAACCCAACATGCGAAACCAGACCGTTCTTCCGATCCCGTTGCCGATTACACGCGGACGCGGCGGCCGACGAAGCGGCAGCGGATGGGCATCTTCATGGCGACGCGCACGAGGGCGGCCTTGGCGACCTGCTCGGTGACGCCGGCCATCTCGAAGAGCATGGTGCCGGGCTTGATGCGTGCGGCCCAGTAGTCAACGTCGGCCTTGCCGGTGCCCATTCGCGTCTCGAGGGGCTTCTTGGAGATGGGCTTGTCTGGGAAGACGCGGATGAAGAGCTTGCCTTCGCGCTTGACGAAGTGCATGGCGGCGACGCGGCCGGCCTCGATCTGCGTGGCCTTGAGCCAGCAGCCGGCGAGGGCCTGGAGGCCGTAGTCCCCGTAGGCGACGTAGTTGCCCTTGGTCGCCTTCCGCGGCCGGACACGCCGCATCTCCTTGCGGTACTTGACTCGTTTGGGCATCAACGCCATGAAACACCTCGGAAAGCAGGCACTAGTCGCGGGGCACTAGGCACTGGAAAATTCAGACCTCAGACCTCACAGCCAAACTCGAACAATCAGCGACGACCGCGGGCGCGGGCTCGGCCGCCGGCCGCGTTGGACTCTTCTTCGGTGCGCTCGGTGGTGTACATGCCCTTGTAGACCCAGGCCTGCACGCCGATGGCGCCGTAGGTGGTGAAGGCCTCGGCGAGCCCGTACTCAATCCGCGCCTGAAGCGTGGAGAGGGGGAGGGAGCCGAGGCGGATGTCGAGGTAGCGGCTCATTTCAGCGCCGCCCAGACGACCCGCGAGCTGGATCTTGACGCCCAAAGCGCCGGCCTGCATGGCGGCATCGGCCTTCATCTTGGCGGCCTTGCGGAAGCTGGCGCGCTTGACGAGCTGCTCGGCGACCGCCTCGGCGATCAGCTGGGCATCGAGGTCGGGGTTCTTGATCTCGATGATGGAGATCGCGACCTTTCGGCCGGTCATGTACTGGAGCTCTTCGGTGATGCGCTCGACCTCAGCGCCCTTGGGTCCGATGACCAGGCCGGGGCGGGCGGTCTTGACGATGACCTTGAGTTCCTCGCGTGTGCGCTCGATGTGGATGTCCGAAACCATCGCGCTGGGTGGGCGCCGGTTGAGGCGCTTGTCGAGGTACTTGCGGATCTTCTGGTCTTCGACCAGGAGTTCTCCGAAGAGGGCCTTGGGGGCGTACCAGCGGCTGCGGTGCGCCTCGGTGATGCCCAGTCTCAGACCGAATGGATGAGTCTTCTGTCCCATGGTGATTCTCAGCCGGCCTTGCGGGCCGCCTTCCTGGTCCGCTCCTGGACTCCGACGGTGATGTGGCTGAATCGCTTGAGGATCTTGTGTGCCCGGCCGCGATCCTTGGGCTGGAAACGCTTCATGGTCGGGCCTTCATCGACGGTGCTGATCGAGACGTAGAGGCGGCCCTCATCGGCCTCGACGGTCTGTGCCTCGGCGATCGCCGCCGAGAGGCACTTGCGGACGTTGACGGCGGCGCGCTTGTTGTGGAAGCCCAGGAGGTTGAGGGCCTTCTCGACGCTCTGACCGCGGATGAGGTCGGCGAGCAGGCGGGCCTTGCGGGGGCTGCCGCGGTGGTGCTTGACGTGGCTGACGAAGGTCGCGACTTCCTTGGTGGGGACGCCGACGGCCGCGGCGAGCTTGGCGATCTCCTGGGCGCGGCAGCGCGGGTGGTCCCGGCCGACCAACCAGTTGTTGATCGCGCGAAGGGCATCGTCCTGATCGAGGCCCGGGCGGACGATCGCGGAGGCCAGTTGCTCCTTGGCGATCCCCTTCTCCAGGGCCAGTTCCTTCAGTCTTTGGTACCGCAGTTTCACGGGAGCCGTCCTCTGTCTGTTCGGGCGTGTGTTGCGATCTGGGTCACGCGTGCGTCAATCCGGGCGAGGTTTACTTCTTTCCAGCGGGGGCGGCGGGGGCTGCCGGAGCGGCGCTGCCCTCGATGCCTTCCTTCTTGTTGGTGTGACCGCGGAAGGTGCGGCTGGAGCTGAACTCCCCGAGCTTGTGTCCGACCATGTCCTCGGTGACGAATACATCGAGGAAGGCGCGGCCGTTATGCACCTTGAAGGTGTGCCCGACGAACTCGGGGACGATGGTGCAGCGGCGCGACCAGGTCTTGAGGGGTTCCTTCTTGCGCGTGGCGTTGAGGTTCTCCACCCTGCGGTAGAGCTTCTCATCCACGAACGGGCCTTTCTTCAGACTGCGTCCCATCGTCGTTCTTCCTTAGCCTTTCATCGATGCCCGATGCCCAATACGCGATGCCTGTTGCCGTTGACTTGGTTTACTTCAGGACTCCGAAGCGCGAGCTGACGCGGCGACGGATGATGAGCTTGCTGGAGTGCTTGTTGCGGTTGCGAGTGGGGCCGCCCTTGGCGAGCACGCCGGTCGGACCGCAGGGAGGACGGTTGCCCTTGGATCTGCCGGAGCCGCCGCCCAGGGGGTGGGCATGGTGGCTCTTGGCGATGCCGCGGGTGATCGGCCTGCGACCCTTGAGCCGCGTGAGGCCGGCCTTGCCGAGCTGACGCAGGGCGTGGTCGGGGTTGCCGACCTGGCCGATGGTGGCGCGGCAGTCGATATGCACACGACGGACTTCGCCCGAGGGCATCACCAGGGTCGCGTAGTGACCTTCGCGGTTGGTGAGGCGGGCGAACGAGCCGGCCGAGCGGCAGATCTGGGCGCCGCGGCCGGGGACGAGCTCCACGCAGTGGACCTCGAGGCCGGTGGGGACGAACTTGAGCGGCATGCAGTTGCCGACCGAGGGCTCGACCGCGGCATCGCGGGAGCTGACGACGATGTCGCCATCCTTGAGGCCGCCGGGGGCGATGATGTAGCGCTTGACGCCGTCGGTGTACTGGATGAGGGAGATGTGGCAGGAGCGGTTGGGATCGTACTCGGTGCCGACGACCTTGCCCTCGATGCCATCGCGATCCTTGCGGTCAAAGTCGATGAAGCGGTAGAGGCGCTTGGCGCCGCCGCCACGGCCGCGGGAGGTGATGACGCCGTGATGGTTGCGTCCGCCGGTCTTGTAGAGCGGTGCGGTGAGGGAGCGCTCGGGGGCCTTCTTGGTGACCTCGGAGTGCATGTTGACCGAGGCGTTTCGGCGTCCAGCGCTGGTCGGCTTGTAAATTCTGATTCCCATGGTCGCTTTCCTGCTTCCTGTCTTTCACCGATGCCTGATGCCCAGTGCCCGACGCTTTCTTCTCAGAACAACTCGATCGTCTGCCCGGTCTTGATGCGGACGGTGGCCTTCTTGCTGTCGGATTCCTTCACCATGCCGACCTTCATGCGGCGGAGCTTGCCCTTGCGGACCTGCGTGTTGATCTGCTCGACATCGACCTTGTAGAGCTTCTGGATGGCATCCTTGATCTGGTCCTTGGAGGCCTTGTTGTCGACCAGGAAGCTGTAGCGGCCGATCTCCTGCGACTCGGTGTTCTTCTCGCTGAGCAGCGGCTTCTTGATGATGTCGTGCGCCTGCATCGCTGTACCTGCCTTCACTGACGGGCCCTGGCCGGCCCGGGACTCACTGGTTCACTTCCGTTTTAGTTGCTTGCCTTTGCCTTGGGGGACTTGGGAGCGGCCTCGGACGTGCGGCCCAGGGGGCTGATCTTGGCGTCCTTGCCGGTCTGGGACTGGGGGCCCTTGAGCCATGCCTCGAGGTCGGCCTTGCCGATCACCAGGTAGCGATGGTTGAGCATGTCAAAGCAGTTGAGCTGGTCGGCCCGGATCACCGAGATGCCGTCGAGATTGCGGGCGCTCAGGCGGGCGTTGTCGGCGGAGGTCTCGGTGGGGGAGAGCGCGACCAGGGCGGTCGCATCGATCTTCACGGCCGAGAGGAAATCGCGGAACGCGGAGGTCTTGGGGGCCGAGAACGCGAGGTTGTCGATGATGCGGACCTCGTTGTCGACCAGCTTGGCGAGGAAGGCGTTGCGGTTCGCCTTGCGACGCATCTTCTTGGGCATGGTCAGGCGGAAGTCATCGCGGGTGCGCTTCTTGGAGTGGCCGTGGCCGCCGCCTTTGAAGATGTTGACTTTGCGATCGCCGTGGCGGGCGTTGCCGGTGCCCTTCTGCTTGTAGATCTTCTTGGTGGAGCCCTCGACGTTGCCACGATTGAGGGTCTTGCTCGAACCCTGCCGCAGGTTGGCGTGATACATCACGTACGCCTGCTTGATGAGGGGAGCGTTGATGTCCTGGCCGAGGGCCGCGGGATCGATGGCGAGTGTGCCGACCTGGCTGCCCTGAATGTTGTAGACGGCGACATCCATGTGTCTGTTCCTGTCCGACGCCTTCGACGACTGACGGCTCGCGTTCGAGGCGGCCCGCCTGTCGCACCTTGCCTATCCAGCTCGCCTCCGATGTGCCTTGCGGTCGGCCTTGCGGCCTTCCTGGGGCTCACGGCCACCGTGGGGGTGGCCGTGGGGGTTTGCTGGAATCGACTCGGCTGTCCTCCGGTCTTCGCGAGCTTTGCTCGCTGAACCGGCTTCATGTTCCTGTCCGGCGGTTTGGACCTTTCCACCTTCCGGACCCGGCGACCGGGCAACGCTCCCGACCGACGGAAGACTAACCTGACTCACACACCGACCCCCACGCAAACTCAAACACAACGGCCCCGGCGAACGCTCGCAAGGGCCGCATCAATCACTTCGAACTCGCCTCCGCCACCTTACGCGCCTTGCTCTTATACAGGCGGACGGCGGGGCGAATGACGACCATTCCGTTATTGGCGCCGGGGACCGTGCCCTTGACGAGCAGGAGGCCCTTCTCGGCATCAATCTTGACCACATCGAGGCAGCGGTTGGTGACGCGCTCAGCGCCCATGTGACCGGCCATCTTCTTGCCCTTCTTCAGACCGCCGCCGAAGCCGCGGTTGGAGCAGAGTCCGCCGATGGAGCCGGGGGAGCGGTGCTTACGCTCGGTGCCGTGCGAAGCGCCGATGCCCTTGAAGTGGTGTCGCTTCATGACGCCCGCGAAGCCCTTGCCCTTGCTCTGGGCGATCACATCGACGAACATCGTGCCGTTGAGGGCATCGACCTTGAGCTCCTGGCCGAGCGTGAAGCCGGAGGCCTCATCGGTCTTGACGCGGAACTCGCGGTGATGGCGCTTGGGATCGCTGCCTGCCTTGGCATCGTGGCCGATCATGGGCATCGTGCTGTTGCGGGGCTTCATGTCCCCGTAGCCGATCTGGACCGCGTCGTAGCCATCCTTCTCGGTGGTGCGGAGCTGCGTGACGATGCAGGGCCCGACCGAGAGGACCGTCACGGGCACGTTGACACCCGCATCGGTGTAGACGCGGGTCATTCCCAGCTTTTTGCCCATCAACATGACTGCCATGACCATTCTTCCTAATGCCTGAGCGGCTCTCAGGCCCTCAATCTCAGGCCTTAATCTTCACGAACACACCCGCGGGGACCACCAGCCGGTTGAGCGCCTCGACGGTGCGGGCGTTGGGCTCGATGATGTCGATGATCCGCTTGTGGGTGCGGATCTCGAATTGCTCCCGGCTCTTCTTATCGATGAACGGGGATCTCAGGACGGTGTAGCGCTCGACCCGCGTCGGGAGCGGCACGGGGCCGGCAACCTTCGCGTTGGTGCGCTTGGCGTGCTCGACGATTTCTTTCGCCGACGCATCCAGAGCGATGTGGTCGTAGGCTTCCATCCGGATTCGAATCTTGCCGCCAGTCATCGAAATACCTCGACATCCGACACTCGGAACCGAACTTCAAACTACGACAGGAAACCACGCAACCAGCCACCGACGCCGAACACCGACACCGTCTTTGGGTTTCCAAACCAGCCGGGTCTCCAGGGCTTTCGCCGCGGGAACCCTCGATCTCTCAAACCCGTCGCTCGCGTTTCCGCGATCGTCGAATCTCGCTCTCCGATCCACGATCCGGAGCGATGACACCTCCATCCCGAGGTTTCCAGCAGCGCACCGGCCGCTACTGACAACCCCGAAATTCCGGCCGCTCATCGTCGGCATCGGACAGCCCGCGATCGCCACCCACCAGTGGCGAGCGAGACTCGGGAGAGATCCACCCGTGGTCCTTGCTGAAGAGCCAGCAAAGAAACCCGCTCCGACCCCTCCGGTACCAAGCACAACACCCGCCCCGGGGGGTTCAGAGCCCAGAAGATTAGCCGGGTCTGCATGGATGTCAACGCCGGGGGGTCGGGACTGTGGACAACCCTCCCTCGACTCACCCCCAACCATCCCCGGGGGGCACCCGACATTCACCCTATCTGCAGTCAGCTGCGATTTGGTCCGTCCAAGCTTATCCTGTACCCTTGGCTGCTCGATGATGGTGTGGAGGTAACTCCGCGCATCAGGCAGGCGATCCGCTCGCCAGCCCGGGATCAAGACTCGAAAGAGGTTCTCATGCTGCCATCCGCTTCCCGTTCGGGTCGCCGTCGTGCTGTAGCTCTCGCCAGCCTTGCGGCTCCGCCCTTGGCGGCAATTCTTGCGCTGGCCGGGACCGCCTTCGGCCAGGCCCGTGGGCTTGCCCCCGCGGGAACCCAACCGACTGCCCCGGCTCAGCCTGCTGCCAAGCCCCAGGAAGAGCCCAGGTTCGGGGCGATCCGACCGGAGCTGCAGCCGGTGGTGGAGCTTGCGGACCAGCCGGTGCGCCTCGACAGCGTGGCTTTGACGTTTTTTCCGCCGACGGACTGCACGGTGCAGACGACGTCGGTCGCGGGGGTGGCGACCATCGAGATCATGCCCCGGGATTCGACGGCGGATTCGACGTGGCTGCTGACGATCAAGGCGCCGCGAACGGGCAACGACAAGCTGACGGCAGCGCAGATCGCCGATGGGGCGCTGGTGGACCTGATCGCGGCGAACGGGCTGGTGTTCGATGCCGAGCGCGGGCTCAAGGGCCCGCAGATCAAGGACATGTGGCAGAAGAACGAGATCACGAGCGTGGGCAATTTCCTGGGTTACCAGGGCCTGGTGCAGAGCCGGCACCGTGATGTCGAGTTCCCTGGATTCCCCACCAAGGCCGAGCAGTTCTTCGTTTCGCTTCCCTCGGGCGCCAAGCAGGAGCCGCTGATGCGGGGGCTGACGGTGGTCAAGGTGGGCCCGGACCGGTTCATCACGTTCGAGCTCTTCACGACCCGGCCGTTCTTCGAGCAGGCCAAGGACATCTACACGGTGCTGCTGCACGCGGCGAAGGTCGGGGATCCGGCAGCGCTGGCGGAGGAGCGGGCAAACGCGGTCAACGCGGGGCTGGCGCTCTTCGAGAAGCTGACGGCCGAGGAGATGAAGCAACTGCTCGCGGACCTGGCCTCGAAAACGAAGAACGGCAGCGGCGAGCGATGGGAGCGCCGATACAAGCCCGCGCCGTCGCGGAACCCGATGGATGCGACCGAGCTGGGTTACCGGCGCATGAAGGTGTGGTCTGGCAAGCGCGGGGAGTTGAAGGCCAACCCCGTTCCGGCCCGGTTCAACAACGTCGAGATGCAGGATGGGTATCTGGTGACGCTGGATGCCCGGCTGGTCGAGGACAACCAGATCATCGATTCGCGCGGGCGATTCTTCGTGACCACCGATCGCGTCGAGGAGGCCTGGACGATCTCGCTGAGCGTGCAGGGCCTGGACCACAAAAACAGGAAGACGTACACCGAGACCGGGGCACGCAACGGCAAGGACATGAACGTCAACGTCGCCGGCGCGGGCAACCCAGGGGTCGCCGCCCTTCCGATCATCGAGACGGCGGGGTACATCTCGCGCGTCGATTCGTACCTGCTGCCGCAGATCCTCATCCGATCCAAGCTCGCGGGCGACTACGGCTTCTATGTGTTCCAGTCGGATGCGGGCAACATCCGCCTGCGGAGGGATGTGCTCAGCGAACCCAGCGATCGGCCGGATATGTGGGAGATCGAGACGCGGATCGGGGAGGATGCCAAGCCGCAGATCTCGATGTATACCCGCGAGGGCGTGCTGATCTCATCCGTCCTGCCCGACAAATCGGTTTGGGAGCCGATCGAGCAGGATGCCCTGGTGCGACTGTGGCGGAACAAGGGCATGCCGATGGATTGAGAGGGCAAATGGGGCAGATTTGCAAAGGGGGCACATTGGGCAAACGTCGTGAGATGGCGTGTGCTGCGATTGCTTCCGTTGCAGCTTTGAGCTTGTTTACGCCTACGCTCGCTCATGCAGCGGATCTCGATCATTGACTCTCACACCGAGGGTGAGCCCACGCGGGTCATCATCGCGGGGGGGCCGGAACTGGGCGGCGGCTCGATCGCCGAGCAGCTCCGTGTGTTCCGTGAGAAGTTCGATCATGTCCGATCGGCGGTCGTGAATGAGCCGCGCGGATGCGATCACCTGGTGGGGGCGATCATCTGCAAAGCGGTGAACCCGCGTGCGGCGGCGGGTGTGATCTTCTTCAACAACGTGGGTTTTCTGAATGGGTGCGGGCACGGGACCATCGGGCTTGCGGCGACCCTGTTGCACTTGGGCCGGATCGGGGCGGGTTCGCACATCATCGAGACGCCGGTGGGTGAGGTGACGGTGTCGATCGCGGACGATCGCGGCATCACCATCACCAATGTTCCTTCCTATCGCCACGCGAAGGATGTGCCGGTGGCGATCGACTGGCGCGGCGGGGCGCGGACGGTTCGCGGCGACATCGCGTGGGGTGGCAACTGGTTTTTCCTGGTGAACGACACAGGTGAGCACGGCCACGGGCTGGAGCTCTCGCTCAAGAACATCGATGTGCTCAGGGAGTTCTCGTGCGCAGTCCGCGGTGCGCTGGATCGGGAACGGATCACCGGTGCCGATGGCGGCATCATCGATCACATCGAGCTCTTCGGCCCCCCCACTCGCGGTGACTGCCAGAGCAGGAACTTCGTGCTCTGCCCGGGCAAGGAGTACGACCGTTCGCCGTGCGGGACGGGCACGAGCGCCAAGCTCGCGTGCCTGGCGGCGGATGGAAAGCTGGCGCCGGGTGCGGAGTGGGGGCAGGAGAGCATCATCGGGAGCGCGTTCTTCGGGCGATATGCAGGGCTGCCTGCTTCAGCCGGCGGCTCCGTCGGGGGAGCGGTGGTTGGGATCCGCCCGGAGATCACGGGGCGTGCGTGCATCACCGCCGAATCCACGCTGATACTGGATCCGCGGGATCCGTTTGTTCACGGTTTGCGTGGCTAGCCGGACAGCGCCGCTGGGCTGCGCTCGTTGCATAGTGTTCGGCGATGCCCAAGCTTGACCGTTTTGCGCTTTACACGTTGTGCGTGCAGAACCCGCCGATGCTCGCCAGGTTTCTGCGGGCGGTGCATGGCGGGGATCCTCGAGTGCTTCGGGAGGACTTCTCGGGCGCAGCTGGGATCTGTGGCGCCTGGATCGAGTTGTCATCCGTGAACACGGCGATCGCGGTGGATCAGGATCCCGGCGCGCTGCGGCATGCACCGCGTGACAGGCGGCTCAAGCGTGTTGCCAGCGATGTCGTGAAGGCGACACAGAAGGCCGACATTATCGCGGCGATCAACTTCCCGATCGGGTATTGGCATACGCGAGCCGAGCTGATCCGGTACATGAGGATGTCGCGCAGGCGGCTTGCCCGCGGCGGTGTGTTCGTGTGCGACATGTACGGCGGCGCCACCGCGTTCACCACCGGCACGACGCTGAAACGACTGCGCGGGCCCCGCGGGGAGCGGATCACCTACCAATGGGAGCAGCGCGATGCCGATGCGGTGAGCGGGATGGTGCACAACGCCATCCACTTCGAGGTGCATGGCAACGGCGCGCGTAAGGCTCGCCGGATCCGGGATGCGTTCACGTATCACTGGCGGCTGTGGGCGATTCCCGAGATGATCGATGCGATGCACGAGGCGGGATTCGGCTCGGTCGATGTCTACGACCGGCTCGGGGATGCGATGGATTCCGATGGCAACCTGTACGTCAGGCCGGTGTCGGGGGATGACCGGCTGGATGAGAACTGGGTTGTGTACCTCGCGGCGAGGGGCTGATATCCGGGCGATACTGCCCTCACACGCCGTACAGTCCACCCGGACTGCCCGCCTGTCTCGTACGCGGGGCCGGAAGGTCCGATGATGGTGACATGGATTTCAGCAACCCCTCAGCGCTGATCTCGGGCCTGATCATTGGTGCCATCGGCATGGCGGTGTTCGTGTACGGCAAGAAGCAGGGGCATATCCCTGCCCTGCTCGCCGGCATCGTGCTGAGCGCGGAGGGGTTCTTCGTTCATTCGACGGCGGCCATGTGGATCATCGCGGTGGCAGCTCTGGGCGGGCTGTACATGCTCTCTGATCATCGGTCCGCCAGGTTGTGACCGGATCGCGAACGCAATGGAGCACCCCGCGGGCGGAACGCACCGCGGGGTCTCACGGGGGAAGCGTGAGGGACGTGGGGGGCGT
The DNA here is from genome assembly GCA_020847535.1 of Phycisphaerales bacterium. Lineage (GTDB taxonomy): Bacteria > Planctomycetota > Phycisphaerae > Phycisphaerales > UBA1924 > JAEUJB01. The sequence goes on from JADLBU010000080.1 coordinate 31,043, forward strand.
GGGGGGCGTGGGGGGCGTGGGGGGAGCGGGCAAGTGAATCTCAACGCATCGCGGTTCGATGCGGCTCGCACATGCACGATGATGTGGGCTTGGTGTCGGCGCGGCGCCATGCCTGGGCGATCCGTGCATCAAGCGCGGACGCCTCAGCGCTCCGACCCTGCGAGTTGAGCGCGTTGCGCAGCCCCACGAGGCTCCACCCGTTGCCGGGGTTGCGCTGCTGGTCCTCGCGATAGACACGCTCGGCATCGGCGAAACGCCCCGCCGACATCATGAGCGCACCCTGCGCGTGGCGGACAGGCAGCATCCAGCCCGGCGGCTCGTCGTACACCAGTGCATCCTCGGCGATGATCGCCTTGGACAGAACCTCAAAGGCGTAGTCGATGCGCCCCTCGCGGAAGGCGATCTCGCCCTCGAGCATCGCCTTGGCGATCGGCAGGACATCGTGGACCTTGTTCTGGAACATCATCCAGTCGGCGGGGACTTTGGCGGCATCGCGTTCGAAGGCGGCCATCTCCTCGCGGGCTTCGGATGCACGGTCTAGAGCGGAGAGTGCGATCCCCCGGGCATAATGCCGAACAGCCTGAGCCATCAGTTGGTGCTCTGGACGCCTGGGCTCTCTGAGAATCTCCTCCCACTTGCCGAAGCGGACCATGACGTGGAACGTCGTGGGGAGGACGCCATCGATCACAGCGGCGTAGTCCTTTTGAGCGTATTCGGGGATCTCGCTCTCGAGCTGGCGGGCGGCCTTGAGGGCCTGGGCGTAGTTGGCCTCCATCATCGCCGAGTACGACAGGAAGTGCAGGTTGTGGGCGAAGTACATCCAATAGAGATGGGCGGGCGGGGCCTTCTCGAAGTAGGCGCGGTCGGCGGCGATCGCCTTGACGTTGGCATCGGCGGCATCGGCGTACCGCCCGACGCGGGCGTAGATATGCGAGGGCATGTGGACGAGGTGGCCGGCGCCGGGGATGCGATCACGCAGGACATCGGCCGCCGGGATCGCCTTCTCGGGATACGGCGACGCTTCGACGGCGTGGATGTAGAGATGGCAGGCGCCGGGATGGTCGGGCTGGAGCGCCAGGACCGACTCAATGGTGGAGACGACTTCGAGGATGTGACCCTTGGGCTGGCCATCCTTGGTCCAGTAGTTCCAGGGCTGGGTGTCCATCATCGATTCGGCGAACAGCGTGCCGACATCGGGATCGCTCGGGAATCGCTGCCGGACCTCGCGCATCGCGGCGATGTAGGCATCGTCGAGGATCTTGTGATCCTCGGGGGCGGGCCAGGAGTATCGCTTGGAGATCGCGGCGACCAGGGCCTGCTCGATGGGTGAGCCGTTGGCAGCGCGGGCCTGGGCCTCTTTGGCGGCCTCATCGGCGAGCCGCCAGCGGTCCTTGGTCATCGCGGGGTCATTGATGTTGATGCCGTGGGCGTAGGCGATCCCCCACCACGGCATTGGCGCGGCGGGATCGAGCCGGGCGGCCTCTTCGAAGGAGCGAACGGCCTCATCGTGGTTGAAGGCATAGCAGAACTGGAGCCCCTGGTCGAACCAGCGCTGAGCCTCGGTGGAGCTGGTCGTGATGGGGCGGTGGTAGCGATCGACGCCGGTGAAGAGGCGAGCGCCGGCGACGGTCTGGGCCGGGGAGCGACCGTTCGAGTGGTGCTGGCAGCCTAGAGAGCCTGCAAACATCGCCAGCGCACATGCGAGAGTGATCCGTTTCATGTTTTGCTTCCGCGTGGTGTGCAGCGCCAATCTCCGCGAGCGGTTCCTGATGCTCAACCCGGGGCAGCCGCAATCTAGTGTCCTGACTTGGAGTTTCTCGCAGGGCGCTTGGCCCAGGTTCTGTGAGCAGAATGCAGTTTGGATGGTGTGACTTTCTGGAAGACAGAACACTAGCAGCAAATCGCCGGTGCGCTTCACCTCATTGCAGCAGCGCGGCAGAATTCGCTGCCCAAGTTCCGAACGATTTCCAAACAAGCAGACCTCTTCATCAGAAGAGGTCTGAGCGGAAGATCCAATACTCGAACGGAGAGAGATCAGTGCTGGGCTGAGCAGCCGGCGGCGGTTCTCATCGCGTTGTTGACTTCATCCGCGCCATCGCGAATGCCGTTGCCATCGTTGTCGGAGCATCGATCGGTCGGCAAGGCGGTCAGCGTGTACGGCAGATCAGCACCGTCAAGCGCGATGAGGTCCGTGGGTGTGATGGAATCCCCGGGCAATGACGGATCAGAGTGGATACGCATGTCTGCCCAGCCGGCGCTCATGTGAATGGGGAATGTGAAGTACAGCGTGCTGCCCACGTGGACAAGCCCGACGAGATAGTGCGAATTGCTGGTGAGCTTGAGCGCGACGCCCAGCGTCCCATCCCCATTGGAATCCAGCGTGAGCGAGTTGTATGGAGAGGTCTTGTCGAGATCGAGGTCAAGCACCTGCCCCATGTAGCTGATGCGCCAATGCATGCCGGTGGGCACGCCAACTGTTGCGCTGCCCGAAGCGGGGGTCGTCGCCGTCTGGACAACCGCGATCGAACCCGTCAGCGAGAGGCCCGACAGCTCGTCGCCGTACCTCATATTGAACTGCGTTCCAGTTGGGATTTCGTACGACCAAGCGAGAAACGGCTGAGCACCGCTCGCCGGAATGATGACCGCCGGCACTTCCGACGCCCCGCTGCCCTCGAGCCCATCTTCGGAAGCGATGCCTGTCGCCTCTGGATTCATATATTGATCATTGACAAGCGCGATCGAGACCGGCTGACCTGCGCCGGATCCTCGCGGCAGCGTGACATCCAGGTCGAGCCAATCCTGCCTGCCCAGCGCCACAAGCTCATTCTCAATGTGACCGCTGGCAGACGGCTTGGGAGTCGGCAGCCAGATGTCGCGGAGCCGATTCATCAAGTCCTTCGCAAGATCGTCATCCCCGCTCTCGCACGCCGTCTTCGCGGCGACGATCAACTCGTAGGATTTGTCGGTCTTCTGATCGAGCGCGTCAAAGCAGGCATCCTGCTGAGCTGCGGGCTTCTGACAGCATTGCGCGTACCCCTTTGCAATGTATCCTTCGATCGTTCGAAGGTTGGAGCAGAAGTCCTTTTCGCAGCAGGTTGAGAGATTCAGCGTTAATCCGCCAAGCATTGCAAAGGACATAAACCCGGGGAACACCCGCATCAGGCGTGCCGGCGCAGCCTTGCGTCCGCGATGTTCCAAGTTCCTGTGGCCATGAACCATCGCGACCTCCATTGATTTGATGAGATCGCAGCCTATCTCCATCCATCATCGTGTCAAGGCACGCGCGTGCTGCTGGATGGAAATCGCTGCATAACTAGTGCAGACCGCAGTCCAGCACGCCACAACACTGCAACATCGGAAGAGCGAAGAAAGCTCAACACTCGCGACCAGACACATCCACCGCGGAGAGATGTCCACGGCCTTCTCATGGTGTCTTGCTCGTTGTCAGATGGGCTCAAAATGGCCGCGGGCCCCCGATCTCTCGGGGGCCCGCGCACGACCCTGCGGCGATAAGCCGAGTTCTGTTCCCTGTCCCGCCGTCGCGGGGAGGGTGGCGACCATTTCTCTGGGCTCGCCGTTGCCGGGGAGCTCAAGCGGTCTACCCGCTCCTTGCACGGCCGGACCGGCCGCCCGCGAGCCGTCTCGCGAAGGGAGCTGCTTGACCTTGCACGCGGCGGGGTTTGCCCTGCCTCATCTGTCACCAGATGAGCGGTGCGCTCTTACCGCACCATTTCACCCTTACCCCGGCCCTTGCGGGCCGTGGCGGTATGTTTTCTGTGGCACTTTCCCTCGCTCTTGGGTCGCCCGAGCGGGTGGGTGTTACCCACCGCCGTGTCCTTCCGTGCTCGGACTTTCCTCAGGACCGGGACCGCCCGATCCCGCGGCCGCCTGCCGCAGTCGAGTGAATTGTATCGGTGTTCGCACCGGCCGTCTCAACCTGGGATCAGATCAACCGCGTCTTGAGGAGCCGGCATCCTGCAAGCTCGGCCCTTCCCAGGGCATGGGCAAGGCACACCCCAGCGCCGGCGATCTGGCCTTCGCTGCCGATCACGAAGATGCAGCTCCCGCTTCCGGTCAGATGCGCCTGCATCTGGGAGAACTCGGTCACCGTCTCGATGATGCCGGCGAGCCGTGGTTCGAGGTGGATCGCCGGCGCGGTGAGGGCATTGAAGCACAGGGATGGTTCGATGTACCCGATCTCGATGGCGCGCCGGATCAGGAGCTTGACGAGGGCGATGTTCGCCTCGGCGGTCGGGCGGCTCTCGTGGCGGATGGAGGCATCGATCTGTTCACTGCCGGCGAGCAGGCGGTCGTAGGCTCCATAGACGCCGGCGGTCGGGCAATCGAACGGGGGCACGACCAGGAGCGCGGATGCGGGAATGAACGGGATGCGCTCGATGTGATCACCGAAACCAGTGACCAGCGCGGGCCGGGGGAGGTTGCGGGATGGCTCGCCGTTGTCCAGGAAGAACGCAACATCGCTGCCGAGCCGTGCAGCGCATGATTCGAACTCTCCCGCGGTGAGCTTGAGCCTGAAGAGTTCATTGACGGCCCGGAGCATCGCGGCGGCATCGGAGGATCCTCCACCGAGTCCCGCGCCGATGGGGATTCGCTTTCGCAGCTCCATGTGAACCGGCAGGCGGCGGCCGACATGCTCTTCAAGGAGCCGGTGCGCACGCACGGCAAGATCCTTGGGGATCGGCCAGTCGATCGCGGATGGCCTGATCGCATCGCCCATCCAGGAGATCTTGTACGAGCTCTCACGATCGTCGGGCAGGGACTCTACGAGCAGCTCGTCGTAGAGATCGATCGCCGCGATCCAGGAGGCGATCCTGTGAAAGCCGGGCTTGGGTGAATCGGCCGGTTCGGGCCCGCCGACCGATAACACGAGGTTGAGTTTGGCATGGGCCCGCCCGAGAACCGCGCCCGAGGATGGCATATCCGGTCTGGTCATCAGGTCCGTGACAATAACCACCCCGGACGCGGCCTGCAGCGTAAACGCCGGTCTCCGGACCGCCGACTACATACGCGTGATGGGAGCACACCCAAGTTCCGCCTTCGGCGGCGTACCGTTGCGCGCCTTCCGCGCGCACACTTTAGACCTTAATAGGGCGATGGAGCGGCTGGCGACTGGGAAGCGGATCAACCGCGCCGCCGATGACCCCGCAGGGTCGATCATCACCGACAAGCTCACGGGGGACATCAAGTCCCTCGAGAAGCAGATCGAGGGGTACACCCGGGAACTTGGATACCTGGCGGCCAAGGATGGCGCGCACTCGGCGGTCGGAGACATGCTTGTGGACCTCCAAGGGTTGGTGGTCAGCGCTGCCAACCGCGGCGCGATGAGCAAGGAGGAGCTTGATGCCCTCCAGCTCCAGGCCAACTCGATCATCGGGACGATCGATCACCTCGCGGGCACGCAGATCTTCAACGAGCAGAAGCTGCTTGACGAAGCGCATTCGCATCAGCTCGGCGAGGTCACGGTAACGACGGAGAACCCCGACGGATCAACCACCAGCGAGACCAAAACGCTGGCCGATATCGCCAACGGGGGCGATCTCAATCTCCGGGATGGGGACCTCGAGGCTGCGCAGGAGGCAATCGAGGCGGCGATCGCGGATGTGGCGAGCACGCGCGGCGCGGTCGGCGCACGCGGGCAGGATCTCGAGAGCCAGATCCGGACATCGCAGTCTGAGCTTGAGAACCTCTCGGCGACCCGGTCGCAGATCGCGGATGCGGACTACGCGCTCGAGATCTCGGCGATGATCCGTACCCAGACGCTCCAGCAGGCATCGATTTTCATGATGCAGATGATGATGCAGTCCGGTGAGCAGGTTCTCGGACTCATCTCGGGCACGACCGGCAACCGGTAGATCGCCCTTCTTTCCAATCAAAGCCGGAAGCGGACCCGCACAAGCAACCTAACTCGTGCGGCCGCAACCGCTTGCGCGGGCATTTCGAAGACAAGTGGCATCCCGGAGTTTCGGTGGTAACTTTTCATCGAGAGCGCCACCGGTGGCGAATTGTCACCATCGATTCTCGGCTCATGGCCTGTGGATTCCGAGGGAGAACTCAAATGCGTATCAGCCTGATGTGTGTCGCGATCGCCGGGCTTGCTTCTTCGGCGCTGGCGGATGGAAACGTGCTGGTCTGGTCGAGCGGCAACCGCGAGACGACCGGGGATATCGCCGCGTATCTCCAGGCATCGGAGTGCTTTGATTCGGTGACCTGGACCGACACTCTCGACACGCTGCCCCTGGGAACTCTGACTGGATACGACAGGATCCTGTACTTCACCAACGGCAGCAACGGCCAGGATCCCAACGCGATCGGTGATGTGCTCGCCGACTACGCGGATACAGGCCGTCGCCTGGTGCTGGGCGTCTTCTCGTGGGCCAACCAGGGTGGGAACACGCTCGGTGGACGAATCGTCTCCGACGAGATCAGCCCGTTCGTGGTGCAGGGGACATCGCTCTACACCACCTCGACCATGGGCTCGACCGATGGCTCCGGGTACTGGACCGGCGTGAACGCGCTCAGCTCGTTCTTCCGCGACTCCGTGGGCCTGACGGCGGGCTCGACGCTGCACGGCTCGTGGGCCGATGGCGTCCCGCTGCTGGCGAGCAAGGGCAACGTCGCCGCCGTCAACTTCTTTCCCGACTTCACCTGGAACGGAGTGGATGGGGATCATCAGCAGCTGATCATCAATACACTCTGCCAGGTACCCACGCCGGGTGCGGCGGGCCTGGCGGGGATCGCCCTTCTGGCTGCGGGTCGGCGTCGGCGCTGAGTTCCGGTTGTTCATCTTGATTCACACCGGGTCGCTCGCGCAGGGCGGCCCGGTTCATTTTTGAACTCATCGCGGGCCAGCACGGGCCGAACATTGACCGATCCGGCTGTACTTGGCGGCTGGTGGCGACAACGATCAGCCTTTCCTGGACCATCCGCGAACGTGCGGAGTTTTTCGGCATCCCTCGACGGAGCTTTTCGATGACGTATGTCGCCGCGACCTCGACCACCAATGTCCGCGCTGCCCTCGGGGCCGATGCCGATTCGCTGCTGAATCACGAATCCAAGACGGTCTCCAAGTCGGCGCTGCACCTGCCCGGGCCTGACTTCGTGGATCGTGTCTTTTCGCACACGGACCGCTCCCCGGTCGTGCTGCGCAACTTCCAGACGATCCTGAACCACGGGCGGCTGGCGGGGACCGGGTACGTGAGCATCCTGCCGGTGGACCAGGGGATCGAGCATTCGGCGGGGGCGAGCTTTGCGCCCAACCCCGAGTACTTTGATCCAGAGAACATCGTGAAGCTGGCGATCGAGGGCGGGTGCAACGCGGTGGCTTCGACGGTTGGCGTGCTGGGTGCGGTGGCGCGCAAGTACGCACACAAGATCCCGTTCCTTGTGAAGTTCAACCACAACGAGATGCTGACGTACCCCAACATCTTCAACCAGAGCTACTTCGGCTCGGTGAAGCAGTGCTACGAGATGGGGGCGATCGCCGTCGGCGCGACGGTGTACTTCGGCTCTCCTGAGAGCCGCGAGGAGATCCGCTACGTCTCGGAGATGTTCGAGGAAGCGCACGCGTACGGGATGGTGACGGTCCTGTGGTGCTACACGCGCAATAACGCGTTCAAGGTCAAGGGCGCCGACGGCAGGAGCGTGGATTACCACGCGGCGGCGGACCTTTCAGGGCAGGCCAATCACCTGGGGGCGACCATCCAGGCGGACATCATCAAGCAGAAGCTGCCGGTGAACAACGGCGGGTACGCGGCGATCAACGCGGGTGGTTCGTCATACGGCAAATGGGATAAGCGCGTCTATACCAAGCTCGCGGGCAGCGATGAGGCGGGCAACGGCGGACATCCGATCGACCTGTGCCGGTACCAGGTGCTGAACAACTACATGGGCCGGGTGCCGCTGATCAACTCGGGCGGTGAGAGCAAGGGCGCTGCGGATCTGAACGATGCGGTGGCGACCGCGGTGATTAACAAGCGCGCGGGCGGGATGGGGCTGATCTCGGGGCGGAAGGCGTTCCAGAAACCGCTGAAGGACGGGGTGGCGCTGCTCAATGCGGTACAGGATGTGTATCTGGACAAGGGTGTGACGGTGGCGTGATGGAGTTCAGCTGAAAGTTCAGCGGCGCCTAAAGCTCTACAATAGCCAACTGTGACATTGCTATTGCGCCCCCCATGCGAACAGGCCACCGTCATCGTGGCGTTGGGCCTTCTTGAATGTCTTGTCGGATGCCAGATCAAGGCCTCGCGGCAGGGTGATGCCCTGGGGCTGCGTGGGTGTGCCTCCAGACAGTAGTTTCTCAATTGTGACGATCTGAATACGTGGAATGCCGCTCCGTTCCGACGAACTCTTGTATGGCGCGGCAGTTGCGGCCTCCTTCACCATCTCTTTCGTCGGAGCTGCGGCGGCAATGAATATGCCAAGGGCAGCACCTTCGCGTTCGATAGTTCCACGGAAGTCCCTCACATCCTTCGCACCAGATTTTCCTCCCTTCACCTGCACAAGAATCGTCTTGGGACCGGTCGCATCGTCGACAAAGTACCGCACTCCGTCAATTCCGCGATCGGCGCCCTTCTTGCCAGGTCGGCCATCCATACTGCCGTATGGCCGCGCGCCAACAAGACCGCACGCCCAGAACTGGAATTGATACGGATTCTGCTTGAACAGAGCGGATGCACCATCGATATCAACGGGCTCCCCCCGAACGTTGTACAGCGGCGGTGGATCGAACCGTGTCAATCGCGACTTGATGAGATTGACGGCCAAGTGCGTAACGTCAATGCCGATCCAGCGCCGCGGCGGTTGACCGGGAGATTCGCGGTTCAACGACTCTACCGCATCAATCGTCGTACCACATCCACAGAACGGGTCGAGCACGACATCCCCAGGATTGGATGACGCGGCAATGATGCGCTTGAGTAATGCAAGCGGCTTCTGTGTCGGATAATGCAGACGCTCCTGTGCGGCGGCGTTAATTGGCTCTATGTCCGTCCACACGTCGTGGACGGCAACGCCAGGAAGGTCTTCGATCGGTGTGTAGAGGCGCGGAACTCCCTTGCTGTTCAATCGGATGCGGCCATCGCGCCAGCGCTCATCCACGCCTTGTTGGTCATACTGCCAATGGCGACCGGCTGGGGGTGCAATCGCGCTTTTTCCAAACCTGCGCTCAGGCCCTCCGCCCATTGCGCTGAGGTCAGAAACGCGGTACACCTTCCCGCCTTCCTTGACAAAGTCATGCCCGCGCATCGATTCCTGGGTCAGCGGAAGGGAAGGTGGGTTCCATGTTGCACCCTCACCTGGAGAATAAAAGAGTATGACGTCATGCACACGACCAAACCGCGTTGGGCCCTTGCGGCCTGACGTTCGCTTCCAGACAATCTCATTCAGAAATCGCTCAGGACCAAAGATGCCGTCAAGCACAAGCTTCAGATAGTGGCTCGCCGTCGGATCACAGTGAAGGTATAAGGATCCGCTGGGCTTGAGCACTCGCCGCAAATGCACGAGCCTCACCGCCATTTGCACCAAGTATGCAAGCATCGGCGAATGCCCGAGAAACGAATGGAACGTCTTGACGAGGGACTTGAGACGATCGGGTGCATGTCTTTCGTGCATGAGCCTGTGCAAGGCCCCGTTTGCGGCATCGTCCCAAGACCATGTGTCGTCGAATGCTCTGATCTGAGCCGACGAAAGCTGGCCGGTTGTCTCTTTGAACAAGACGTTGTAGTTGGCATTTGAGTTGAACGGCGGATCCAAGTAGACCAAATCCACCGACTCCGATGCGAAAACATCGGGATCCGTCAAGAACGGCAAATTGTCTCCGAACAACAGGAGGTTGCTTTTTGCCATGCGCGGCTAGTCTAGCGGCCTGCCCGGGACCAGCAAGCAACCGCCAGGACTATCGACGCAAGCATGGATTTCCGCCATCAGATCACATCATCCACCGGCACCACGCCCATGCTGCCGGGCTTGCGCTTGACCAGCCCGAACCAGATCAGGCAGAAGACCGGGTACGCCAAGCCCATTACGGTGCCGATCACCATTCCGATGATCTGGCCCAACTGCCCGCCGCTGCCCATCTGGGCCTGCTGCTTGGCGAAGTCGGTGTTGGGGTTCTGCTGCACCCACTGCTCCATCTCCGCTTGCATCTGGAAGTTGAAGTACATGGAGACCGGGAAGATGAGGATCGACAGGATCGAGTACACGATGTGCAGGATGCGGCCGATCGGCTTGCGCGACACCGTCATGATGCCGGCGGCGAGCAGGATCAGGCCGAAGGACAAGCCCACAACACCGAGGATAACCACCGGTGGCGACACGAAATGCGGGGGGAACTGGTCGGACTTTTCGGGCGGGATCATCGAACGGCCAACGACTCCGAGGCCCAGACCAAGGACACCGCAGCAGGTGCCCAGCGATGCCCAGACGATGCTGATGATCCCGACGACCTTGGGCCACTTGGGCAGTTCGGCGGGAAAGGGCTCGGGCTCGATGGGCGGGGTCATCTGACTCATCGCGATCCTCCTGAAGCGGCACGCACGGTGGCAGCGCAACAGTCTATATGTTCGGAGGGCGAACCGCCGGGATTCACCTCCGGCCGATCGCCGATCAACCGACAGGCAGGAGCACAGCGCGGCGGACCAGGTGGGCGACGATCGGGAGTGCTCGCGGAGCGATCTGCGCGACATCCCTGCCGTTCTCGGCGGCGACCGCGTTGATCGCCTCGGCGACCGTCTCGCGACCTTCCATCCGCAGGACGAACTGCATCACCAGGGGCTCGAGAACGCCTCCGAAGGGGTAGCCTGGGTCGATGCGGGCCTCGGCCTCGACCAGTTGCCAGCCCTCGGGCGTCAGCTGGACGTGCTGGGAGAGGCGAAGCTGCGGAGAGCAGCGGAGGCGGCGATGCGGCAGGCCGGCTTCGCCGCCGATCGCGTGCAGGAAATCACGGGCGGCGAACATCTGGGCCAGGTGCTCTCCGGTGTAGCCAGCGCCCTGCTCGGGGCTGGTGTCGGCATCGAACCAGCCCGGGCGATCGCCGGACTTGTGGAGCGAGATGAGGCCTCCGCTGACGGCTTCGATCCCCTGGTCCTTGTACGCATCGACCCACTCGTTGAGTCGGGTCCACATCTGCTCGGTGGCCAGGTAGCGCTCGGTCTCGCTGATCCACTGCATCGCGTACTCGACAGGATCCCGGGTGATGGTGCGGAGGACGAGCATGTCGGCCCCCCCACTGTTTCCAGTGCGACCGTCGCCCCCACGTGCCCAGGCGGCGAGCCGCTGGTCCCAGGGCTGGTCCTTCATGTGTGCCCAGTTGCAGAGGATGTGCGCGAAGCCGCCTTCGGCGAGGTGCTCGCAACAGCCGCGAACGACGGTCTCGGTGACGCCATCGCCCTGCATCCCGCCATCGCGGTAGATGAACTTCTTTCCGGGGGAGATCACGAATGGCGGGTTGCTGACGATGAGGTCGAACTTTCGGCCCTGGACGGCGGAGAAGAAGTCGGTTTCGACGATGTCGTAGTTGGTGACGGCGTTGAGGGCGACGTTGAAGCGGGCGATCGCCAGCGCTCGCTGGTTGCGATCGGCGCCGATGACGCGATCGCTGAACTTGGTGGCCAGGAAACCGAGGGTGCCGCATCCGCAGCCCAGGTCGAGGGTGGCGCGGGAGCGGCGGCGAACCATCTGCATGCCCAGGCTCGTGGTGCTGCCTCCGATACCCATGACGTAATCGGTGTAGGGCTCGTTGCCTTCGCGTGGGGGACGATCGAAGGTAAGGATGAAGCCCTCGAAGGGGAGCATGTCGAAGCCGCTGATGAATTCGCCGGCGTTCTCGCCGGGGACGATGAGGCGAGAGGCGGCAACGCTGTCGAAGGAGAGCGGGGCGATCGCCTTGGTGATCTGGTCACGTGCGACGGGCACGCGGAGGAGGAAGAGGCGGATGAAGGCATCGATGGGCCGACCGGCGGAGGTGCGGTCGAGCATGACGGGGCGGCCGGCGGTCCGGATCGCCTCGAAGTTCTTGATGCGCATCGCGCTGACGATGCCGCTGGTGGAGTAGTCGGCGTTGAGGAGGGCTTCGCGGAGGCGAGCGAAGTCGGCGGGGTCGGTGAAGGTTGGGGGCGGAAGCGGGTGCTCCATGAGGGCAATGTAGCGGAATTCACGCGAGGCGATCTGCGGCCCTTGAAAAGGGGCAAAAGGACGAAAGCCGTTCACAGCTGCTGCAGAAACCGCAGGTCGTTCTCGAAGAGCATGCGGATGTCGGGGATCCCGTACTTGCCCATCGCCAAGCGCTCGATGCCGAAGCCGAAGGCAAAGCCGGTCCAGGTTTCCGGATCAATGCCGCAGGCCTCGAAGACGGCGGGGTCGACCATGCCGCAGCCGCCCAATTCCATCCAGCGGACGGGCTGGTCGGGGCGGAGGCGGATCTTCATGTCGAACTCAGCGCTGGGCTCGGTGAAGGGGAAGAAGCTGGGGCGCAGGCGAACCTCGGCATCGGGGCCGAAGTAGGCGCGGGCGAAGGAGAGCAGCGTCGTCTTCAGATCCGCCATCGTGACGCCGCGATCGATGTAGAGTCCCTCGATCTGGTGGAACATGAACGAGTGCGTGGCATCGACCGTGTCGGGGCGATAAACGCGGCCGGGTGAGACGACCTTGATGGGCTGATCGCTCGCCGGATTCTTCCCCCAGCCGCCAGCGACCGCCTTCTCCATCACACGGATCTGCACCGTGCTGGTCTGGCTGCGGAGCATGCGCGGCTTGGGGGTCGTGCGCGGATCGTCGATGTAGAAGTTGTCGGCCGGATCACGGGCGGGGTGGTCGGCGGGGATGTTGAGTTTGATGAAGTTGTGCTCATCATCCTCGATCTCGGGGCCATCGGCGACATCGAAGCCCATGCGGGCGAACACATCGACGAGCTCATCCCGGACGCGGGAGATGATGTGGCGGCGACCGACGGCCCAGCTGCGGATGAGGGCGGGCTCGGTCATGTCGATGACGGGGCCGGTGGTCTTGGGGGCAGCGCTCTCGACCTGGGTCTTCTTGGCGGCGAGCGCTTGATCGAGGGCGGCGTTGAGGGTCTTGAAGCGTGCGCCGACGGCGGCCTTCTGGTCCTTGGGGACATCCTTGAAGCCGGCCCAGGCAGTCTTGACCTTTCCGGAGCCGCCGAGGTAGGAGATCCGCCACTTTTCCAGGGCATCTGGATCCCCGACGGAGGCGAGGTCGGCGAGCGCGGATTGTTCGATCTGGTTGAGCAGGTCGAGCATGGGGCGGGAGTGTAGGGGAGCAGGTAGTGGAGAAGTCACGAAGTCACGGAGTGGCGGAGTGGCGATCATCGGGGCACTTCGTCACTTTTCAAAAACAGCGAGGCCCGCCGAAGAGCGGGCCTCGCGTTCAGGTTGGTCTGATTAAAGGGATCGACTCAGTCGACCTTGGCGCCGGTCACGGGGCACACCTTGCCCTCGCCGCTGCAGCTCTTCTTCTCGGTGGAGCATTCCTTCTTCTCGCTGATGACGCTCATGTTGCTCTTGTCCTCGGCCTTGGCCTCGGTGCAGGTCTTGGCTTCCGAGCACGTCTTGGCTTCGGTGCAGGCCTTCTCCTCGGACATCACGCTCATGTTCGACGATTTCTCTTCGCCCGAGCAACCGGCGAGGCAGAGCAGGGCGACAGCGCTGAGGCAAACAATCTTCTTCATGATTCCAAACTCCTTGAATAGACCTGTGTGTACGAACAGATTCCCACTTCCAGCCGGAGATGCTTCGGCACCGAAGCATCGCGGGATTTCGATACTCAATGATACCGGCCTTTTTGACCCGGTGCAATCACCGGGTTCGAGAATCACTTCTTCTGGCCATCCTTCGTCGCCGGCTGCGGCGCACCCGCCGGCTTGCCAGCGCCGCCAGGTCGAACCTGCGACATCCGACGGGTGTAGACCGCTTCGATGGTCTTGGATTCCGCACTCCCGGCGCGGGTTTCATAGAACTCGAACTTGAATGAATCAGCGTTGTCCCAGGTGTAGACCTCGCGGGTCTTGACCTTGCCCGAGCCCATCGGATCGTCGTACTCGCCGCTGAGGGTGAGGCCCTTGCCATCGGCGGACATCTGGCCGGTCGAGAACATCATGCCGGTGGTGAAGTTGTCGCGCCACACGGATTCGTACCGCTTGGAGGCCTTGTTGTAACCCCATGTGGCGCTGCCGCGGAAGGGCATGCCCATCATGGTTCCGCGATGATCCATCGCCAGGAACCGGCCATCCATCCCGCTGTCCCAGCGGCCGATGATGGATGTCTTGTTCTCCATTGGATCCATGCCGGGCTCCATCCACATCTTCATGTTGCCATCCCAGAAACCCACGAAAGCCTCGAGCTTCTTGTGGTTTTCATCGGGAGCGCCGGCCTGGAGCATCGCCCGCATTTCAGGGGAGATGTCGGCGGGGGGCTCAACCTTGGCGGGCTGGCGATTCACCTGGCCGGGTCGCGGCGCGGGCTGGGGCTGGCCGGGTTGTACGGTCTTGGGCTCTGTTGGAGTGGGCTGGACGGGTTGAGGGGCGGCCGGCTGAGAGACGGCCATGCCGGCGAGCAGGCCGGAACAGAGGAGCATCGACCAGACCGACACGGACAACCGTTTCATGCGGGGAACTCCAGAAGCGGGCGGCCAGACACCATCCCAAAGCAACTCGCCGACCGCACACACAAGGGTAGGCCCGGACCGGGGAACATGACCCTGCGCGGGCCTATCGCGGCCAGCGTTGGTTCATCGGTCCGAGTGGGGAGAGGGGTTGACTGGGGAGGGTCTGATACCAGTAGGCAACGCTGGCGATGTCGTCGGTGAGGGGCTGATAGGTGTTGCTCTGGATCCACCAGCCCAGGGCCTGGACCGTGATGCGCAGATCCTGCTGGAATCGGATGGGGTCGGGGATATGCCAGCGGTAGAGGTTATGCTGCGGTGGTCGGGGACCGATCTTCGCCTGCTCGCGGGGCGTGCAGCCGTAGACGGCCTGGGTGTAACCGAGGAATGGCGTGGAGTAGGTCGTCGGCGTCATGTCGGTCGCGTGGTCCATCACGAAGCCCCACGCGCCGCCGAAATAGTCCTCGGTGCCGGTGCCGCAGATGGTGGGTCCGTCATCCGGATCGCCATCGATGAAGAACTTGACCTCACCTTCCCCCCACCACCACGTCGAGAGCTGGGCCCAGACGAGCGATGTGCCCACGTAGTGCCCGCGACCCTTGATGCCATCGATGATCGTGTGCTCGGGGTGCTCACGTGTCGTCATCGATCTCCGCCACGAGGCGTGGAAGTACACGACATCGTCGGGGACGGGTTCGAGGGAATAGGTGATCTGGTAGAAGACCTCGTTGATCGCCTTGGGGCCATCGTTGGTGATGGTCATGCGGAAGCGTTTCTTGAAGGGCATCGGCCAGTAGCTGTTCATGCCGCCCTTGGGGTTGACGGCGATCGGCTGGGAGTTGACGAGAGCGAGCCCATCGAGGCCGTTGGCAAAGAAGTCGCCCAGGGGACACTCGACGGAGGCGTGGGGCTGGTCGTCGTAGTAGATGCGGATCGCCAGGCAGCGGTGGACATCGGTGAGGACCGTGAACCACATGTGCTGGATGATGCCTGGGCCGGCGATATCGGTGAGCGTGACGGTCTGGCCGGGCTGGAGATCCTTGAGGCAGGGTCGGACTTTCCAGCCTTTGCCGAGGTCGTTCGCGGCGGGAGTGGTGCCCGGATCGCCGGGGTTGGCCTGGGCGCCCTTGGACTTCTCGCCGGTAGGGTTTTCGGCGGAGATGGAGCGGGTTTGGGCGGGGGAAAGGCGGGTCAGATCCGGAAGGGGGAACATGGGCACAAGGTAGCAGAATCGCTGTGACGGACCGAGCGGCAGGTTGGGGCGCGAGACGCGCAGCACCTGCTTACGATGTCGTGTCGATGGCGGGGAGCAGGCTCGCCGCCGCACGTAGAACCTCGGATCAGCACCGCCTGGAGCTGACCTCCAGAAAGTCGGAGTAGACATGAGCAGAGATGCATTCGCCGAACGCGGTCAGAGCTTTGAGGAAGGCTATTTCCGGCAGAAGGATGCCGAGATGGTCGACAAGCTCCGCAAGGTCTTCGAAGCCAATCGGGACCGGGAGGAGCTGCGAAAGACTGCCGGTATCCAGAGCGAAGAAGTGCTCGACAGGCTCATCAAGCTGAGCGTCCGGGGAGAGATGCTCGGCGCGTTCAAGCTCTTCCCGCTGGTCGAGATCGCATGGGCCGATGGCAAGGTCGAGAAGGATGAGGCCGAGGCCGTGGTCGCCGCGGCGATCAAGCAGGGGATGCCGGCCCAGGGCGAGGCGATCGCCCGCCTGCGGCAGTGGCTGAGCGATGGCCCCACGCAGGATGGCAAGGCGGCGTGGCGCATGTTCGCGCGTGAGCTCCGTCAGAGTCTCTCCAAGGCCGAGCTCGACACCTTCCGCGGTGACCTGATGGCGTACGCGAAGAAGGTTGCCGAAGCGACCGGGGGGGTCTTCGGGTTCCTGTCGAGGGTCTCGGCGAGCGAGCAGCGCGTGCTGGATGATGTCAAGCGCGAGCTCGGCGGCTGATTCAGCGCTGAAGCATGTGTACAGATTGCGAACGATCCGCCGTGGTCGGTCGTTCCCGTTGCGCCCACCCGAGATGCCGGCCTGATTCCGCATCGCCGCGCCCAGGGCACTCGCTGCGGATGCGACCGCACCGCAGATTGCCTGGATTCACAACGTTAGTGCCAATAAGCGTTTGCAATCACGCACCGCATGCTCAGACGCTCGCCGGCCGCATGTCGATCGGGCACAAGCATGGATGGGCTTTCCAACGTGCGGATATCTGGGAATACAGCTTGCAGGCGATGACATTATGTTGTCGGCAGAAGCAGTAGGAGGCTGCAAAACTAGCGTGCGCACGTGGAGGCGGGCTTTCAAGAGGAGACAGTGCACCAAATTCATCTCAAATTCTCTTCCATGTTGACAGGACGGACGAAGAAATGTTAGTCTGCATCCATGGGGTGCGAGCGTGTGCTCGCCTCTCGTGGGATCGCGTTTCTGGGGAGACACAATGAAGAAGGCACTTCTTGCGATGACATGCGTGCTCGCATCCGCCGGTGGTGTGGCATTGGCGCTTGATCCACCGCACCCGGTCACATCGCCGGGCTGGATCTATGGTCGGAACAACTGTTCGCCGTGGGCGACACCGCCCGTTACTACGAAGGCGGCGTGTCTTGCATGTTGCCAGACCGCTGTTGACACATGGGCGCTTCCGGCGCACCAACTCGCCAACTGCCAGGCGTTCTGTAACTCGTACTGGGAATGGAACTAGCATCCGTTGCGGGAGAGTCGCATGGATCCCAATATACATGCTGGTCATCGACGCGCTGCCGTGCCATTTAAGGTACTGCTTCCGTTCCTGCTCGCCGTTGGTGTTGCAACTCCGGTGGTCCTGTGGGTGCGCGCCGGTCGGGAGCCGGAGTGGAGAGCGCCGCTGGCGGCGATCAAGCAGCTTGTACCGCCGGTGGACAGGCCGGGGGCGATTCCGCGAGCCGTGAAGGAGGCGGAGCATCTGTGCAATGCTCAACTCCTGCAGCTTGATCGCTGGTCGGTGCGCGAAACGGAACAGCTCTTTGAGGTTCTCGATCGCGGGCTCACGGCAATGAAGCAGGCCTCTCCGGGTTCAGATGCCTACATATGGGGCGAGGCCACCGCCTCAGCGCCTTTGCACGCCATGGAAGCAAGGTTCCACCACGGCGCGCCGGTTGACTTGGAGGCCGCGGGAGCAATCCACGAGCGTTTCGTCACGCTGATGCATCATCAGTCCTGGTCCATTCGGCTGACGGCCGCGAGCGGGGCCATCCATGGCTACATGGAGAACTCGCCGGCGATCCGCAAGCAGTTGGAGGCAATGACCAAGGATGATGAGCCGCTGATCGCCGCCGTATGCCGCAGGTTCGTGCAGGATCAGAACTCGCCAGAGGCGGTCAGGCTGCGGTCGCTCAGACAGGCCAATCGCGGTTACTGAGCTCCGGCGGCCGGGCTCGCTGAGGCGTTGGCATGGGCGCTTGGTCGACGCCCGGGGTAGGCGTTCGCGGCGGATCGGAGGGATCGGCTGTGCATGATCAATATCGGTGCGCACCCTGGCAATGCGTGATCCTCGGAGCGGGCGTTATCGCGGCCTGCTCGCTCGCATGGACATGGGTGCGCAGCTCACGCGGAATGGAAGGCCGCACGGCGGAGCTGGATCGGTCGGTGCGGGGGTCGGGTTCTTTCGCCGATCCGCCGCACGGGATGGAACACGGTGCTTCCGCCGCTCGCGGCTGTACCGCGTGCGAAGCCAAGCGTCATCGCGATTTCTCCCACCCCGTGCTCGCCAAGGTCACGGTCGCCGCCCGTTCGTACCTGGCGGCGGCGGCGGATCGCGGACCGGAGCCGGAAGATGTCGAAGAGCTCCGTGCGCTTGTGCTTCTCACCGGGGAGGGCGATGGCGGGGATGCGGCGGTATACGCCGTCCGTGCTGCGGGTGAGTGGGCGCGTTCAGCCATCCAGCAGACGGTCGTGCGTGGTACGCTCGAAGTGCTCCTGGATGCATCATCGGACCCCCGGGAACGCGTCAGTCGAAACGCCCGCGAGCTGTTACAGAATCTCTCTGGTGCCATGTGAACATCCGATCGCGAGCCTTCACCCTTGTCGAGCTGCTCGTGACCGTTTCGGTGATCGCGATTCTGCTCTCGCTTACGATCGGGATCCTGGGCCGGGCGAAGGATGCGGGCAAGCAGGTCCGGTGCCTGGCGAACCTTCGCTCGCTGCACGCCGCGGTCGAGTTGTATCGCACGGACTACAAGCTGATGTATCCCTACGCCGAGTCCGTAGCCGAGCTATACCCATCCTGGGTCCACGCGCCGTACGGCTCCCTCGCTCAGAGCCTGATGATTACGATTCCGGCGCAGGCGCCACGCCCCGTCAAGGCACCCGAGCCGATGTGGTGCGCTGCCGACCGGCTGGAGCGGCATCCGGGCGGGATCTCGTATGTCTACATGCCCTGGGAGCTGATGGCTGCCTGGCCGGGCACCAATGCGCAGCGATCGGTCTCGATGGCGCTCGAACGAGCCCCCGATGAACTCCTCTTTGTGGAGCAGTCATCATCAAACCACGGCGGCGGGGCCGTCGGACACATCGATGTCAAGGGCTCGGCGGCGATGCACGGAATTACGAAGTGACGGGACGCTTGCCCGTTGTCACACGTACAGCCGATGCACCACCATCCCCTGCTCGTCGTAGACCGAGCGCCGATCCCAGATCACATCCTGGTTCATCCATGAGCTGATCACGACATCACTCGCGCCCGTCCTGCCGGCGCCGGTGGGAGGAATGATCGGCCAGTTCCAGAGCATTAAGCCGTGGCGCTTCGGGTCGTCATCGGTAAAGGCGACGATGCGGGCTGGAGAGTTCGCAAGGGTGGAGGCCAGCTCGATGGTGTGGCGACCGGTGCCATGGATGATGATCGACTTGCCGGCGAGGGTGGCGAGCAGGGCGGCGAGCCGGGCTGCTCCATCAGCGGGGACCGCGCCCGAGCCTGCCAGGCGGGCGCCGGCGCTGGTGAAGGCGGGCGTGCGATCCGCGGGCCAGGGGCGCGGGGGCATCGCCGCGGCATCCTCGATGATGCGCTCGACCGCGGAGGTGTACTCATCCATCGAGAAGCGGTCTCGCACGCGGGCGTGTGCGGCAGCGCTCAGCTTGGGGATTCCGAAGTCGATCGCCGAACAGATCGCAGAGGCGAACTGGTTTGCGAGCTGAGGTTTGGTCGGTTGCTCGTCAACATCAACCAGCATTCCAGACACGCCGTGCTCGACAAGCGTGCCAGCGCCCGAGGGGGTGCGCGTAATCACGGGCACGCATCCCTGCGCCATCGCCTCCAGGACGGACATGCTCAGGCCCTCGATGCGCGAGGGAAGCACGAAGACATCGTGCTCCATCAACATGCGCTGGACATCCTCGGGGCGCAGCGGCTCGAGCCGGCGGATGCGGCCCTCGCGATCTGATGAGCGGATCCCGGCATCGATCTCTGCGCTTGCGGGGCCATCGCCGATGAGGGTGAGGCGGTGATCGATCTTCCCGGCGGCGAGCGCATCGGAGATCGACAAGAGCGACATCACGCGCTTGAGGTCGTTCTCCATGCGTCCGGCGTAGATGAGCCGCAGCGGTCGGCCGGTCAATTCCGGTCGGGCGGGAACGACTTTGGGGGCGGCGATCCCGTGATGGATGGTGCGGATGTCCGCAGCGCGGTACGGGATGCCGGTGCGGAGGCTGGCGGCGATCTGCTCGCTCACGGGCACGAACAGGGAGATCGCCGGCTCGTAGCGCGCGAGCACCGCGCCGTCGTAGGGGATGGGCGAGTGCTGCCAGCCGACGATGCGGATGCACTCGGGATCGACCATGGAAAGGGCGGCGGCAATCCCGAAGCAGTCTCCCAGGAGCGTGGGGGCGAGCACGGCGGGTCGGCGGGTGCGGCCGACGAGCATTCGGATCGCATCCCGGTAAATGGGGATGTAGGGCGCCAGATTCCCGTTGCAGCCCTCGACGGGTGGCAGGTGCGTCAGATCGATGATCGCGGCATTGGGGGGAAGCTGCGGGTGCAGCCGCTGGACACCTGGATCCTCGCGATGGGACAAGAGGCAGACATCCCTGCCGCGCTGGGCGAGGGCGGCGGCGGTGCGGACGGCCCAGGTGATGACGCCGCCGGCGAACATGCCGCGGGGGAGAGGGATGAGGAAGGGCGCTGGTGCGGGGGTATTGCTCATCGAGGAGGCGGAACAGTCTTCGGCCGGATGAGCATTCTTGCATCGCCGAACGTCGCCAAGCCGCTGAATTCAGGATTCTGGACGGGCGACCGATCGTGCAACCCGCAACCACGTCAGCCGATTGAATAGGGAATAGATCGCTCCCGAACGCCGATGAGGTGGGTAGGCGGCATGATCGGCCTGGCGATGCCCGTGGAGCCGTGGGCATGTATGAAGGACATCGTGGCAGTATTCGGTCCGGGTAGATCGGTCTGGGTATAGGGTTTTGAGCCTGGCGCAGAGGGAGAATGGGAATCTCATTCGAAGAGCTCCTGGGAAGCATGGGCCGATGGCTTGATCGCGTCGGCGGGGAGATCGGCTGGCGTTGGCGGGCCAGGTCGATGTCCGGGGGTCTGGGCTCGGGGCGGTTGCGCGAGTACTTCGAGACGGCAAGCGACTGGCTGACCGAGAAATGGCGCGCCCTGATGTGGTGGATGCAGGTGCGCGGGATCAACACCGATCGCCTGATACCCGCCGGCCCCGTGTCGTGGAAGAGAATTGCTCGCTAGGGCGCTGTGGTGCTGGTCGGGATCGTGTGCTTCATACAGATCCCGCGCGCGTGGGCGCCGGAGGAGGCAACGCCGCTGACCGATCAGGATGTCACAGCCCTGGCATCGCTGCGGGTGCCGTTCGCCAAGGCCGCCAAGGCCGGAAACCACGCCCCTGAGATCAAGCAGGCCAAGCCCGAGTCCGCCCTCAAGGCGTGGTTGCTGCAGGCGCTGGGGCTGCGATAGCTCGCGGGCGGATCGCGTACAATCCGGACCATGGCTCTCACCGACTGGACGATCATCCGGCGATCCTTGACATCGCGGCTGTTTTCGACGCTGACGACCTCGATCACGGTCGCGGTGGCCGTCGGCCTGCTGCTGGTGCTGCTGGTGATGCGTGAATCGGGGCAGAAGGCCTTCTCGCGCGGCTCGGGCGACATGCACATGCTGGTCAGCGCGGATGCATCCCCCTTGGTGAGCATCCTGAACGGCGTCTTTTACGCCAACCCGCCTCGGAGGCCCATTACCTGGAGCAAGTACGAGCAGCTCGCCAAGTCAGCGCCGTGGGACTATTTCATCCCGACGCAGCAGGGCGACAGCTATCGCGGATCGACTCCGGTCATGGCGACCACGCCGGAGTTTTTCACCAAGTTCCGGCCCAATCCCGGGGAGGCATGGGAGCTGACCGAGGGCAGGTTCTTCGATAAGTCGTTCGAAGTTGTATTGGGGTCTGCGGCAGCGCGGAGCACCGGGCTCAAGGTCGGGGACCACATTCATCTCACGCACGGGATCGGCCAGGCAGGGGACGGTGATGGATCCGGGAACGCCGGCGCCGCCCACGAGCACGGGGAGTTCGAGTACCACATCGTGGGGATCCTTCGGCCCACGGGCGGCAGCCACGACCGTGCGATGTTCACGAATCTCGAGAGCACCTGGCTCATCCATGCTCACGATCGACGCGAGCGCGAAGCGCACGCCGAGCACGAAGAACACGCCGAGGGTGAAGAGCACGAACATGCCCACGATGACCATGAGCACGGCGATCAGCCCTTGATCACGGCCGCGGACCTCACCGAGGAGGACCGCAAGATCACGGGGATGTACGGCCGGCTGGTGACACGCGCGGGGTCGGACACGCCGGCGAACCTGCCGCAGGTCTTTGACCAGCTGCGTCGCGACACCACGATCACGGTCGCTGCGCCGCGGCAGGAAATCGACAAGCTGTTCACCATCGTGGGCAACATCGACCGCATCTTCGTGGGGATGGCGATCGTCGTAATGATCTCCAGCGGCATCGGCATCATGCTCGCCCTCTACAACTCGATGGAGCAGCGCCGCCGACAGATCGCGATCCTGCGGGTGATGGGGTGCAGCCAGGGCCGGGTATTCGGGTTGATCGTGACGGAATCGGCGGTTCTGGGGATCGCCGGGGCGATCCTGGGGGTTCTGGTAAGCCTGGTCGGTGCCCGTGTGGTGGCGGGGATCATGAAGGAGCGGCTGGGGCTGGCGATCGATGCCACGATGCCGCTTCAGGCGGCCCTGATGGTGGTGGTAGCGGCGATCGCGCTGGCGGCCGCGGCGGGGTTGATTCCGGCGGTGATGGCCTACCGGACGGCGGTGGCGAAGAATCTGAAGCCCCTGGGCTGATCTTGGTGTGGGGGCGGCTGGTCGGGGTTGTATGGGGCGGATGGCAAGGAGCGTTTGATGCGCGTGTTCTGGCTTATCGTGGCGCTGCTGGTGGTGGGCGCCGGCGCGACATCGCTGGTATCCGCCAATCGCGCCCGGACCGAGCGAGCCCGTGCGGAGGCGATGCGCGCGGAGGCCGAGCGGCAGCGCGAGCAAGCACAGGCAGCGCTCGATCGCGCGAACCAGTCAAAGAGCAGCCCCGGAGCGAACGAAGGCGCCTCTGCTCCCGATTCGCCCGCGAGCACGCCATCGCCCGAGAAGCCTGCGGCAGTCGAACAGCCGAGCCCGGAAGCGAACGCTCAGTCGCAGCCGGCAACCACGACACCGCATTCCGAAGCGACCGCATCGCCCATGGGAAGCGATGCCGCAGCACCCGTGAAGGCACAGGAAGAAGAGAAGCCGCCCGCAGCGCCGGCCGTTGCAACACTGCCTCCTGCAACAGACGCCCAGCCCGCCGCGAACGAAGAAACGCCCAGTCAGCAGGAGGCGCCGAAGACATCCGAATCGGAGCCGGCTCCCAAGCCGGCTGATCAAGCAGAGACAACAACGGAGAAGAAGGAGCCAGTCTCTGCGGAACCCGCGGTTGTCACTGTCGTTGAGCCGCCCGCCTCCTCAACCCCCACCTCAACCCCCACCTCAACCCCCACCACTACACCCGCCGCACCTGCCGCCGCGACTCCGCCTGCCGCAGACAAGCCCGCCGAAGAGACCGGCCCGATCCCCGCCAAGTTCGAGAAGCTCGATAACGGCACGCTGAAAGTCGACGACAGGTTCATCGTGAAGGGTGAGGGGACCATCGAGAAGCCCTACGAGGTGACGTGGGACCACCTGATCTCGGCGAGCGAGATCTACAGCCCGCGCGATGGCAAGAAGCGCCTGCCCGAGCGGGTGACGATGCTGGATGGCAAGATTGTCACGGTCAGCGGGTACATCGCCTTCCCGATGTATGTCGACAAGCCGCGCGAGCTGCTCTCGATGCTCAACCAGTGGGATGGGTGCTGCATCGGGGTGCCGCCGACGCCCTTCGATGCCATCGAGGTGCGGCTCAAGGATCCGGTCGAGGGTGAGAATCGATACGCGACCCAGGGGACGGTGACGGGCAAGTTCGAGGTCAAGCCATACCTGACGGGGGACTGGCTGGTGGGTCTGTACGTCATGGATAACGCGGTGATTTCGAACAAATCGACCGCCGGTTCGAGCCGAAATTGAAAACTGGGGAACGGGGAACGGCAGACCGTTGTTCCGTTGCTCGAAGGCTGCAGGTATAGTGCCCACTCCCCGCGTTTGTTCCCTCACTGACCTTCGACCGATGGTGTGTGCTCGGGAGGGGGCGAACGAACCGATATTCCTGAATCATCCTCACCCCCACGCACAGGGGGTTCGACGGGAGCATCGCCGGTGAAAATTCTGATCGCCGACAAGTTTGAGAAACCCGGGATCGAGGCCCTCAAGTCCATCGGCTGCGATGTCATCTCCGAGCCCGAGGCCGGGGCGAGCGGGCTGGCGCCGGTAATGGAGCGTGTCAACCCGACGGTCCTGATCGTGCGGTCGAGCAAGGTCAAGCCGGAGGCGATCCGGGCCGCCAAGGGCCTGAAGCTGATCATCCGGGCGGGCGCCGGCTACGACAACATCGATGTACCGACGGCATCGGCGGCGGGTGTGCCGGTGTGCAACTGCCCGGGGATGAACGCGATCGCCGTTGCGGAACTGACGATGGCCCTGCTGCTGTCGCTGGACCGGCGGGTCTGCGAGCAGACCTCAGCGCTGTTGGGTGGACAGTGGAACAAGAAGGAGTTCGCCAAGGCGCGCGGTCTCAAGGGCATGACGCTTGGGATCGTGGGCGCGGGGGCGATCGGGCGGGCGGTGCTCAAGCGGGCGCTGGCGTTTGAGATGCACGTGCTCGCCTGGTCGCGATCGATCACCAAGGAGCACGCCTGGGACCTGGGCGCGGAGTGGGCGGGAACGGATACACCGTCCTTGTGGGCGATGGCGAGCCGGTGCGATGCGGTGTCGATCCATCTGCCGGCAGCGCCGGACACGCGTCAGTTGATCGGTCGGGAGTTCCTGTCGCGTATGAAGCCGGGGTCGTACCTGATCAACACCTCGCGCGGCAGCGTGCTGGATGAGGATGCCCTGCTGGAGTTCGCGCAGAGCAAGGGCCTTCGGTACGGGGTGGATGTGTACGAGGGCACACCCGCGGAAGCTGCCGGACCGTGGAAGGCCAAGCTGGCTCAGGGGGATGGTGGGGTCGTGCGGGTGCTGACGCACCACTGCGGGGCGAGCACGGACCAGGCGCAGAATGCGGTCGCGGATGAGACGGTTCGGATCGTGAGGGTGTTCAAGGAGAGCGGGCGGGCGGAGAATTGCGTGAACGCGGCGGCGATCGGGTAAGACCAAATGGGGCAAAGCGGCACATGGGGCACATGCGTCAACCCTCGGTATGCCGCCCGGTGCTTTCACACGCCCCCGACCTGAAGTTTGCCGTCTGTGCCCCACTTGCCCCCTTTGCCCCATTTCCTATGATCTCCCATGACCACCGCCCCCTCCGCCCCGAGCATCAAGCCCTCCGTCGCCAAGACCGCCTCCGGTCGGATCTTCAACTTCTCCGCCGGACCCGGCTGCCTGCCTGAGGAAGTGCTCCAGCAGATCCAGCAGGATGTCCTGAACATCGCCGGATCGGGCATCGGCATCCTCGAGCACAGCCATCGCGGCAAGAACTTCGACAAGGTGCTTGCCGAGGCCTTCAGCGACTTCCGAAAGATCTCGAACCTGCCCGCGAACTACCAGATCCTGTTCCTGACGGGTGGGGCGACCTCGCAGAACTTCATGGTCCCGGCGAACCTCAAGTCCCAGGACCAGGCGGCGGACTACATCACGACTGGCTACTGGGCCGAGAAGGCACTCGAGCACGCCAAGATCTACGGCGCGCTGCACGAGGCGGGGACCAGCAAGGACAAGAACCACTCGTACATCCCGACCGATTCGCAGATCAAGTACTCGGGGAACCCCGCGTACATCCACTTCTGCTCGAACAACACGATCTACGGGACCGAGTGGCACGAGATCGACGCCTCGGGGAAGAACACCTGGCAGCAGCGCGATCCCAAGGCGCCGGCCGGCGTGCCGCTGGTCTGCGATATGTCCAGCGACATCTACTCGCGGCCGGTGGATTTCACCAAGTACGGCCTGGTGTACGCCGGGGCGCAGAAGAACCTGGGCGCTGCGGGCACGACCGTCATAGTGATCCGGGATGACCTGCTCAAGCGCAAGCCGCGCGAGCTGCCCTGGATGCTGCAGTACGACACGTTTGCCAAGGATGAGAGCCGCCCCAACACCCCGCCGGTGTTCGCGATCTACATCTGCGGGCTGGTCTTCAAGTGGATCCTGGCTCAGGCTCAGGATGGCCGGCACTGCCTGGATGTCCTCCACGAGCGCAACATCCGCAAGGCCGGGCACATCTATGCCGCCCTGGATTCGACAGCCTTCTACAAGGGCCACGCTGAGAAGAACTCGCGCAGCCTCATGAACCTGACGTTCAAGTGCCCCACTCCCGAACTGGACGACCGGTTCTGCAAGGAGGCGGGCGCGGAGGGCATGGATGGCCTCAAGGGCCACCGCTCGACGGGCGGCATGCGGGCGAGCATGTACAACGCGATGCCCGAGGATGGCTGCAAGGCTCTGGCGGACTTCATGCGTGAGTTCGCCCGCAAGAACGGCTGATCCTTTCAGGTTCGGTTTCGGCACGAAAAAAACCATGCCCGGTCGCATGACCGGGCATGGTTTGCATTGTATTCGCCGATGCCTGATGCCCAGTGCCTTCGTCTCAGCACCCGGACTCGAACGCCACGATGAAGGCATCGTAGTCTTCGGTGTCGACGAACCCGGAGTCGTCAAAGTCCGCCGAGAGCAGCCCGGCGATGAACGCCCCCACGAAGGCGTTGAAGTCCTCGATGTCGACGAATCCGGACTGGTCGAAGTCCGAGGGGCATTGCACGGTCAGGGTCGCCGGGTTGCTGAAGACGGTGTTGCATACGTTGGATACCTGCAGCACATAGTTGCCGGCATCGGCGGGCGTCACGTTGTTGATGGTCAGTGACAGCGCGGTCGCACCGGGGACCGGGACGTTGTCGTGCAGCCACTGGAACGAGAGCAGCCCGGGGCCGCTGGCCGCGGGGGTGAACTTGGCGGTCCCTCCCAGCGGGACCGTCACGCTCGCAGGCTGCTTGCTGAACTTGGGAAGATCCCCGAGCTCGCAGATCGCCTCATCCGTCAAGTATTGCAGGATGCGGTTGGAAACCACATCCCCGAACTTGAGCTTGATGTTGGCGACCCCGTTGAAGCACTGGTGGCAGTAGGACATGATGGTCCCGTTGCCGAGGTAGCCTGCGCACTGGCCCAGGCCGCAGGTGTCGACGGGGGGGTTGTAGTCGTGCGTGTGCGGGCTGCCGAAGTTGTGGCCCAGCTCGTGAGCGACCACGAAGGGGTCCCAGTTGACGCCGCGGTTGTCCTCGAGCGGATACGGAAAGGAGCCGGCAAGGTTGGCCGAAACAGCGTACCCCCACTGGCTGTTGCAGACGACGCTCAGCCACGCCACACCCCCGCCCAGCCCGCGCGGGGAGAGGAAGTGCGCCAGGTTGCGTGAGACCTGGAACATGTGGCTGAGCCAGTACGCCCGGAACTCGGTGAGCTGGTCACCGGTGTTGGTCTTCGTCCATGGATCGTTGACGGTGGTCCACACGCGGGAGTAGGAGATCACGATGTGCGTGTTGACGTCCCGGGAGTAGATGTCGTTCATCGCCGCGCCAACCAGCGCGATGTACGCGGTCGCCTTGGCGGCGTCGTTGCCGAACCTCTGATAGAGCTCGTAGTCGGAATCGAAGGCGATCTTGGCAACCCGGCATGGGCTGTCCCGCGTGTCCGTTGAGCCCGGCTTGCGGCGGGCCGCTTCCTTGAGCATCGCGGTCGTGTCGGTCTGGCACTGGGGAATCACGATCGCCAGGTCGTCGGCCGAGATGTTCTCAGGATTGAAGATCACCGGTGCCCGGGGGTCGGTCGCCGGTCCGGTCGAGATGATGTACGAGTGGCCATCGATGTCGGCATGGCCGTAGATCCACCACGGGGAGACGCTCAGGAATATCGTCGAGCCCTCGTAGCCCGCGATCGTGCCATGGAAGTTGGCAACCTGCGGGGCGGGAATCGCGTGGTCTCCGTGCTCGTCGGCGGCGATGATCTGGGCCCCGGGTGCGTAGACCTCGATCCGGGTCAGCACCGCATCGACAAGCGTGTCGGCATCCAGCGGCAGCCCGAGCAGCGTGGCCTCGCCGGCCTGCATCATGTCCTGGGCCGCGACCTCATCCCGGATGAGCGAAGTAAATCCAGGGGGAACCGCCGCATCGCCCTTGTGCAGCAGGGTGCCCTGCCAGGGAAGGTCACGGCCGAATGCCATTCCGGCAAACAGCCCGACAATCGACAACGTACCGGCAAGTGCCAGACAGCCAGCGTTCGAGCGCTTCATTGGCGAATTCCTCGCAGACCCACGATCGATGGGTGAACCGGCCGATAACCGAACTGCAACATTGGATCAGCCACGCTTGCGGCCTGCACGTGCGATCCCACTTTGTAAGCTACTCGATCGAAGCACGGATGCCAACCGATTTCGGGGAGGTTTCTTACCGGGGTCCAGGGCTCGCTTCGATCCCACGACTTTCTTAGCCGGCGTGGATAGACCTGACTTGGCCTTGGTCGCCGGAGCGGGCTTCAGGCAACCCTCGCAGCTCGCACCCTTCGCACCCTCGGGGCCGCATGGGCCGAATTGTGCGCAAATCGGGTGCGCTGCGCAGTCGCATCCCCGCGCCTTGCACGCCCGTCGGCCATGCCAGATCAGCCGGTGCGAGAGCACGCACCACTGCTCCCGAGGAAAGGTCGCCATCAGCCGCCGCTCGACCTCGGGCACCTTGGCATCGTGCGGAACCAGCCCGAAACGCTTGGCGAGCCGCTGGATGTGCGTATCAACCACGAACCCCACGTTGATGCCGTAGGCGTTGCCGAGCACGACGTTGGCGGTCTTGCGGGCGACCCCGCGGAGCGAGAGGAGTTCCTCCATCGTGCGCGGCACCTGCCCCCCGAAGCGGCCGGCGATCTCCTTCATCGATTCACGCACGGAGCGGGCCTTGTTGCGGAAGAGACCGATCGACTTGATGAGCGATTCGATCTGCGCGGGTTCGCTTGCCGCATAGTCGGCGGGCGTAGGGAACCGCGCAAACAGCGCCGGGGTCGCCTTGTTCACCCCGGCATCGGTCGCCTGGGCCGACAGGATGGTCGCCACCAGCAGCTCGTGCGGGGTGCGGTAGTCAAGCTCGCAGTGGGCATCGGGGTAGTGCTGGGCGAGCGCTTCGGCAAGCCGGGCAGCTCGCTGGCGGGCCGGAGGGGACACCTGCGGCAACGAGAACGGGAGATCTCCTACTTCCTTGGCCAAGCCCAACGGTATCCGGCCGCGAGCCGCTCCGTGGGCGTCGTGCGGGGCTACAACCACACATGCCCGATCGGCCCTCCGTCTCGATGCCAGGCTCCCCCGCCGCCGTTCCGATCCCGATATCGGTTTCGTTGTCGGGCATCGCATCATCGGCCGAGGATCCGCGCGAAGCATTGGCATGGACCG
Organism: Phycisphaerales bacterium; assembly: GCA_020847535.1. Lineage (GTDB taxonomy): Bacteria > Planctomycetota > Phycisphaerae > Phycisphaerales > UBA1924 > JAEUJB01. The sequence goes on from JADLBU010000080.1 coordinate 60,720, forward strand.
CCGCGCTTGGGCATCTGGGTGTCCGATGGATCCAGCTTGATGGGACCGCCGCCGGCTGGCGCGCTCGGGAACTCGACCGCTCCGCACGTCAGGACATCGCCGCGACCCTTGGCCGCATGGAGCTTGGGCTCAGCGGCATCGATCTGTTCATTCCTCCACGGCATTTCAGCGAGCCCGGCAACATCGATCGCGCGGTGGCGGCGATCGGCTCGGGAATCGAACTGGCGGCGGACCTTCGGACGCTTGCCGGTCCGGCCGGCCCGTTGCTCGCCGTTGAACTGCCCCCGGATCTGCCGGCGGATGTGCTGGCGCAGATCGAATCGGCGGGGGCTCGACACGGCGTAAGGCTCGCCGACCACAGCCGGCCGCCGCGAACGGTGAACGAGGGCGGCATCGTCGGTATTGGGTTTGATCCGGCGATGGTGCTTGCCGCGGGTGGTGATGTCTTTGATCTGATGACGGGGATGCGGGCTGCGCCTCTCCAGGCCCGCTTGTGCGACTGGGGCACGGGCGGCAGGATCCCCGCTGGCGCACGCAACGGGCGGCTGGATGTCGTTGAGTACATCGCCGCGTTGGGCGTGCTGCAGTATCCAGGCCCGGTGGTCGCCGACCTGCGCGGGCTGCCCAATCCTCGCGGGGCGGCCAACGGCATCATCGAGAGCTGGAATCGGGCCGGCTCGGGGACTCGGGGCCGGTAGTCGCAGGGGGAGAGCCATACAGATCCTGCATGTGCTTCCGGCGCGCGGGAAGCAATTCGGTCCAGGTCGTGACCACATTCACACCAGATTGAGAGCCCGCAGCTCCCGCCCGCTCGCGGTCTGCGTAGGCGGCGATCCCCGAGGCCATGGGCGTCGGGATCTGCGGACTCATGATGTACGAGGCTTCTGGGGCGGGGAGCCAGGCGCCTGTGTCGGCGCTGCGCACGTAAAGATCGGTGAACTCGACCTCGGGATGCTCCCGCATGTGGTCCAGCAAGCAGCCGATGTCGTCGAAGGCGATGCGCGTGGGCTTGCCATCGCGCCGGATGATTGCGGCCGCGCTATGGCGATCTTCGGCGATCGTCATGTCGCACTGTGCGCACGGATCCTGCCCGAGTTCAATCGGGGGCGGACCCTTGGCGGAGTCATCCCCGCATCCGGCCGGGATGGTGCCTGCCGCGAGGATCGCCGCGGCCGAACAGAGGATCGACCTGATGCCCTTCATGCAGGACATGAGGTTACGCGACATTTCGAGGGGTGGCGGGCGTCAGGTGGGCGGCAGGCGCGAGACCTCGCTCCGCCAGACGGCCTCTACTTCCTTGCTCAGTGCCATCTCGCCCCGGCCGGCACGCCTGATGCCCTCGATCAATCGCGGGACATCGTCGTTCTTGGAGAGGTAGCCCCAGGCCCCGCAACGCTCATGCTTGAACTCACGGCACGCTTCCCGGATCAGAAGAACTATCGCCAAGCCGCGCAGCGGGCGATCGATTACCCCGAGAAGCCTACGAGAAGAAGCATCCCTTCTTCGGCCCCGAGAGCTACGGCTTCATGATGGAGAACATCGCCCACGGCGGCCCCGGACCCAACGCGATCGGCCCCTTCACCATCTTCACCTGGGGAAATGGGGCTGCCCTCGAGGCCGCCGCCAAGGTCCGTGACAAGTACGGAGATGTCTACATCGACCTGGATCGCCGGCAGGCCTTTGGCATCGATGGTTGCACGGCCCAGTCCAAGGATGGTGCGGTCGTGATCGAGGATCGGTACGCCCGCTCTGACCTGTTGGTGGTCATGTCCGATGGCCGCCGGCAGAGCGTTGCGATCAAGGACAGGAAGGCAGCCACCCGCCCTTGAACAGCCACGCAGGCTTGCTCGCAAGCCGTTTTGATTCTCGGACTGGCTGCTGAACCACCGACAAACCCTCCACCGATGGATAGTTTGCCGACTCTGCCATTGAACCCCGGGGGAAGCCGGGTATTCTGAGAGATGGCCCGCCTTCTTTCCGCGAAGCGAGGGGCCTCCTCGCGTGGCACCGCCATCGCGTGGCTTGCAGACGGGCAGATAGAAGGAGAGATGACATGAACATCGATGCACGTCGGTCCGCCGTCATGGCCGCCATGACGCTGTCGCTCATCGCCGGGTCCGCCGCGGCGACCCTCATCAACTTCGACGATCTTGGCACCAGCGTTCATGTGACCAACCAGTACGCGGGGCTCACGTTCTCATCGGACCCCGGTGAGGGCATCTACACCGCGGGAGGCACGCCGGTTTCGTACCCCAACTTCATCTGCACCGCCCCGATCGGCGGAGAGATCGACTGCATCAACAACGTCTACATCGACTTTGCAACCCCTGTCTCAGGCCTTTCCATATGGGCGATCGAGGCCAATGAGTTCGGCACGGTGGCGACCTTCTACTTCTACAACGGCGCAACCCTTCTGGGCACGCAGAACCTGATCGGCCTGGCGAGCACCCCCAACACCTACGGGTACGGCAACCAGTTCATCGATCTGAGCGCCTTCAGCAACGTCACCCGCCTGGAAATCCGCGGCCCCGGCGGCAGCGGGTTCATCGACAATTCCTACGGCGGCAACGGGATCGGCTGGGATGACCTCTCGTACGAGGATGTCCCGGCACCCTCCGCGATCGGAGTGCTGGGGCTGGCAGGCCTTGCCTTCAGCAGTCGTCGCCGAGCCTGATCCCCACCGCCCCCGCGACCCCGCGACCCGATCCTCCCTGCTCCAGGTTCGCAGACTGTGATCTCCAGAATTCCGTGTCAAGAAACATTGACTCGACCTTGGATGTCAAGTAAACTGTACGTTGTGTCAATTTTTCACGCCATCACCGAACATCAATGGAGATCCTCGATGGGCGCCTCGTTCGAAGAAAAAAGCGTCTGGGTCCAGCTCACCTGCACCGTGCTCGCGCTCGGAGCCTATTTCGCGGTCGCCGGCGTGATGCTCTGGTCGGGCATCACTGCCCTGCCCGCGTATGTGCCGCTGTTCATCGTCTCCATCGTCGTCATGGTGATCCTGCTGATCGCCGGGCACCTGATCGCCGTCCTCTCAGGAAAGGCCGAAGGCCGGGATGAACGGGATCGACTCATCGAGTGGAAGGCCGAAAGCTACTCGTCGTGGCTGTTGGGGGTCGGTGTGCTCACGGCGGTCACGGCGATGATCTTCGGGATCGAGAACGTCTGGATCGCCCACCTGCTGCTGCTCACGCTGTTCCTTTCGGAGGTGATGGCGTTCACTCTCCGGATCGTTTACTACCGCCGGGGGGTGTGAGCATGCCCCCCCCCAAGGTCGTCATTGCGAATCAGATCCGAGTCCTGCGCTTCAACCACCGCGAGATGACGCAACAGGATCTCGCCGAACGCATCGGCGTCAGCCGCCAGACCGTGAACGCGATCGAGGGTGGGAAGTACTTCCCATCGCTGGAAGTCGCCTTCCGGATTGCGCAGGTCTTCGGCAAGCCGCTCGATGAGGTTTTTCAGTGCGTGATGAGCCCCCAGTGATGAGCCGGTGGTGCCGCTATTTGGCTTCTCAGGACGGGTATCAATCGGGTATCCTGTGAGCAGGGCATACGGGAGCATCCAAGATGAACACGCAAGCTCACGCACGAAGCAGGTTCGGTTGGTGTGCCGCGATCACTTCCGCCGGCATCGCGACATCGGCCTGGGTCGCCCCGGCGAGCGCCCAGCCCTACGCGAGTTCCGTCGTCGGCACAGAATTCGACTTCATCATCGAGTCCGATCCATCGCTCTTTGAGAAACTCGACTGTGTCGGGGAGCAGGTGCGGGAGATGGCGGACAGCGCCCGGATACTCCCGAACTGATGAAAACGGCTTTCGTGTTCGATCCACACTTCAGAGATCAGACACGCGTGGTCATCGTCATCGATGTGGCGTTCGGCACGCCGGAGGCCGCTCGGACCGAGACGATGCGTTACATGCACCCCCTGGGCAAGCTCCCCACGCCCCTCCGCAAGGGCATCGACAACAGCCTGGTCGTGCACATGGGCGGTGAGAACACGACGGCGTTCAGCGATCACGGCCTGATCATCGTGTACTCCGACAACGCGACCAAGCGCATCGGAACGCACGACCTGGAAGAGACGATCTTCCACGAATCGGTACATGCCTCGTGGGATGGCGAGCACGCCCGCTCTCCGGAATGGGCCGCGGCCCGGCCAAGGATGGTGTCTTCATCACCAAGTACGGGGAACGGAAGCCGCAGAACGAGGACTTGGCCGAATCAGCCCTGTTCGCGTACACGCTCCTTCACCACCCCGAGCGCATCCCCGCCGAAGAGGGCACGCGGATCAGGGAGATGATCCCGAATCGGATCGCGTACATCGCCAAGCTCCTCCCGCCGGGAGAATCGATCTTCGTCGATGTTGAAGCACTCGCGGCCAAACCCGAGGGCCAGGCACAGCCCAAACCCGATGCGCCCGCGGCCGCTGGGGACTGCCCGGGGAACATCGCGCTGCGGGGCATCCTTGCGGATGTCCTCTCGAACGCGCTGAGGATCGACTTCAACATCTCCACCAGCGCCCCGAGCTGGTCACGCTCAGCGGCGATCCGGGCAACACGAGGGGCGAAAACCTGTTCAAGAAGGTCGTGGAGAAATACAGCCTTGACCCCGCGAAGCTCAAGGAGAGCATTCGGCGCCATCAGCACACCAACTGCACGCACGGACCGATGGACAACACCGAGGCGTACGCGACATTGGCGAAATGGACGCCGGAGCCAAGGTGAGGCCAAAAACAGTAACACCCGCGAGCCGTGGGCTCGCGGGTGCCCAATCTACATAATCGGGGTGGGCGGATTCGAACCGCCGACCTTTTGACCCCCAGTCAAACGCGCTAACCAAGCTGCGCTACACCCCGTGTGTGGGCCGATCGTAGCGCCAAGCCTCTGGCGGTTCAAAGCACAGACCAAAACCGCGTTCGAAAACCATCCTCCTTCCCCCCCTACTGCCCACCCCCCACTGCCCACTGGCCCGTCCCCTTCACTATCCTGCCCACGCATGCAATCCCTCCTGCTCGCCCGCGGACGCGTTATCGACCCCGCCTCCGGTTTCGACTCGGTTGCCGATGTCGCGATCCGCGATGGCAAGATCGCCGCGATCGGGCACGATCTCCCCCGCTCACCCGCCGACCGGATCATCGATGCCGAGGGCTGCATCGTCTCCCCAGGCCTCATTGATCCCCACGTCCACCTGCGCGAACCCGGCCACGAGTACAAGGAGAACATCGAGACCGGCTCGCTCGCCGCCGTCGCCGGCGGCTTCACGACCATCTGCTGCATGCCCAACACCAGCCCGGCCCTCGACACCCCCGAGCTGGTTCGGTTCATCCACGACCGAGCTGCCGCGACCGGCCACTGCCGGGTCTTCCCGGTCGCCGCCGCGACCAAGGGTCGCCACGGTGAGGAACTCGCCGAGATCGCGCTGCTCTCCGCCGCCGGCGCGGTCGCCTTCTCCGACGATGGCGATTGCGTGCCTACCGCCGGCATGATGCATCGCGTCCTGCTCACGGTCGCCGGGACCGGCAAGGTCTTCATGCAACACTGCCAGGATCCGTCGCTGACCAGGGGCTCGGCGATGCACTCGGGAGAGGTCAGCGTGCGCCTGGGCCTCACCGGCTGGCCGCGGCTTGCCGAAGAGATCGTGATCGAACGGGATATCCGCCTCAACCGCGCCACCGGCTGCCGCTACCACGTCCAGCACATCTCCTCGGGCGGCTCGGTCGATCTGGTCCGCGCTGCGCGGGCCGCCGGCCAGCCCGTGACCGCCGAGGCCTCGCCGCACCACCTTCTGCTCACGCACGAAGCCTGCGATGGCTACAACACGCTCGCCAAGGTCAACCCGCCGTTGCGCGAAACCAGCGACATCAACGAGATCCGCGCAGCGATCGCCGATGGCACGATCACCGTGCTCGCCACCGACCACGCCCCCCACTCCTTCGATGAGAAATCGCTCCCCTTCGAGGAAGCCCCGATGGGCATGGTCGGCCTCGAGACCGCTCTTCCGCTGTATCGGGAAGCACTCATCGACACCGGCGCCATCACCTGGCCACGCATGCTCGCCATGTTGACCATCGAGCCCGCCAAACTCTGCGGCCTGGATCGCATCGGCCTGGGCATGCTCAAGGTCGGCGGTCCGGCGGATATCACGGTGATCGACCCCGATGCCGAATGGACGATCGATCCCGCCGTGTTCGTGGGCCGATCCAAGAACTCGCCGTTTGGCGGGCGACATGTCCGCGGCCGCGCGATCACGACGATCAGCCGCGGCGCAGTGGTGTTCGATCTTCAGGCACAGGGCCAGGCCGCGGATTCACGCGGATGACCGCGGATGACCGCGGATCAAACAAAGACGCCGCATTCACTGCGGTTGGGTTTCAATTGTTCTCATGTCAGAGCCGCGCCGATCCGCGAAATCCGCGGCTGATTTCTTCTTCTGATCCGCGTCTACCCGCGTTCATCCGCGTTCATCCCCGGCCGCATCCACCCGCGGCAGCTTCCCCCCGCGCCAGGACTGCACCAGCAGCACCCCGATCGCAATCAGCAGGAAGAGATCGGCGATGTTCGAGACGTAAGGCCAGATCTCCGTGGATCCGTTGGGCAGTTTCCACCCGAATGGCAGCTTCATCCCCGGGAGCGGATGGATGAAGTCACGCACGCACGCGTACATCATGCGGTCGTAGAGGTTGCCCAGAGCGCCGGCGATCAGGAGACCGATCGCCGCGTGCAGAACCCCGCGATCAGGTTTGGTCCATCGCGCGAACATCCACCCCGCGAACGCGATCGCCGCGATCGTCACGACGATGAAGAACGCCCGCTTGCCCGCGCCGATCCCGAAGACCGCCCCGGGGTTGAGGACCAGCGTGAACTCGAGCACCTTGGGCACCACCACCACGGGCGGGTGCGGTGGGATCAGCCGCGCCAACGAACCGGCGGCGAGCACCTGCTCGCGCTCGACAACCACCGGCGATCCTGCGATCGTGCGGAAGGCCCACTCCTTGCTCGCCAGGTCGATCCCCAGCCCCAGCAGCGCGACAGCGAGCAGGATGATCCATGCCCGCGGGCTGCGCAGCGTCGAGCCGCCAGCGCTTGAAGTTGCGTTCTCGGATGTCGTTGCAGGGCTCGCCGGCGATGGCGCATCGATTGCCGCCGATACGGGAGGAGCTTCGGGCTGTCCAGGCGGGGTAATCACAGCCTCATCTGGCGTCGTTCGAGATCCCGGGCGGCCTCGATCGAGTAGCGCGCCCACGGGAGCTCCTCGAGCCGCTCGACCTTGATCGGCTTGCCGGTCAGTTCGCACACCCCGTACGTGCCCTTCTCGATCCGCACCAGGGCATCGTCGATCTCCTTGATCAGCTTGCGGTCGGCCGCGGCCAGATCAAGGGAAAGCGACTGGTCGTAGGTTTCGGAGCCCTGCTCGGCCATGTGCTGCGGAAGGCTCGAAAGCGAGCCGCTCTCGCTCTTGAGGGCCTCGGACTCCATCGACGACACATCACGGACCAATTCGATCCTCTTCTGAAGCAGGATCTGCCGGAAGTGCGCCAGCTCCTTCTTGCCGAAGGGGCTCTTGAAGTCGTGCCGCGGGCCATCGCTCGTGTGTCCGTGGAAGCCCAGCGGCTGGTGCGGGGTCGCCGCCGGTCCCGAGGGAATCAGCGGCTTGAGTCCCGAGCGGTGATGCAGCGATGCCGGGACCGCCGAAACGCCGCTCATCGGCGCCTTGGGCTTTGGCTTCACCCGGCGAACCGGCTTGGGCTGGACAATCGTGATGCCCTTGCGGCCGTTCTTGCCATCGGCGACCGGGGCTGCGGGCTTTCCTGCCGGCGCCTTGGCAGGGGCCTTGCCGGCGGGTGCAGCCTTCCCGGCGACCGCCTTGGTGCCGTTGTTCTTTGCCGACGGCTTGCCGGCTGCGACCTTCCCCACGGCGGCCTTGGGAGCGGGAACGGCGGCCTTGGCCACGTGCTTGGCGGGGGCTTTGGCTGGTGCGGATGCCTTGGTGGGTGCCTTCGCGGCAGGGCCGGGCTTAACGGAAGCCTTCTTCGACGGCTTGACCCCGCTCTTTCCGCCCGTCTTAGTGGCCGGTTTGGAGGTCTTTTTCGCCAAAGTCGATCGCCCGGAACCGTGCGAAGACGGTCAGAAGTTGCACAACACGCCCAGAAGGTAAGACACACCCTGACGAAAGGGTGCCAACCGTAGGACGATGTCCGGGGGGAGTCAAAATGGACCGGGGGTAACCATCGGCCCCGCCTGCCCGTTCGCCAGTGATTTCGCTGGTGTTACAGACCCTCACTCACAGACCAGTCTGGGCCGCTTCCCCGCTCACCGGCTCGGTCTCCAGCCACTCACCCATGCGGCGGAACCTCGCGTAGCGGGCGTTCAGCAGCTCCTCGGTCGGGATCTGTCGGAGTTCCTCCAGCGATTGCACGACCCAGTCCCGGAGCGAATCGGCGGTCGCACGCGGATCCCGGTGCGCCCCTCCCACCGGCTCGGGGATGATCGAATCGATGATCCCCAGCGACATGTTGTCCTGGGCTGTCAGCTTCAGCGACTGGGCCGCCGCCGAGTTGGTCTGCTCGTTGGCTTCCTTCCACAGGATCGCCGCGCATCCCTCGGGGCTGATCACCGAGTACCACGAGTTCCGCAGCATCGCGACCCGGTCCGCAACGGCGATCCCCAGCGCCCCGCCCGAGCCCCCCTCCCCGATGATGATGCTCACGATCGGCACCGGGAGGCGCGACATCTCGCGCATGTTGACCGCGATCGCCTCGGCCTGGCCGCGCTGCTCGGCCCCCAGCCCCGGGTACGCGCCGGGTGTATCCACTAGCGTCACGATCGGAACTCCGAACTTGGCCGCAAGCTCCATCTTCGCCAGCGCTTTGCGATACCCCTCGGGGTGCGCGCAACCGAAGTGGCAGGCGATCTTCTCGGAGGTCTCCTTGCCCTTCTGGTGGCCGATGATCATGCACTTGAAGGGGCCGATGCGGCCGAACCCGGTCACGATCGCCGGGTCTTCTCCGTACCGGCGATCCCCGTGCATCTCGGCGAAGTCTCGAACGATCATACCGAGGTAGTCACGCGTCTGCGGCCGGCCGGGGTGGCGAGCGACGCGCACCGTCTGCCACGGGGTCAGCTTGCCGTAGATCTCGGTGAGCTGCTTCTGGTGCTGGGCGCGGAGATCGGCGATCTCGGCGAGCAGCTTCAGTGCGGCCGGATCCACCGTCGTCACCGAACCAACCTCGCCTCCCGGCGAACTGGGCTCAGCGCTCGCCGCCGGAAAGTCCTGCTTGAGCCGGGATTCAGCGGTCGCGAGCTTCTGCTCGAGTTCGGACAACGGCTTCTCGAAATCGAGTTGGTAAAACGCTGCCATTGGAGCGAATTGTAAGCCCGGACAGGTCGCGACGAGAGTTCACTGCCTACTGATGCCTGCAGGGATGTGGCCCGAGAAACTTCGTCCCGTTGCAGTGAACAAGGTGGCTGGGGTTGTCGGCGATCCAAACCTCGGTTTCCCAGGCGATTTCTGCGGCAAGGCGTCGAAATTCTCCCACTGTTGCAAACGCGGTGACGTAGATGCGATCCGTGGTGCTGCTCGAAAACGATTTCTCCAGTTCCATGTGGCGTTTGGGCGTCACTGGGCCATGCGATGTCACAGCCTCGATCAGGTAGAGCGAGCGTGTCCCATCCACAGTGGGAAGTGGATGGCGGCGTGACTTCATAACTTACCCGGCCTTCCTCGCGGCGGCCACTCCTTCCTGGCGATCGAGTGCGGCATCGAGCATCCAGAGCTGCGCGTGGC
>JADLBU010000081.1 GCA_020847535.1 Phycisphaerales bacterium
AATCGGAGTTGGAAACCGAACTCGAAATCGGGCGTTAGAGTTTGCGCGGAGGGCCGGGCGTGCCGAGGCATAGGCCGAAGACATTGACGGAGACTTCGACAGGCTTGAAGTCGGAGTCGACTTGGAACTCCCCTTCCTGCCCGAGCATGCTGACGACCTTGGTGACCTTCTGGCCGGTTGGGCCGATGAGGTTGAGGGCGAAGCGCAAACGGTAGAACACGGTTCCCTTCTGGAGGATCTTGACGACGGTGCTGTACTTGCCGTCGCGCGCGATGACCTCGGCGCTGCTGATATTCACGCTCGGGAACGTCGCGCCGCTGATCCACTGGTTCCAGAACCAGTCGAGCTTTTGGCCGGACGACGCTTCGAAGTATGGGCGCAGGTCCGCCCAGACGGTCTCCTTGCCAACCCGGTCCTTCACGATCGTGCGGAGGCCTTCGAGGACTTTGTCGAGCCCGATCTCGTTCTCCAGCATGCGCATGACATAGGCTCCGCGCATATAGGTCGCGTTGCCATCCGCCCACGCGATGTTCATGCGCGAGAGAGGCTTCGCGATCGAGATGGTCCGCAGCCCGTTCTCAAGGGTGCGATCGGCGTTCTCGTTGAGCAGCACGCTGTCGACATACTGCGTCATCCCCTCGTTCCAGGTGTCCTTGAGGTACGAGCATGGGACGAGGCAGCCGAAATACGTGTGCCCCATCTCGTGGGTCACGAAGCGGGTCGTGTATCGATAGTTGAGGAGCGTGTAACTGTAGCTCTCGATGCCGTAGTAGGTGTCCGCGTCGAAGACCTCATAGGATGGGAACGGGAAGGGGCCAAGGTTCTTCTCGTAGAACTCGCACGCCCGGGCGATCTTGGCGACATCCGCCTCGCCCCGCGTTTTGTCGACCGCGCCAAGTTGGTAGGCGCGGAAGGTCTTACCGCCGATCGTCTTCTCGCCGGCGAGGGTGTACTTGCCGCCGATGACCTTGGGGAAGGCGATCGGTACATCACACTTGAACGATGTCAGCCCGGTCGGGACGCCCTCGGAGCGCACGACCCAGTCCTTCGGCGCGGCGATGTCAACCTCGGTCGTGAACGGCAGCTGGGCGATCGTCGGTGCCCACCAGGCGGTCAAATACGTCGAGGACGGCGTGATCTTGTCGTCTGCCGGTGTGTTGATCGTGCCGGAGTAGTCCATCGTGAGCGTTGCTTTGTCGCCGAGGCTGGATGCGCCCCAGACAATGGCGAGGCTACCGGCTCGGACGAGGTCGCCGGCGGCGGGAGTCGGGACTTTTAGGTCGGTCGCTTGAACGACGTTCAGGGCCTTGCTTCCGAGCTTGGCGGCAGTGACCGCGTAGGGGTCGCCGAGGCTGACAATGAGGGTCTGGTCGCCGCCGATGCGCTCAAGCTGGGTCTCGCTTCGCACGTCGACTCGGTTCGAATCGGGAGTGAGCTTGACGGCGAGCTTTTGGTGCTTGATTCGGTAGGGCCGGTCGAAGAGATAAGGGATCTCGGACCCCAGTTTGCACCCGTTCGGCGTGTATGCGACTTCGTAAACCTTGTCCGTCTCCGACTCGATCTCTTGTGGGGCGTGAAGGACCGCCCAGAACTTCACGCCCTTGGTCCATCCGGCTGGCGCAGGAATGATCGCGACCTTAAGATTGCGGAAGCCTCCGCGATTGGCGGCCATGGCGTAAAGCGGGGTGCCATCGTCGCGCCGGACAAGCAGTTCTTCCACCTTGGCACGGGTTCCGGAGGCGACGGCGAGGCGGAGTTGATCCAAGAGAACCTGCGCCTCGGCCCCCGTCTGGGCCGTGGCAAGTGTGAGCAGTGCGGCGTTCATTATTCTTTAGACGCTCGAACCTACTCAATCGGGTTCAGATTGGCGGGATCGGGATCTTCTAAGAAAGTATTGGAATTCCCAAATTGTCGTGCTAAGATTGCCCCATAGACTCGTCACAGGAAATACCATGCGCATTCCGAGTTTGATTTTGGCCCTGTTCGTCGTTTCCAGCATTGGCGCGATTGCCCAGCAGTCAAGTGAGGTGCCATCGCTGAAAGACCTGAAAAAGAAAGCCGGGACCATGGTGGTAGCTGGCACGAGCAGCACCTTCGTGCTTGACGGGGACCGGTTGTTTGCCTACGAGACCAAGAGCGGCAAGCTCAATGCCGAAAACGAAATTGCCCGCGTCAGTGCAAAGGTTGCAAGGCGGTGGTCAGGGCGGAGCAAGCGGTGGCTATGGCGGAGGTAGCGGCGGGCAAGGCGGGGCTGGTGGCGGCAATGGAGGCCAAGGTGGTGCCGGTGGGGCTATGGCGGTGGCAGCGGCGGGCAAGGCTGAAGCGGAGGTTACGGTGGTTCGGGCGGATATGGCGGAAATGGGGGTGGCCGGGATATGTCCAGCAATAGCTCCAGTCCGTGGACAAACTCAGCTAAGTCAAAGGGGCGACAAATGGCGACGAACAACCTTGTACTTCAAGTTCAGAAGGACAACGTGGTTTATGAGTTCGAAGCCAAGACTCTGCGATTGGTCGGAGCACGGAACGTCGGTCGCTGATACTCCCAGAGTAGCGCGGGCATCTTGCTCGTGCTGAGAAGCCTTCCAACAGTCATCGGAACCTTTAGGTTCGGCGAGCGCGGGCAGCCCGCGCCACTCTGGACCTCCTTGCACAGAAAGAAGGCCCGCCACGGAGCGGGCCAAGAGGAAGTCGGGTGGAGAGGCTAATCGCCGGCGAGGCCAAAGTTTGCTGAAAGGATCGCGTAGTCTCCGATGTCGACGGCTCCGTCCGCGTTGAAGTCCGCGTTCGGACTCCAGGTGGGAGTGCCGGGTGTAGAGTTGAAGGCAAAGGAGAGAACCGCGTAGTCTCCGATGGCAACTTCGTTGTCGCCGTCGGCATCACCATTGGTGAGCGAGAAGGAAAGCCCGCTCGCACCGGCATTGGTGATGGACACACCGGAAGTGAGTTTTCGCAGCCAGTGCGTGCCCTTGGCCCCGATCGTAAACGTGCCCCGTTGCGCCGTCTTGAACGAGAAGTAGCCGTCGATGCGAGGCGTCACCAAGTGCTGGTC
>JADLBU010000082.1 GCA_020847535.1 Phycisphaerales bacterium
CAGATCGTCGGCCACGTCGCCGTTGCTGGCCCCCTCGGCGCAGGCCAGGATGATCCGGGCGTGGAGGGCGTGCGCCTGCGCGGTCGTCGGCCTCCGAGCCCATCCCCGCAGCTCGGACCGCTCGTCATCCGTCAGCGTCAAGTTGGCCATCGGTCTGCCCATGCGAACCTCCTTTGTAGAGGAGATTCGCGCCCGGCGACAGACCGGTTGCGCCTTTGTTCAAGTTCTTTTGACTCGGCCCACTAGCCCGCCATTCAACATCAACACGCACTCCGACTCACCATGTCACCGCCTCTCGGCCTCGTGGTGTTCTGCCCCTTGGTCTTCTGCCTCTTCTCTGTGCCCTCTGTGCCTCTGTGGTGAGTCCTGTATAAGTCTCCTACCGCGCTGAAGTCCCCTGATAGAACCCCATGAACAACGTCTCCAGGTCCGGCCTCTGAATCGTCACATCCTCGACATCAAGCGACCCAAGCCACGATGTCAGCGTCCGGATGTCCCCATGGAATATTCCCTTCCACGCGATATCACCCCGGCTGCTCAGCACCAGCCCCAGCGGAACATCCATTCCCTTGCCTGCGCTCCCGCGCCAATGAATCTCCACCTCATGCCCCGCCCGCCGCTTCAATTCACCCAGCGTCTGGTCCGCGACGATCCTCCCCTCCTTGACGATCGCCACCCGCTCGCACAACCTCTCCACCTCGCCCAGCGTGTGGCTCGAAAAGAAGATCGTGCGTCCGCGCACAGCCGCGCTCCGCAGATACTCCTGCAACCGCTCCTGCATCAACGGATCCAGCGCGCTGGTCGGCTCATCCAGCACCAGCAATCGCGGATCCGGCGCCAGCGACAGGATCAACCCCAGCTTCTGCCGCATCCCACGCGACATCCGCCGCACCTTCACCGACAGATCCAGCTCCAGGAGCTCCGCCAGATCCCGCCCGTGCTTCATCAGGTCGCGCCGGCGGATCCTCCCGAACAGCGACAGCGCGGTCCTGCCATCCATCCACGGATACAGCCGCAGATCCCCCGGGACATACCCAACCTCTTCCTTGATCTGCCTGGCCTTCCGCCAGCAGTCCATCCCGAAGATGGTCCCGCGACCGCTCGTCGGCCTCAGAAACCCCAGCAGCACCCGGATCGTCGTCGTCTTGCCGGCCCCGTTAGGCCCCAGAAACCCGTACAGCGAACCCTCCGGGATCGACAGATGAACATCCTCGATCCCGCGCCGCGAGCCGTAGCCCCTCGTCAATCCCTCAACCTGAATGATCGCCTCAGCCATCGCAAGGACAGTACGCCCCCGCCTCGATGCCTCCCGCGCCCGTGCCTGGTTGCCTCTCTTCTGGGCACCTCTATTCCCCCAAAGAAAATCCATACAACACAACTACTTGTAGAGTATCATTTTATATACAATATGGCCGCCCCATCACACCCCGAACATTGACAGAGGCGTTTGGTGCGTGGTAAGGTACTCCCGTCGAGCTCGCGTCTGATGCCGCCCTCGACACCGCTCCCTGAACCACGGAGGTTTCAGAGACGGACCCTCGCATCGGGACCCGTGTGCCCTCGCTCCGGGTGACTCGCCCCCACCTTTTTCAAAGGGTGGTGCCCGTCACCGCCGGGATCCGCGGCCACACACGGCAGCAAAGGAAAGTGCCCATGGCACGCACTGCGCCCGAAGTCGATTCCAAGCCCGCCATCACCAACGGCAAGGCCCCCCAGAACAACCAATCGAACAGCCACGCAGGCAAGCCCCCCGCACCTGTCGCCGTTCCGCCGCGCCTCGCAGGCGCTCCCGCGGCCGCACCCAGCGCGATGGCGCCCAAGCCCGGCATGCCTGTGATGACCGCGACCCCACCTAAGCCCGTCGTCGTCGAAGCAAAGCCCGAAGACAAGGAAAAGCAGCGCGCCCTCGGCCTCGCCGTCCAGCAGATCGAAAAGACCTTCGGCAAGGGCGCCATCATGAAGATGAACGAGGAGGCCTACATGGCCATCCCCGGCATCTCCACCGGCTGCCTCTCCCTCGACCTCGCGCTCGGCGGCAAGGGAATCCCGCGCGGACGAATCATCGAGATCTTCGGCCCTGAATCCTCCGGCAAGACAACCCTCGCCCTCACGGTCGCCGCGATGGCCCAGAAGGACAGCGGGGTCGCCGCCGTCATCGATGCCGAGCACGCCCTCGACCCCGTCTGGGCCCGCAAGCTCGGCGTCAACATCGACAACCTCCTGGTCTCACAGCCCGACTCCGGCGAGCAGGCCCTCGAGATCTGCGAACTCCTCGTCCGCTCCAACGCCGTCGATGTCATCATCGTCGACTCGGTCGCCGCCCTCATCCCCAAGGCCGAGATCGAAGGCGAGATGGGCGATGCCATCGTCGGCGTCCAGGCCCGCCTCATGAGCCAGGCGATGCGAAAGCTCACCGGCATCATCGCCCGCTCCAACTGCACCGTCATCTTCATCAACCAGATCCGCGAGAAGATCGGCGTCATGTACGGCTCACCCGAGACCACCACCGGCGGCCGCGCCCTCAAGTTCTACTCCTCCGTCCGCATCGACATCCGACGCACCGGCGCCATCAAGGAGGGCGAAGTCACCATCGGCTCGCGCACCCGCGCCCGCGTCGTCAAGAACAAGATCGCCCCGCCCTTCCGCGAGGCCGAGTTCGACATCATGTACGACTGCGGCATCTCCGGCGAGGGCGACCTGGTCGACCTGGGCGTCGATGCCAACATCATCCAGAAGAGCGGCGCCTGGTACAGCTACGGCGAGGTCCGCGTCGGCCAGGGCCGCGAAGCCGCCAAGCAGTTCCTCAAGGACAACGAAGCACTCACCAAGGAAATCCGCAAGAAGGTGCTCGCCGTCAAGCTCGCCCAGAACACCAGCAAGCCCGCCCCCAAGCCCGCCGATGCCGCCGATCTCGAAGATTGAAAAAGCCCCTCCCCGAGGGAGGAGTTGGGGAGGGTTGCCCCCATCCATCCCAAGGGATCGCATTCATCACCGATCCCAAAGAACGTTCCGCCCGGAGAGCGAGAGGAGGCCGCCCGCCCGCGGGAAACCGCAAGCGGGCGCTTGGATCGATCGGAGCCGAGCAGCGCAAGCTGCAGGTGTATTTCTTCCGTCTCGTCAGAACATCCCAACAAGACAACTCTGCGGCTCTGCGGCTCTGCGGCTGTGCGGCTGTGCGGCTGTGCGGCTTAGGCTACAGAGTTTGTCGCATGTGCCCCATTTGCCCTATGTGCCCCATTTCCCTCCCGCCAGCGCCCCACCCACAACCCGTTCGCTGTAGACACTCGCCACCTCCGCCAGAAACCGCGGAAAATCCACATGCGCTGAATCATCCGCCGAATCGGAAATAGTCCGCACCACTCCAAACGGCACCCCGCGCTCCAGACACGCCTGCGCCACCGCCGCTCCCTCCATCTCAACACACGCACACGTCGGCAATTCCGCCCGCAGCCGCGCCGATTCGGCACGGCTCCTGATGAACCGATCCCCGGTCGCGATGTCTCCAACCACAATCGCGGGCGCTCTCAATCCGAACCGCCCCCGCACATCCGCTGCGATATGCAGGTCGATCTCCCCAACAAAGCGGATCGCCGCGTCGAGCAGCCGTTTCCTCACCAACTCCGATGTCTCCATGAACGTCCGACCCGACAGCGGCACCTCGTACCGCGCAAACAGCGGCCTCGCATCCATGTCGTGCTGAATCAACCGCCGACCCACCACGATGTCCCCGACACGCAACGCCGGATCCAACCTGCCCGCAACCCCCGTGAACCAGATCTCCCTGACACCGAATCGCTCGATCAACTGACTCGCCGTGATCCCCGCCGCCACCTTCCCCCATCGCGAGAACACCAGCACCACACCAACCCCGCCAAACACACCCGTGTGAAACTCCCGATCCCCAACCCGCTCGCTCCGCCCATGCACATACAGCGGATCCCGCCGCAGCCCCTCCACCTCCTCCGGCATCGCCCCCATGATCCCAATAGCACCCCCGCTTGCCCTGTCACCAGCCCCCGCGGTCCTCACACCACCATCGCTCCCTGTTTCCCCGCTATTCAAAGGCGATCTCCTCGTCGGCGTTTGCAGACGATAACCACGCGAACCCGCTCAGGTTTGCCTCCCTTACCGCCCTCGTCTACCCTTCCGATCCTCCGTACCACGCGGCCGTGGCGGAATTGGCAGACGCGCTAGATTCAGGTTCTAGTGGGTTCACCCCCGTGGAGGTTCGACTCCTCTCGGCCGCATTCCGGACAAAGGCCCGCGCTCAAAAGCGCGGGCCTTTTCTTTGCCTCAGAGCCCCTCCCCGAGGGAGGGTTGGAGAGGGCTCCCACCGCCTATCCCAAGCGTCGTTCCTAACAACCGGGCATGGTCTCGTGGCTTTCCACCAGTGCCCGATGCCCAGTGCCTTCCCTATCCCCCCCTCACCACTTCCCTCACCGCTCGCCGCGGCGTCGGCCTCACATCCGGACCAAACCCCAGCCGCATCACCACCTGCGGATACCCCATCCTCCCGATCGCCTGACCCAACCTCGGCCGCAGCGTCTCCACCTCCACCGGCTGATTGAAGAACGATGCCGCCATCCCGCCCGCGGTCGCGTGCAGCAGGATGTGCTGGAGCGCATGCCCCGCGTGCAGCCAATCCCGCGGTCCATCCTCCGCCGTCCCCAGCACGAGCAGAGCCGGTGAGTGCTCGGCGATGTCCTGGTCCTTGGCGGCGATCTTCTCCGCGAAGTCGAAGTTTCGGATCAGGAACGGATCCAGCAGCGAGTGCAGATCCCCGTGCCCGAACGAGTACCCCGGCATGCCATCATGGCTCTCGCTGCGGTTGGAATGCACCCACGCCGCCAGCTCGCGCCGATACCTCGCATCATGCCACAGGAACCGGTCACCCTCGGCGATCAGCTCCGCGACCGCGTGACGCATCTGCTTGCCGTGCACCACGTGCAGCCACGCCCCATCCTCCTGCGCCACGTGCGACAGCCGCTCCAGGAACCCCTTGTCCGGCGCCCGCTTCTCGAACGGCATCCGGTTCGTCCTCCTCCGCAGGATCGCCCCGAACAGGCTGTTGCACTCGTGGTCCGGGATCTTGCGCTCCCCGATCCCGATCAGCGCCAAGAGATCCGGCCTGGCCGAATCCGGCAGCAACTGGCCGATCACCTTGTTCCCGAAGTGCTTGACCGCCATGCACAGGTTGAGCAGCGCACACCCGCACGAGATCGTCAGCTCCCGGTCGTGATGGTCCATCACCGGCAGCGCCCGCGTCCGATCGATGTACAGCCCCACACGCTCCCCGTGAAACCGGAACACCCACGGCTGCGCGTTGTGCGATGAAGGCGCCAGGATCGCGTACGAGAGCATGAACCGCAGCCGCTCCTCCGGCGCTGCCTCGTCCCCCGGAAACCGGCTCGCGGAGACATGCCACGGCTCGAAAGCGGTGTCGGCGGTCATGTTGTCGTCTCCCGTGAGAGAGAACCTGCTACCCGCGGCAGCAGTCTACCACGGACCGCACGCACCTGCGCTGACAACCGCCCCTACTGCTTGTTCCGCCAGCGGTCGATCAGCCCAGGCTCATCCCGGAATTTGATCCGAGAATCGCTGCTGTCCACCAGCTTGCCGTTGCAGAAGTACAGGAACGTCACGAACATGTCCTTGCGCTTGTCCATGTCGTGAAACGCCTCGACCTTCCACTCCTCGATGTCGGCCCCGCTCATGCTCGCCGAGCCGAGCTTCACCTTGTTCCCCGCCTTGAACGACTTGAGCACATCATCCTTCGCTGCCCCCGGCTGCATGTTTCCGTACGACTGCCGGATGCCCGTCATCTCCTTCTCGGACACCTCGGCCACGGGCTTTGATGCACACCCGCCCACAACGATGCACGCCGACGCCGCGATCACCACCCATTGACGAACCATCTGCCGGTCTCCTGTGCGCACATCTCGTACGCGCAACTGCTCCGCCCTACTTCTTCTTCATGATCTCTGCACGCTTGTCGTGATACTCATCTTCCGTCAGCAACCCCTTGTTCCTCGCATCCTCAAGGTCTTGCAACTCCTGCCCGACCGTCGTCGTGTTCGCCTCAACCTTCGTCGAGCCGCCACACCCGCCCAACACCGCGCCGGTCGCAACTGTGATCGCCGCGCATCCGCACACGGTCAAAAGCCTGTTCTGGTTCATAGTGCATGTCTCATGGAAAAGGATCCGCTTCGCACGATGGGCCCCATTATACATCGCCCCGGAATCCTGACGACCCGCCGCCGGGAATCACGCGGATGTCGAACGCAGCGAATCGATCGGGAACGCCGGGTTGGCGATCGGCCTCAGAGCCAGCGCCAGCAGCACCCGCTCATCATCATCACCGGCGATCCGGTTCGTGCCGATCTTCTGGCACGCCGTGCATCGATGAATGACCGCCCATTCGCCCCCGGCCCTCACCTCGATCCCGATCGGCTCCATCGAAGCCTTGCACAGGCTCGCCCGGTCTCCCGGTTGAGTATCCATGTGCCGCGACCACAAGCATCGCGGGCAGTGATTCCGGTGATTGGTCCCCCAGGACAGGTCCGAAACAGCCGCGCGGCAACGGCAACAGGTAAAGCCCCGGTCAGAAGACCGCTCTGAGCCACGATCAAAGTTGGATTGACGCATTGGTATCGAAATCTCTCGCCCATGCACGCGCGAGAATCCGGCCCGCAGGCCACGGATCCCGCGACGGGAGCGCGGTGAATCAGTCGTTGAAGAAAACGATTGGTTGTGTTGGATAAACGACCGCGCCGGCAGGCTCGCCCTCGTCAATGCGAAAGCACAAGCCACGGAGATTCAAGCGAACCCATCGCTGAACCCTGGAAACGCCGGCGGAGATGGTTAGGCAATCGCGAGCATCAGCACAAAGTGTAGCCGCCGGCGAATCACGAGGCGACCGCCACCCCGCTACCACATCTCGTGGCTCAGCCATCCTGCCTGGGATCTACCGAATCTACTGCCTTGAATCCCAGATAGAGTGTCAAATCCCACTCACGACAGCCTTCGCCCGGCAGGGCGCACAACCGTTGCCAGGGCTTTCAAGCACTGGAAAGCAGCCCCCATGTGTCATCCGGCCCGGAGGGCCGACGATCTACTTTGTCTGCGAGTAGTCGAATACCCCGCGCCCGGACTTGTCTCCCAGGCGGCCCGCCGCCACCAGCTGCTTGAGCAACGGGCACGCCCGGTACCGATCATTGTTCAACCCATCCGCCAGCACGTTCATGATGTGCTCGCACGTATCCAGCCCGATGAAATCCGCCAGCCGCAAAGGCCCCATCGGGAAGTTGCAACCCAGCTTCATGATCTCATCCAGGTGCGCCGGCTCCGCAACCCCCTCCATCCACGCGTAGAACGCCTCGTTGATCAAGGGCATCAGCACGCGATTGGACACGAACCCCGGTCGGTCGTTCGCCGGGATCGGCGTCTTCCCCAGCAGCTTCGCCAATTCCAGCGTGGTCGCCGTCGTCCCCTCCGCCGTCTGCAGCCCCTTGATCACCTCCACCAGCTTCATCACCGGCACCGGATTGAAGAAGTGCATCCCGATCACCCGCGCTGCCGACCCCTTCCTCACAAGCTCGGTCGCCGCCGCGATCTCCGTGATGCTGATCGAACTCGTGTTGGTCGCCAAAATCACATCCTCGCGCACCATCTTCACCAGGCTCGCGAAGATGTCCTTCTTCACCTGCAGGTTCTCGACCGCCGCCTCCACCACGAAGTCCGAATCCTTGATGAAATCCATCACGTGTACGTACCGGATCCGCTTGCTCGCCGCCTCCGCATCCGCCGCCGGGATCCGCTGCTTCTCCACCTCGCGCGCCAACCTCTTCTTGTGATCCGCCTCGCACTTGTGCTGCTGCTCCACCGACTTGTCGCAGACGATCACGTTGAACTTGTTCAACGCTGCCACCAACGCGATCCCCCCACCCATCTGTCCCGCCCCCACCACGCCGACCGTCTTGACGTTCATCACAAACCTCCGTAACCCCGACCCGAGCCCATCTCCAATTCCAAATCGCAGCCGCAAGGATACCTCCCTCTCCCGCGAAGCGGGAGAGGGGGCGAGGCTCCGCAAGCCGGTGAGGGCTCCCCCTCTACCGCCCTCTGCTACCCCATCTCCTCTCCCCACTGCCCACTCACCATCCTCTCACCCCCTCACTCGCTCACCCCCTCTTTCCCCATACCCTTCCCAATGCCCTCCATCGAGGCCCTCCAAAGGCTCCTGCTCGCCGACCCCGACGACGCCTTCGTCCTCTACGGGCTTGCCCACGAACACGCCAAGGCCGGCAACCACACCGAAGCGCTCGCCTGGTACGACCGCTGCCTCGCCATCGATCCCAACTACTGCTACGCCTACTACCACAAGGCCCGCACCCTCGAAGCGCTCTCCCGCATCCCTGATGCGATCGCCACCCTCAAACTCGGCACGCAAGCCGCCAACCGCACCAACGATGGCCACGCCCTCTCCGAACTCCAAGCCTTCCTCACCGAACTGACCTGACCCATTGCTCCTCTTTCCCCACCCTACTGCCTACTGCCGACTCCCTACTGCCTGCATTCCTGAATCCGGGATACCGTTCCACATGCTCCGCAGACCCCCTGCCACAGCCGCCTCGCTTGCGATCCTCCTCCCCGCAGCCCTCACCGCCTGCGTCGCCGAGAACGATCGCCTCACCCTCGGCCATGAGGTCAACCTCTCGGCACTCAGCCCCGATCGCCCCAGCATCCTCGACAACCAGCCTCCCCCCCAGTTCGCAACCTCCACCAAGGCCTTCCCTGACGGCGAGCGATCCATCACAGGCATCGATCGCGCCAACTGGGAAACCAAGGAGTTCCTCGTTCCCGTCGATGGCACCGGCCACCGCCCCACCTACGCCGTCAGCGTCCAGCTCAAGAACTCCACCGCTCGCCAGCGCGGCGAGTACCCCACCGCCTACACCGCGCTCGAACGCGATGGCGGGTTCACAGATGAACAGCTCGTCGAAGTCGTCACCTCGCCCCTGGTCGTCTTCGGCGGCGCCCTTCTCATCCCCTTCCGCCTGATCGCCGAGCCTCAGTGCCTCACCGAATACAGCCCCGCCTGGAACTACGACCGCTGGCGAACCGGCAGGGATCCGCTCGTTCCCCTGCCCCCGCCCCCGCTCCCCATCGAAGGCACACTGCCCGCACCACCCGTCCCCACCTCCACCAACCCCGGCCCCGCCCCTGATCCCAACGCGCCACCCACGCCAACAGACACAGAGCCCACCC
Organism: Phycisphaerales bacterium; assembly: GCA_020847535.1. GTDB lineage: Bacteria > Planctomycetota > Phycisphaerae > Phycisphaerales > UBA1924 > JAEUJB01. The sequence continues at coordinate 9,268 of JADLBU010000082.1, forward strand.
CCGACACCGCACCAGCAGACACCACACCAACCGACCCCCAACCCATCTAAATCTCTCTGTTTCTTCCTCTCTTTCCCCTCTGTGCCTCCTGTGCTCTCTGTGGTTAAGTGCCTTTCGCTTCACCAATGACCACCCCACCACCCAACCTCGATAACCGCGGCCTCCCCATCGGCTTCACCCTCAAGCCCGGCCTTGAGATCTCTCCCCGCGATGCCAAGGCTCGCCTCGAAACCCCCGGCGCGATGGTCATGGTCGATTGCCGCACCCAGCCTGAGTGGGACCTGGTCCACATCCCCGGCACCATCCACATCCCCCTCGATCAGGTCGAAGAGCGGCACGATGAGATCGAACTCAAGCCCGGCCAGGAGCTGGCGATCCTCTGCCACCACGGCGTCCGCTCACTGAAAGCCGCACTCACCCTCCGCGCCCTAGGCCACCCCAACGCCGTCTCGGTCGCCGGCGGCATCGAACTCTGGTCGCTCGCCGCCGACACCAACATCCCCCGCTACGAACGCGGCCCCGGAGTCCTGCGACTCCTCCCGCGCTGATACCCAATAAGCGCACCACATCGGAGCCGCCGGCTTCCAGCCGGCGGTCGCATCGCCACCATCGAACGCTCAAGCCCCTAGAGACTGTTTCAGAACCCTACCCCATCTCGTGGCACAGGCATCCTGCCTGTGTTCTACCGCTCTGCTACGAAGTTCTGAAACAGTCTCTTAGCCACGCTCCACGCGCACGTGCCACGGCTTGTCCCGAAGGGCAAGCCGTGCTTCCGCCGACCTCATTCCTCCTCCCCACACTCCCCACCCCCACCCCCACTCCCACTCCCCTCCCCCTCCTTCACCACCGCCATCGTCCCCGGCGCCATCATCGGCATCCAAAGATCCGCCGCATCCTGCCCATCGTTGAATCGCCGCAGCAACAGATACCCCAGCGTCGAGCACGCAAAGTACGCGCTCACCACGAACCCACCCGCGAGCAGCAGCGGCACATCGTGCCACATCCCCACCAGGGCATCGCTCATCCGCTGGCTCCACCCCGGCTCCCCCACGCCCGGCTCCGGCGCCGGCACCCACACCGTCGTCCCCCAGCTCACCAATCCCGTCGTCCATCGCCCGATCACCAGGATCACAACCCCCGCGATCACCGTCTGCGCCGCCCCCAATCCCAGATACACGAGCAGTCGCACCGGGCTCCCCGCCACATACGCCAGCGCTCGCTGCACCGCATCCAGCGCATCAGTCCCCTCGCACGCGATCGCCGGCAACAGAAGATGCTTCCCCAGCGACATCCCCACCATCAACAACACCGCGATCAACGCTGCGATCATGAACAAGGGATACACAATCCCACCCACCACCTGCACCACCGGCCAGCTCAACAGCACCCATCCCCCGATCGCCAACCCCAGCACGACCACCCCCACCACCAGCGGCACCATCACCATCGCGCCCATCGCGCTCTTCCAACGGCTGATCCCAAACCCCAGCGCTCGCGGCCACGAGATCAACACCCCCTGCCCGAACTCCAGCGCCACCGACCGGCAGCTCGCCGATCCCACCAGCGCCCACACCGCCATCACCGGCAACACGATCCCCAGCACAACCAGCGGATACGACAACGGCAGATCCACCAGCAACGCCCGCATCCCCCGCCCGATCGCCCCCGCCACTCCCTGCCACTGCCGTCGACCAACCTCCAGCACCACCTCATCGCACATCCGTTCACACGATGCCCGCACACCCCCCAAGAGCCGCCGCCCCGGCCCCGTCCCCTCCGCCAGCCGCAGCACCAGCCCCATGAACGCCACGAGCAGCGTCCCCATGATCCACCGATCCGGCCGGATCGCCAGCCCCACCCCGCGCCCCATTTTCAGCCACAGGATGTCCTCCGTCAGGTCCGACAGAAGCACCGGCCGGTCCATCCGATGGCGATTCCCCGCTGGCAAGCTATCCATGCCGCGATGCTAAAGCACCCGGCCCTCCTCTGCCACTGATCGCCAGCCCACCAGCCCGGGATCCCACCGATTTGATCCCCTCCACCCACCCACCGCTTGCTCCGATCGCCCATACAGCCGATCATCCTCCCGAATGAACCGCGAATTCGCCCGCAACATCACCCTCTTCGCTCAGCTCCTGGCGATCGGCCCGCTTGCCGCCGCCGCACTCACCTTCCTCCGCGCCACCGATGGCGGACCGGTCATCTCACCGCTCATCAACTCCACACCACTCCTCGGCGCCATCATCGCGATCGCCATCATCGTGATCGCCGCCATCACAGGCATCCTCGATGCACGCTTCTTCGGCCCACGCTCAGGACTCGCAGGCGCAGGCCTCATCCTGCTCTGGGCATCCTGGCGCACCGGCGAAACCGGACTCCTCCTCACCTCCAGCGCCAAAGCACCCGCGATGCTCGCCATCGAAGGCGCCCTCATCGGCATCCTCACACTCCTCGTCATCGAGAGGATCGCCATTCAAGCAGTCCACCACGCATCTCCCTCTACCTCCGGCTCACCAGCTCCCCTCAACCCGCCGGATGCCGATGCGCTCGATGCCCTCCGGTTCCACGCACTCCTCCGCCCATCCTCACTGGTCGCCATCCTCGCCGCGATCCTCTCCGGCGGCCTCGCCGCCTGGCTGATCGCCTTCCACGGCGCCAAGGGTCAAACCCTCTTCGCCGCGATCCTCGCCGGGATCGCCGCCGGCGCTGCCGCCGCGATCGTCTCCGCCGGCTCCGGTGGAAGCGCCCGCCCGGGCAACGCCAAGGCCGGACCCGCCGATCCTGTCCTCTCCGCCTCCGCCGCGATGGCGATCCTCGGCATCCTCGCCCCGCTCGCCGCAACCATCATCCACAAGGGCAACCTCGCCAACGCAATCCTCACAGGCAACCTTTTCAACCCCAGCCACCTTGGTGCCTTCGACTGGGCCGCCGGCGCTCTCCTGGGTGTCCCGGTGGGCCTCGGATGGGCCGGCGCCCACGCCCAAGGCCCGGAAACTCATTCCGCTCCCGCATCAAGCTGACCCTCTTCCAACCCAGAATCTCACCCCCAAACCGGGCTCTCCTGCACAAAAACAGCCATCCATCGCCTCTTCCAGGCCCCGGTGCGGAACAAACATAAACCCCGCCGCGTCCAACCCGGTACCATTTGCAGGTGCATCCCCGGCCCACGCCAGGGAGCCCGCAAGGCCCACCGAGGAGCCGACTATGAAGATGTTCCGCCGGGGTCACGCCGTTGCCGGTTTCGGACTCGCCGCCCTGCTCGCTCCCCTCTGGGCCGCGCCCGCGATCGCACAGAACAACGTCCAGCTCCCCAAGCAGACCGTCACACGCATCGGCACCTCCGTCTCAGCTCCAGCCGGCACCGAGACCGTCGTCGTGGTCGCCACACGGCCCGAGCGCGACACCCTCGTCAAGCTCGCCCGGCCCCTCACCGTCGAGTTCAAGGAGTCGCGCCTCGAGGATGTCATCAAGTTCCTCGCCGAGGTCACCGGCGCCGACATCGAAGCCATGTGGTTGGATGAGCAGAACGCCTCCGGTCTCAACAAGGACATGCTCATCACCATGACCACCAAGAACCTCAACGCACTCAAGGTGCTCGAGAAGGTTCTCCAGAAGAGCAGCGAGAAGGGCGACTTCCTCGAGAACGGCTGGCAGATGTCCGACACCGGCGCGATCCAGATCGGGCCCAAGGATCGACTCAACGTCTTCAAGCGCCTCGAGCTCTACGACATCAACGACCTGCTCCTGGAACTCCCCCGCTACGACCAGGCCCCCGAGTTCGATCTCCAGGCCGTCCTCCAGAGCTCCAACGCCGGCGGCGGCGGCGGCGGACAGAGCCCCTTCCGCGACACCCAGCAGAATCGCGATGCCTCCACCGGCCTCACCCGCGATGAGAAGGGCCGCCAGGTCATCGACATCATCACGCAGCTCATCGAGACCGAGCAGTGGTCCGACAACGGCGGCACCGGCGGAACCATCCGCTACTACCAGGGCTCGCTGATGGTCAACGCCCCCGACTACATCCATCGCCAGATCAACGGCTACGACTACTGGCCCGCCAGCGCACAGACCGCCACCGTCGTCCATGGCCGCCGCTGGGTCTCACTCAACCTCGACACCGCGACATCCGTCCTCGAGGGGTTCGCCAACCAGCCCGTAACCGCGGTCGTCCCCGGCCCACGCTGAGCAGGATCCTTCACCGCACACTCACGGCACAGGCCACGCGCCTGTGCCGTTTGCTTTAGCCCGGCCCTCGCGATGCACCCTGCGCATCGGTTGCTTCCGCCGCCTCATCACCCGCATTCATTTGCAGATCCAGAATCATCGAAAGGTGATGCACCAGCCGCCGGGCCCGCCATCTCCCCAGCGCGCCCCCCGGCAGCGATGCCAGCCGCACCTCGATCGGACCCTCATCCCCCCACATCGCCACCTGGATGTGCGTCACCTCGCCCACCTGCTGCGCCCACATCCGCTCCACCTCGCCCGGTCCCGCATCCCGAAGTTCGCGCTTCACGATCCACCTGACCGTCTCCACGCTCATCCGCGAGTCATCCCCCGCACGCTCCGCCATCCACTGCACCGCCTGACGCTTGACAAGCTGTGACAGCGCCCCCGCGATCACGCCGAAATGCAGCAGAAACTGCACCCCATGCGCCCCGTGCGATCCAGACCTGCCGAAAAACCCCATCACCACGCCCACCAGCCCACCGGCGATCCCCAGCACCACCAGGATCGCAACCCACAGCCGACGGAAGATCCACACCCTCGTCCCCGTCCGCCGCGCCAGGTGAATGCTCCCCTCCGAGCACTCCACCACCCGGAACGGGTGGTACATCTCCCCCACCAAGGGCGGCAACTCCTCAGGCAGCCCCTTCGCCTCCAGGCCCTTGAACACCCGCATCCCGCGCCGCGTCAGCACGCCGCGCCATATCAGGAGCAGCAGCGTCACCAGCAGCCACAGCAGCACCCCCAGCACCCCCAGCACCCCCAGCGCCCCCAGCGCCAGCCCCCCCCCCCCCCCCCCGCCCCCC
>JADLBU010000083.1 GCA_020847535.1 Phycisphaerales bacterium
ACAAACCCCGAAATCCCTGCGGAAATGGTGGGGTGTGGCGTCGGGTGTGACCCGGTGGAATATGGGAAAGTGCCCCCCGAAGGACTCGAACCTTCGACCCGCTGATTAAGAGTCAGCTGCTCTACCAACTGAGCTAGGAGGGCCTGCAAGCCCGGCGTTGCCGGACCTCTCCGGGGGATCGCCCGGAGAACATTCGATCGTACGCGAGCCTCTCAGCCTGTCCAGTCTCACACCAGAACCACCTCACCCACAAGCTCCCCCAGCCGTGTTGAATCCGAGAGCCCTTTGCCCTTTGCCCTTTGCCCTTTGCCCTTTGCCCTTTGCCCTTTGCCCTTTGCCCTTTGCCCTTTGCCCTTTGCCCTTGTCTTGCCCACTCCCCACCGCCCACTCCCCCCCTTCCCCCCTCCCCTCGTAAAACCACCCCGTTTGACCCGGAACACCCGGACGAATACCCTCTCGGTCCCCGAAATCAGCATCCCGGCTGCGTTTCGGAGCCTCCGGAACGGGCTCGTGAAGCCGATGTTGGGGTCACGGGTACCGGGTACTTGATTCCGGATCCCGGGGTCGCGGGGGTTGTCTCAGATGTGCCTTGCAGCGGCTTGATGCCGCGTGGAGTTCGCAGGTATGCAACCAGCATTTCGACAGAGCTACGGGCGGACGCGTCGTCGCCGCTCACACCACGCCCTCAAGCCCACGACGCAGACCCTCTGCCCGCTCAGCGGCATGCCCAAGGCTCACCACCGGGCGTGCAAGGAGTCCGGGTACGTCCGCGCCGGTCTTCGAATTAAAGTCCCCAAGCTAGGCATTGGTATCGGTAACGAGTGACCACGCCGCCGTGGGAGTTGGGGAAGAGGGGGCTCACCCCGCCATGGATTCATCAGCAGCAGGCATCTCCGGGGGCGTTCACACGAGGGATCCGGGCTGGTCGCGCTGACATCCGTTTGTAGCGTTTGTCCAATCGCGAAACACACACCCGATCGCCCACCAACGGCCGACCAAGACGATGGGGATCGGGAGAGGCTCGGGAAGGGCCGCGGGAACACCGCTCATGCGCGTGGCAGTCGATGTGATGGGAGGCGATAACGCCCCCGAGGCGATCCTGAAAGGATGCATCGAGGCGATCCCTCTGCTCTCCGATAAGGACGAGCTCGTACTCGTCGGTGATGGCCCCGTCATCAAGGAACTGCTCTCCGAGCGCGGCATCAACGATCCGCGACTCGTCATCGAGCACACCACCGAAGTGATCGCCATGGACGATTCCCCGGCGATCTCCGTCAAGACCAAGAAGGACTCCTCCATCGTCAAGATGGCACTCCTCGGGTCTGAGAAGCACCCCAATCGCTGCGATGCCGTCCTCTCCGCCGGAAACACCGGCGCCTGCGTCGCCGCCGCGATGATGCACATGCGGCGACTCCCCGGCGTCCATCGCCCCGGGATCGCCGTCACCATCCCCTCCTTCCACGGCCCGGTTGTCCTCATCGATGCCGGCGCCAACCCCGAGCCCAAGGCCACACACCTCTGGCAGTACGCTCTCATGGGCGAGACCTATGCCAAGACCATCCTGGGCATCGAGAAGCCCCGGATCGCCCAGATGAACATCGGCTCCGAGGAGGCCAAGGGCACAGGCGTCGTCCGCGACACGCGCGACCTCATCAAGAACTCCCCCGGCGCCAACTACGTCGGCTACATCGAAGGACGCGAGTTCTTCGAGGACTGCGCCGATGTCGTCATCACCGACGGCTTCACCGGCAACACCCTCCTCAAGATGGCCGAGGGCATGGCCTCCAGCCTCATGCGGGCCTTGGCCCGCGAGATCGCCAACTTCGACCCGAACCTGCTCCTGCAGTTCGAGCCGATCATGAAGCAGCTCTATAAGAAGCACGACTACCACGAATACGGCGGCGCTCCCCTCATGGGCGTCAACGGCGTCTGCCTCATCGCGCATGGATCCAGCCAGGCCCGTACCATCAAGTCGGCCGTCCGGGCGTGCCAGGAGTTTGTCCGCTCCGGCGTCAACAACGCCGTCGTCAAGCGGCTCGCAGAGGTGTGTCCCCCGGACCATGAACAGCGAGAATCGGCATGAGCCAAGGTCACGCGGGTGGATCATCCAGTGCGAGGCCCCCGCGATTCGGAGTCAGGCTCGCCGGCACCGGGACGTGCATCCCGCGCACCAAGGTCACCAACGCCGACCTCGAAAAGGTGATGGAGACCACCGACGAGTGGATCACCCAGCGCACCGGCATCAAGTCCCGATACATCTATAAGAAGGAACTCGGCGAAACCACCGCGCACTTCGCCATCGGCGCCGCCAGGGCCGCCCTCGCCGATGCCGGAATGACCGGCGCCGACATCGACCTGGTCGTGGTCGCAACCATGACCACCGATGCCCCGACCCCCTCGACCTCCTGCATCGTCTCCCACGCGATCGGCACCCATGCCGCCGGTGGGCTTGACATCAACGGGGCCTGCTCGGGCTTTGTCTACTCCCTCAACGTCGTCCACGACATGATCAAGGGCGGCGCCTACCGCAACATCCTCCTCATCGGCGCCGACCGCATCACCCAGCACGTCGAGTTCTCCACCTGGGGACGCGGCACCAGCGTCCTCTTCGGGGATGGCGCCGGCGCCATCGTCGTCCGCGCCACCGATGACCCCTCCAAGGGCCTGCTCGCCCAGGCGATGCACTGCGATGGCGGCGGCGCCAAGCACCTCTTTATCCCCGCCAGCAAGGAAGACTTCCCCAACCCCGCCGACTACGAGGAACGCAAGCTCAACCGCGTGTACATGAACGGCGGCGCTGTCTTCAAGTTCGCCGTCGGCACCTTCTCCACGCTCATCGAGCAGACCCTCGAGAAGGCCGGCCTCAAGGCCGAGGATGTCGATCACTACGTCTGCCACCAGTCCAACGCACGCATCCTCGCCGCCGCACGGGAGCGCTTCGGCCTCCCCGCCGAGAAGCTCCACGTCAACATCGACCACTTCGGCAACACGGTCGCCGCCTCCATCCCCCTTGCCTTCGATGAGATCCGCAAGGCCGGCCGCGTCCACGAGGGCCAGAAGGTCATGTTCCTGGCCTTCGGCGCAGGCCTGACCTGGGGCTCGAGCCTCTGGCAGCTCTGATCTTTCGCTCTGCCTCGATCTCTGCATGCGCCATCTCTACGCCCCTGAAAGGGGCGCATGTTGGTTGCCGGCGGCGCAGCCGCTGGTGAGCGTCATACATACTCACGTGCATCGATACGCAAATCGCCTGTGAAACGGGCGAGCAAAGCCTGTCATTCGGTCTCCGGCCTCTGCCGAATCAAACAACGGTGCCGGCTGCAACCTCCCCCGCTCCAGGTCATCTAACCTTGCACCATGCTCACCCCCGCCACCCTCAAGCCCCACTTCGACGCAGGCATCACCTACGACCGCTACATCTCTACCGGCTCCCCCGACCAGCAGGCCAACTGGAAGCGGTTCGCCGAGCGAGTCCCCGCCCTCACCGAGCCCCAGCGCAAGCTTCTGGAATCCTTCACCCGCCGCATGCACATCCTCGTTCTCTCCGGCACATGGTGCGGCGATTGCGTCCAGCAGTGCCCCCTGCTCGCCGCGATCGCCGCCGCCAACACCAAGCTCATCGACCTGCGCTTCATCGACCGCGATGAGCACATCGACCTCTCCAACGCCGTCATGATCTGCGGCGGCAACCGCGTCCCCACCGTCATCTTCCTCAACGAAGACCACGAGTTCTGCGCCATCCTCGGGGACCGCTCCCTCACCCGCTACCGGGCGATCGCCGCCCGCTCCCTGGGCGTCTCATGCCCCCTCCCCGGCGCACCACTCCCCCCCGACGAGATTGCCGCAACCCTCCAGGACTGGCTCAACGAGTTCGAGCGCGTCCAGCTCCTTCTCCGCCTCAGCCCCAAGCTCCGCCAGAAGCACAGCGACTGATGTACGAATTGGCCCCCGCGCCCCCGCGTCTCCCCCTCCGTCACTTCGTCTCTTCGTCTCTTCGTCTCTCCCAGAACTTCAACCCCTGTATCTCCCCCCTCACCATCCCCCCCTCCGCCGCAACCATCACCTCTTTCCCCTCGCTCGCCAACGCCCCCTTCACCATCGCAAAGCACACCGGCATCTGGCTCAGCATCGGGCTGATCGCCGAGCTCGTCACCGCCCCGATCGGCTCCCCACCCTCACCCTCCGCATCAAATACGTGCGAGCCGGTTTCCGGCTGACGTGGCGTCGCCACCTGCCCCTCTGCTCCCTCCCCCCGCGCTGGCAACGGAAAATCCCGCGCCAGCTTGATCCCCACCAGCCTCTGCTTCACCTGACCGCGTGCGTGCATCCGCGCCACGATCTCCTGCCCCAGGTAGCACCCCTTGGTCACCGACACCCGATCCGCGAACACGCCCGTCTCCGCAGGCAGTGAATCCGGCCCGAAATCGATGTTGTAGATCGGCACCCCCGCTTCGATCCGAGCGATGTTGAATGCGTGCCACCCTGATGCTCGCACGCGAACACCGCCGCTCCCCTGCTCTACTCCCGCCGAGAGGATCGCGTTGTAGATCTCAACCGCCTTGTCCGCGGGCATCACGATCTCGATCCCGATCTCCCCGGTCTGATCCTCCCGGGCCAGAACCACGGGTGTCCCCAGGATCTGCGCAAGCACGCAGCGATCCGAGGAGAGTCCTGCAACCTCCGCTGCGCCTGCGCCCTGCCCCACAACCCTCCCCAGGATCGCAAGCGCCCCCGGCCCATGAACCGCGAGCCGATGCACACCCATCGTGATATCCCGGATCCCCACATCCTCCGTGATGATGTACCCCGACAGCCCAGCGACCGTCCGCGCGGCCGCGTGTACATCCACATCCAGCAATGTCCGGTCCGCGAAGTGCCACGCCCGCAGGTCCGCATCGATGCGTCCCTTGCGGTTCAGCCAGAACGATCGCCGCGTCTGCCCCGCCGTGATCCCGGCCAGATTCTGAGTGACCATCCGGTTCAGGAACTCAATCCGCTCCGAACCCGTGACCTCCAGCACCGCCCGCTGCGGGGCATCCAGCACCACGCACCCGCGCCGAATCCCCGCGTACTCCAGCTCCAGCCCCCCGAAGCTCGCCACCACCTCCACCGGGCTCTGCCCATCCCCGACACCCGGCCCATACGCCGCAAGGATCGCCTGATTCTGCCGGTGACTCGCCAGGAGTGGTGTGGGGACAGCCATTGCCGCCGATCGTATGGATCCCCGGTTCCGCTTTCATGCGGACCGGACGCAACGTCGGCTGTATCTCCGTGAAATGCGGTTGGATCGGCGTTACTGCCGGTAAAATGCGATGAGAACGGCCAATGGTCGCCAGGTTGTCTTTCACCAGTGCCTAATGCCCAGTGCCCAGTGCCTTCTTCTGCTTTTTCATGATGAACAGGTAATTGAACCCGCGCAGAAAGAAATTCCCCTCTTCCGCCGCTTTGTGCCAGTTCCCGCGCGACAGCTTCTGGTTGTGCCGCACAACGCACACGATGTCCACAGGCACGAAGAACTCACGCAGGATCGAGAACAGCTCAAACCCGATCGGCATGAACACACCCCCCATCCCCCCCGCACCGCCATCCCCCCCAACACCCCCAGCCCCCTCACCCTTCCGCTTCTTCCACGAATCACTGACATACAGCCCCATGTATCGCCGATCCCGCATCACGCGATGAATCTCCGAGATCACCCCCCGCATCGCCGTGTAGTACGCCTCGCCCCCATCCTCCCCCGCCGCATCCAGCTTCCCGATGCACTTGGGATCATCCGAGTAGTCCACGTGCGTCGAGTACGGCGGATCCACGAACACGAAGTCCGCCTTCCCATCCTCCAGCGGCAGCTTCCGCGCATCGGCCCGGAAGATATCCGGCCGCGATGGCGCCAGGTCATACCCCAGCGCTCGCCGTCCAAGATCCCGCGCCACATCCATCGTCGTCCCGCTCCCGCACATCGGATCAACCACCAGGTCATCCGCTCGCGTGTATCGCGAAAGCAACTGCCAGATCACCCACGACGGCGTCGCGCCGACATAGCTCTTGTCCCCCTGCATCCGCGAACCGCTCGCCGACACGTAATGCTGGCTCGGATACTCCCACAGCGTCGTGGTCGCCAACCGCAGCGCCGGCTTCGATGGCCCGCCCCCGCGCTGCCCCGCGCTGCGAGCCTGCGAACCACCCGATCGATGTTGCGATGATCTGCCCGTCACGATCCCGGCGCCTCGCGCAGCGCAGCCAGCACCAGCCGCTTGGCCTCACCGATCGGCGCTGGGATCCGCGCCCCCGCCGCACGGATGTGCCCACCCCCATCAAACCGCCGCGCCACCTGGTTCACATCCACCCCGCCCGCCCCATCCTTGCTCCGCAGGCTCACCTTCGTCACCGGCCGGCCCCGCTCATCGGGCTCGCTCTCGGTGAACATCGCCACCACCCGCACGCTCTCGATGTTCTGCGCGTGATCCGCAAACCCGCCCGCATCCCCCTGCTCGGCGTGAAACTCCGCGAAATCCGCCCGCGTGATCCCCATCAGCGCAAACCGCCCCCCATCGAACAGCTCCAGCCCCGACAGCGCCCTGGCCAAAAGCCGCACCCGCGCCTCCCGATCGCTCTGCTCCACGATCCGGTACAGCTCCGCCGAATCCACACCGGCCTCAAGCAGCTCCGCCGCGGTCCGGAAGACCGCCGGCGTCACGTTGCTGTGCCGGAACCAACCCGTATCCGTCCCCATCCCCATGTAGCACGCCTCGGCGATCGCGCGGGGAAGCTTGGTCACCGATGGCAGTTGCAGTATCAGCCGGCACAGCTCCGCGACGATCTGGCACGCCGCTGCCGCCGTCGGCTCCACCACCCGCCGGCTCGCCGAGTCCGGATCCCCATGCCGGTGATGGTCGATCAGCGCCGCCCGTGAGGCACGCGGCGCCAGCCACTCCTTGACCTGCTCGAGCTGCGTCCACGAGCCTGTATCGGCGATCACAATCGCATCCGGTTCACCGCCCGGGTGCGAGCGATACGCGAAGTTGCGGTGGGGGACATCCCCCAGCACCTTCTCCGCAAACGGCGGCATCGGCCCGAAGTACCACGCCTCCGCAGCCGGCGCATCCAGCGCCGATTTGTGAATCAGGTTCAGCGTCCGCACGATCGCCATCGTCGATCCGATCGCATCCCCATCCGGCTTCGAATGCGTCAACACGACCGTTCGCCGCTGCATCCGCAGCCACGCCGCGATCGATTCAAGAGTGGTGTTCGTGGACCAGGTATCAGTCATGGGGTTGCTCTGTCCAATCCTTTGTCTGGGCGGTAGGGCTGGATCCCTTGGTTTCAGCCCGAAGGGCTGGCAGTAAGCAGCCGGGGGTGGAGCGAGTCTTCGAGCGACACCCCCGGAAGTCGAACGCCTCTGATCCCGCACCCTGAAGGGATGCACGTCGTACCCGATGGTGTCAATAGAGCATCGCGAGGTGCGATCAGCGTAGGCAGTCGTTGGCTCTTCCCGGCGGTCGACACGCCCTCAACCACCCGCTGCTCCCACCGCCCTCCCCACGCACACCCGCACATCCCGCCGAATCTGCGCCACCAGCCCATCCACCGAATCAAACTTCAGATCATCCCGCACCCACCCCTCGATCGAAACTTCCGTCGCCCAGTCATACTCAAACCCGATGCTCGCCGCCGATCCATCCGTGTTCATCCCGAACACCTCCAGCCGCCGGCCCACACCCTTGAACGTCGGCCGCTCACCCACGTTGATCGCCGCCGGATACACCACCCCATCCGGACACGAGATCGTCCCCGCATACACCCCATCCGCCGGCAGCAACTGATCGGTCGCCACGTTCGCCGTCGGAAACCCGATCACCCGCCCCCGCCGATCCCCCCTCGTCACCGTCCCATCGATTACGTACGGCCGACCCAGCACGATCCCAGCATCCTTCATCCGCCCCTGGGCGATCAGCCACCGCACCACCGTGCTCGATGCCCGCACCACAAGCTGATCCGACAACCCCACCTCGATACCGCCCACGAACCTCGTCTCAAATCCCCGCGAACGCCCCAGCCCCGCCAGCACCGCCGGTGTCCCAGCCCGCGCGCGGCCGAAGTGGAAATCATCACCCTCCACGATCAGCGTCGGCTTGTGCGGCATCACCACCGAATCGATGAACTCCTCCGGTGTCATTCCCAGAAACGCCGGCGTCGGCGCCAGCCGGATCACCGCGTTCGCCCCCAATTCCTTGAGGATCGCTGACCTCCGCTCAAAGCTCGTCAGCCGCGCAGGCTCCTTGCCGGGCGCCAGCGTGCTCCCCGGGTGCGGATCAAACGCCATCGCCACTACCCGCCCGCGCTCACCCACCGCGCTCCGGCACGCACGCACCAGCGCTGCATGCCCCACATGCACCCCATCAAAGTTCCCAATCGTGATCGCCGTAGGCGTGCCCCGACTCATCATCCCCGATCGTATCTACACAATCTCGTGGCACAGGCTTCCAGCCTGTGATCTACATCCTCTACTTCTTCTCCGCGCTCCCCACCCAAGCAACCCCTACACCCCTCTCTTCTGGTTTTCACCCCACCGCCCACTACCCACTCCTCACTGCCCTCCCCCTATCGTCCCCACCAGTGCCCCCGACCCCCGCCGACATCCCACCTCCCACCGGCCGAAGCGCCTGGCACACCCTCCTCGCCCGCCCTCGCAGCGCCATCGCCCTCTCCCTCCTCACCATCGTCCTCATCCTCGCGATCGGCTCCCTCCCCTGGATGCTTGCCGGCAGCCCCACCGACCCAACCCCCCGCTACAACACCGGCGCGCTCGCCGAAGCCCGCCTCCCGCCTTCCTGGTCCCTATCCGACCATCCCGCCGATTCCCCACCCACCTCCTCCGCAATCTTCCGCCTCCTCGGCACCGACACCCTCGGCCGCAGCCTCCTGTACCGCTCCCTCACTGGCGGCGCCATCTCTCTGACAGTTGGCCTTGCCGCCGCCCTCATCAGCGTCCTCATCGGCACCGCATACGGCGCCATCTCCGCGCTCGCCGGCGGACGCATCGATGGCATCATGATGCGCGCTGTCGATGTCCTCTACGGGCTCCCCTACATCCTCCTAGTCGTCCTGCTCGCGGTCGCCGTCGATTCCGCCGTCGAACGCCTCGTCGTCGCACGCGTTCAGCGCACCAGCGCCATCCGCGCCCAGTTCATCGAGTCCGAGCTCGCCAAGCTCCCCGCTGACCAGCGAGCCGACCCCATGCATCGAGATCGCCTCCAGCGCGAAGCGATCCTCGCCCACGGCACCGGCGAGCTCTCCATGGCCTCGCAGAACGCGGTCAACATCATCACCCTGCTCGCCGCGATCGGATCCGTAAGCTGGCTCACCATGGCCCGCGTCGTCCGCGGTGAAGTCCTCTCCCTCAAGGCCCGCCCCTTCGTCGAAGCCGCTCGCGCCCTCGGCGTCCCCCCAACACAGATCCTCCTCCGCCACATCCTCCCCAACCTCATCGGCCCCATCGTCGTCTACGCAACCCTCACCGTCCCCCAGGCGATCCTTCAGGAATCGTTCCTCAGCTTCCTCGGCATCGGCATCCGTCCACCCCTCCCAAGCTGGGGCAACCTCGCCGCCGAGGGACTCTCCGAGATCAACCCCTACAAGTCCCACTGGTGGCTGCTCGCCTTCCCCTGCCTCATGCTCGCCGGCACCCTCATCTGCCTCAACATCGTCGGCGATGCCCTCCGCGATGCCCTCGATCCCCGCTCCAGGAATCGCCGGGCATGACCCAGCTCGTCCCCAATCCCCCAACTCCGCCCAGCGCCGCATCGACCCCGCTCCTCACGGTCGAAGACCTTGCGATCTCCTTCGATCGCCCCGGCTCCACACCCTTCCGCGCGGTCGATGGTGTCAGCTTTGCCATCCACCCGCAACAGACGTTCGCCATCGTCGGCGAATCCGGCTCCGGAAAATCCGTCACCGCCCTCAGCATCCTCCGTCTGCTCGCCGCACCTCCGGCGATCTACGAGCGAGGCAGGATCACGCTCCATCAGCGCGGCGCAAGCGGCAGCAGTGGGGGAGCTGAGAGCAATGGTGGGCAAATCGATCTCCTCTCCATCCCCGAACCTCAACTCCGCCAGCTCCGCGGAAGCGCCATCGGCATGATCTTCCAGGAGCCCATGACCAGCCTCAACCCCGTCCTCACCGTCGGGGATCAGATCGCCGAGGCCATCACGCTCCACCAGCGCCTCCCCAAGTCACAAGCCCGCACCGCCGCGATCGCCGCCATGGAACAGGTCGGCATCCGCGAACCAATCGCCCGCTACAACGCCTACCCCCATCAATTCTCCGGCGGCATGCGCCAACGCACCATGATCGCCATGGCGCTCGCTTGCCAACCCACCCTCCTGATCGCCGATGAACCCACCACCGCCCTCGATGTCACCGTCCAGGACCAAATCCTCAATCTCCTCAACGACCTCAAACGCGATCGCGGCCTGGGCATCATCCTCATCACCCACGACCTCGGCCTGGTCGCCGACCACGCCGATGCCGTCTGCGTCATGTACGCCGGCCGAGTCATCGAATTCGGCCCCACCGCCGAAGTGCTCGCCAATCCCCTCCACCCCTACACCAAAGGCCTGCTCGCTTGCACCCCAAGAATCGATGCCCCCCGAGCCCGCCTCCAAACCGTCGAAGACTTCCTCGCCCGCCCCGAAGACTGCACGCTGACGCACAACAACACACCCATCCAACTCTGGTGGCCTACGCACTCCGCGCCCACCGGTGCAACCACACCAACCCCATCTCTCATCCAACCCACCCCAACCCGCTGGCTCGCAGCGTGGTCTACTCCCAGCTCTGCCGCGCTGAAGTCCACACTACCTCCGTCAGTGCATCGGCTTGGCCACGCGGAACGCCTCCACTCTTCGCCCCAAAGGGGCGACGGCCTGTAGCCACTGGTGGAGCATCGGAGGGCGCAGCCCACCGACGCGGAACCAGTGGAAAGCGAAGTGAATCAGTTTCGCCCCGGAGGGGCGAAGGAAGCCCCTTCAAGGGACCACTCCCCCTCACTCAAACACATACCTCTCATCAAACTCCACCTCATGCAGCCGAAGCATCCGAAGCAACTCCGTCTTGAAGTCTTCTTTCCTGTGATGCTCCGCCTGACCTGCGATGTACTTCTTGACCGCCTCCTCCTGCGAATTGCTGACCGAGAACACACTGTACCCTTCCTGCCACGCAAACTCTCCCAACTCCGCGAACGTCTGATGCACCCATAGCGATGACCGGGCCTTCACCGCTCTCGTGAGGTCAGCCACGGTTCCATCCGTTCGCCAGCGCAAGTACATATGAACGTGATCCTCAACCCCGCCGATGTTATACAGCGCCCCCTTCTCCGCCCGAACGATGCCGCCGATGTACGGGTAAAGCCGTTCAGCGACCTCCCGCCCAATCCACGGCACGCGCCCCTTGGTCGAATAGACCACATGCAACAGAATCTGCGAATAGGTACCAGGCAAGCAAGCCCACCTTTCCGATCCCCTTCGTACTTTGCGTGACAAACGCAGAGTACCGCTTCGTCAAACACATTGCGAGTCAAGCTCGCCACGCCACACGCATGGCCGTTCTCTCTCCGCCCCAGCGGGGCGAAGGCCTGTAGCCACTGGTGGAGCATCGACGGGCAGAGCCCGGCGATGCGGAACCAGTGGAACATGTTCGCAGAGAATCTCGCCCCGGCAGGGGCGGAGGAGTTTGCGGGGTAGATCGGGCGAAACTGATATCATTTGCGGCAGATATGACGAAGAAAGAGATCATTGACGAGATAAGGCGGACCGCTCAAGCAAACGGCGGCGTTCCCCTCGGCTGGCGGAAGTTTGCCACAGAGACCGGAATCAGAGACCCGGACTGGAAAGGCAGATTCTGGGCACGTTGGAGCGATGCGCTTCGTGAGGCGGGGCATGCGCCGAAGGAGATGACGAAGGCCTACAGCGAGTCGGAACTGCTGGAGAAGTATGCTGGGCTTTCACTTGAGCATGGGCGCCTACCGACTAACGCTGATATTCGGCTCAGCATCAACAATGGCCTCGTGTTCCCGGACGGCAACACCTTCACAAGGCATTTTGGAGGAAAACCAGCACTCATCGCGAGGCTTCGTGAGTACTGCCAAAGTCGGACCAAGTTCACGTCGGTGGTTGCCATGTGCGACGGCTACCTCCCACGGCCAGACGAAGAGCCTCGCGAGCCGGAACGCGATAGCAAGCAAATCGGCTTCGTCGATTTGATGAGGTCCGCCAAGTTCTACAAGATCGGTAAGGTGAACGCGACCGGGCGACGACAGCGCCAACTGGCGATCCAGATGCCAGAGAGCCTCATGCTCATTCACGAGATCAAGACCGACGATCCATTTGGAATCGAGACGTATTGGCATAACAGGTTTGCAGAAAAGCGGCGAAATGGCGAGTGGTTTGAACTATCGGCGACAGACGCCGCGGCCTTCAAGCGCCGCAAGTTCATGTAACGCATGCTCCTCCGCCCCTCCCGGGGCGGTCCACACTTCAGTCCTCACTCCACGGGTTCCGCTCCGCCCAAAGCCGCGTCGCTCCACCCGCGGCTACACCCCCACGCCCCTCCGGGGCGATCCGACTCCACTCCCTCCATCCGCCGTACCCTTCCGCAGCCCGACATCTACTCCCATGAAAATCCTCATCCTCGCCGACGAAATCTTCGCCATGCGTGAGCGCGCCATGCTCTCACGACTCGAACTCGGACTCGCCGATGAGGGCATCCGCGTCATCCACGCGCTCCCCGAATCCGCCTCCCATCGCGAGCCCGCCGGTGTCTTCTCGCGCTCCGTCGCCTACGAAACCTCCAAGATCGGCCCCCTGCGCCGAATGCTCGCCCGCCGGCTCGCCGCCACCATCCGCGATCCCGAGGCCGAGGAGGACGACCAGCCCGTCTCCATCATCCACGTCTTCGGCGGCTCGGTCTGGGATCTGGGCCTCGACCTCGCCACCGAGCTCGACTCCGAACTCGTCCTCGAGCTCTGGCGACCCGCCCTCCGCGAACGCGCCGAGGCGCTCGCCGCCGCTCGCCGCGAGAAGCCCTGGCCCGTGTTCGCCGTCCCCGATCCCATGATCGAACGCCAGATCAGCGACAAGGGCTCCCGACTCACCGTCCGCACCACACCCTGGGGCGTCCACATGGAGGACCAGGCCCATCGCCTCCTCCCCCCCGATCGCGTGCCCGCCGCCGTCATCATCGGCGGAGGACACGACCGCGCAGCCTGCACCGCCGCACTCCAGGGCCTCGCACAGGTCATCCCGCACCACCGCGAGTTCATGATCTTCATCGATTCGCGCGTCATTCGACGCGGCGATCTCTGGCCGATCGCCAAGCGCCTCGGCCTCCTCCCCTCGATCACCCTCATCGAAGACATCGAAGATCGCCGGGATCTCCTTACGCAGGCCGATCTCCTCATCCTCCCCGAAGCTCGCGGCGAGAACCACAGCATCGTCCTCGAAGCCATGGCCGCCCCCATGGCCCTGATCGCCGCCGCCGATCCCTCTGTCGGAACCCTCATCGATGGCCGCACCGCGATGCTCATCCCCAAGCCCGATCCGGGCCTCTGGACCACCGCGATCCGAAGCCTCCTCTCCGATCCAGACCGCACCAACGCCCTGGCCCTCTCCGCCCGCGACTACATCCGCCAGGAACGCTCGGCGTTCCGCCACATCAAGTCGGTCCTGGATCTCTACCAGTGGATGACCAGCAGCGCTTCCATTCCCATCCGGGAGCAGTCCGGAACCGCCTCCCCGATCTAGTGGAACAGGCATCCTGCCTGTGTTCTGCCGCTCTGCTACCCGTTCTGTTGCCGCCTCAACGCCGGATAACCACCCGCCCCCGGTATTCACAATCCCGATTCCCCTTGACAACCGTAAGTTACGGTGCATCTTGAAGTTAGGAGGAAGGGAAGCGCCGGACCGCCGCAAGGCGAACCGGCGCGATTTCTTCCCGTGGGCCCGCCTCGCGCAGGTCCACGGCTTTGCCATGGATGGGACAGAAAGAGAGGCAGTTGAAATGGTCGCTCGACTTTTCTGGTCCAGCGCGCTGGTTGTGTCGTGCGCTGCGATCACCGCCACCGCGGCTCCGCACCCGCTTCAGGGCCCAGACCGCGGCTACAGCAGCCGCGTCAAGCTGCTCGCCACCCGCCCCGCCTACCCCGCGAACGTCGTCGATGATGTCCGCAGGCCCGGCGCCAACGGCAAGCCTTTCATCACCCGCGGATGGATCGGCGATCCCGAAGGCAAGTACCCGCGCCAGTACCCCGTTTCCTCCTGGGGCGATCCAGGCCCCGCAGGCTACGGCACGTTCGATGATGACTACTCAGAAGTCCTCGTCCGCGTCGGCGAAACCGCCGTCGTGATCAACCCCTGGGAATCCATTCCCGAGGCCGGTTACCAGCACCTCGAGCGCGGACGCATCGAGTGGCTCAAGGAAAACGGCTACGCCGGCGGTGTCCGCACCTTCACCAACCCCCTCTATCGCCGGGATCCTGCCCCCGATGCCGTGACCGCCAAGGCCGACTCCAAGAAGCTCCCCGACCCCCGCGCTGTCTTCGAGCTCCCCGCCGACATGCCCCGCTTCAAGAAGCGCCAGGAAGTCAACTCGGCGCCCAAGTCGCGCGAAACCGACAAGAACCACGCCCACACCCCCCACACCATCGTCGTCGTCCGCACCAAGGATGAGCCCGCGATCAAGCCCACCCTCGACGACAAGGCCAAGCACCAGATCGTCGCCAAGCCCACGACCGCCCAGCCCGCAACCGTCGAGCCCGCCCCCAAGCAGCTCGCCGACGCCACCAAGCGCTAAGCGATCGCCCCCAACCCACACCTCTCCGCTTACGCCCCCGTGCCCGCGCGCGGGGGTGTTCTACTTTCTGACTCACCCTGCCACTCTGCCACTTCTACCCTTCCCTCGTGTCCCGCCTCCCCTTCGATCCCAACAAAATGGCCGTACGCAAGGAGCCTCCACAAGCTCCCGCGATCCTCACTGTCTCCCAACTCTCCCAAAAACTCGACTCCGTCCTCCGCGACGGCCTCACCTCCGCCATCCGCGTAAGCGGCGAAATCTCCGGCTTCCGCGATCGCACCCACTGGTACTTCGATCTCAAGGATGCCGACTCGGTCATCTCCTGTGTGATGTTCCAGTCCGCCGCTCGCCGCTCATCCATCCAACCCGCCGATGGCCTCCAGGTCGTCATCAAGGGCCGAATCGAGTACTACGCCAAGCAAGGCAAAGTCTCCCTGCTCGCCGAATCCATCGAACCCATCGGCGCTGGCGCTCTCGACCTTGCCTTCCGCAAGCTCGTCGATGAGTGCCGGGCCCTCGGCTGGCTTGATCCCAACCGCAAGCGCCTCCTCCCGCGCTTCCCCCGCAGGATCGCCATCGTCACCAGCCGCACCGGCGCTGCCCTCCAGGATGTCCTGGTCACCATGAAGCGCCGATGCCCCGCCGTCAGCGCCCTCATCGTCGATGTCCGCGTCCAGGGCGATGCCGCTGCCGCCGAGATCACCGCCGCGATCCGCGAGCTCTCCATCCGCGGTAACGAACTCAACCTCGATGCCATCATCCTCACACGCGGCGGCGGATCCAAGGAAGACCTCTGGTCCTTCAACGATCGCCAGCTCGCCGAATCCATTGTCAACTCCCCCATCCCCATCGTCGCCGCGATCGGCCACGAAACCGACACCACGCTCGCCGAACTGGTCGCCGATGAGCGCTGCGCCACACCGACACAGGCCGCGATGCGCCTCACGCCCGATGCCGCCGAGCTCGCCCGCCAGGTCGAATCCCTCGATCGCCGCCTCAACAGCCATATCCGCCGACTCACCGCGACGGGCCGGCGCTCCATCGACACGCTCGCCGCCCGACCCGCCCTCCGGGATCCCATGACCATCATCGAGGATCGCCGCGAACTCCTCGAATCCCACACCGCGAACCTGTGCAGCGCTGCGATGCGCTGCATCCGCGATCGCACCTCCAACCTCAACCTGCTCGCCGCCAAGCTCGATCGCCACCGCCCGCAGGCGATCCACGCCGGCAAGCGATCCCTCCTCGAAACGCTCGCCCGCCGCCTCGAAGTCGCCACGCGAGCCCGCACCGGCGAGGTCGATCTCACCGAACGCACCGACCGCCTCGCGCTTGCCCTCCGCAACATCCACAAATCCGCCACCGCCCGCATCGACTCCACCGATCGCCAACTCCGCGCCATCAGCCCCCTCCGAGTCCTCGACCGCGGCTTCAGCGTGACCACAACCCCCGACGGCCGCATCATCCGCTCAACGCTCAACGTCCAGCCCGGCGATCAGATCACAACCCGGGTCGCCGATGGCCAATTCACCTCGATCACCCAACCCAACGACGGCTCGCCGACCCCTCCGCGATCACAGCCGACGCCGGCACCACCGCCCCCCGTGTCACTTCCACGGCGCCCGTCATCAAAGAAGCCAACCAACAACCAAGAAGGCCTCTTCGGCACTCCGTGATCGCCTGCACAATCACACTCCGCGTCTCCCTGACTCCGTGACTTCGTGACTTCGCCACTCCGTCACTTCTTCACCACTTCCCCCATCGCCTTCTCCGCCTTCTCCCACCCCGCATCCCCCGCAATCCTCCCCACGATCTTCTTCGTACTCACCTCTACCAACACAATCTCCCCCGTCTTCTTCCCCTCACCCAACTCCTTCCACAACCCCCCAACCCCGATCGCCGCCGCCAGATACTCCCCCTGCACCCGCCCGCGCTGATCCGTCAGATCCATCCGCACGAACAGCACCGGATCGGCATCAAACTTCTTCCCCAGATCCTCGAACAGCGTCCCCATCCCCTGGCACAACGGACACCAGTCCGCGTGCAGCTTGATCGCGATCACCTTGGCCGAACGCGCGCCCCTCGATGGCTGCAATTCCAGCGGTCGACGCGGTTCCGGGCTGATCGGGATCCGATTCGGATCCGGCGGAATCGTGCTCGGCTGCCCATCAGTCTGCTTCACCGGTTGCGCCAACACGATCGCCGCCACCAACGAAACCGCCAACACGCCAAGCACGCGCATTCTCATGTCTTGCTCCGACCCCAGTCCCCAGTGCCCAATCCCCAGTGCCTTCCAACTACTTCTTCCCCGGATCCACAATCCGCCCCAGAAACAACACCGACCCCGTCCCATCATGAATGATCGAGATCAAGTACGGCCGATCCACACGGAACACCGGGATCTCCTTCAGAATCGGCGCTGAGGTCGCCCGCACACCGATCGCCGTCACCGCCGTCGCCACCGTCCCCTCTTCATCCAGCTCCACCGTCGCCGCGTGCAGCACCTCCGAGATCGCCACCGGCGGATCGGTCGAAATCCCCCCGAAATCCGCCGCATCGCTGAATGCCAGCCCCATCCCCATGTCCGTCAGCGGCTCCCTGACCGAGAACTGCGTGCGCGCCTTGAGCTTCGGGATCGCCAGCACCGCCTCCGTCGGCCTCATCGAATCCCGCAGCGCGCTCAACCCCGCCCCCGAAAGCCCCGCCACCGTCTGCTCCATCTTCCCTTCATCCGGCAGGATGATCACGCACGACATCCCGCCGACGTACGGCAGCGAGATCGCCGCCAGCCCATCCCCCTTCGCGTACAGCACCTCGCGATTGGCGTTCATCATCGGCACCGTCAGGTCCTTCCCCGGCGCTGCATGAAACACCTCATCACGCGTGTTGGCCGTCTCGAACGGCATCGTCCACGTCCCCTTGAAATACACCGCGTTGGTCAGCATCATCACGATGCCATCCAGATCGCTGGCATCCACGATCTTGTTGATGCGCCCCTGCGTCCATTTCTCGCACCACGCGTTGATCCGCCTGGCCGCATCCTCCATGTCCTTGAAATCCAGCGGCTCCACATCCGATCCGTAGCTCTGCCGCAGCCGCGCCTCGTACGGCTGGTTCACGCGGATCCCCGGCCAGATCCGGTTCGCGCTCGTCCACTCGTACGATTTGCCTTCCTTCACCACCGGCGGCGCCAGCCGGTTCGCAAGCGCGGCGAACGAATCGTGCGTCAGGTCCTGCCCCAGCGTCCAGTGCATCGTCCCGGCGATCACGTCCGATGTCGGCCCGCGTGCCCCCGCCCACGCCATCCCCAGCGCGACCGCCAAGCTGTGCGGAGAAAAGAAGATGTTCTCATCGGGCTTCGTGTGAAGCTCGCGCAGCAGATCGCACGCAAACTCCGCGTTCTGTGCGGCCAGTTCGTTGGGCTTGGCGTTGATCGGCTCGATGGGCATGATCGGCGCTGGCGATGAGTTGGAAGAACACCCCGCCGCCGCGAGCATGATCCCCACAATCCCCGCCCGAACCCCAACGGCCGACTGCCGGCGGGGCCGATGCCTCACACCACCCCCCGAATCAGACACCGCGGCATTGATCGCAGGCACCATGGGCGACTCCTTCACAAGGGTCAGACGCCATGATCGTTGATCGGTTCACCCCCCGTGACAAACCGGTGACACCCCGCCGCACCAACCCCTCACTTCGTCTCTCCGTCTCTTCGCGACTCCGTGACTTCGCGACTCCGTCACTTCTTGTAATACTCCAGATTCACCTGGATGTACTTCTTCCATTCCACCGGAAGATCCTCCGCCGGGGCGATCGCCTTCACAGGGCACTCATCCACGCACAGCCCGCAATCGATGCACGTGTCCGGATCGATGAACAACTGGTCCGCGGTCGCGAACTCAGCCTCGTTCTTGGTCGGGTGGATGCAGTCCACCGGGCAGACATCGACGCAGGAGGTGTCCTTGGTGCCGATGCAGGGCTCGGCGATCACGTGTGGCATCGAGTAATCCCTCGTCAAAAGCGTCCCGGTCCATCGAGACGACCCATCGTACGCCCGTCACCGGCCACCATTCCCCTCCCCGATCCACCCAGTACACTCCCCATCATGATCACCCGCCACATCGCCACCAGTTCACTCTGCACCCTCCTGGCCCTGCCGTTCGCCATCTCCGCTCAACCCGCCCCCCAACCCACAAGCCAACCTGCAAATCAGCCGCCGGTCAAGCCGGCGCCAGACGCTCAACCCGCCGGCAAGCCCGCAGCCCGTCCACCCAACACCACCATCCCCGTCCCCCGTGATCGCGAAGACTGGTGGGTCCAGCGCCACGAGGCCGCCGTCGAGCGCGCCAAGCATGGCGCTGAAAAGGGCGATGTCGGCATCATCTTCCTCGGGGATTCCATCACCCAGGGCTGGGAAGGCCCCGGCAAGGAAGCCTGGGACAAGCACTTCGCGCCCTTGAGCGCGATCAACCTCGGCTTCAGCGGTGACCGCACCCAGCACGTCCTCTGGCGTCTCGATCACGGCGAGATCGAAGGGCTCGCCAGCCCCAAGGCCGGCACCGCTCCCAAGCTTGTCGTCCTCATGATCGGCACCAACAACAGCCACGGCAACGACAACACCGCCGAGCAGATCGCCGAAGGCCTCCAGGCGATCGTCGGATCCCTCCGCGCCAAGCTCCCCCAGACCAAGATCCTCGTGCTCGCCATCTTCCCACGCGGCGAAAAGCCCAACCCCCAGCGCGAGAAGATCGCCAAGGCCAGCGAGCTTGCCTCAAAGCTCGCCGATGGCAGCATGGTCCACTACCTCGACATCGGCCCCACATTCCTCGAGAAAGACCAGACCATCCATACCGACATCATGGATGACTTCCTCCACCTGACCCCCAAGGGCTACCAGATGTGGGCCGATGCAATCCTGCCAAAGGTCAAGGAGCTTGCAAAGTAGAAGTGGCAGAGTGACAGAGTGACCGGGTGGCTCGTTTGATTGAGCGAGCGAGCCTGCACTTCAATGCCTCAAGCATTATTCCGCTGTGCCGCCTCCCTCACCCCCCCGCCGGCAGTTCCATTCCCGCCGGCGCGGTCGATGCCTCGTTCGGCGGTTGCGACACGAACGGCAGATACTCGATCCACTGCTTGCTGCGGTTGAACGCCGGGTACGTGTACACGCTCCGGGCGGTGAACGGCGTCTTGGTCCCGTTGTACCAGTCCAGCCACGCTCGCCGATCGAACCCGAAATCCTGACCCGTCAGCGTCTTGAGCGATGACAGCGTCCGCGCGTTGACCGCCAGCGTCGGATCATCGAGCGCGGCGATCAGGCTCTCGAGAACCTTGTTCTCCGCGTACTGACCCAGCGCATCGGCCGCCTCCGACCGCACCGCCGCCTCGGACTCGTTCTCCTCATCGATCGCCTTCAGCAACGGATCGATCGCCAGCTCCGAGTGAATCCGCTGCAACCCTCGCGCTGCCTCGATCCGCACCAGCCGGTCTTCATCCGTCAGCCGCTCGATCAGGAGCGGCACATGCTCGGAATTGCCGTGGTTGGCGATCGCCCGGGTCGCCGCCGTCCGCACCCCCGGGTCCTTGTCCTTGGCGTTGTCCACGAAGAGCTTCATGTACAGCTCCTCGCCCGCGAACGGCTGCGTCGAGAGCAGCAGTGTCCCCTGGTAGCGCTTATCCGCATCGTACTTGTCCAGCGCCATCTCCACGGCCTCGCTGGGCGTCGGCTCGGCGAAAACGTCCAGGATGCTCTCGGCCCCGCGCTTCATGCCGGATGTATCGCACCCGGACAGCAGCCCCACCCCCACCCCCACCCCCAGCATCGCCAACACCGCCAGCGCAGCCATTGCGCCACCAAGGTGCCCCCTGAGCCCGCCCGATGCGATGTCAGCGTTGCGTGCCATTCCGGCGCGAGTATACGGACACGGCCCACCTCGTGCATGCATCAGGGGGCCCTCCCCGCCTTCTGCATGCCTCGCACGCCTTGCACGACAATTCGCCTTGACAGCGCCCATCCGCCGCGATACACCGGGTGCTCTCAAGTCGGCGGCCGATCCGGGGTTCCCTTCCCTTGTCGCTGGGCGATTCTCGAGCGTGAGGTTTCTCCTCACCCACCCACGGCCTCCCTGCATCCATCCGCCCCATCTGGAGTCATCGCCATGTGGATGTCCCGCGCCAAGGGTCTCGTGCTCGGGTCGGTCGCGCTGCTCGCCAGCATCGCCGGGTCCGCCTCCGCGCAAGTCGCGCCCGCTCTCGATGTCACCAACTCCACCGGATATACGCTCCCCGGCGGCAGCGCCCGCCTGGTCATCCCCGGCCCCACCGTCCTCGCGACACTGCCCGGCGGCGGTGTGGTCCCCCTCGACACCCAGACCGTCTGGAAGCCCATCTGCTCCAACCGCGCAGTGATGACCCCCGATGACCTCCGCGCCATGGTCGCCGCACACAACGCCGACTTCGCCGACGACACCAAGGTCATCATCGTCGATCGCAAGACCAAGGGCGGCGGCGCCCCGCGCGCCGGCCTCGATGTCGTCTTCGTCCTAGGCCCCAGCGTCCCGGCCGCCGCGATCCCCGCGTTCGCCGCCGCCGAGGCCTACATGGAATCGCAGTTCACCACCGATGCCTTTACCCTCACCGTCCCGGTCAGCTTCGCCCCCCTGCAGTCGGGCGTCATCGGGGGCACCGGCAGCAGCTACGGCACCGCGAGCTGGGCCTCCTCACGCTCGCTCCTGGTCGGCGGCATGGATGGCAACGACACCATCCACACCTCGCTCCCCTCGGGCAGCACCATCCCCGTCCGCTACAGCGTCACCAGCACCACCAACGAGACGCGTATCTTCTGGACGTTCGCCAACTGGAAGGCCAACGGCGGCACGGTCTCCGGCAACGATGCCTCCATGCAGTACAGCACCAACTTCCCCTTCGACATGGATCCCTCCAACGGCGTCACCGTCAACACGATCTCTCTCCAGGATGTCATCATCCACGAGACCGGGCACGCGATGGGCTGCACCAGCGGTGTCGACTTCCGCAGCAAGGACATCGAGGCGATGGACATCTTCCGCTTCCGCCGCACCGACGGCTCGGGAAGCAGCGACTTCAACCCCGACACACCCGCCGAGTTTGGTGTGCGCCCGCGCTGGGCCGTCCGCAACAACCCCAACGACGATGTCAACTTCGACGATATCGGCGCTGCCGAGTACCGCTTCAGCGATGGCTCCCCCTGGCAGGCCAGCCACTGGCGCGAGCAGGTCCCCGCGATCGGCATCATGGATCCGGCCTTCAGCTACGGTGAGACCTTCTATCCCAACTTCTATCGCACCAGCGACCTGACGCTCTTCGATGCGATCGGCTACGACCGCTGATAGCAGCCCGCACATCCCGCGAGCACTCACCGCCTCCCGCACAAGGGAGGCGGTTTTTCTATCCAGCTGCCACGGAGCGCGATGGAAGCCAGAAGAGACAAGGCTCCGAAGGGATGGAATTCCGAAGAGACGGAGTTCCGAAGTGAAAAGACCCGAGAGAATGCTCCCACTCTGCCACTCTGCCACTCTGCCACTCCGTGACTTCGTCACTTCCCCCCAGCCTACCTGATTTCCCGGTCTACACCAGCATCTTTGCGAGAGGCCAAGCCTATTGAAACCGCCGGCCCCACAGCGCCAGGTTCAGCATCGGCCAGCCGATCTTCCATGACTTGGCAGGGTCGGCGAGCACCAGCGCGATTGCCGCATCGCTGAACCACTCCCTCGCGATCGTGCTCCCGCGCAGCACATCCGCCGCATCCGGGAGCCACTCCTGGAACGGCAGCGGAAAGCTCGCCTTGGCCCGCGCGACGATCTCGCGTGGCAGGATCCTCCCGAACGCCTCGCGCAGGGCGATCTTCGTCCGGTTCGGCTTGCCCTCATCCCCGCCGCGAACGAACTTGCGGTCCATCGGAAGCGATTCGGCGAGCCGGGCGATCCGATCGTCCGCCAGCGGTGTCCTTCCCTCCACCGATTCCAGCATGCTCGCCTGGTCCAGCCGCAGGAGCAGCCCCGCCAGGTTCACGCGGCGCTGAAACCGCAGGTGCGCCTGCATCGGTTCGCCATCCTCGACACCCGCCGCGCACCGCGCAAATACACGCTCGTACTGCTCGATGAGCTGCCGATCCCCTTCGATCCCCGCGAGCATCGACTCAGACAAGATCGCCGACTTGGCCTCCACCGGCGCCCACGCCGCCAGATCCAGGTGAAACCTCCCGCCGGCATCGCGCCACGAAGCCCTGATCCGCAGGCCGGCGATGTGATCCTCGCACTGCGACATGATGATGTCGTACCCGCCGAAGAGCTCATCGGCCCCCTCGCCGCTGAGCGTCACCGGGAAGCCGCTGGCCCGCAATCCCCGCGAAACCTCGTTGATCGCTACTTCGTTGGGTGTGCTCATCGGCACACCCATCCGCTCGACCATCGATTCCCACCGCTCCCGGAACATCGCCCGCGAGACGGGGGCTTCGATGTGCTCGGATCCCAGCGACTCGGCCATCTTCCGCGCGAACGCGAAGTCATCGGACCCACCCGAAACGCCATCCGCGCCCGCGCAGAACGTGGTCATCGCCTCGGTCGAGCCGTCGCGGGCGATCCGGGCGATGATCGAGCTGTCCAGCCCACCCGAGAGCAGGCAGCAGACGGGCACATCCGATCGCAGGTGCCTCTGGACCGAATCCTCGATGACGCTGCGAATATCGACATCGGCGTCGAGCGGCTGCGGGTGGGGGTGCGAGTGCGCGTGGGGGTTGTCCCACGACGAGATACGCGTCAGCCGCAGCGATCCGCGATCGCGAGCCGCCACGATTTGCTCCCCGGGCTCGAGCGCCCGGATTCCTTCGTAGAGCGTCCGATCTCCCAGCGTAGTGCGGATCGTCGTCAGGTAGGAGCTGACAACCACCGGATCGGGCCGGGCGCGGATCCCCGGGTGCTCCAGCAGCGCTGGGATCTCGCTGGCAAACGCGATCGTCGGCGAGCCATCGTTGATCTGCGAGTAGTAGAGCGGCTTGATCCCCAGCGGATCGCGCGCCAGCAGCAGGCATTGGTTCACGAGATCGAAGCACGCGATCCCGTACATCCCGCGCAGGCGATCAATGCCGGCAAATCCCCACACCGCAAGCGCAGCCAGGATCGTCTCGGTGTCGGATCGAGAGCGAAACTCGACACCCATCCCCGACAACTCCGTTCGCAGCTCGGCATCGTTGTAAAGCTCACCGTTGTAGACGATCCCCAGCGCGATGCGATCACCGCTTACGGGTGCAAACCCCTCCGCCGCCGGGACCGCACGGCCGCGAGCCATGGGGTGCGCATCGGAGCCGCGACCCGCCGTCCGGCACACCCACAGCATCGGCTGAGCGCCCGAGGCCGACCGATCGATGATCGCCAGCCTGCGATGGCCGAACGCGATCCCCGGCGCCTGCCACAAGCCCGCGCCGTCGGGTCCGCGATGCGCCATTCGTTCTCGCATCCGCGCCATCACTGCGGCGTCGATGCTCGCCGCTGGATCCGCGCTGAAGATGCCGGTAATGCCGCACATGCGTGGTGTGATCTATCGGCGTGACCTGCCGATCTGAGATCTGAAATCTGAGATCTCAAATCTGAGCTTCATTCCATGTCCGTCCGCTCGAACACCCAGATGCCTCCGTGCATCTCGGCTCCCACCAGCCGCGCCGGCCCGGAGCCGAAGTCTGCCTCAATCATGGCCCGGTGTGGCTCCACAGCTTGCTTGGCAATCAACCCGTGAGCCACGCGAACCACCATCCCCCGCCCCCCCGAAACCTCCCCCTCGTGCTCCAGGTAGAACGCCCGATGATCCCCGATCCGCTCGGCCGAAAAGACCAGCGCCTCCGGCCGATCGATCCGGATCGCCGTCCGGAACGCGAGCACCGGCGCGGCCGGATCCTCGGTTACCTGGATCAGCCAGTCAAAGTGCCGGGATCCGCTCGGCAGGTCGTGCTGGAGGAGGACGGTGCATCTCATGCGCTTGGCCGGAATTGCCCGATAGGATCCTGTCCCACACGTCCCCCGCGGCGGACCATACGCGGGCTAACCCCTGTCTGCCGCATGCTTGTCAGATCCGCCGCCTTAGGAGCCTCCCCGTGAAGAACCTCGCCGGTCGCCTCGCCCTCATCCTCACGCTCGCCAGCGCTGGCCTCACCAACCTTTCCGGCTGCAAGAGCGGCGTCAACGCCGGGGATCGCCCTCTCCACGCGATGCGCCAGGATGGGGATGTCCGCTACGACGTCGGCAACTACTCCGAGGCCGCGACCCACTACCAGCAGTACGTCGATGCCAAGCCCAACGATGCCGACATCCACTACAAGCTCGGACGGTGCTACGTCGAGATGGGCGACTATCGCCGGGCCAAGCAGCACCTCCAGGTCGCCTACGACCTGGCCCCCGACAACGAGGACTACATCGATGCGCTCGCCGACGACATGGCCCGCGCCGGTGAGAACGAGCAGCTCTCGGCCTTCCTCATCAAGGTCGTCAACGAGCGCGGCCGGGCCTCGGACTACCTCCGGCTCGGCCAGTACAGCATGAAGATCGGGACGGTGGATGACGCCGCCGCCGCCCTCCTGACCGCCGCCAA
The DNA here is from genome assembly GCA_020847535.1 of Phycisphaerales bacterium. Lineage (GTDB taxonomy): Bacteria > Planctomycetota > Phycisphaerae > Phycisphaerales > UBA1924 > JAEUJB01. The sequence goes on from JADLBU010000083.1 coordinate 25,456, forward strand.
GCTTGATGGCGGCGTCAACGCCCGATACCAGCTCGCACTGGCTCGCTTCTACCAGCACGTGGGCGATCAGACCCATGAGGTCGAGCGCCTCCGCATGGCATATTTCCTGGCCCCCAACAACCAGGAGGTCCAGAAGCGGGCACGGGCCCTGGGTGAAATCGTCGGGCCGACCTGGGCGCTGCGGCCGGTGGAGCAGGAGATGGGGGTATCGCCGACCGATACCGGCCAGCCCGCGGGCACCGCGAAGTAGGCTTGCTGGCCTGGTACGGTTGACATTGCCTCCGTGGTATCTACCATTCATCCGGATAAACGGATGAAACGCGAGGCGAGCCGTCCAATTACCGACCTTTTGGCCACGCTGGGGGAGCAGATCCGCCTCCGGCTGCTGCGGCTCCTTGAACTCGAGGAGGTCTCGGTCGGGGAGCTTGCCAAGGTCGTCCAGCTTCCCCAATCCACCGTCAGTCGGCACCTGAAGATCCTCTCCGAGGGTGGGTGGCTCAATCGCAGGAACGATGGCGCGGCGACCCTGTACCGGATGGTGCTGGATGACCTGCCCATCGGCCAGCGGGCGCTGTGGGTGACCGTCCGGGAGCAGCTGGTCGCCGGCGGTCAGGCGGCCGAGCTGAGTGAGGATGTCCGGCGCTTGCGGATGGTGCTCGCCGAGCGGATGACCGACAGCCAGGCATTCTTCGGACGGGTTGCCGGGGAGTGGGATGACTTGCGGGTGCAGCTTTTCGGGGAGCGGTTCACACCGCTGTCGCTGCTGTCGCTGTTGCCGGGAAACTGGGCGATCGCCGACATCGGGTGCGGGACGGGCAACGCCTCGGAGCTCTTGGCGCCGTGCGTCGAGCGGGTGATCTCGATCGATCAATCCGAGCCGATGCTCGAGGCAGCGCGGCGGCGATTGAGCGGGGTCCGCAACGTCGAGTTCGTGCTGGGGTCCGCCGAATCGCTGCCGCTTGCCGATCGCAGCGTAGATGCAGCGTTGTCGCTCTTGGTGCTTCATCACATCGCCGAGCCGGCGCGGGCGATCGAGGAGATGGCGCGGATTGTGAGGAAGGATCGCGGCGGGGGGTTGGTGCTTTTGGTGGACATGGCGAGGCACGACCGGGACCACTACCGGCACACCATGGGTCATCGCCACACGGGCTTTGCGCCCGAAGAGATCCAGAAGCTGTTCGCATCGGCGGGATTGGCCGATGTGCGTGTACGAGAATTGCCCGGGGAACCCGATGCTCGCGGGCCCGGGCTGTTTGTTGCGACGGGGCGAGTGAAGTGAATACGTTCGCGGGGCCTGCACCCCCACGATGAGAAAGTCAAAGAGAAGAAAACCTTTCCTGGAGATTTGCCAATGACGACGATGACCGCCAAACCCAAGACCATTCCCACCGCGAGCGCGGGGCAGGATTTCAAGGTCCGTGATCTCTCGCAGGCCGAGCTTGGCCGCAAGGAGATCCGGCTCGCCGAGCACGAGATGCCCGGGCTGATGGCGCTGCGCGAGCGGTACAAGGGCCAGAAGCCGCTCGCCGGCGCCCGGATCGCCGGCTCGCTGCACATGACGGTCCAGACCGCGGTTCTGATCGAGACGCTGGTGGACCTGGGCGCGGAGGTGCGGTGGGCGAGCTGCAACATCTTCAGCACGCAGGACCACGCGGCGGCGGGGATCGCCGTCGGTCCCAAGGGCACGGTCGAGAGCCCCAAGGGCACTCCCGTGTTCGCGTGGAAGGGTGAGACGCTCGAGGAGTACTGGTGGTGCACGGAGCAGATCTTCAAGTTCTCCAATGGGCAGGGCCCCAACCTGCTGCTGGATGACGGCGGGGATGCGACGCTCCTGGTGCATAAGGGCGCTGAGTTCGAGAAGGCCGGGAAGGTGCCGGAGTTCAACGCGAGCAGCGATCCCGAGGAGTGGGGCGTGATCTTGGGTGTGATCCGCAACTCGGTGGGGAGCAATCCGGGGTACTACACCAAGCTGATCAAGGACATCAAGGGCGTCAGCGAGGAGACGACCACGGGCGTTCACCGGCTGTACGAGATGCAGAAGAAGGGGACGCTGGCGTTCCCGGCGATCAACGTGAACGATTCGGCGACCAAGAGCAAGTTCGACAACCTGTACGGCTGCCGCCACTCGCTGGTGGATGGGCTGAACCGGGCGACGGATGTGATGCTCTCGGCGAAGGTCGCGGTGGTGCTGGGGTACGGTGATGTGGGCAAGGGGTGCTGCCAGGCGCTGCGCGGGCAGGGGTGCCGGGTGATCGTCACCGAGATCGATCCGATCAACGCCCTGCAGGCGGCGATGGAGGGGTACCAGGTGACGGTGCTGGAGGATGCCCTGGAGACGGCGGACATCTTCATCACGGCGACCGGCAACAAGAACGTGATCACGCTGGAGCAGATGAAGAAGATGAAGGACAAGGCGATCGTGGCGAACATCGGCCACTTCGATAATGAGATCGACATCGCAGCGCTCGGCGCGGCGGAGAAGTCCAGCGCGGTCGAGCGGATCAACATCAAGGCCCAGTACGATGAGTTCGTCTTCAAGGGCACGGGGCGGTCGATCCTGGTGCTCGCCGAGGGCCGGCTGATGAACCTGGGCTGCGCGACGGGTCACCCCAGCTTCGTGATGTCGTCGTCGTTCACCAACCAGACGATCGCCCAGCTTGACCTGTGGCTCTCGAGCCAGGGCAAGCCGACGCTGTCGGGGATCCGGTACGAGACGGGCAAGGTGTACACGCTGCCCAAGAAGCTCGATGAGGAGGTTGCGCGGCTGCACCTGTCGAAGCTTGGTGTGAAGCTGACGAAGCTCTCCAAGGACCAGGCGGACTACATCGGGGTCCCGGTGGAAGGGCCGTACAAGTCGGATCATTATCGGTATTGAGAAGTGACGAAGGGACGGAGTGTACATGACTCTGTCACTTCGTTTTTCCCTTTGCCTCTGATGCACCGTGTGCCTTGGTGATCCCTGCGCGCAGAGCCGGCGCGGCGATCGCGCGGCGTTGTCGCTTGGGTCTTGCTTCTGAATGTGGCTTTCTGGAGCGGGCGCGTGAGGTGTCGCCGCCTCGCGGCGGGCTCTTCGGCGGTCTTCGCTCAGACGGGCGGGACTGATCCGGGCGGAGCGCTCCCGCGAGCGCTCTGCCGTTTGCGGGCGTGCCCCGCCCTCCGCGGGTTGCCAAGTCCTGCGGAGGTCAGCCGACCGTGGGGAGCTTCTCGCGATCCGCTCGGGTTTGGGCGGCTTCACGGACACCACCGGCGCGGAGGGTTCGGGTTCCCGGCCCGACCCAAAGACCGCCGAAGACGTGAAGCGCTTGGCCCTTGCGTAGCGCGATGGCTCTCCACATATAGGGTGGAGTGACAGTGTGCGCGCGCACAGGGGTGGTGGTTACACGGGGGATAACCGGGCGACGGCGGTCGTGATTTTGTTCATCGGTGTAGAGGGAGATGGGAATTTGAGGGGGTCAGGGGTGGAATCAGCGGTTTTGTGCTGAGCTGTTACCACGGCGCGCGCACAGGAGCGGTGATTGGGGAGGTGAACAGGGGGGGATGAGGGTGGGTAAAGAGGGGCGGTAGAGGAGGAAGCCCCCTCCGCCCCGCGGACTCGGCACCTCCCCCGGAGTACCGGGGGAGGCGGGGAGTAGCCCGGTGAAGAGATGGGGGTAAGAATCCCGCTCGCAAGTGTGGGGGGATTGGCCGGTGACGGGGTTGGGGGGTCATCGGCATCCTTAGATGAGGCCGCGTGCGGGTAGATCGGGTAGAACTCAGGCGGGACGCCTGAGCCACGAGATTGGGTAGGGCTATCTGAATGATTGAGATTCGAAATCTGGTGAAGCGGTTTGGGCCATTTACCGCTGTTGCGGGGGTGTCGTTCAAGGTCGGGCGCGGGGAGGTGCTGGGGTTCCTGGGGCCCAACGGCGCCGGCAAGTCGACGACGATGAAGATGATCACGGGGTTCCTGACGCCGACGGAGGGGACGGCGATCGTGTGCGGGCACGATGTGACCAAGGAGCCCTTGGCGGTCAAGGAGAAGATCGGGTACCTGCCCGAGGGTGCGCCGGCGTACCCGGACATGACGCCCGAGGGGTTCCTGAACTTCATATGCGATGTGCGCGGGATCACGGGACCGAACCGGCGTGCGCGGATCGATGAGATCGCTGCGAAGGTGCATATCGAGGGTGTGATGCGTCAGAGCATCGAGACGCTGTCGAAGGGGTTTAAGAGGCGGGTGGGGCTGGCGCAGGCGATCCTGCATGATCCGGATGTCTTGATCATGGATGAGCCGACGGATGGGCTTGATCCGAACCAGAAGCATGAGGTTCGGGCGCTGATCCAGGGGATGTCGTCGAAGAAGGGGATCATTCTGTCGACGCACATCCTGGAAGAGGTGGATGCGGTGTGTACGCGGGCGATCATCATCAATCGCGGGAGCATCATCGCGGATGGGACGCCGGAGCAGCTTCGGGCGCGTTCGCGGTACTACAACGCGGTGGGAGTCACCGTGCGGGCTGGTGCCGAGCAGAAGGCCGGGATTCGGGATGAGCTTGGGCGGCTCGCGGGTGTGGATGAGGTCGAGGATGCGGGTTCGAATTCGGGTGGGCGCGATGGGGTGGTGAGCCTGATGGTGATTCCCAAGCGCGGGAAGAGCATCGTGGAGGAGGTGGGGAGGCACGCGCGGGCGAAGGGGTGGTCGGTGGATGAGTTGAGGGTGGATTCGGGGAGGCTGGATGAGGTCTTCCGCACGATCACCTCTGGCGGCGGTGGCGGGGGAGGTGGGCGATGAGCAAGACCTGGGCTGTGTTCAAGCGTGAGCTGGGTGGGTATTTCGTGACCCCGGTCGCGTATGTGTTCATCGTGATTTTTCTGTTCGTGACGGGGGTGTTTACGTTCCAACTCGGGAGCTTTTTCGAGCGGGGGCAGGCGGACCTCCGACCGTTCTTTGATTTCCATCCGTGGCTGTACCTGTTCCTGATCCCGGCGATCTCGATGAGGTTGTGGGCGGAGGAGCGCAAGCAGGGGACTATCGAGCTCTTGATGACGCTGCCGGTGCCGATGGCATCGGCGGTCGCGGGGAAGTTCCTGGCGGCGTGGGCGTTCGCGGGTGTGGCGCTGGCGCTGACGTTCCCGATCTGGATCACGGTGAACGTGCTGGGGAGCCCGGACAACGGGGTGATCGTGGCGAGCTACATCGGGAGCCTGCTCATGGCGGGCGGGTTCCTGGCGGTGGGGAGCTTTGTGTCGGCGACCACGAAGAACCAGGTGATCGCGTTCGTGGTGAGCGTGGTGATCTGCTTCGGGTTCCTGATTGCCGGGTTCAGCCCGGTGATGGGGTTCTTCAGCGGGTGGGCGCCGCAGGCGGTGCTGGATGCGATCTCGGGGTTCAGCTTCCTGACGCACTTTGATGCGATCTCGCGGGGTGTGATTGATGTGCGGGATCTGATTTTCTTCGGGTCGCTGATTGTGGTCTTCTTGTTTGCGAATGCGGTGGTGATTGAGCAGAAAAAGGCTTGAGAGAAGGCACTGGGCATCGGGCACTGGGCATCGGGCACTGGGGTTGAGAAGGCGGTAGGGCAGGTAGATGCGCGGGGTCTGGAAGGCTCCGCCTCAAGAGCAAGACATGAACAAGGCTTTGACATCACTGGTGGCGCTGGTGGCGATCGCGGTGGCGTTTATTGCGATCAACATCATTTCGACGCAGACGATGCGCGGGGCGCGGATCGACCTGACGAGCAACCGGCTGTTCACGCTCTCGGAGGGGACGCGTCGGATCGCAGGGAAGCTGGATGAGCAGGTCAAGCTGACGCTCTATTTCTCGGAGAAGCAGGCGAACGATGCTCCGCAGTACAAGACGTACGGGCTGCGGGTGAAGGAGCTGCTGCGGGAGTACGCGGCGATGTCGGGGGGGAAGATCAAGCTTGAGGAGGTGGATCCCGAGCCGTTCAGCGAGGCCGAGGACACGGCCGCGCAGGCGGGGCTGATCGGTCTGCCGACCGGACGCGGGAACGACCGGCTGTACTTCGGGCTGGTGGGATCGGGCACGACGGACAAGCAGCAGGTGATCGCGTTCTTTGATCCGGCGAAGGAGGAGTTCCTCGAGTACGACCTTTCGCGGCTGGTGTACCTGCTCTCGAACCCGAAGAAGAAGACGGTGGGGTTGATGAGCTGGCTGCCGCTGGAGGGTGGGCAGCCCAACCCGATGCAGAGGCAGCCTGCGCCGCCGTGGCAGATCTATGCGCAGATGAAGGAGCTGTTCGAGGTCAAGACGGTGGGGACGGATGCGACGGCGATCCCGGCGGATGTGGGGGTGCTGATGGTGGTGCATCCCAAGCAGATGTCGGAGCAGACGCAGTACGCGATCGATCAGTTCGTGCTCAAGGGCGGGAAGGTGTTGCTGTTCGTGGATCCGTTGTGCGATGTCGATGTGCCGCCGGGTGTGAACCCGATGCAGGCGATGGGGATTCCGAAGAATTCGGATGCGCCGAGGCTGCTGGGGGCGTGGGGGCTGGAGCTGGCGCCGGAGATGGTGGTCGCGGACCGGCGGACGGCGATCCGGGTGAACGCGGGCTCGCAGCAGCAGCCCAAGGCGGTGGATTACCTGATCTGGATGAACGTGGGGAGCAAGACCGGGAACCTGAACGCATCGGACCAGGTGACGGCGACCTTGCAGACGATGATCCTGCCGACGGCGGGTGCGTTGAATCAGAAGTCAACTGCTGGTTTGACGGTGACGCCGCTGATTGAATCGACGACCGAGTCGATGCTGGTGCCGGTGGCGAACGTGAGCTTCATGCCGGATCCGGAGAAGCTGGTGCGGGAGTTTGTCGCGGGGGGTGTGAAGAAGATCCTGGCGACCCGGGTGACGGGGAAGGCCAAGTCGGCGTTCCCCGAGGGCAAGCCGCAGCCGGCGCCGGCGGATCCGAACAACCCCGAAGCGCCCAAGCCCGAGCCGGTTGCGGATCCGATGGCGGGGCATGTTGCCGAGTCCGCGGAGGACATCGCGGTGATCGTGGTGACCGACTGCGACATGCTGAACGACCGGTTCTGGATCACGGAGGACCGGCTGTTCGGGCAGATCTCGATGGGGTATCGGAAGATGTCGGACAACGGGGACTTCGTGATCGGGGCCCTGGATCTTTTGAGCGGATCGAACGACCTGATCGGGCTGCGGGCGCGTGGGACGGCAGCGCGGCCGTTCGAGCTGGTGGAGAAGATTCGGCACGAGGCGGAGGAGAAGTTCCTGCAGGTGTCCAAGGACCTGGAGGACAAGCTGCGCCAGACGGAGACGAAGATCTCGGAGCTTCAGAAGCAGCGCGGTGTGGAGGATGCCAATTCGTTCATTCTTTCGCCGGAGCAGCAGGCCGAGCTCGAGAAGTTCAACAAGGAGCGGACGCAGATCCGCAAGGATCTGCGGGATGTTCAGCACCAGCTCTCGAAGGACATCGAGGGCCTGGGGACGCGGCTGAAGATCATTAATATCGGGGTGATGCCGGCGGCGGTGGCGCTGTTTGCGGTGGGGCTGGGGGTGTATCGGCGGAATCGGAGGACGGTGGAGCGGAGGAGGGGCAGTGGGGGGTAGGCAGTGGGCAGTGGGGGAAAGGCATCAGGCATCGGGCATCGGGTTAGGAACGGAGTAATGGGCTGATGAACGCGAAGACGGTGGTGATCGTGGCGGTGGTGGCGGTGGCCTTTACGGCGATCGCAGCGGTGCTGGTGTCGCGGTCGCGCGAGTCGACGGCTGCGCAGGAGTACGGGCAGAAGATGTTCCCGGAATTGGGGACGCGGGCGAACGAGGTCAACGGCATTGTCGTGAACCACGGCGGCGTGGTGATGACGGTCGAGAAGAAGGGGACCGCGTGGGTGCTCGCCGAGAAGGGCGGGTACCCCGTCAAGCTCGGGAAGGTGAAGGAAGTGGTGATGGGGTTGGCTGCGCTCAAGCAGCTTGAGCCCAAGACCAGCAAGCCCGAGCGGTACGCGGAGATCGGGGTTGAGGATCCGCCGGCGCAGCCCGTGGCTGCACCGGCGATCGATCCGGCGGACCCGAACCAGATGCCGCCGGAGAAGAGCCAGGCAGCGCTGGTGACGCTGAACGATGCGGGTGGGAAGGGGATCGTGTCGGCGATCGTGGGGAAGCAGCGGTTGACGAACCAGCCGGCGATCTTTGTGAGGAAGGCGGGGGAGGCGCAGTCGTGGCTGGCGGAGGGTCAGATCGATCTGCCGCGCGAGATGAACCAGTGGCTGGATACGCAGATCATCAACCTCGGGCGTGATCGCGTGAAGTCGGCGAGCGTGAAGAGCGGGGCGAGTGGGGGGGGGGCGGAAGGTTCAGCGCTGGTGGTGAGCAAGCAGAAGAAGGAAGATGCGAGCTTTACGGTAGAGGGTGTGCCGGAGGGTCGGACGCTCAAGACGCCGACGGGGGGAGATTCGCTGGCGCAGGGGCTGGGGTACTTGAACTTTGATGATGTGGCGCAGGGATCGACGGTGGCTGCGCCTGAGGGTGCAGTGCCGACGGTGTTCGAAGCGCGGACGTTTGATGGGATGGTGGTGACGGGGAAGGTGTTTGAGAAGGATGGGAAGTACTGGGGGAGTTTCGCGGCGAGCGTGGATGAGGGGATGCTGCCGAAGGCGCCTCCGATTCCCGAAGTCCCGCCGGCGGATCCGGCCAAGCCGGTGGATCCCGCCCAGCCGGATCCGGCGAAGGCCGCCGCGGATGAGGCCAAGCGGCTCGCGGATGAGGCCATTGCGCAGGCGGAGGCGGTGAAGAAGGAAGTGAAGGATTTCAATGATCGGCACGGCGGGTGGGTGTACGCGATCCCGGAGTACAAGGCCAAGGTGCTGATGATGAGGATGGAGGAGGTGCTGGCGGAGAAGGCGGCGGAGGAGGGGCCGAAGGAGCCGCCGTTGGGGGAGGGAGCGCCGCAGCTGGATGTTCCGCCGGTGCCGATTCCGGAGAGGTTGCCGGAGGAGCCTAAGCCCGAGACGGGGCCTGAGTCCGAGCCGGCGCCTGTTGAGCCGAAGTAGTCGCCGATTGTTCGCTGGAGATCAATGAGGATCAGCGCGCGGGTGTGGACACGCGACCGCCGGCTGAAGCCGGCGGCTCCGATTGGCGGCTCCGATTGGCGGCTCCGATTGGCGCGGGCGATGGGGCGCTGAAGGTCGGACCTTGCGGGCGCATTGGTTATGGGTATGAGGGGTGTTTGAGAATCCTCGGCAAGGGCTCCCCTTGAGGGGTCCGATGGATTACACTTATCTCCCTGAGGCGGGACCATGGGTGGGCTCGCCGGCCGGTCATCGGCTCCTCAATCCCCGCCCGTGTGATTGCGACCGTAGAAGCCACCTCATGCAGCCCAACGTCAACGACCGTCCCTCCGAGGGTTCCAGTCCTATCGCCCCCTCAACGCCGGCCTCCGGAGGCACTGAGCTTACGGCCGACATGACGGCGGAGATCAACGCGGCGATGGATGAGATGATGAAGGAGGGGGCAGCAGCGCCGGAGAGCCATCCGGTGCCGGCGGGGGTCGCGGCCGTGGCGAGCGGTGGGCGGCCGGGGATCCGTGGTCCGCGGGTGGTGCAGGCGGGTCGCGAGATGCGTCCGGGCCGTGTTGTCTCCGTTGGTCCGACGGACATCTTTCTTGAGTTCGGTCCCAAGGAACTCGGGGTTGTGCAGCGGGCGGAGTTCAAGGAAGAGGAACTGCCCAAGGTCGCCGACACCATCGAGGTTGTCGTGCAGAAGCGCGATGCCGATGGGCTGATCATCTGCGTGCGGCCGGGGACGGTGCAGAAGGCCGACTGGGAACTGCTCGAGGCCGGGCAGACGGTGCAGGCCAAGGTTGTCGGCGTCAACAAGGGCGGGCTGGATCTGGAGGTCGCCGGTCACCGGGCGTTCATGCCCGCGGGCCAGGTGTCGATCGATCGCATCCCTGATCTGTCCGTGCTCATCGGTGAGAAGCTGACCTGCGTCGTGACACGCGTGGACCGCGCCGGGCGCGGGAACATCGTGCTGTCGCGCCGGGATCTGCTCGCCGAGGAGCGCAAGGCCAAGGCGGCCGCGCTGAAGGCGACGCTCGCGGAGGGTCAGGTGCTCGATGGCGTGGTCCGCAAGATCATGCCGTTCGGCGTGTTCGTGGATATCGGCGGGCTCGATGGGCTCGTGCATGTCTCGGACCTGACGTACGACCGGGTCGCCTACGGCGAGAAGGGGATCGCCAAGTACGCGCAGGAGGGTCAGGCGGTCAAGGTCCAGGTGCTCAGGATCGAGCCCGAGGGGGATCGGATCAGCCTGGGGATGAAGCAGGTGCTGGGGGATCCGTTCGCGCAGACGGCGAGCCAGCTTGTCGAGGGCGCGGAGGTGACCGGTCGCATCAAGAACATCGCGGAGTTCGGCGCGTTCGTGGAGCTTGCGCCGGGCGTCGAGGGGCTGGTGCATATCTCGGAGATCGATCACAAGCGTGTGAACAAGGTCTCGGACGTGCTCAAGCCCGATGAAGTTGTGCAGGCCAAGATCCTGAAGATCGACAGCCAGACGCGGCGCATTTCGCTGTCCATCAAGGCGCTCAAGCCGCTGCCGGAGATCCAGATCGGGTCGGGCGGCGGTGGCGAGGGCGGCCAGGGTGGTGGGCCCGGTGGGGGTCAGGGTCGGGCGCCTGGTCGCGGAGGGTTTGGCGGCGGCTTCGGCGGTGGTGGCGGTGGGGGGGGTGGGGGTCGCGGGCGCAATCGGGAGCAGATGCGGTCGGAGGAGGAGATCAAGAAGGAGACCCCGGCGCTTCGGCGAGCGAGGGAGCAGCATCGGAAGACGCAGTTCAAGGGTGGGCTTGGATAAGAGACTGTTTCAGAACTTTGTAGCAGAGCGGTAGAACACAGGCAGGATGCCTGTGCCACGAGATCGGGTAGGGTTCTGAAACAGGCTCTAAGGGATGCTCGTGGCAAAGTGAAGTGATCGAAGACCGCCGGCGACGGCGGTCTTTTTGCTTCCCGAGCCGGCCGGGGCGCGATTGTCTGGATGACGGGCGTGCATGATTGGAGAAGAATCGTCGCGATGAATGAAGTCATGGAATCGTTGTCGTTGATGCTTGAAGGCAAGGAGCCGATCCTGGTCCCGACGCCGCGAAAGATGCGCATCGGCCGGGGGCGAGTTCTCGCCGAGACGGGGATCACCGTTCGCCGGGATTCCGGCCTGGGTCCGCAGAGCTACCGCCTTGGGATTCGTGCCGGGGAGGGCGATGGACCGGGCCAGGTTGTGATCGAAACAGCCGACGATGCGGGGGAGCACCACGCGCGGGCAACGCTTGCGCAGTTGCATCGGCAGTACATCAGGCAGCTTCCGGAGCTGGAGATTGAGGATTCACCGGCGTTCGCGGTGCGTGGTGTGATGCTGGATGTCTCGCGTGATCGCGTGCCGACGATGGGGCAGTTGTTTGAGACGGTGGACCTGCTGGCGAGCCTGAAGTACAACCACTTGCAGTTGTACACGGAGCACACGTTCGCGTACGCGGGGCATGAGGGGGTGTGGGAGGGGTGGTCGCCGATCACACCGGCGGAGGTGCGGGAGCTGGATGCGTACTGCGCTGCGAGGGGGGTGGAGCTGGCGGCGAACCAGAACTGCTTTGGGCACTTGGGGAAGTGGCTGAAGCATCCGCGATACGCGGGGCTGGCGGAGACGCATGGGGATTGGCTGTTCGACAATGCGTGGCCGATGTCGGGGGCGTTTTCGTTGTGCCCTTCGGATCCGGGATCGATCGCGTTGATTGAGGATCTGCTGTCGCAGTTGTCGCCGTGTTTCAAGTCGCCCTTGGTGAATATCGGGTGCGATGAGACGTTTGATCTGGAGTTCGGGAGGTCGAAGGAGGAGTGCGCGAGGCGCGGGCGAGCGGCGGTGTACATGGAGTTTGTGCGGAAGATCTGCGATGCCGCGCGGCGGAACGGGAAGCGGCCGATGTTCTGGGCGGACATCGCGTTGTCGCATCCGGAGGCGCTGGAGGAAGCGCCGGAGGATCTGGTGTCGCTGGCGTGGGGGTATGAGCCGGATGCGGCGTTTGAGAGGTGGTGTGAGGCGGGGCGGGGAGCGGGGAGGAAGAGGGATGTGTGGGTGTGTCCGGGGACTTCGACGTGGAGGGCGATCACGGGGCGGACGATGGAGCGGCGGGAGAATTTGAAGGCGGCGATGGTGGGTGGATTGAAGGGGGGGGCGAGCGGGTATCTGGTGACAGATTGGGGGGATACGGGCCATCATCAGCAGTGGCCGTTGACAGCGCATGCGCTGGCGCAGGGGGCGGAGGCGGCGTGGCGGGGGGAGGGGGAGCTGGATACGGCGGATGCATCATCGCTGCATGTGCTGGGAGATAGATCACTGCGGGTGGGGAGGTGGCTGGATGAGCTGGGGGATGCGGATTTGATGCTGCGCGAGACGTGCGGGCAGTTGTCGCGGCCGGATCGGGTGAGGTTGAGGAATCAGACGGCGATCTTTATTGATTTGCTGAAGGGGCCTGGGGAGCACGTGGAGGTGGGGAGATTGGCGGATTGGGAGTCGGTGCGGGAGCGGGTGTGGGAGATTGGTTCGCGGCGGCCGGTGGTGGGGGATGAGCGTGTGGATGCGGAGCTGGCGCACACGTGCAAGTTTGCGAGGTTCGCGGCGGATCGGGGGGCGTGGCGGCGTGTGGGGGGCGGAGCGGGTGGACTTACCAGTCAGCAGCGGAAGGATCTGGGGCGACGGCTGGGAGGGATTGTCGAGGAGCATCGGCGGTTGTGGGGGATGAGGTCGAGGGAGGGGGGATTGGGGAGTTCTTGTGCGCATATGGAGAAGTGGAAGGGGTGGTTGAAGGGGTAGATATACGAAGAGCACCGAGACCGGAAGAGCCGGTCTGGGTGCATGGCCGGTGATGGGATGGGGGATGCGAGGACTGCGGCGTCGCTTGCGGCGAATGAATGTTGGTGAGTGACGATGAGGACGACTGGTGTCGGTGGAGGCAACCCTCCCCAACCCCTCACTCGGGGAGGGGCTTTGATGACGCTACCATCGGGTCAGATGGGTCGTCTGGCGAAGCTCTACAGCAACCGGATCGTGAACGTCAACGTGAACGTTGTCCTGGCGGGGATTCTTGCGCTGGGGCCGACGGTGCTGGTGGTGCATCTTTCGCGGCGATTCGGGGTGGGGGATGACGACAAGAAGACGATCACGCTGATCACGTTCGTGGCGGATCTGGTGTCGGATGTCACGATCTATTTCGGGCTGCACTGGCTGGCGAACCACAGCCCTGGAATGCGACGGCTGACGCAGGTGAACGCGGCGTACAAGGAGATGAGCTTTGTACGGGATGCGGCGACCGTGCAGCTGCAGAGGGCGATCCTTTCGCCGCTTTTGTACGCGGTGGCGTTCGGGACGATCTATCTGCTGCTGCACGCGGGATGGGATCGGGAAGTCGCCTCGGCGGTGGGGCTGGTGTGCGGGATCATCACGACGCGGATCCTGCACACGGTGTGGATGATCCGGCTGGAGCGCAAGGCGCTGGAGACGCTGCGGCTGATCAAGCCTCAGATGATTTCGGCGGAGGCGGTGGTGACGGATGCCAAGGGGGAGCCGGAGAAGCCGGAGCCTGAGACGGGGGAATCCCGAGGGATCGCATCGGAGCCGGTGGGGGTATCGGCTGCGGCTCGTCAGTGAGGCTGGGGAGCTTGTTGCGCGGGCGATTCATCGAGCGTTGAAGGAGAGGTAGCAGGGGAGGCTCTCACCGCATCTCCTGGTGGGAGAGGTAGACGGTCACTTCGGTTCGGTCGCCGGGCGGAGCTTGGCGATGTCGGTGATTCCCTGGCGGGCGTAGTCGATGGACTCGCCGATGATGCGCATGGATTCGGCGGGGGCGTGGAAGCCCATGGAGTTCTCGGCGTTGAGGTAATCGGCTCGCCACTGGGCCTTGCGCTGGAGTTCGCGGGCGGGCTTGAGCTGGTCGTCGGTGGCGCCGGCGGCCTTGGCTTCCTTGATCGCGAGGATCAGTTCGACGACGGCGGCCTCCGCGCGGTCGAGGTGGGTCTTGGTGCGCTTCTGGATCTGGTCGACGCGTGCGAGGATCTCGGATTCGGTGTAGTTGTGGCAGGTCTGGCAGGAGAGGTTGACGTGGGCGAGCGGGGTCTGGACCTGGTGGTCGGTGTACTTGAGCGCGCCTTCGCGCTTGTATGGCATGTGGCAGTCAGCGCAGGAAACGCCGCTGCGGGCGTGGATTCCCTGGCTCCAGAGCTCGAACTCGGGGTGCTGGGCCTTGATGACATCAGCGCCGGAGTCGGCGTGGGTCCAGTCCTTGAAGCCGGCCTTGTCGTAGAAGGCCTCGGCCTGGTCCATCTTGAGACCGTTATGCCACGGGAAGGTGAGGCGCTTTTTCTCGCCGGAGAAATGGTACTCGACGTGGCACTGGCCGCAGGTCATGGAGCGCATCTCCTGGCGGCTGGCGAGCGTGTTGGGGTTGTAGGCGTCGGTCTTTGGGCCCTTGCGCCACTGCTCGATGCTGGGCATGTGGGGGGTGGGTTCGGAGGAGGTGGCGAGGTTGGCGATCCCTTCGAGGAAGGCGGGGCGTGTGATGCGGAGCGCCATGGTATTGGGATCGTGGCAGTCGAGGCAGGAGACGGGGTGTTTCACGAGATCTGTGGCGTCGGTGTAGGTGAGGGCGTTGACGTGCTCCCAGCCGGTCATGAGCTGCTTCTGGCCTGCCTCGGAGAAGAGGGCATCGGTGAGTGCGCCAGGCGCGCCTTGCTGGATGCCGGCTTCGCGGTAGGCGACCACGTTGGAGGCGTGGCAGTTGAGGCAGGCGCCGGGCTGGGGTTTCTTGGTGACGCGATCGGTTTCGCGCTGGTCCTGGAGCATGAAGGCGTGTCCGCGGCGCTCCCGGTAGTCGATCGCGAAGGCGTAGCCGTTGAAGATGGTCTTGAGGTGGGGATCGCCTGTGAGCTTGGATTCAGCCTTGTTGGGATCGTGGGCGGGGTCGGGCTCATCGGGCGGTCGGCCATCGCTCCAGCGGAAGCGTGCCTTGGCGTTGTCTGCGGTGCGGATGTAGCCATCGTACTGGCGTGGGAAGTTCTGGCCCCAGATCGCGGGGTCGATGGTGGCCTCGGTGATGTCGGCGATCTTGAGGACGGTGTTCTGGGCTTCCCATTTGCGCCTGGCGATGTTGGTGTAGAGCATCATGACGACGATGGTGACCAGCGCCATGACGATCGCGGTGATCCAGAAGACGGCGAGCCGGGAGCGCCACTTGGAGGATGGAGCGGGGGTGGTAGGGGTAGACATGGCGAGTCCTTCTTGGGATCAGTGGGCGATCAAAGGGGGCGATCAGCGGGTAGGTCCGTGTGCGACGGAGGCATGGCAGTGGATGCAATCGACACCACCGGAGATGCCCGCGGAGCCTGGTTGGCCGGCGCGGGCGAACTGGCGGATGTCGTGGGTCATCGAATCGTGGCAGCGGATGCAGTTCTGGATGACGACTTCGCGGCTGTGCTCGGTGATCTGGATGGGTTCGTGGAAGTTCTGGAAGGTGAAGCGTTTGGAGTGGCGGTAGCCGTGCTCGGCCTTGACGTAGTACTTGCTGACCAGCGAGTCGTGGGGGACGTGGCAGTCGTTGCAGGTGGCGCGGGTTGAGTGAGTGGAGCCGGCCCAGCCGTTGTACTGCTCGTTCATGATGTGGCAGTTGATGCAGGCCTTGGGATCGTTGGAGAGGTAGGAGGTGGCCTCGGCGTAGGTGGCGGTGTAGCCGGCAGCGCCGCCGAGAGAGCCGACGACACCGCCGAAGATCGCGGCGGCGAGCAGGCTTGCGCTGCCGATGGCGGCTTTCTGGCCGGCGGTGGTTGGTGGCAACCCCATTGCTGATCACGATACGGAGCGGCTCGCCGTTTCGCAAGGTGCGGGGGGGTCGGCGTATAGAAGTGAGAACGAGTTGCAAGTAGGTGAATTGCGTGGATATCAGTAGATGAGGAAGATCACAGGCCGGAGGCCTGTGCCACGAGATTGAGTAGGGCTACTTGGCGGAGAGGCGGCGGGTCCAGTCGGCGAGCGCTTCGAGGAACTTGCGGATGTGCTCGCGGGTGGGCTGGTCGGTGAGCGTGCCATCCTTGTCGAACTTGGAGGTGGCGCCGGGGATCATGACCTCGGGCTGGTTGAGGGGGAACATGTTGAGGGTGACGAAGACCTGGCGGAGGTGATATTGGGCGCGGGCGGTGCCGAGGTTGCCGACGGTGGCGCCGATGACGCCGACGGGCTTGCCCTTCCAGGCGCTGTCGCCGTGCGGGCGAGAGGCCCAGTCGATCGCGTTCTTGAGGACGCCGGGGATGGAGAAGTTGTACTCTGGTGTGGAGAAGAGGATGGCATCGGCGGCGCGGATTTTGGATTTGAGTTCGGCGACCCGCGAGGGGAGGTTGGTTTCGTGGTCCTGGTTGTAGAGGGGGATGCCTTCGAGGTCGAAGGTGTCGATGGTCATGCCGGCGGGGGCGAGTTCGGCGGCGGCGCGGAGGGTGTGGCGGTTGAAGGAGTCTTTGCGGAGGCTGCCGGGGATGGCGAGGATGGTGAGGGGGGTGGGCATAGAGTCTCCGCCTGTCTCGTGAGTCGAAGGGTCGTGCCGGCGATCGTATATCGGTTGTTGCGCAGTAGCGGTGAGGGTGCGAGACGCGGCGGCGCGTTGCATTGATGAGATGCCGTGCATTCAAAACGCCGACTCTCGTCGGCATGAAGGGTTCTGGTGGATTTGCCGCCCGGTTTGAAATGGCGGGCGCCCGACGGCTTGCGCCGTTCGGCTCTGTCATTCAGGCCTGCTCGCCGACCTGGTAGCGGAGGTAGCCGAGGACCTTGGCGTTGGGGCCGACGATGTCCTTGATCTTCTTGGTGGGATCGAGGACGAAGAGCTGCTCGAGGAGGGCGACTTCTTCGTAGAACTTGCGCATGCCGCCCTCGACCATCTTCTCGGCGATCTCCTTGGGCTTGCCGGATTCGATCGCGGTGTTGATGCGGAAGGCGCGCTCCTTCTCGATGACATCGGCGGGGATGTCGTTGATGGAGACGCCCTTGGGGCGGGGGTCGGCGGCGACGATGTGCATGCAGATCTTGGAGGAGACATCCTCGGAGATGGAGCCCTCGGCGTGCAGGAGGACGCCGGTCTTGCCATCGTGGTGGACGTAGCGTCCGAACTGGGTCTTGCCGGCCTCGCCGACGAGCTTGTGGCCGCGGGCGAACGAGCAGTTCTCGCCGGTAGAGATGCGGATCTTGTCGACCTCGTTGGTGATGTCGGTGCTGGCGGCGACAGCGCCGGGGGCGGCCTTGAGTGCCAGGCCGGCGACCGTCTTGACCATGCCGACGAAGCCATCGTTCTTGGCGGTGAAGTCGGTCTCAGCGCGGACCTCGACGATCGCGGCGGCGGTGTGGTCGGCGTTGATGAGAACCTCGACGCGGCCTTCACCGGCAGCGCGGTCGGTGCGGGATTCCATCTTGCCCTTGAGCTGCTTGCGGAGGATCTCCTCGGCCTTCTCGGGATCTCCGCCGGCCTCGGCGAGCGCGGCCTTGCAGGCCATCATGGAGAGCCCGGTCTTGTTGCGGAGGGACATCACTTCTTTGGCGCTGATCTCGGCCATGGGGTTCTACTCCAAGCTCTGGTGCAGGCGATCGGCGGGGAAATGCCGCCGGGTTGCTGGTCCTTGCTGAGCGCCGGCTCGGGCGTGAGGCACGAAGCGGCGAGGTACACATCTCGTCGGTGATCGGCGAACAGCGCCGAGGGTCGATCGATCGGTTGGTGAGGGTGGACCTCAGGCTCCGGCGGGGGAGGGAGTCGAGCGCGACTCGGGGCGTTGCTCCTCACCGCCCGGGCCCTGCGAATCAGCGCCGGCGCTGGCGCCCGCGGAGGCCGAGTACTGCGAGGGGCGTCGGCTGCGGCGCTGGCGCTGATCGCCGCCGGGGGGACCGCCGGCCGAGCCATCGCCGCCATCGGAAGACTTGGCGGCGGCCTGCTCACCCTGGCGCTGCTGGCGACCCTCAGCGCAGGCGAGGCAGAGCTCGCGGATGACGACATCGATGGAACGCATGCTGTCGTCGTTGCCGGGGATGGGGATATCGGCGGCCTCGGGGTCGCCGTCGGTGTCGATGAGGCAGATGGTGGGGATGCCGAGCTTGTGGGCTTCCTGGAGAGCCGTCACCTCGTGGCGGACGTCGATGACGACGAGCGCGCCCGGGAGCTTCTCCATGTTGCGGATGCCATCGAGGTTGCGCTTGATCTTCTTCATCTCGCGGCGGAGCTGGGACTCCATCTTCTTGGAGTAGCTGGAGAAGTTGTTCTCGGCCTCGATGCCTTCGAGCTCGATCATGCGCTTGAGGCGGGAGCGGATGGTGCGGAAGTTGGTGAGGGTGCCGCCCAGCCAGCGCTCGGTGACCCAGTGCATCTTGACATCGGGGATGCGGGTTTCGAGGACGCTCTTGGCCTGGCGCTTGGTGCCGACGAAGCAGATGTCCTTGCCATCGCCGACGGTCTTGGCGATGTACTTCTTGGCGAGCAGGAGGCCCTTGATGGTCTCCTTGATGTCGATGATGTGGATCCCGTTGCGCTTCCCGTAGATGTACGGGGCCATCTTGGGATTCCAGCCGCTGGAGCGCTGACCGAAGTGAATTCCGGCTTCGATCAGATCCTGAACAAGTGTGTTGGCCATGACAAGGTCCTCGGGCAGCGACACCGGCGGCATAGGGTCGGAGGCCGTCGATCCGGGGAGGATCGCACGGTTCAATCCCGCACAAAGGGCGCTTCAGGGGGTGCAAGGGCCGGGTTCCGGCGGCTTGCGGTGATGTTGTTGAGCCTGCCCGCACCTTGCGAGCCCACCCGCACCCGGACCGACCGCCGGATGTCAGGAGACTATAGACGTGGGCTACGTGAGATTCCCCGTTGGGGAGGGCTGATCGACATGTGAGTGGCATGTATGGGACAAGATGTTTGGATGATGTTTGGAATTGACGATCGATGAATCGGTCAAGGAGAACTCTAATCGGGCACTTGAGGAGGCGGGGATGTCCAACGGCGGATCGGTTCGCGAAAACCGGCACCGCCGCATCGGCTTGGTTGCGGCGGAGTGTGGTCGATTCCATCGAGGGAGCATTCGTGCTCTCAGCGATCCGGCAGTTGATCCAGATTGTGGTTCGCAAACGTTGAAGAAGGTTGAGAGAGCGAAGGCCCCTGCGCCTCGCAGAGCCTTGGCACCTCCCCTGCGGTACCGGGGGAGGGAGGGTGAGCTCCTCAGAAATCTTGCTCATGGTCAGCAAGGTTCGAGCGGGGAGCGGCAAGTCTGTGCGTGCCGGTAACACCGGCGTCAAGACAACAACGAAGTGGAAAGAACCGCACCAGTCACCTCATAACGGAGAACTGCCATGATCGCCTCACGAAACACGTTTGCCTGCCTCTTGCTTGCATCGCTCGCGGGAACCGCCAGCGCCCAGAGCACCAGCGAGTACGTCAGCGGCTTCCTGCACGGGGCATTGGGAGAAGCGCTCTTCGCGCCCGTCGAGGGTCGCCGGCTTCCGGTCAAGAACCTCGGCAGCAGCGGCCAGGATGGCGTCGAGATCAGGATGAGCTCAGCGCAGGGCGGCGGGGTTGTGATCGACGCACCCGACCTCAAGAAGAAGCCCGGCTCTGAGATCAAGATCAAGTTCCGCGGCTGGGATGGGATGATCTACGGCAACCACCGGATGATCGGCAACGGTGACGGTTCCGGCATGACGCTGTATGACTACTCGGAGTCCGGAGCGACCGGGATCAGGATCACCACGTACAACGAGCTTGGTGAAGTGATCTCGGATGAGAACTTCCCGGGGCCGATCGTCGGGAAGGAATGGGTGCCTGATTTCTACTGCGCGGATGGCAGCACCCCGATTCCGTGGGGCCGGTGGGTGACCCTGTGCAACACCTGCGAGCCCGTGTGGGTCTGGGGGTGGACGTGCTCCGGTACCGGGGATGAGTTCTCGAACAACTACTTGGGACGGACGATGGTGACCCCGACCTACCCCGTCGGCACGCCTCATCCGGGCGGGTTCGACTCGACGATGATCACGGCCCGCGGGATGTCCGACTTTGCGATCGAGGACACGCACATCGGGACCTTTGGTGTTTCGAGCTGGGGCCTCGGGGATGGCCGGCCGGTTGAGGAATGCGAGAACCCCGGGGATTGCAGCGATCGCGCCCTGATCGTGAACAACCTGGGCAGCAGCGGGCAGGATGGGGTGGCGATCGATGTGGGGCCGAAAGCCGGTCACACGAGCATCGATGCCAGCCGCGGCGGGTGGGATCTCCAGCAGGCGACCAAGTTCTATGACGAGGATGGCACGGTGATTCTCACCGTGCGGCACGGGATCAGCCCGACGGGTGAGCCGGCGATGAGCGCGGATTTTTCTGGGCTGGGCATCGAAGGCTATGTCGTAACCTACTACGACGAGGGCGATGTGCCGCTGGGCAATGAGTACAAGATCAACTACGACACCTCGATCGGCACGGTCCTGTGCGGGCCTGGGTATCGGGAACGCTGGGAGCAGGGCGCCAACGGCCTGTGGTACTTCGCCGGCTGCGACTTGATCGGGGACATCGTGATCCCTGGGCATGGGAAGATCGGTCCGGTCGCGTACATGACGCTGGAGCCGGTCGGGGCCGAGTACCACCGCGTCCGCCGGGCCGAGATCACGGGATCGGACGAAGCGGGTCCGATCGTGGTGACGGATGTCTCGGTGGTCGAGGCGTGCGGAGCCGACTTTGACCACACGGGCTTCGTTGACACCGACGATTACGATGCCTTCGTGCTTGCCTTCGAGGCGGGCACCGAGGATGCGGACTTCGACGGCAGCGGGTTCGTCGATACGGATGACTTCGATGCGTTCGTGCAGGCGTTCGAGGCTGGGTGCTGAGAAGAAGGAGGCATCAGGCACTGGGCATCAGGCATCAGTGAGGATCAGAAGGGCCCGGCCGGATGGCTGGGCCCTTCTCCTTGGTTCATCATGTGTAGGCGATGGGGTGCGGATGAGTGTGTGCGAGAATGTGGTATTCTCGGCGCATGACGGGTCGCCGACTATTGGGCTTGTCCTTTGTGATCCTCGGCTTGGTTGGAGTGGGGATCGGTCTGACGACGGCGATCGGGGAGCTGGGCGGGCTTTACAAGAGCGCGTTGGAACACCCGCTTGATGAGCCCAAGGGTGGGGATGAGAAGGAAGTTCCGGGGCGGATGCTGCGGTCGACGCTGACGGGCGGGATTGGCGCGGTGATCTTCGGGATTGGGATTCGGATGGCGCGTCCGAAGAGAAGAAGGCGATGAAGAAGAAGGCATCGAGGCGGGAGGCATCGAGGCATCAAGTGGGGCGTTTGAAGGCGGCGAACTCGGTGATGGTGGGCGCGGCGAGCGATTGTGTGATGCGGAGGCGGAGCTTGGTGGTGGTGATTGGATCGGTACGGAGGATGCGGCGGGGGCCGATGGTGGTTCCCTTGGTCAGTTCCTTCCAGGCAGCGCCATCCCAGTAATCGATCGCGAATGCTTCGACGCGCTGGCCGAGGGCGATTGCTTCCTTGAGGCGGATGACATCGAGTGTGATGGGGGTGTCGAGTTCGGCGAGCAGTTCGCCGGTGGTGGTTGCATCGTCGGTGGCCCAGTAGGACGCGGGGTCGGCATCGACGGCGAGCGCCGGGCCGAAGGCGGCGGGAGCGTTGCCGCGGATGTTGGTGGATGAGCACTTGGCAGCGTGGAGAAGATCGCGCGCGAACGTGGCATCGAGGATCCTCTTCATGCCGCGGAGGGAGGCGGCATCGTTCTCGTGGATAAGGCCTCGGGGGTCGGGCGGGACGTTGAGGAGGAGGTTGGCGCCGCGGCCGATGGATTTGTAGTAGAGCTCGACGAGCTGCTCGGGAGATTTGACCTTGTCGTTCTCCTTCTCGTGCCAGAACCAGCCGGGGCGGATGGAGACATCGACCTCTACGCCGACCCAGTGGGTGCCGTTCTTATCGCCGTGAGCGAGGTGGTCGTGGCTGACGCCGGGGTACATGCCATCGAGGTTGATGGTCTGCCAGCTTGTTTCATCGGAGTAGCCGGATTCGTTGCCGGCCCATCGGCAGCCGGGGCCGGCATCGCTGAAGATGATGGCATCGGGGTTGAGGCTCAAGATCAGCTTGTTGGTGCCGGGCCAGTCGTAGTAGGTGGTGCGATCGATGGTGCGGGTTTCGCGAGCGCCGCCGTAGTAGCCATCGCCGCCGTTGGCGCCGTCGAACCAGATTTCAAAGAGGGGGCCGTAGCTGGCGATCAGCTCTTTCCATTGGTTGCGGTAGTACTCGATGTAGGCGGGACGGGCGTAATCGGCGTGGTTGCGATCCCAGGGTGAGAGGTAGAGGCCGACGAGGAGGTTTTCATCGCGGGCGGCGGTGATGAACTCGCCGACGACATCGCCCTTGCCGTTCTTGTATGGGGAGTTCTTGACGGAGTGCTCGGTGTATCGGCTGGGCCAGAGGCAGAAGCCATCGTGGTGCTTGGCGGTCAGGATGAGGGCCTTCATGCCGGCCTGGCGGGCGGTGGTGGCCCACTGGCGAGCATCGAGGCCGGTGGGGTTGAAGATCCCGGGGGATTCATCGCCGTTGCCCCACTCGCGATCGGTGAAGGTGTTGGTGGTGAAATGGAGGAAGCCGTAGAACTCGAGGTCGTGCCAGGCAAGCTGGGCGGGTGAGGGGCAGGCGCCGTGGGGAGTGGGGGGCGCTGGGGGGGCGACCTGGGCGGCGGCGAGCGAGGAGATTGAGAGGGCGATCGCGGGGAGTGCGGGGCGTGTCATGTGGAGCAGCGTACCCGGTTGGTCAGGATCGCGGCGGGGTGTAGCTGTTTCCGTTGCGGCGATATCCGAACTCGTCGGCGAGCGAATCGGCGAAGGCCTGGAGGTTGGTTCGTCCCTCGCTGAGGGTTCCCAGGAAGCCTCGCTGGTTGATGTGCTCGAAGCGGGGCTGTTTGGCGGAGTCGAAGCGGATCATCTCGCGGCCGGCGCGGTCCTTGGTTGCGGGGAGCGAGATCTGCCTGGCGGCGGCGAGCTGGCGTATCTTCTCGTAGTCGTCATCGGCGATCTCCCAGAAGATGAGGATGACGCGTGAGGGATCGCCGCAGTTGTCGAGTGCGAAGTTGATCTCGCGGAGAACGCTGTCGGAGGTCCACGGGCGGATGACGATGAGGGCTGCTCGGCGCATCTCGGCGATGATGCGGCTCTGCCACTCATCTCCGAGGTACATCCGGGCAGCACCCGGGAGAGGTGAGGTTTCCGTGGGATCACCGATGGCGATCACGGGGCCGAGGCGGCTGAGTTGCTCGACGAGCTTGTTCTCGACGGTGTAGCCGCCCATTTTCCGCATCTGCTTGAGCGCGGGGGAGCGGGCGATGCGCTCGATCTGATCTGCGACCGCGGCGGGCAGGATCGCGTTGTATTTGAGCTGGTCGGTGTGGTCGACCTGGTCATCGATCTTGAATGAGCGGAGGTACACGACCGGGGGACGGGGATCCTGGGCGGTGAGCTCTTGGACGGTGGGCGCGCCGAGGCGCTTGCCCCACCACAGAAGGGCGGTGACGGGGATCAGGAGGGGGAGGGCGCAGAGGAAGAGGCCGCCGGTGCCCGCGGTGAGAATGACGATGCAGGCGATGATGAGGATGACGGTTCCGGCGGTGGTGGCGGCCTTTCCGGCGGCCTTGGAACGCAGGGGCTGGTTGGGGGCGAGTTGCGGTGCGTGCTGAGTCACGGGACACCTCCCGAGGGTGGATGTCAGACAGCCGCGGGGGCATTTCGCGCCGGCGCTGCGGGGGAGTAATGTTTTCCATCGCGCTGGTAACCCAGTTCGGCGGCGAGCGAGTCGATGAGGGCGGGGAGGTCGTAGAGGCCCTTGGTGAGCGCCCGGAGTCCGCTTCTGCGCGGGATCGACTCGAAGCGTGAGTACCGGTTCTGATCGAAGCGGATGAGTTCCCTGCCTTGGCGATCCTGGATGGGCGGGAGTTGGATGGCGTCGGCGACGCTGGCGCGGAAGCGTTCGTAGTCGGCATCGGAGGTCTGCCAGAAGATGAGGATGACTCGGCGCGGATCGCAGAGTTCGAGAACGCGATCGAACTCCCAGCGGAGCCCCGCGGAGATGCCTGGGCGGAGGATGACGAGGGCGGCGATCTTGAGCTCGGCGAGGATGCGTTCCTGCCAGTCATCACCGGCGTACATGCGTGCCGCGCCGAGCTTGACGAGCTTCTCGTTGGGGTTTCCGATGGCGATCACGGGGCCGAGACGATCGAACTCATCGGCGATGGTGCGTTCGAGGGATGTTCCGAAGCGGCCGATGAAGTCCTTGATTCGTGGAGAGTCGTCGTGCCTGCGTGCACGGGCGACGGATTCGGGCAGGTATTTGTCGAGTCCGCTACCGGAGCTCTCATCGGCGATGTCATCCAGAGCGAAGGAGCGGAGGTAGAGGATGGGTGGTCGGGGATCCTCGGCTTTGAGATCGTCCACTGATTTGGGATTGATGCGCAGGGCAAAGAGATGGATGAACCCGAAAGCGAAAAAGAATGGGAGGCAGAGGAGGTAGTACCAGCCGGCGGGCGCGATGAAGAAGACGGCAAAACCGCAGAGGTTCAGGAGGATGCTGAACGCGTAGAGGGCACGGCCGAGGGGCCTTGAGCGGAACTGCCCGCCGTGAGATGGCGTTGGGGGCGTGCGTGCAGGATTGCCCACGATTTCACTCCGAGGGGTACGCGACGGCGATCAGTCTACCACGGTGCGCGAGCGGGTCGGTTGCGTGTGGATGACGGCTGCGGGGCGTACCCTGTTGGAGCATGACTGGAGCGATCGATCGTGATGGACTATCGGGCACGCAACCGCCCTTGGTCTCGGTGGTGGTGGTCTCGGGGCGGATGCACGATGGCAACACCGTGCTTATCGAGAGTCTGCGCAGGCAGACGATGCCGCGGTGGGAGGTGATTGATGCGGGCGGAGTTGCGGGAATTGCGGATGTGATCAAGCGGGTTCGCGGGGAGTTCGTGCTTGTTGCATCGGGCGCGGCCGCGCTTGATCCGACGTTCCTGGAGAAGTGTTTCTGGTTCCTGGGGACGCATCCGCGGTATGCGTTTGTGAATGCGCATGAGCGGCGGCGGGTGGGGGATGAGTCGCTCTCGACGTACTCGACGGGTTTCTATGACAAGGATGCGGTGGTCCGCAGCGGTGAGATCGGGCTGCATGTGGTGATGCGGAAGTATGCGTTGTTGGAGTTGGGCGGGTTTGATCGGGGGCTTGATCCGAGCGCGGCGATCTGGGATTTCTGGCTGCGGGCGGCGGAGGCGGGTCACTGGGGGTCGACGATCCCGGAGGTATTGATCGAGCGGCCGGTGGGGGTGGAGCATGGTGATCCCGATGCTCGCGTGCTTGCCGCGCATGGGGCGGTGGCGCGGGGGAAGTTCGCGAGGCTGTTTGCGGGCCATGTGCCGGCGATCGAGCCGCGGTGGCCGCGGGCGTACGAGTCGGTGCGCGCCGAGGCGCCGGGGACGTGGCGGATGGGAAGGCGTGTCTCGCACGAGCGGTACATCGCGGATGGGAAGGGAAAGCCAGCGGAGCGGAGGCGGCTGCTCCTGATCGCTCCGTGGCTGCGGATGGGGGGAGCGGACAAGTTCAACCTGGATCTGTGCCGGCGGCTGCGTGAACGCGGCTGGGAGCTGACGATTGCGTGCACAGCGCCGTCGGGCGATGAATGGCTGGGGATGTTCCGTGAGCACACGCGGGACATCTTCCTGCCGCATAAGTTCCTGCACTGGGCGGATTACCCGATTCTGCTGCGATCGCTGATCGAGACGCGAGAGCCGGATGTGGTGCTCATCAGCAACAGCGAGCTGGCGTACCACCTGGTTCCGTACTTCCGGGCGTACTGCCCGGAGCCGGTGTACGTGGACTATGTGCATATGGAGGAGGAATCCTGGAAGTCGGGAGGGCATGCGCGGCACAGCGTGGGGATGCATGACCAACTGGACCTGACGATGGTGACCAGCGAGCACCTGAGGAAATGGATGGAGTCGCGTGGGGCGGGGGCTGGGGTGGGGTGGGGGCGGATCGATGTGTGCCCGATCGGGGTCGATCATCGGCGCTGGCGAGCGGATGAGCGGATGCGGCGACGTGTGCGGGGTGAGCTGGGGATTTCAGACCAGATGCCGGTCATCCTGCACGCGGGGCGGATCTGCGAGCAGAAGCAGCCGGGGGTGTTGGGGAGGGCGCTGCAGATTCTCAAGCAGCGCGGTGTGGAATACACCGCGCTGATCGCCGGTGATGGGGATGACCGAGGGTGGGTGGAGAAGTTCATCGCCGAGCATGGGCTGGGTTCGCAGGTGCGGATGCTGGGGGAGCGGACTCCGGAGCAGATGCGGTGGTTGATGGGAGCCGCGGACATCTTCTTCCTGCCGTCGAAGTGGGAGGGTGTGGCGCTGGTGCTGTACGAGACGATGGCGATGGGTGAGTCGGGGGGGGTGTTCGTGGGGGCGGATGTGGGTGGTCAGGGGGAAGTCGCCACGCCGGAGACGGCGGTGCTGCTGGATGTCGCCGGGATGCCGAATCCGGAGGCGCAGGCGGTGTGGTATGCGGATGCGATCGCGGGGCTCTTGGCGGATCCTCAGAGGCGGCGGCGGATGGGAGAGGCTGCACGCCGCCGGATCGCCGAGGGGTTTACAGAAGATCGGATGGTCGAGTTGTTCCTGGGATCGGTCGAGAAGGCCATGCGGTTGCAGCGGGAGGATCCTCGGCGAGCGTTTTCACCGGGGCTGGCGCAGGAGATGGCAGCGCGGGCGGTGGAGATGGTGAGGCTGGAGTGGCACGCGGGCCAGTTGTGGAAGGAGCGGGATTACTGGAAGGCGTCGGGGGCGGGAGGGGGTAGTGGAACTAGTGGGGGTGGGGGCGTGGTGGTTGAATCGGTTGGTCCGCGTCGCGGTGCGGTGGGGCGGTTGTTGAGGGCGATCCGGCGGGGGCGGTGAATGGCGTGTGAAGCACGGGTTGTGCGGTGGTGGGGGTTCGTGCTGCGGGTTGGTGTGTTGTCCTATCCTCCGGCACCATGTCGAATCCATCGAGCGGGGTGATCTCCGCGGTCGGAACCCCAGCGGCGGAGCGCACCAGCGTGAAGGACACGGTGATCTCCGTGCTGATCTCGCTGGTGCTTGCGTTTGTGTTTCGCGGCTTTGTGGTGGAGGCGTTCCAGATCCCGACGGGGTCGATGGCGCCGACGCTGCTTGGCGCGCACATGCGGTTCCGCAGCCCTGTGACCGGCGCGGAGTGGACGGTGGCGCCTTGGGAGTACAGCGATCCGCGCAGCGTGGATCATCCCAAGCCGATCCAGCGCGGGACGCGTCAGGGTGAGGCGCTTCTGGTTCATGATCCGATGAGCGGGGCGGAGATCCGGCCGCTGCTCATGCCGACGCTCTCGGGTGACCGGATCTTCGTGCTCAAGTACCTGTACTCGGTCTTTGACCCCAGCCGGTTCGATGTGGTGGTTTTCAAGAACCCGCAGAACCCGCAGGAGAACTTCATCAAGCGGCTGATCGGGCTACCGGGCGAACAGATCGCGCTGGTGGATGGGGATGTCTTCGTGCGTCCGGTCTCGCAGGTGAGCGGTGAGGCGGGCAATCCCTGGGGCGGTTCGGGGTGGACGATCGCCCGCAAACCCGAGCGGGTGCAGCGTGCGGTGTGGCAGCCGGTGTACAAGAGCGAGAGCGCGCCGCAGAACACCCAGCGCGACGACCGCCGATGGTTCAGCCCGCCGTGGAAGGCCTCCGGGGAAGGTTGGCAGGGGCTGGACGGCAAGTCGTACAGGTACTCATCATCGGGACCGACGCGGCTGGACTGGGATGTCGATCGCTGGCCGCTGGTTGACCGGTATCCGTACAACGAAGCGCCGCTGGGCGGGGCTCGCAGCGCCGGGATCGGCCTGTTGCCCGGGCCGTGGCTTCCGCGATACGACCTGTTCGGGCCGCAGTTCTACTACCCGGTCGCGGATCTGCGGCTGACTGCGGGAGTACTGCCCGAGGGAGATGGATTGGAAGCGGGGTTCAATCTCTCAGCGTTGGGGCATCAGTTCCAGGCCAGGCTGGGGAAGGGCAAGGCGAGCATCAACATGCGTCCGCAGCCGGGGCCCAACGAAGGGGACGATGCGGCGTGGAAGACGCTGGGAAGCGCGGATGTGTCTGGACTCTTCCGCAAGGGGGAGATCACCAACATCGAGTTCTGGCACGTGGATCAGTCGCTGCAGATCTGGGTGGATGGGAAGAAGGTGCTGTGGGCGGAGTATGAGTGGTCACCTGCGGAGCGGATCCAGAACGCGATGGGGATGACGGTCGAGGAGGCCAGCGGCAAGAATCTGATCACCGACGGCACCAAGTACCGCATGGCGGGGGTGAGCCTGGCGTTCGACGGGTCGGCGGTGACGCTGCATCGCGTCGGCCTCTCGCGGGATCTGCATTACCAGGCGACCATCAAGAACCAGTTGATCGACACGCCGCCGGGGCTGGCGACCCATCCGAGTACGGTGCTGACGACGAGCCCGGACCACTACTTCTGCTGCGGTGACAACAGCCCCTCGAGCCATGATGGCCGGTCGTGGACGATGGTGGATCCGTGGGTCGCGGCGGAGGTGGATGACACGGTGGGCGTGGTGCATCGGAACCTGGTGATCGGAAAGGCGTTTTTCGTGTATTTCCCGGCGATGGACAGCAGCCGGAGGATCCCGATCCCGGATGTGGGTCGGATGAGGCTGATCTGGTGAGAGTCAGAAGGCACTGGGCATCGGGCACTGGGCACTGGTGAAAGACATGAGAGCCGCGGGCGCGCTTGTGGTTGTGTTGGGCCGTGGGGGGAGCAAGGGTCTGCCGGGGAAGAATTCCCGGGTGCTCGCGGGGAAGCCGTGCGCGTGGTGGACGATCGAGATGGCGCTGCGGGCGCGGTGCGCGGGGGTTGTGGCGATCTCGACGGATGATGCTGCGCTCAAGGGGATCGGCAAGGCGGCGGGTGCGCGGGTGGTGGATCGGCCAGAGGCGCTGGCGGGAGATACGGCGACGATTGATGACGCAGCGAGGCATGCGGTGATGGCGTTGGATCATGCGAGTTGCTTGGAGGAGTCGGATCGGGCGCGGGCTGTGGAGCTGGATCCGGTCGTGATCCTGTATGCGAACGTGCCGGTGCGGCCGGAGGGGTTGATAGACAGGGCGGTGGAACTGTGCGAGTCAACGGGGTGTGACAGCGTGCAGAGTTATGCGCCGGTGGGGAAGTATCACCCGTGGTGGATGGCGCGGATCGGTGAGGGTGGGCAGGTGCGGCCTTGGGAGGGGGATGTGCTGAACCACGGTGCGTACCGGCGACAGGATCTGCCGCCGGCGCATGTCCCGGATGGGGGGATCATCGTGGTTCGGCGGCGGGCGCTGTTCCTGAAGGTTGAAGGGGCTGAGCGAGGCCCTCACGCGTTTTTCGGGACGGATCGGCGGGGGATCATCAATCCCGAGGGTGCGGTGGTGGATATCGATTCGGAGGTGGATGCGATGGTCGCGGAGGCGGTTTTGGAGAAGACAGGCCGCGGATTTCGCGGATGACGCGGATGAAGGCAGGGACTCACCACACACAGGGCACGGAGAAGAGAGGCGGGGTGAGTTGAGGTTGGGCCAGGAATCGGTACGGCGGATCGGTGTTTGGCGCGGGCGGGGGGGTAGGAAGGTTGATTCGAGCACCCTTTCAGGGTGCGGTCGGATAGCGGCTCTCCGGGGGTGTCGCTCGAAGACTCGCTCCACCCCCGGCTATGTTCGACCAGCCCTTCGGGCTGAAGAAGAGGGCGACCGGCGGTATTGCTTTGCGTGAGTTGGGGCGGGATTGGGACGCTATGCGAATCGGGACACGTGACATTTCAGCGGGGCATCCGCCGTACATCATCGCCGAGCTGGGTGTGAATCACGATGGGTCGGGGGAGAAGGCGATCGAGCTGGCGCGGGCGGCTATCGATTCGGGGGTGGATGCGATCAAGCTGCAGTACTTCGAGGCTGAGCGGCTGATGAGCAAGGCTTCGCGGCTGGCGGGGTATCAGGAGGCGGCGGGGGAGACCGATCCGGTCGCGATGCTTCGTCGGCTGGAGCTGTCGATCGATCAGATGGCGCCGGTGGTGGCGCTCGCTAAGGAGCGGGGTGTCCATGCGATCGTGACGGTGTTTTCGGTGGAGCTTGTGGCGCGGGCGAGAGAGCTGGGGTGGGATGCGTACAAGACGGCATCGCCGGACATCATCAACCGTCCGCTGTTGATGGAGCTGGCGGGGACGGAGCGGCCCATGATCGTCAGCACCGGGGCTTCGACGCTGCCGGAAGTGGGGCGGGCGCTCAAGTGGCTCAAGGATCTCCGCGAGCGGGTTGCGGTGATGCAGTGCGTGAGCAGCTATCCGACGGGGATGCAGGAATCCGAGCTTGGCGGGATCGCGGCGATCGCGGACATCTTTCCGGGCGTGGTGGGGTACAGCGATCACACGCGCGAGGCGCACACCGGGGCGCTGGCGGTCACGTGCGGGGCGTGCATACTGGAGAAGCACTTCACGCTGGATAAGAAGGCGCCGGGGCCGGATCACGCGGCATCGCTCGAGCCGGCGGAGATGGGGGGGTATGTCCAGATGGTCCGCGCGGCGTTCGGGGAGCTGGAGGCTCATCGCAGGTACGGGACACCGACATCGTTCTCGCGGAGCTATGGGCCTGGGATCAAGCGGGTGCTGGAGATCGAGCGGGATGTGCGTCGGGTGTCGCGGCAGTCGCTGGTCGCGGTGCGGGACCTGGCGGCGGGGCATGTGATTTCGCGCGAGGATCTGACGATCAAGAGGCCGGGGATGGGGATCGAGCCTTGGAAGATCGATGAGGTGGTGGGGAAGACGCTGGCGGTGGCCGTGGGGGCGGATGAGATGGTGATGGCGGGGGCGGTGGGGTGAACGCGGGATGTGCTAGCGCCAGGCCGCTCCGCATTCGGGGCAGACTCGACATCCATCGTCGGCGATCGGGATTCCCGCGAGGTCGTACTCACAGGCGACGCATATCGGCGGATCCTCGCGTGCAAGCTGCTCGATGCTTCGCAGTTTGCCGCGTGTCGCCGGGATGGTGGCTGCGGTTGTGCCGGCGAGGATGAGCATTGCGAACCCGGGAAGGCGCCTCCCATCATTGAACTGGCGGACGGCCAGGAGAAGAAAGAAGAGAACGCAGACGGCGATCGTGATCTTCATGCCGGTCGACTCGGTCAGGTATCGCCGCCACAGGAGTCGGCGCTTTCTGTGGAGGGGAGAGCAGGCTTTGTCGCCGGTCATTCCGGTGGACATCGAGATATCGAGGGGCCGGCCGCGATCATCTCGCGAGGGGAATGAGTTGAGGCTCTCGAACACGCGGCATTCCCTGCATGAATGGTCAGCGTGCTCGGATCGCCCGGATCGCTAGGAACATCGGGATCTCGCGGCGGGCGCGGTTCTCTTCGGCGGCTCGGGGGCCGGGGGCGCTGGTGCGGATGC
Source organism: Phycisphaerales bacterium (assembly GCA_020847535.1). Classification (GTDB taxonomy): domain Bacteria; phylum Planctomycetota; class Phycisphaerae; order Phycisphaerales; family UBA1924; genus JAEUJB01. The sequence goes on from JADLBU010000083.1 coordinate 56,961, forward strand.
TCGGCCATTCTTCGAGGAGATCGATCGCAAAGCCGGCCTCGCTGAGTAGGCGCGAATACGTCTGGATCGGGCGATGGAAGGTCCAGGTGGTGATCTCATCGGCGCCGTGGGCGGCCGAGCCGGGGTTCATGACGATGGGGGATTGGCCGGGTGAGAGGTAGCCATCGACGCGGCGATACTGCTTGATCGCGGTGGGTTTTTTGCCGGTTGCTACTGGCCGCTTCCTCATTTCGTCACTTCGTCTCTTCGTCACTCCGTCACTTCCGCATTTCTCTCCATCCCACCCCCACGATGTCTGGCCTGGCGCACGGAATGCGGGATGCAGGATGACCATGACCAGCGAGCCGCCGGGCTTGAGGAGCGAGGCGACACCCATGAGCACGGGCTCGATGGGGTCGATGTTCATCATCGCCATCACGCTGGTCGCCGCATCGAAGGGCTGCTCCCGGGCGGCGGTGGCGAGGTCGGGGATGGATGGCAGATCCCGGACATCGCCCACGAGGAAGCGGGCGTGGCCGGCGCTGGCCTGGGCGGATTCGATCAGGCGCGGTGAGGTGTCGATGCCGGTGGGGACGACACCAAGCTCGCTGAGTCGGCGGCAGAAATCTCCCTGTCCGCAGGCCAGATCGAGGACTTTCATTCCGGCGGCGGGTTGGAGGAGGCGGAGCGTGCCGGGGAGGATCACATTCTCGTGGTGATCGCTCTTGCGCTCTCCGATCAGTTCATCGTACCACTCGGCGACGTGGTCCCATGAGGTGTCGGGCCGGCTCTTGGCATCGCGCGGGGGCGCGGCGGGTTCGCCGACCATCGTCGGCCGGCCGTCGATGGTGTTGGGAGGAGCTTGCTCACCGACGAGGCCGTAGAAGGCCTGGGGCGGCGGCGAGAAGAAACGGAGTTCACGTCCGGTGCCGGGGTGGGTGAAGCCAAGTTCTGTCGCGTGCAGGCACAAGCGCGAGATCGGGTTTGTTGTGCCGCCGTAGCGGCGATCACCTGCGAGCGGGTGGCCGAACTCCTTCATGTGGACGCGGATCTGGTTCTTGCGGCCGGTATCGAGGCGGAGCTGGAGGAGCGTGCGGGCCGATCCGGCGGCGACCGTTCGCCAGTGCGTAACGGCGAGCTGGCCGGGATCATCGCCGCGGCGGCGTGGTGTGACGGAGCGCATGAGGCCATCGCGGCCCTCGGCGAGCGAGCTGCGGATGATGCCGGAGGGTGGCTGGGGCGTGCGGCCGGGGAGCGATGGGGCTTCCTGGCGGATCTCACCCTCGGCGACCGCCATGTAGAGGCGATGGACGCGTTTGCTGCGGAAGGACTCCTTGAGTTGCGTGAAGGCGCGGTCGCTGGCGGCGAACACGATGAGGCCGGAGGCTTCCTTGTCGAGGCGGTGGATGATCCAGATGCGTGTGCCTCGCTGGCGACGCTTGTCCTTGATGTAGCGTTTGACGACGGCGAACGCGGAGTTCTCGCGCAGCTCGATGTTGTCGTGCTCGGGTGTGCCGGGCATTGCTGCGGTGATCAGGCCTGTGGGCTTGTCGATGACGATGACATCGTGGTCTTCGTGGACGAGGCGGACACCAAGGCCGATGTCGGTGGGGTCGATTCCGTGCTCGCCGTCGGCGGGGGCATTGGAGAAGTCCTCGGCTCGCGGCGCGGATTGGCGTCCGGTGGGTCGGCGCGGGCGATCACGAGTGGCTGGACGGGTGGGCTTTGGCATCGGCGGCGGAGAATAGGGTTGGGAGAAGAGAGGCATCGAGCCAACAGGGCATCAGGGCATCAAGGCGGAGAGTAGATCGAGGAGCCAGGGGGCAAAGTCGGTCTTGGTCATGGAGGCGGGCGTGGGGGTTTGGCGGCCATCGGCGTAGATGGCGATCGCGTCGATGCGGTCGGAATCCATGGTTTCGAGGGGGTTGGCGATCACGAGGTCGACACCCTTGCGGTGAAGCTTGGCCTGGGCGGCGGGGATCATCTGATCGCGGGGTTCGAGGGCAAACGCGACCAGGAACTGGCCGGTGTGGGGGCGGGCGGCGAGTTCGGCGATCAGGTCGGGGGTGGGTTCGAGTTCGAGTACCAGGGGAGAATCCGATCGCCTGAACTTGGCGGTGAGATTGGTCGTAGTGGATTTTGGCCTGAAGTCGGCGACCGCGGCGGCCATGATGACGACATCGTGGGCGCTGCCGTGGGTTGCCAGGAGCGTCCGCAGATCCTCGCAGGTTCGGAACCTGTGAATTCCGATCGAGGGATCCGCGGGTAGCCCGGTGACCGGGCCTAGGAGCAGGGTGACCGGATGACCGCGGGCTGCGGCGGCATCGGCGAGGGCGAGCCCGAGTCGGCCCGAGCTGCGATTGCCGATGAATCGAACGGCATCGATGGGCTCGTGGGTGGGGCCTGCGGTGATGAGGATGGAGGGGGGCGCGTGGGGGGGCATGCGTGGAGTGGGAAGGACTGGACCGGGAATGACCTTATTCCGGCAACCGGGTCGGGCTCGGGGGAACCGGCCGGATGCGGGGTGCGGATTGCGGGTTGGCGAGCGGATCGTCATAATGGCCGCCCCGACAACCCCCACTCCCCCCACGGTCCCGCGTTGGCTCCTCGAGGCGTTTGAGGGTCGGCCCCTGTGGAGATCGGCGATTCGCCGCTACCATGCGGGCTCTGTTGAACCAGGGATCGGTTGCCGTGAGGGGTTCGGTCGGTCTCGAAGCCGGCCGGTCGTGAATCAGGTGTGATCGCCCGACCCTCCGGAATCCCAGAGTATCGTCGGGCTGGTTTGGCTCGGTGCGGCATGCTGAAGATGCTGGCCGAGAAGAGGTTGATACGAGAACCGCATGGCACGATCGAAGAAGAAGCTCGGCGAGATCCTGGTGGGGTGGGGCCTTATCAACTCGACGCAGGCCGACAAGGCAGCCCAGACCGCCAAGGCGTCGGGCAAGCGGATGGGGGATGCACTGGTCGAGCTTGGCTTTGCCAACGAGGACCAGGTCTCCAAGGCGCTGGCGCACCAGTTCGGGATGGAGTACGTGGATATCGGCGCCCAGGGGATGGCGACCAAGATCGACCTGAAGCTGATCCCCGACGACCTCGTGAAGAAGTTCCTCGTGCTGCCGATGTCGAAGAACAACGGCCGGCTGCAGCTTGTGATCCACGACCCGATGGACCTGGAGATGCTCGACATGCTCCGGTTCCGGCTGAACGTGGAGGTCGAGCCCAAGCTGGCGCCCAAGAGCCAGATCAAGCGGTTCCTGGAGGGGGGCCCGGGGGGCAAGCAGGAGAAGATGGTCGGCCCGACGGACTCTTTGATCTCGGAGTCGATGGACCGGACGGTCGATCGGTCGGTGGACCGGTCGATGGACAAGTCGATTGACATCGCCAGCGAGGATGCGCCGATCGTGCGGCTGTGCAACCGCATCCTCACCGAGGCGGTGAAGATGAGGGCGAGCGATATCCACATCGAGCCGATGGCCGATCGGGTTCGTCTGCGGTACCGGATCGACGGCGTGTGCATCGAGCGTGACAACCTGCCGGCGCGGATGCAGAACGCGCTGCTCTCGCGCGTGAAGCTGATGTCCTCGATGAACATCGCCGAGAAGCGGGTTCCGCAGGACGGCCGCATCAAGCTGCCGGTGGACGAGGTGAATATCGATTTCCGCGTGTCGGCCTGCCCCGCGTATCACGGCGAGAGCGTGGTGCTTCGTATCCTGCGTCCCGAGTCGGTGCGGATCGGCCTGGTGAACATCGGGTTTGAGCAGGACACGCTGACGACGTTCAACAAGATCATCCGCCGGCCCAACGGGATCTTCCTGGTGACGGGTCCGACGGGCTCGGGCAAGACGACCACGCTCTACTCGGCGCTGGACACGCTCAACCGGCCCGACAAGAAGATCATCACGGCTGAGGATCCGGTGGAATACGCGTTCGCGGGGATCAACCAGTGCCAGATCCGGGAGTCGATCGGGCTGACGTTCTCGGCGATTCTCAAGTCGATGCTGCGTCAGGCGCCCAACATCATCCTGGTGGGCGAGATCCGAGACAAGGAAGTGGCGGAGATCGCTATCCAGGCGGCGTTGACGGGGCACCTGGTGTTCTCGACGCTGCACACCAACGACGCCCCGTCTGCGATCACGCGATTGATCGACATGGGCGTCAAGCCGTTCCTGGTGGCGTCTTCGATCCAGGCGGTGCTGGCGCAGCGGCTGATCCGCATCATCTGCAAGCAGTGCAAGACGGTGGATACAGCGCCGGATCCCAAGTTCATGCAGTTGACGGGCATCACCGCCGAGGAGGGCGCCGGCAAGGTGATGAAGGGGACCGGGTGCGACAACTGCAACCGCACGGGCTATCGCGGGCGGCAGGGGATCTTCGAGATGATGGTCATGAACTCGTCGATCCGTGATCTGGCGTTCAAGCTGGCGCCGGTGTCGGACCTGCGTCACGCGGCGCTGCAGAGCGGGATGCGGCCGCTGGTCGGGGATGGCAAGATCAAGATTCTCACTGGGCGCAGCACGCCCGACGAGATCGCCCGCTCGACCCAGGTTGACCTCGACAACGTGGCGAAGGGGGCGGCGTAAGGCGGAAGGTTCGCGGTGGAGTTCGGATCGGCGAGAAGTGATCGCGGGTTGCTTGCCCGCGTGACTTGAGAAGCAAAGGTTCACGATGTCTCAGATGCAGATCGATCGTCTTCTGGACACCGTCGTCAAGACGGGCGCGAGCGACCTTCACCTGACGGTCGGAAGGCCGCCGACGGTCCGGTTGCACGGCCACCTCCAGAACCTCAAGACCAAGGTCCTCGAGTCCGACGACATGGTCTCGCTCATGAAGTCGATCACCCCCGAGCGTAACCAGCAGGAGCTCGCGGAGGTCGGAGGAACGGACTTCGGTTTCGCATACGGGGATGCGTGCCGGTTCCGTACGGCGATCTTCCGCCAGCGCGGCGACCTTGCGATGGTGCTGCGGCGAATCCCGAACAAGCTGCTGACGTTCGAGCAGATCGGTCTCCCGGAGATCGTGCGGGATCTGATCCGCCGTCCCCGCGGGATGTTCCTGGTCACGGGTCCGACCGGGTCGGGCAAGACGACCTCGCTGGCGACGATGATCGACTACGTCAACGCCAACTACGACCGGCACATCGTGACGATGGAAGACCCGATCGAGTATTACCACTATCACAAGAAGAGCATCGTTAACCAGCGGGCGATCCACGACGATGTGCCTTCGTTCTCGGAGGCGCTGCGTCGTGTGCTGCGAATGGACCCGGACGTGATCCTGGTCGGCGAAATGCGAGACCTGGAGACGATCGAGGCGGCGGTGCGAGCCGCCGAGACGGGCCACTTGGTGTTCGCAACCCTGCACACCACTGGGGCGGCCAAGACGATCGACCGTCTGGTGGATGCCTTCCCTGTCACCCAACAGAACCAGATCCGAGTCCAGCTCTCGACGGCCCTGATCTGCATCCTCAGCCAGGTGCTTCTTTCCAGGACGGATGTCAGCGGGATGGTCGCCGGGTACGAATTCCTGGTGGTTACCCCGGCGATCGCGAACCTGATCCGCGAAGCCAAGACCTTCCGGATCGATTCGGCGATCCAGACCGGGCGAAAGTTCGGCATGCAGCTCCTGGATGACCACCTTTGGTCACTCTACAAGCGCGGGATGATCTCGGCGGAGGAGATGATCGACAAGAGTAAAAATCCAGCTGACCTAACTGACAAGATCCACAAGGAAGGTGGGAAAGTGGGTCGGGCGGAGTGGGACGAGGATCTCGACCTTCAGAAGGAGTGAGGTCTTGGTTGTGGTCGGATAAGAAATTGGTGCATGGAAGGGTGCTTCGAGTACCAAAATCCATGTGTCGTGTGTTCTTTTGTGTGTCGTTTGGGTAGGATTGGTTCGGCTTTGCGGTTATTCTGGTCGAAGAGGCTTGGGGCGACTGCGCGGGCAGGCTGCCTTAGGCGAGCGGGCTTGGGTGCATGCGACCGATCGATTTTCACAGTGCGCTGATGGCAGCGCCTGAGACTGTCGGATCCGGCGATGGACTGGGCCATGGCGAGCCGGGTGCTCGCGAGCGACGGGCGGTGTGGGGGATGGGTTTTGACCCGCCGCGCGAAGTCAACAACTGCTCATGGGATCTGACGGGTGGTGGGGGGCTGAGTTCCGGCCTGGGGGTTGTACGTGGTTCGGAGCGTCAGGGCAGCGGTTGTGTGTCGGCGACCAGATGACGATTTCAGATGACCGTGGAAGTCGAGCCAGAAGCAAAGAAGGAAGCGCAGCATGCCGGTGCTCGATCCAGCCGAGGTCAAAGGTAAGAAGATTGGCCGCATCCTCACCAAGATGGGCAAGGTGACCCGTGACCAGGTGCATGAGGCCCTGGCGGTCCAGAAGACCCGGAAGGTGCTCCTGGGCCAGCTCCTGATCGAACTGGGTCTGGTGTCGGCCCGCGACATCGCCGAGGCCCTGGCGGGCCAGGCGGGGATGCAGTACCTGGACCTGGCGGGCAAGGACATCGCCGAGGATGTGCGTTCGGTGATCCCGGCCGAGAACGTCCAGTCGTACCAGGTGATTCCGATCGAGTACAACCCGACGAGCAAGCGGTTGAAGATCGCGATGAAGAGCCCGGACAATTTCCGGGCGGTGGACGATCTGCGGCTGCTGATGGGGTTCAACGTCGAGGCCGTGGTCGCGGATGCAGCGCTGATCGAGGCGCTGATCAAGAAGCACTACTCCAAGAGCGAGTCGGTGGTGGATGTCGTCGGGGCCTTGGCCAAGGACGACAAGTTCAAGGCCCTGGAGGGCCGCGGCGAGTCGATCGACCTGGATGCCATCATGGAGATGGCGGATGACAACCAGGTGATCAAGCTGCTGAACCTGGTGCTGTTGCAGGCGATCAAGGACCGGGCATCGGACATCCACTTCGAGCCGTTCGAGAACGAGTTCAAGATGCGGTACCGGATCGACGGGATCCTGTACGAGATGAACTCACCGCCCAAGCACCTGGGGCCGGCGATCACCAGCCGTGTGAAGGTGATGTCGAACCTGGACATCGCCGAGCGGCGCCTGCCGCAGGATGGGCGCATCGAGCTGACGATCGGGGGCAACCCGGTCGATCTCCGCGTCGCCGTGCTGCCGACGATGTACGGCGAGAGCGTGGTGATGCGAGTGCTGGACCGCTCGAACGTGGAGCTGTCGCTGGAGCGGCTGGGGCTGCGCGAGGACGACCTGGCGACGGTGCAGCGGCTGATCAACAAGCCCAACGGCATCGTGATCGTGACGGGGCCGACGGGCTCGGGCAAGACGACGACGCTGTACGCGGCGCTTGCGAGCCTGAACGACATCCAGACGAAGATATTGACCGCCGAGGATCCGGTCGAGTACGACATCGACGGGCTGTGCCAGTGCCAGATGAACGCGGATGTGGGCCTGACGTTCGCCAAGGCGCTGCGCAGCTTCCTGCGTCAGGATCCCGACATCATCCTGGTGGGCGAGATCCGCGACCTCGAGACAGCGCAGATCGCGGTGCAGGCATCGCTGACGGGCCACTTGGTGCTTTCGACGCTGCACACCAACGACGCTCCCAGCTCGGTGGTGCGTCTCTTGGACCTGGGGCTGGAGGCGTTCCTCCTGACGGCGACCATCGAGGGGATCGTGGCCCAGCGCCTGGTGCGGAAGATCTGCGCCTCGTGCAAGGAGCCCTACACGCCGACGGAGGAGGAGCTGCTTGAGCTGAACCTGACGCCCGACCAGGTGCGTGGGAAGCGGTTCATGCGGGGCAAGGGTTGCAACGTCTGCAACGGCTCTGGATACAAGGGCCGTATGGCGATGTTCGAGATCATGACGCTGGACGATGAGATCCGCGAGATGATCATGCACGAGGCGAGCACATCGGTGCTGCGTGCGGCATCCCGCAAGAAGGGGATGCGGACGCTGCGCGAGACGGGGCTTCTGGCGATCTACGAGGGGCAGACGACGATCGATGAGGTTGTGCGTGAGACGCTGTCGGAGGATTCGTAAAGGAAGGCACTGGGCATCGGGCACTGGTGGGGAGGAGTGGCAGAGGCGATAGCGCGGGTGTCGAGTGGAGATCGGTTGGGGTGGAGCAGGATGACGCGCGGCTGGCGCGTGGAGTGTGAACGATGGCGACGTTTGCATACGAGGCATTGAACGCGGCCGGTAAACCCCAGAAGGGGACCGTGGACGCCGGTACGAACGAGGAGGCGGTGCAGAAGATCCGCTCTCAGGGCTTCTTCCCGACCTCGGTGCGCGAGCAGAAGGCCAAGAAGAAGGAAGAGAAGGAAGCCGCGAACCAGACGGCCAGCAAGAAGAAAAAGAAGAAGGGCGGGGGCGGTTTCGGCCGTGTGAGCCCCAAGCTTCTGACGGTCTTCACGCGCCAGCTCTCGACGCTCCAGGACGCCGGGCTTCCGTTGCTGCGATCGCTGCAGATCCTGGAGGGCCAGCAGAAGCCGGGGCTTCTGAAGAACATCCTGCAGGGCGTGTGCGACGAGGTCGAGGGCGGGGCATCGCTGTCGGAGGCGATGAGCAAGTTCCCGCGTGCGTTCAACCGCCTGTTTGTGAAGATGGTGAACGCCGGCGAGATCGGCGGCGTGCTGGACATCATCCTGCAGCGTTTGAGCGAGTTCATGGAGAAGAGCCAGCGGCTGAAGAGGAAGATCCGCGGCGCGATGGTGTACCCGATCGTGGTGGTGTCGATCGCGGGCCTGATCCTGGCCGGCATCATGATCTTCATCATCCCGAAGTTCGAGGAGATCTTCACGGACTTCGGCGTCAAGCTTCCGATGATCACGCTGTGGCTGATCAATTCGAGCCGTTGGATGGCCGGCCAGATCCCGGGTCAGCGGGTGCCGGGCGGCATCTTCGTCTTGTTCTCGCCGTTCATCCTGTTCTTCGGCCTCAAGTTCATCCGCAAGGCCGATTTCGGCCGCGCGGTGACGGACTGGATCGCGTTGAAGATCCCGATCTTCGGCAAGCTGCTGAGGAAGACGGCGATCGCGCGGTTCACGCGGACGCTGGGAACGCTGATCTCGGCTGGCGTGCCGATTCTCGAGGCGATCACGATCACCAAGGAGACGTCGGGCAACTACGTCTACGAGAAGGCGCTGGGCAATGTGCATGACTCGATCCGCGAGGGCGAGAGCTTCGCGGGGCCCTTGCGTGAGAGCAAGACCTGCGATGCGATCGTGGTGAACATGATCGATGTGGGTGAGGAGACCGGCGAGCTTGACGGCATGCTCCTGAAGGTCGCCGACAACTACGACGAAGAGGTGGATGAGCAGGTCGAGGCGCTGGTCTCGCTGCTGGAGCCGCTGATGGTCGTGGTGCTGGGCGGCATGGTCGGAACGATCGTCGTGGCGATGTTCATGCCCATGGTGGCGATGATCGAATCGCTGCAGGGCGGCAACAAAGGAGGCGGCTAAGAGACTGTTTCAGAACGATGTAGCAGGACGGTAGAACACAGGCAGGATGCCTGTGCCACGAGATTGGGTAGGGTTCTGAAACAGCTTCTAAGAGACTGTTTCAGAACTTCGTAGCAGAGCGGTAGAACACAGGCAGGATGCCTGTGCCACGAGATGGGGTAGGGTTCTGAAACAGTTTCTAAGCGCCGGGGGGGCGGCGGCTCAGCGCTGCCCCTTGTCGTGGGGGCAGTGGCGGGGGTGAGATGGTCGGACGGCAGTTGACCGGTCCGGCCGGTGGATCGCCGAGGGATAGCGGCGATGCGTCGGTTGGCCGGTCGGTGGGTGGGGGCGGTGGTTCGGCAGGAAAGGACCGTGCATATGCGCGAGGCGCACAGCAAGATCCGGATCGAGCGAGGGGTATCCGGCGGATCCGGGCGCAGGGTCGGCGCGTTCACGCTGATCCAGCTCCTGATCGCGCTGGCCGTGCTGGCGACCCTGGCGGGGATCCTGGTGGCGGCGATGTCGGTTGCCCGCGGGATCGCCAAGGGCGCCGCGGACAAGCAGGTGCTCAGCGGCGTCTCGTCGGGGATGACGGCGTTTGTGACGACGTTCGACATCGCCCCGCCGCTCATGAAGGACCAAGCCAAGACGATGCCCAAGACGATCGAGACGCAGATCGTCAACACGGTCTCGGTGTCGTCGATCGCGGTCTACACGCCCGCGGCCGACCAGGATTTCCTGCGTGGCAAGAGCCTGAACATCAACACGACCAACCCGCTGGCGACCGATGATCGGCGGTACAGCACTAACACGCTTGGCGTGTACCTGGCGGGTGCGCTCAACGCGCGTCTGCGGGCGGATTCGGACGTCCCGATCGACCTGAAGGAGGGCCTGGGGATCGGCCGGCCGACGCTGACGGGCACGTTCGAGAAGGGCACGTACGGGCCGTTCGTGGATGCCGGGAGCCGTTCGCTCTCGATCTCGCGCAGCGATGACAAGACGATGCCGACCGCCGAGTTGCAGGATGCCAACAAGTCGCCGGTGCGGTACTACAGGTGGCTCAAGAACAAGACGGTGACCAAGTGGGATGACCTGAACATCCCGCCGATGGTGGTGGGGCCCGAGTATGCGATGTTCCACTCCTCGACGCCCGCGGGGCAGCGCCAGCAGGCCAATCCGCAGGTGACGGCGGCGAACTGGGCGATCGTGCTCGCCGGCAACAACCGCGTCTTCGGGGATGAGCCTCTGGCGGAGCTGGTCAAGGCGCTGAACATGTACGGCGGGGCCAAGGTTGATGAGAGCATGTCGGAGTCGGCGCTGCGGGCGCGTGCGTGGCAGGACAACCTGCTGGAGGTCGGCAGTGCGACAAACTGATTCGACAACCAGGGCCCGGGGTCGATCCGAGTACCGTGGCGTCGGCGGCTTCACGCTGATGGAGCTGCTGGTGGTGATCTCGCTGGTGGTGTTGCTGATGGCGATCGCGGTGCCGGCGGTGTCGTCGATCCTTCGCTCGACGGAGCAGGCCTCGGCGCGGAACCAGCTGGATGCAGCGCTTTCGACGGCGCGGTCGGTGGCGGTGACCTCGGAATCGGGCCAGGACACGGCGGCGGTGTTCTTCTTCAAGCCCGGCGGGCGGCTGACCATCGGCGTGTTCCGCAAGGCCGGGGAGATCCAGGATGTCGATGCCAACAACAACCCGACGGTTCGAGATATCTTCGTCCCCACCGGACAGCAGGCGTTTTCGCTGCCGCCGGGGTGGATGGTGAGGGGGCTGGCGCCGATCGGAACGCTGCACGACCCACTGAGCGATCCGTCGGGGTGGTACGAGTCCGAGTCCGAGCGGCAGTTCGAGATGGGCTCGGGGAGCGGCCGGCCGTGGTGGAACTGGATCTTTCCCGAGACCGGTTTCTTTGATCCCAAGAAGGCCAAGGACGAGTCGGCGGGCCCGGGCACCAGCTCGCGCCAGACGTTCATGATCCGCTTCGAATCCGGGACGGGGATGGTCAAGACGGGGGATCGGCGGATGGCGCTGGTGGTGGAGCCCTCGCCATCCAACGCGTTCCGCACGCAGTTGCCGTACCGCTACTACCGGTTCAATCGCGGTGACGATGTGGCGACCGTGGTGGAGCAAATCCTCAAGACCAGGGATTCGGATCTTTCGCAGACCGACAAGCTCAAGCTGCTGGGGGACCAGGCGAGCGACACGGTGCTGGCGCTGGGAGTGACCGAGATCGCGATGTACCGCGAGGTTGACCTTGCCGCAGCGCTGGGCGCCCGGGGGCTCAATCGCGCGACCGGCTCGCTCTACGGGGACGATGGCAAGACGGCGATCAGGCCGCAACTGGACAGCAAGCTGTTCGCCAGTTACGACGCGCAGCAGGCCGCCAAGGACATCAACGACTGGTTCGGCGCGGATGCGGATGATCCGGATTCCGAGCCCGGGTCGGGCGGGGCGTTTGTGTTCACGGTCGATCGCTCGTCGGGCCGCCCGACGGAGGTGCGCAGATGACATGTAGCATGCACCAGAACCACGTGCGCCAGAACGGGCGGCATTGGATGGACAGGCTGATGCGGGGTCCGCTGCCTGAGCATCGCGCTCGGGGCTTCTCGCTGATCGAGATCCTGATCGCGGTGGTGGTGCTGGCGCTGGGTCTCCTGGGCGTCGGCGCGGTCTTTCCGGTGGTGATCCGCTCCCAGCGGCAGTCGCAGGATGTGGTCTACGGGCAGATCGCCTCGCGGAACGCGGCCGCGTACCTCATGGGCCGCCAGCACATGCTGGATGCCCTGCGGCTGGTCGCCTACGACACCAACTTCGACGGCAACCCGGATGAGGATCCGAGATACGACGCCACGCCGTGGTTCATCTGGTCGGACAAGCCCGCGGACTGGGGAAGCGTCGATCCGGGGAGCGGGGATCTGCTGCTGAAGCATCCCAAGCCTCCGAACTCGACGATTACTTCGATTTACGTGCCGGCGAGCGAGCGGCTGTTCCCGGCCCCGTTCACGGTGGGCGTCAATCCGCAGTACATCTGGGATGTCGCGGTGCGGCGCAAGCGGGTGGGCGGGTTCCAGGTGCTGGTGGTCACGCGGCGGCTGGACCAGCAGATCGCGGTCCCCGAGGATCTGGTGCTTTCCAACGTGCTCACGGGGAAGTACCTGACCAGCGGCGGTCAGCGGCGGCTGCCGATGAGCGTCGATGCCGCGGGTCGGCCCACCGGCAACGGCGGTCCCCCGGGGATCGGGACGTACTCGCGGCTGCGGTCGCTCGAGCTTGATCAGATGCATCCTTCCGATAACGCGTTGATCTCGGTGCGGGGGATGGATGACGGGGATCCGACCGACCAGAGCACCACGGTGCTGCCGTACGCGAACGCGGTGGGTCAGAAGCTGGTGGACAACCTCGGGACGGTGTACACGGTTGCCGGCACCGAGCCCGGGGACAAGGGCATTACGTGGATGCGTGTGGAGCCGGCGCTGACGGTGCAGGCCCGTCGGCAGAAGTCCGAAGGCGCCAGCGTGCAGTTCGTGATGACACCGCAGGTGCCGGTGGATGTGCGCGTGATCGATGTCGCGGAGTGATTTGGCTTTGGGGGTGTTGGGAGTGGGCGGGGGGGACGTTGGACGGTCCATCACGCTGTATTGAGGAGCCAGGCCTTGAGACGCTCGACGACGACAACCTGTGAATCGATCGCCGCGGATGCGGGCCGGGCCTGCGTGAGCGGCGGTGGTGCTCGTGGTGGGGGCGATGTCGGCCGCGCGGGGCGGGGCTTTACGCTGATGGAGGTGCTGGTCGCGGTGGGGGCGATCGCGATCCTGTCGGTGGGGATCGCGTCGATCTTCTCGGCGATCGGCAAGACGGTTTCGGGCGGCCGGCGTGTGAGCCAGTTGACAGCGCAGGCAGCGCAGATCGAGACGGCGATGCGTCAGGACTTCGCGCGGATGACGCGTGATGGATTCCTGATGGTTCGTCAGCAGTTGACCAACACGGGCGGTCCGCGCGGCGGTTCGCTGCGTCCGGTTCCGCTGAGCCCGACGGACCAGAATACGCCGCGGGTGCGTCGTATCGACGAGGTGATGTTCTTCGCCAAGGGCGAGTTCAGTTCGTCGCGCGAGGCGGTGAGTTCGGCGTATGAGACGCGAGCCGATGCCGCGCGGATCTATTACGGGCACGGGACGCGGCAGGCGGATATCGGGGAGCCCCGGCCCCCGGCGCTGACCGATTACAACCACTACGGCGGGATGCTGGGTCAGCCCAATTCGCTCAATACGTACGCGAGCGACTGGACGCTGGTGCGGCACCAGTGCCTGCTGGTGGATACCCGTCAGACGCAGTACGACGTGGCCCCGGCGCTGGGCCTTGACCCGACCAACCCGGCGGATCGCAAGCTGCTCCTGGACAAGGAGGGGCAGGTCAGCCTCCAGCCGGCGGGGCTGAGCATCTTCCGTCACCTGATGCCGATCCCGCAGACGCCGCCCAATCCCGCGACGTACAACCCGCTGGCCGACAAGACGCTGATGCTGCGCACGGGTGTGCGCCGCATGGGATCGGGGCTGGTCGATGTCGCCACCGTGACGTTCCGTGAGATCCGGGATGTGGTGGTCGCCACCCGGATGATGCCCCGCCAGTTCAACCAGGGGCCCACGTGGTTCACGACCCACGGCCCGGATCCGACGGGCAGCAGCTACATCGCGGACAACAAGTCGGGCCCGCCCTTCCCGATCGCCCAGCGCATGCAGGCCTGGATGGAGGATGCATGGCCGACGCCGTCGGATCCGACGGTCTTTCAGTTCGAGAATATGCTGGGGGCGTACAACGGCATCCCGATGCAGGTGCCCACGGGCGGCCGCATCCGCGTCGAGCCGCGTCCGGCACACCTGCTGGAGGCGCTGCGCGGGGAAGGCAAGTTCAATTCCCCCAACGACCGGATCGCCGCCGATTATCGCGTCGATCAGCTCCAGCTCGCCGCCAACGGCTTCCTCCGCGGGTGCAGCGAGTTCATCGTGGACTGGTCCTTCGGGGAGCCCGACCCGATGACCGGGGAGCTGGTGTGGTATGGCCTTTCGCGGTTCGCCGACCTGGATGGCAGCGGCGCCAAAAACGCCAACGAGCCGATGCTGACGCGGCCGTTCCCGTTCCGGGCGTTCGACGACACGATGATGGATCCGTTCACGTTCCCATACTACACGACGTCGGGCGAGTACATCGACGGCACGCAGTCGTCCTGGGCCTCCAGCGGCGGGGCGGGCATGACGGTCACGGATCATGTGTACCCGGCGCTGATCCACGGGCTGACGGCCCCGGCGACCGCGGCAGCGCCGATGACGGTTCTGAATTCCTACTTCGGGTACGACGATCCGACGGGTGCGCAGGGCCGTCCCTGGGCCTGGCCGGAGTTCATCCGCGTGACGGTGAAACTGGTCGATCCGCAGGATGTCAACACCGAGCAGACGTTTCAGTACGTGTTCAAGACTCCGGGCAACGGAGTGTCCCGGAGCTGAGAAGCTCGCGGAGCGGGGTCGTTGGGGTCGGGTGAGGGCGGATGGGGGGCGGATGGCGGCTGGCTGTCCGTGTGAGAAGGCTGGATTTGTTTGCGTGAAGGCCGGCGCTGGAAATGGATGCAGCGCAGATTGATTGGAGCACGCCATGACACTTGACCACAACGCCTCCCAGAACACCGCGCCCCAGGCCGGATCGCCCGCGGATTGCGGTGTTCGCCTTGACGGTTCAGCGAGCGGCGCGGCCGTGCTGCGCCGCGTCTGCGGCGCTCCCGCTGCGTATCGCCGCTCGCGCCGTGGATCGTTCCTGGTGCTGGTGATCGGCGTACTGGCCCTGATCTCGGCCTTCATGGTGATCTACGTCGCGGTCGGCCGTTCCGATCAGCAGCTCAGCAGCTCGGTGAAGCGGGCCGCGATCGGCTTGTCCGATGCGCCCGATGGGCGCGCCGGGGAGTCGTACCGGGATGCGGTCGCCGAGAAGTTCGCCAAGTATGCCGCGGAAGTGATCGGCAACGACAGCGTGGCGACCTTCTACACGGACTCGGGCCAGCGTGCGATCGCCCCCGATGGGCAGCCGGTGAACGGCAACCCGATCCGGCTCAGCCGCGAGGCGAGCGATTACCCGTACACGGACTGGAACAAGGATTCGACCGCGCTGATCACCGATCCCGCCAAGTACTTCGACGCGGTGGGAACCTACCGGCCGGAGATGGGGGACACGGGTGTGCCCCAGGTGTGGAAGCCCTCGGACCCGTGGCTGGCATCGTCGGAGCCGGTGTGGCTCAATTACGATGCGGTGGATGACCCTTCGAGCGCTGCCAACGAGTACCTCCTTCAGCGCGACTGGGCGCAGATCACCAACATCGCCCCCGATGGGCAGTTCGTGAACCTGTACTACCTGCGCGGCTCGGCGGCCAACTACCTGGGCAACTTCGGCGCCACCCACGAGGAGATGCGTCAGAAGCTCTTCCTGTTCGATGCGAGCAACTCGACGACGACCACGACCGACTTCGGCGTCAACGCCGCGAGCCGGACGGCTCAGCCCGCGTACTGGACGATGCGCCAGCGCGGGGCGGCGATGCCCGTGGGGAGCCAGTTCGACGGCGCTCCGGGCGGGACGATCTATCGCCCCTACTCATGGGCGGATGCAGATGGCAACGGGATCTACGACTCGCGCTGGTTTGAGATGCGCGATGCGCGTCTGAGCACGGGATACGACCCGGGGAACACGATCGATGTGCTGGGGATCGACGATGGCAAGTACCGCTACTTCTTCGCGGCCCGGATCGTGGACCTCTCGGGTCGCGTGAACGTGACCACGGCCGGGGATTTCACGGCCCCGCCGGACACGGGCACCGGCGGTGTGTACGCGGCGGGCTCGAGCCCGGCGGACATCGATTTGCGGCGGCTCCTGGGCATGGGTGATTCGTGGTTCAACATCCCGCAGCTCTCGTACAGCCAGCTCGCGCAGAACTCATCGAACGCCAACGACCCCGCATCGCAGAACTACCTGGGGTACTGGAACGGCTCGACGCCCGACCTGACATCGATCATCGGCAACCGCTCGTACCTGGCGATGGGCTTCACGCTGAATCGCGGGACGCCGGCAGCGCTGAATGATGTGAACCTGCCCAACCTGACCCGGTTCGGCAACAACACCGACAGCGCAGGCGCTGAGAAGCGCTGGGAGCACTACAAGCTGGTCGGATCGAGCACCGATGGCATCTTCGAGAACACGACCGGCAACAACACGTACGACAAGACGGTCATCAAGAACCCCTACGGCGTCTCGGACCTGATCGAGCTTCTCACCTACGACGGTGTCAACGACCCGAGCTACACGTCGCAGCTCGAGGGCGCCGGCGGCAAGTACGAGGGCACCAACGCCAGCACGCCCGACCCGTTGTTCATGCGTTACAGCCCGTTCCGGGACAACAGGCCGCTGTCTGTCGAGAAGATGAACGTGCCCGATGGCAACATGACCACCGCGCGGGAGCGCGAGATCTTCGCCCAGCAGGCGGTCGATGTGCGGCACCGGCTCTCGACGATCACCGGCGCCCGGCCGATCAAGACCGGGCCGGTGCCGGTGGTGATGGATCCGGACACCAACCAGTGGGAGATCTCGGCCGATGAGCTCCAGAGCACGGAGCTCAAGGCGCCGTCGGGCTCGGTGACAGCCGCCAACGCGTTCAAGCTGTACGCCGACGGCCTGGTGCCGTACACGGCGGACATCCGGACCTGGCCGGCGAACACCGATTTCGCCAAGTACCGCTTCCTCAACTACGGCTACCGGTCCCCGGAGGTCGGGATCCGCATGGCCGCGCAGATGGCGGTGAACCTGGCGGGGATGCGCACCAACAACGTCGCCGGCGCGCCCGAGATGCTGACGGTGCCGCTGTGGGACGACATGGCCGACGATTCGCACCTGGGCGCCGACAGCAACAACAACAACGAGCCGATCGCGTGGAAGAACCGCCAGTTCAAGTGGTCGGGGTGGCCCTACACCAGCAATCGCGGGCGGCTGGATGGCACGCGTCTGAGCGGCGCGGCGGCGGACAACGCGGGCGACAAGCTGACCGCCGATGCGGTCAATGTCTACGGCGTGACCGCGCACCCGATCATCACGCAGGCGGCGTGCTTTGCGATCTTCGTGGATGCCGAGGGCACCAAGGATCCGGCCGACAGCGATGTGTACAAGATCACCTACCCCGCCGGCGCCCCCGAGGTTGAGATTACCGGCGCGCGCACCAAGGCCAACTCCGACTTCATCGGAGAGGTCTTCGCGGTGCATCTGACCAACCCGTTCCCCGTGACCATCACCCTGGGCACCGACATCCTCGGTAGCCCGACGCACATCGATCCCAACCAGGTCGAGATCTGGCGCAGGACCAACCACCGCTACGACTACTACATCGAGTACGCCGGCCGTTACTACCGGCTCGCGGACTGGTACGACAACGGCACGCCCGACGACTTTACCGACGATGAGCCCATGCAGTCCACGCTGGCGCCGGGGCAGTCGCGCGTCTTCTACTTCAGCAGCTTCCCGCTGGAGACCATGGAAGATCGCCTGCGCTCAGCGGTCGATACCGCCGAGGAGGGCCTGTTCCCCGCGCAGACTTCCTCGAACAAGCACATCCTCATGGATCGGTGGATCTCGACGCAGCTCGATGTGACGGGCTCTGGCAAGCCCGTCCGCATGGAGCAGTTCAAGCCCCTGGATGGCGAGCCGCAGTTCTCGCGCACCACCGCGGCGTCGAACATCCCGATGGTGGACATCACCAGCCCGGCCCAGCCGATGGACCCCACCAAGCTGGTGCGGCTGTGGCGGGCGATCCGGGATGACTACAGCGACAACCTCGGAAACGCCAACGAGCTGTGGGATGTCAACAGCCAGGATCCCAACGATCCCAGCACCTACGCCGAGCTCCCCGACCAGAACCTGCTGAACGACCTGTTGGTGGATCGCCTGCGCGATCCGGAGGGCGGGAAGACCTGGCGGGCACCGGTGAAGGCCGGCGCCAACAAGGTTGTCGGCTCCCACGGGTGGGACTGGGATTCGGACCCGGATGAACTGGATAACGACGAGAACGACAACCGGCCCTCGGCGATGGCGTTCACGCTGGGCGGGCTTGTGAGCCGCCGGTCGGACGACAAGGACAAGAACATCGACAAGACGGGGATGCTTCCGGCGTACATGCTGGAGAGCGCCTTCGGGAGCACGAACCTCACCAACACATCGACCCGGACCTACGACCCCGCGAACCCGTTCTCGCTCTCAGGGACGCAATTGGACCAGCGTCAGGGCGGGGCGCGATTCCTGTACAAGGAAGATGGGGATACGCCCTATAACAACGGCCGCGAGTCGTGGCTGGGGACGCAGGCGTACTCGGTGGATGGCTCGATCCAGCTTCCGATCTACAACCCGCTGGTGAACTCGCCCAAGGACTGGATGGTGCAGAGCGAGACCGCCACCGGGCAGCAGTTGGCCGACGGCCCGGCGGCGATCCCGTCGATACCTCGGGCCTCCCCGGTCTCGTTCGATTCGGTTCGTCCGATGATGTGGGGGAGAATGGCCTCTGCGAAGATGCGTTCGCTGGATGTCCTGTTGCCGCTGGCGATCGGGGCGCAGGTTGCGTACAAGGTCAATGCCGCATCCCCGACGCCGGGCGAGATCGATCAGCACTGGCTGACGCTGGGAGAGTCGTGGGCGCTGGCGCTCAACTACGAGTTCGGCAACACCAACCTCGCGAACGACAAGCTGTGGAAGGTGTACAAGGACTTCGGCGAGGTCACCCCCACGACCCCGGTGTATCCCGTGACCGACGGGGGCCGGGTCGTGATCGGGACTTCGTACACCAACACGACCATCCCCGCGCCCGGCGAGGAGACGCTGACCGCGTTCGTGCCCTTCGTGGACAGCGATGGCAACGGCTTCTTTGATCGCGATGCCACCGAACCCAACCGCGAGGATCTGTCGCTGGGCCTGTCGCCGGCGATGGCGATCGTGGAGCAGTTCACGGCCCTGACAGCCGGCGGATCCCCGAGCCTGCGTAAGGCACAGTATGGCCTGGTCAACCTGAACACCGCGCCGATTGCGGTGAAGCGCGTGCTGCCGATGCTCAGCCCTACGCTGGAGACCCTCCCGGGGTACCAGTGGTGGTGGACGGGCCAGACGGGCAACAGCGAGCTGGATGGCGATGTCGACCTGGCGGCGACGTTGATCGCCTACCGGGACAAGGTGATGCAGCGGCGCCGGCCCGACCCGGCCAACGCATCGACACCCGGTCCTACGGTGAGCTTCGATGACCGTGACAATGCCGGCAATCCCGGCGCCGATATCACGCAGGACGATCAGCTCAACGGCCGCAGCGGGCGATCGGACTTCAACGCGATCCGTGAGCAGCCGGGCCTGCTCGCGGCGAGCGAGATCATGGGTGCGACCCGGCGTTACCAGGCTCCCAACGTCGCGACGGCGATGCCGGCACGGGACAACGCCAACATCGACCTGCTGGGCTGGGATGAGAACGCCAGCGGCAAGGCCAAGCTCAACGCGGACCGCAAGGGCGTGGGCTCACTGGACTACACGGATGCCGATGCGGTCAAGAACGACTACGAGTTCTACGAGGACAAGCTGCTGGTCACCAACGGTGTGCTGAACACCGTCTCGACACGCAGCGACTACTTCGCGGTCTGGTTCGTGGTCGCCGGGTTCAAGGCCTCGGATGTGCGGGGTCTGAGCATGTCGACGCCGATGGTGCCCTCGATCCAGCGGCGATACGTGATGGTGGTGGACCGCTCGAACGTGGTGAAGAAGGGCGACAAGGCGCGGATCGTGTTCTTCCGCGAGGTGCCGATGTAGCAGCGACCAGACGCGGGCGAGGGATGGCCCCGGCCCGTGATCGACAGGCCCACATCCGTGGGTGCATCTTGCGGGACCTGGCATTCCGCCCCGGCTTTCACGCAACCGGTGTGGAGGGACAGGAACCGGCCAGCCGAGATCGCACCCCCGTGCCGCCCGACCCGCCGGACTCTCCTGTTGGCGGGTCGGCGGTTTTTTGGGAGGGGAGTGGGGAAGGAGGGGTGAGAGAATCCCTTCCCGTCGGGCGTCTGGCCTTTCCTGATGCCTGCTGCCCAGTGCCTGATGCCTCTACCCAACTCCCTCTCTATTATGCCTTCCGTCCAGGGTGTAGCTCAGCTTGGTAGAGCGTGTGGTTTGGGTCCACAAGGCCGCAGGTTCGAATCCTGTCACCCTGATTCTGTGTGAGTGCAAGCGACCCCCGGTCTGGTCGGGGCGTGGGGGGGTGGGCACGCCAACGGGCCCGTGGAACAGACGCCGTTCGTTCCGGGCCGCATTCGATTATCATCCGCACTCGAATACACAAGACCGTCGGTGGATATCGTCGCCGACGGTGACCGGTTGTTGTCCATTGGTCTGGCGGATTTCGGAGCCATCATGGGTGTTTCTCGCTTCGTTCTGTGCGTTCTGTCCATGCTTGCCGCCGTGCAGACGGCCGGTGCGGATGACAAGATGGGCCATTCCCGGCACGGCAGCGCGTTCGATACGGGCCTGCGGCAGAAGCCTTGGCGCATGGAGGGGATCGGCAAGGCGCACTTCCCGATCTCCACCAAGGTCCCCGAGGTGCAGGAGTGGTTTGATCAGGGCAACGCGCTCCTGCAATCGTTCTGGTACGAGGAGGCCGAGCGGTCCATTCCCGGGCCGAAGGTACACACCACTTGTCCTCCCTGGCGCTCCTCGCTGCGCGTGGGAACGAACCACGAGGTGATGCCCGGTCCGCTGGCGATCGCTCGCCAGACTTCCTCGGGCGTCCCGGGGACTTCGATCTCGACCTGCACCGATCGGCGTCCGGATGGTTCCTTCTTCACGCTCATGTGATTCCCTTTGCCTTGGTTTTCTGCGGTTGGTGGAGTGGGGACTGACCGATCATCCGGCGATGTCGGGGTCCGCCGATCGCGATGTCTGTTCTGAGGAAGCGGGTCGCAGATCGAAAAGCGTGCTCAATGAGTGTTGCTCGATTCCGGCGCTGTCGGCATCGGGAAGCGCCTTTGAAACCACGCTTCCCAGAGCGGTGTCTCATGGGCGACGGTTCCGGCCGCCTGATCTCCATAAAGGTAGAAGCCAAATGCAATCATGGTCTGGCCGCCGCAGTTGAAGGCGCCAAGGGCGGCGATCCCCGGACCGGGATTGTCGAGCCGCAGCAGGGCATCGTACGGATTCCTGGTGAGGTGCTCCGCCACGCCGCTGAACGCCGGGACGCCCGCGGGTGCTGCCCAACGCTGCCCGACGTTCAGTCCTGTCAGGCCCAGAGCCGCGGTCACCGCTTCCCAAGCTTCCGCCTCCGTGCCCGCGACAGGGACCATCCACTTCATGGTCGTCGAGCGTTGGCCACGGAAGTGCGTGAGGTAGATCCGCAGGGCGCGCAAGAACCCGGGCCATCCGTATTCAGCGCCTTCGAGCTGGTTGTCCCAATCGTCCGTGCTGGCGAACAGGCTCTGCACAATGCGGACGATGCACTTGCCCCCGCCGCAGGCTTGAACACTCCACTCGTTGGCGATGGGCGGAGAGCCGGGAACCCAGCCATCGGTCTGGGCGGCCCATCGTTGCAGCGGCTCCCAGTCCGTCACGGCCGAAGTGGACTCCATGCCCGGACCGAAGTCCAGCTTCACCGACACAGGCTTCCCATCGCGGATCTCGAATTCAGCCGGCACGAACCAGGATGAGAGACCCGGTCCGGTGGCGATCGCCTGCCAGACTTCCTCCGGCGTGCCGGGGACCTCGACTTCGAGCTGGATTGAACGGCGTCCCGAGGGTTCTTTCTTCACGCTCATGTCGTCTCCTTCGCTTTGGGTTCCTCGGGCTTGGGGTACGCCCCGATCATCAGGCGATGGCATCGTCCGCCAGGTGCGGACTCATCGTGATAACGCGAGACCAGGGTTGCGACGGCGCCGGTCAATTCCTGGCTGAAGGCGGCCCGGTCCTCGGCGGTGCGGAATCGGATTTCGGTGTCGATGGAGAGGGTCGCCAGGCGCTTGTCGAGTTCCTCGGATCGGCGAAGCAACTGCCCGACCTCGCGCACGATGCGGGCGGCAATCGCCACGAGATAGCTTGCGGAGAGACGATCCATCCCCCGCGCGGGATTCTGAGGCGGCGCGACCGGTCCGAGCGCGCTGGGAGAGACGACATACGAGGAAGCAGTCGCAACCAGCCGGCGCTCGGTCAGCCCCCCCCAGCGCTTCTGGCTTTCCACGCGGATCAGCCCGTGCGTCTCCAGCGTCCGCAGGTGGTAGTTCACCTTCTGCCGGGGCAATCCCATGCGGCCGGCGAGCGTCGCGGCGGAGGCCGGCGTACGGAGCTCGGAGAGGAGCCGGCTGCGCATCGGGTCGAGCGCGACACCGGCGGATGCGGGATCGTCGATGACGCGGAGGTCAACCATGACAGGCAGACTAGCATTGACAAAGTGTTTTGTCAATCTCCAAAAATGAAGCTGCGGGCCCTCTTCGGTACGATCGCGGGCACGCGAGGCGATGCCTCGCTTCAATGCTGCCGGATCGGGCCCTGTGCAATGTCTTTACCGCTCGTGCTCCAAACCCCGCGTCTGCTGTTGCGTGATCTGCTCGCCGGGGATGCCGATGCGCTGAACGTGATCGAGGGGGATGCGGAGGTGACGCGGTACATGTCCTGCGATCCCCAGACGCCGGAGCAGACGCGGGAGTACATCGCCGGGGCGATCCTGGAGCAGGCCAAGGCCGATCGCAAGACGTTTGACCTGGCGATCGTGCTGCGGGAGGGTGTATCGGGGGCGGATGGCGTGGATGAGCGTGGGGGCGGGGAGCTGATCGGGAGGTGCGGGCTTGGGATCCAGCGACCCGAGCATCGGGAGGCGACGATCTGGTACCTGCTGCATCCGCAGCGCCAGGGTCGGGGGTACATCACCGAGGCTGCCTCGGCGATGCTGGACTTCGCGTTCGGCACGATGGGTGTCCATCGCGTGTTCGCGGATTGTGACCCTCGCAACACCGCATCGTGCCGGGTGGCGAGCCGGCTGGGGATGAGGCTGGAGGGCCAGCTGCGGGAGAACTACTCGCTGAAGGGCGAGTGGTGCAGTTCGAACATCTACGGGATTCTGGAGAGTGAGTGGGCGATGCGCAAGGGGCCGTAAGGGGCTGGTAGCGTGATCGCGTCTGCCGAGAGGTTGGGTTTTTCGTACACTCCCCGACATGGGGAACATCATTCATCGCTGTATCGTGCTGGCGGGCGCTTCCATGATCGCCTGGGGATGCGCTCGCCGGCCGGAGCCGGTCGCGATTTCTCTTGATGAAGGCCAGATCTCGCGTATCACGCAGGCTGTCCGCGGGAGTTCCGGGTTTCCCGCGCAAGGTCGATTCGTGAGCGTGGCGCGAGCGGAGCCCGACAAGTCAGCGCTGAAGGATGCTCCGGTGAAGGCGATTGCCATTGTGTACGCGCCTGAACTGCACGGGGTCCATGAACTGGTGGTCGATGTCGAGTCCGGGGAGGTCGGCCGCATGACGGCGATCCCGGGAGCGCAGCCCCAGATCGCCGAGGGTGAGTTCGAGATCGCATCCGAGCTTGCCCGTGGCGATTCGCGCTGGCAGGAGGCGGTGCGGAAGCGCGGCATCACGGATTTCGAGCAGGTGCTTGTGGATGGCTGGGCGCCGGGGGAGCGGGCGCCCGGGGGGGTGCCCGATGGGACGCGCATGATGCGCATGCTCAGCTACGACACCGCGAACCTGCGGGATCCGATCAACCCGTACTCGCAGCCGATCGAGGGGGTCGAGGTGCTGGTAGATCTGGATCGCCGGCGCGTGGTTGATGTGATCGACCACGGGGTTGTTCCTAGGAAGGCCGATGCCAAGCATGCCCGGGCGGAAGCCGCGATCGCACTCAAGCCGCTGCGAACGGTTCAGCCTCAGGGGGCCAGCTTCCGGATCGATGGGGATGCCCTGGCGTGGGGGCACTGGCGGCTGCGCATCGAGTTTCATCCCCGGGATGGCCTGATCCTGCGGGATATCGGGTGGGCGGATGGTGGCGGGGATGGCGAGTCGGCCCGCGTGCGGCCGATCCTCGCGAGCGCTGCGCTCTCGGAGATGGTGGTTCCGTACGGGGATCCGGCGGGGTCATGGCGATGGCGCAGCGCGTTCGATTCGGGGGAGTACGGGCTGGGGAACTCGGCCCGCAGCCTGACGCCGGGGGTTGAGGTCCCCGAGCACGCCACGGTGCTGGGTGCGTGCGTGGTCACCAGCGATGGAGAGCCAAAGCCGATCCCCGGGGCGGTGGGGATCTATGAGCGAGATGGAGGGCTGGGGTGGCTGCATTACGACTATCTGAGCGAGCGAGTGGAGAGCGCGCGGGCGCGCGAGCTGTGCATCACGAGCATCGTCACGATCGGCAACTACGACTACGGCGTCACGTGGATCCTGCGTGAGGATGGCTCGATCCAGGTGGATGCGATGCTGACGGGGATTCTGCTTCCCAAGGGGACAGCGGCGCAGGTGTGCTCGGCGTGTGAGGCGGCGGCGAGCGGAACGGGGGGAGTGGGGGGAGAGGGCGTTGGTGATGAGCGGTACGGGACGCTGATCGCGCCGGGCGTGGTAGCGCCCAATCACCAGCACTGGTTCAGCTTCCGGCTGGATTTCGATGTCGATGGGATTGGCAATAGCGTGCTGGAGATGAACACGCGCAGCGCCGGCGCCGGGCCTGAGAATCCCGCTGGCAACGCCTTCATCATGAGCGAGTCGCTGCTCAAGACCGAGCGCGAGGCGAAGCGCAATCTCTCGGCCGCCGATCATCGCCTGTGGCGCATCGTCAATCCATCGGTGCGCAATGGGCTGGGCCATTTCTCGGGGTACGAGCTGGTCCCCGGAGGCAACGGGGTGCCGTACGCGACCGAGGGCTCACCGCTGCTGCACGATGCGGGGTTTGTCAAGCACCACGTGTGGATCACGCGGCAGAACCCGGCTGAGCTGCACGCGGCGGGTGACTATCCGAACCAGACGCGCGGCGGCGAGGGGCTGCCGGTGTGGGCGGGGGATGAGCCGATCGTGAATACCGATGTGGTCGTGTGGTACTGCTTTGCGGTTACGCACACTCCGCGGTCCGAGGAGTGGCCGGTGATGTCCACGGAGCGGTCCGGGTTCCGGTTGCTTCCCAAGGGGTTCTTTGAGCGGAATCCGGCGTATCAGGCTCGATAGGCGGCTTTGGAGTGGTGATGGCGGCTGTGTTTGACGGGGAACTGGTCGCGGGCCTGCGTGAGGCATTCGCCCGCAGCGGGTATGGCCATGCGCGGGTGAGGGAGGTGCTGGGCGCAGCGGCGGGAGGACTGGTCGACCTGACCAGCGGGCCGCTGTCGCATTGGAAGACGCGCGGCGGTTCGCAGATCGAGTCGCTGGCGCGGTTGTTCATCATCGGAGCGGCGATGCCGGTCGAGTCGGCGGCGGAGGCGCTGGCGCCCGTCACGGTGGAGATGGGAATCGATGCGGGGTTGCTGCGCGAGGCTGCTGCTGATGGTTGTGGGGGCGGTGTTGAGGCGGTGCTGGCGATCGTTCCGTTCGAGGATCTGGTGCTTGGCGCTGACTTTTCACGGCGATCCATGGGTGAGATCGCCCAGCACGCCGGCCATGTCATGGGCATGGGACGGAGCAGCGTTGCGCTGGGGCGTCTGGCGCTGGGAGAGTGGCTGACCGCGGCAGATGGTGGAGCACGCCGGTCCGGCGATCATGGTCGGACTCTGGATCTCGGGTGCGGCTGCGGCTACCTGGGGTTGCGGGCAGCGCGTGCCGGGGCTTCGGTGGTCGGTGTCGATCTGAACCCGCGCGCGGTCGAGATATCGCGGTTCAACGCGCTGCTCAACGGGATACCGGATGCCGAGTTTCGGATCGGCAGTCTCTTCGAGCCGGTTCGCGGAGAGCGGTTCGATCTCATTCTCTCCAACCCGCCCTTTGTGATCTCTCCCGAGTCGGAATCGATTTACCGGGATGCGGGCGCGACGCCGGGGTTTGCATCGGATACCGGCGGCGGGGCTCGGCGATTCGGGGATGAGTTCTGCCGCCGGCTTGCCGCCGAAGCACCCGATCATCTCTCCGACGGCGGCATGCTTGTCATGCTCCTGAACTGGTCTCACACACGAGACAACCCCTGGCGCGAGCGGCTCGCCGGCTGGGTTCCGGCGGGCATGCAGGGCTGGCTCATCCGCACCGACACCCAGTCGATCGGCGAATACGCGTCGATGTGGATCCGGCACACGTTCTCGGGCGAGCCGGGATGGTGCGCGGAGCGCTTCTTTGAGCGATTCGATGCGTGGATCAGGTACTACCAGTCGCAGGGGATCGAGGAGATCTCGTATGGCGCGCTGGCGATCCGGCGGGGCTCCCCTGCGTTCACGATGATCGACGACATCGACTCGGCGGCGATCGATCGCGGGCTGGTGCCGCTGCGTGCGTGCATGGATGGGCGGGCGCTCGAGCGCTCGCTGCCGGATGATCGCGCGCTGCTTGAGCGACGTTGGGCGTTGGAGCCGGATGTGAGGGTTGCGCAGTTGTTGTCGCCGGATTCTGGGGGATGGCGAGCGGAGAGATCGCGCATCATCTGCGGAGGCCGGGAGATTGCCGAAGGCGCGGCATCGGTCGTGGATGTGGTGATGCGGGCGAGCGGGAATCAGTCGCTCGTGCGGCTTGTGGAGGATGCGGCGGGAATGCTCGGAGTGCCGCGCGAGAGGCTCGCGAGCGATGTGGCGGGGATTGCCAGGGCGATGGTGAGGGAAGGGGCGCTGCGGCCGCGGTAGAGGGTTGTGAAGGTGGAGCAGGCCGCCGTCGCTCAATCGACAGTGTTCATGAAGAGGCCCGTGGCGATCTTGGGATAGAAAAAAGTTGACTTCTGCGGCATCAGCTGGTTGGCACGGCTGACGGCCTTGACCGATCCCAAGGGTGTCGGCCTTACGACGATCGCCAGCTGCGCAAAGCCGGTTCCGCCGCCCGCGCCGGTCTCCTTGCCACGGCCGATCTCGAGTACCTCATCCACCGAGTGCGGGAAGGCCCACTTCACGGGCTGGCTGCCGTTGAGGACGGGCTCGCAGATCTCTTTCACGATCAAATGCTGGATCAGCGCGACATCGAGCTGCCGCCATTCCGGGGGCTTGCCGGGGAAGGCGGTCGCGAGCGGGTCGGGGGCCTTGAGCGCGGCGATGAAGCTGGTGTGGGTCTTGAAATCGATCAGGCCCAGGACGTTCTTGCCGCTGGCTGAGAGGGCGGCTTCGCTCATCGCCGTCTCGATCTCGTGCAACTGCGTCGGCCCTTCGGTGATGTCGAAGTAGCGGCGAGCGGTCTCGATGAAGCGGTCGATGCTGTAGCGGGCCATGCCACCCAGCACGCGATGCGTGGGGCCGATGACCAGGCCGGGATCCGACATGCCGACCAGGACGATCATGCAGCGGCGGGCGGGATGGTCGGTCGGGACCGGACCCTGGGATTCGAGGTGACGGAGGTAGTTGAGGGCGGTGGTGTAGCGGTGGTGGCCATCGGCGATGAAGACATCCTCGCCCACGAGGGCGGCGGTGTAGGCGGCGATCGTCGCGGGGTTCTCGATGGTCCAGATTTCGTGCAGAACCTGGTCCTGCATGGTTGCGGTCATGTCGGGAGCGCGGCCGGCCATGATCGTGCGCAGGATCGCCACGGCAGCGCCCTGTTCATCGGCGTGCAGGCCGAAGATGGGGGAGAGCTGGGCCTTGGTGGCCTTCATCAGGGCGAAGCGGTCTTCCTTGGGGCCGGAGAAGGTCTCTTCGTGCGGGAGGATGCCGCCGCCGGAGCGGGGGCCGAAGGGGAGCGTTTCGACGGTGCAGGCCATTCCCAGGCGCTGATGGGATCTGCCGGCGAATTGGAAGGTTTGGCGATAGGCGAACATCGCCGGGGCGGAGCGCCGGGTCAGGGTCCCGGCCTGCTGCATGTCGCGGAAGCGATTGCCGGCGGCGCTGTAGGTCTCCGGGGGACCGAGTTCCTTGGCGGGAACGTGGGGGAGATCGATGCCGACGATGTTGTGGGGGTCGTGGGCGAGCAGGCGGCTCTTGCCGGCCAGATCCAGGACATCGTACGGAGGGGCGATCAGGGAGCTGACATCCCCAGCGCCGTGTCGGTACTGCAGCGCTCGGAAGGGAAAGACGGCCGGCATGGGCGAATCTCCTCGTGGGACGTGGGGGTGGGGAGTATAGATGAGCGGTGCGGGATGCGTGCGTGGGCTGGAAAGGCCGCCAAAGGCGTGGGCCTTGCGACTATGCTTGGCGCGTGAAGCCACTTGCCATTGTCATCCGGGCCGCCGGGACCAATTGCGATGCGGAGATGTGCCGGGCGTTCGCGCTCGCGGGCGCCGAGCCTGAACTGGTGCATATCGATGCCCTTGCGCGGGATCCTGCGCGGCTCGCCAAGGTTCAGTTGATGGGGTTCCCCGGGGGGTTCAGCTACGGGGATGACATCGCATCGGGACGGATCCTGGCGATGCGGCTTGCGGAGGGGTTGTGGCCGGCGCTGCGTGAGGCGGCGGTTCGCGGGGTGCCGATGATCGGGGCGTGCAACGGGTTCCAGGTGATGGTGCAGGTGGGGCTGCTGCCGGGGCCGGCGAAGGGGCAGGAATGGCCCGCGGAGCGTCCGCGACAGACCGTGGCGCTCGCCGAGAACATCGCCGCTCGGTTTGTCGATCGCTGGGTGGGGGTCGTGCCCGAGGCCGGGTCGGTGTGCCTGTGGACCAAGGGGCTGACGGATGCGTTCGAGGCGCAGGATCGCACCGATGTGATGCAGCTTCCGGTGGCGCACGGAGAGGGACGGTTTACGGCCGAGTCGGCCGAGCACCTGGCGAGCCTGGAGCGCTCCGGGCAGATCGCCCTGCGGTATTCGGACAACTACAACGGCTCGGAGGGTGGGATCGCCGGGATCTGCGATGCCACGGGCCGAATCTTCGCGCTGATGCCGCACCCCGAGCGATACCTGGACTGGATGCGTCACCCGTACTGGACGCGGCTGGATGAGCGGGTGAAGAAGCTGCCGACGCCGGGGATGATGATGTTTAGGAATGCGGTCGCGGCGGTGGCGTGAAGCAAATGGCCAAAGGGCCAGATTGTCAGAGGGCCAGATTCAGGCGGCGTTGCGAACATCGCACCATTTGCGCCGCGGCTACTCGACCCGCGGATCGACCCACCTGTAGATGATGTCCGATGCCAGGTTGAACAGCACCAGCATGGTCGCGTAGATCATCACCACGCCGATGATCAGGAAGAGATCCTTGTTCTGGACCGCGCTGACGAAATGCTGGCCCAGGCCGGGGACCGAGAAGATCCGCTCGACGATGAAGGAACCCGTGAGGGCCGCTGCGCTCGCCGGGCCAAGGAAGCTGACGACCGGGAGCAGGGCGTTGCGCAGGGCGTGGCGGAGGATGACCGCCGATTCCGGTAGCCCCTTTGCCCGAGCGGTGCGGATGTAATCGGCCGAGAGCTGCTCGATCATGCCCATGCGGGTCAGGCGGGCGATGTAGGCGGCGGTGGGGAGGCTGAGGGTGAGCGCGGGAAGGACGAGTTCTCCGAGCCCTCGTGGGGGCCCGACGCGACCCCAGCCCAGCCAGACGGGAAAGACTAATAGCAGGACCGTGCCGATGACGAACGTGGGGAGGCTGACGCCCACGAGGGCGAGGCCGAGTGTGGACGAATCAAGGAGCGAACCGGGCTTCCAGGCGCCGGCGATCCCGGCGAGCAGGCCGATGACCAGGGCAATCAGGATTGAGAGCAGGCCCAGGCGTACGGAGACGAGGAGCGAGCCGGCGATGATCTCGTTGACGGTGCGATCCCGGTATTGGAGGGAGGGCCCGAGGTCGAAGATGCGGCGCGGGGGCGGGGTGAGGCCCGCATCGGTCAGCTGCTGATCACGTTTGTCGGCGTGCCCGTTGAGGGATTCGCGCAGGTATTTGCTCCCGGTCGCGTTGTCGAGATAGCTGATGTAGAAGCTCCCGAAGTTGTCGAGGTTGTACTGGCGTTTCATCGCCAATTCGACTTCGGGGGGAGGCCGGCGACCTTCGGGACGATCGAGCGGGTTGCCGGGGACGGCCCAAGTGAGCAGGAGCGTGAGGGTGTAGATCACCGCGAGGATGAGGGGGAGCTGAAGGAGTCTTCGGAGGATGAGTGCGAGCATCGGTTCGCGAAAGGGTCAGAGAGACAGAAGGCAAGACTCACCACAGAGGACACAGAGAAGAGAATACGAGGAGGAGTGCCGACAGTTCCTTCATCGACTTGTCTCTCTTACACTTCATTCTGATCTCTGTGTTCTCTGTGCCTCTGTGGTGAGACTTCTTTGATTGCCGAGTATGCGACGCGTCCGAGGGGATTAGAGATTGCGTAGAGCATCGAGGGTGATGTCGGCGATCGTCGGGAAGATGCGTGTCGGTGCAGCAGGGCGGAGCTCCTCGGCGGTAAAGCTGTGGGTGACGGCGACGACCTTGTACCCGGCATCGAGCGCGGACCGGATGCCGAATGTGGTGTCTTCGATCGCGAGCAGGTGCGCGGGATCGATGCTCAGTCGCCGGGCGGTCGTGAGGTAGCAGGCCGGGTCGGGCTTGCTGCGCGGGACATCATCGGCTGTCACGATGACCTTGAATTGCCTGGTGACTCCCATCGCTTCGAGGATGGGGTCAATCTCGTGGCGGCGAGCCCCGGAGCAGATTGCGATCGGCAACTGGCGTGCGGCGGTGGTGATGAGATCAACGACGCCGGGGAAGGGGGCGACCAGGCCATCCTTGACGACGGTCATGAAGGCATCGCGCTTGCGGGCGTTGAAGCCCTCGATCTGGGCGGGCGTCAGGGTTCGGTGATGGTCGGAGGCGAGCGTGGTGAGGAAATCGCGGTCGTCAAAGCCGATGTATCGGCTCGCGTAGTCATCGTGCGAGAAGTCCAGGCCCAGATCCAGCGCGGCCAGCCGCAGGGCGGCCTCGTGCATGGGTTCGGAGTTGACGATGACGCCGTCGAAATCGAAGACGAGGCCTTGCATCGGCAGAGCGTAGATGGGAAGAGGGCAGTGGGGGGTTGGGAGTGGGGGGTGGCAGGACAAGATGAGAGCTATCGCTGGCAGGAGGCGCAGCGGCCGTAGAGGATCACTTCGTGGTCTTCGAGGGCAAAGCCGCGGGGGACGAGGATCCCCAGGTCGGGCGGACAGCCCTCTACCTCGTAGACCTTCTTGCATGTCCGGCAGTGGAAGTGATGGTGGTGGTGCTTGCCGGCGATCTCGTATCGCGGAGGCTCCCCGGGCAATTCAACCTCGACCAGTTCACCGGCCTCGACCATGGCGCGGATGGAGCGATAGACGGTTGCCATTCCCAGGCCGCGGGCGCGGGGCTTGGCGAGCGTCAAGATCTCGCTGGGGCTCAGCGGTCGGCCGGCGGTGGTGAACGCCTCCCGGATCGCCTGACGCTGGCGTGTCTGTCGCTCCATGCGCATGGACGGTAGTGGGCTGCGTGTGCGAACGAAATTGGCCGGAGCGAACGAACCGGTCGGCGCGCATGAAAAAGGCCGGAGCGCCCTTTGGGGCGGTCCGGCCATCACGAGGAGGAGAGGAGGCTTGTTGATGCCGCGCGATGCCTGCGCAGTGGATGGCTGTTATAGCCGAAACGGGGCAACATGCACCGCAAATGCGCGGTAATGCACCGGAGGTAATCCCCCCATTTGTACTTTGCGCAGCTGTTTCAAAGCATCGCCTATCAGGGCTCGGCGAGGCCTTCGCGGATGGCGAACCGCGCGAGCTCGACGCGATCGTGGATGTCCAGCTTGGCCATGAGGCTGGTGCTGTGGTTGTCCACAGTCTTGACCGAGAGGTGCATGACGTTTGCGATTTCTTTCTTCGACATGCCCCTGGCGATGTAGCGCAGGACTTCAAGCTCTCGCTGGGTAAGGGTTTGCGCGCGGGTCGTGGGCCCCTCTGCCAGGCGGACTCCGCCGGCATCGATGACCATGCGGCTCTGGACCTCGGGTGAGAAGAAGATCCCGCCGGCGGCGGTGGTGCGGATGGCATCGGCGATCTTCTGGGGCGGTTCGCCCTTGGTGAGGAACGCCGAGGCGCCGCAGCGGAGCGCCTCATCAATGTAACGATCGTGCAGGAAAGCACTTAGGAAGATGATCTTGGTGTCGGGTAGGCGAGAGCGGATGGTGCGGGCGGCATCGAAGCAGGAGAGGCCTGGCATGTCGATGTCGAGAACGACCACCTGCGGCGCCAGGCGGATGCACTCATTGACCGCCTGATCGGCATCGGATGCCTGCGCGACGACCTGAATATCGGTCGAGGATCGCAGCCATTCGGCGAGCGTTGAGCGGACCAAGGCGTGGTCGTCGGCGAGGATGACTCGGATGGGTGTGCTCATGAAGGTGAACTCCCGGGCGGCATCTTCGCCGATCTGTCGGATGCCGCCGGCTCAGATCTTCCGGACGCCGATAGTACCTTCGAAACCGTGTCGGCAAGTCTGGCGACTCCGAAGGGCTTCCGCAGAATCGTGACCCCGTTGCGTTCCAGGGGTGTGAGATCGAACTGTATGTTGCCGGTGATCAGGATGATCGGAACCACAATCCCGGTGGTGCGCAACTGCTCCACGAGTTTATCCCCCGAAATATCGGGAAGTTCCAGGTCGCAGATGATCAGCGATATCAGGGAGCGGTTCTGATCGGCCAGAGATGCGGCGACGCTCGCCGCGCCGGCCTCCATCACGCTGAAGCCGAACTGCCGAAGCTGCGAGGCGATGATCTGGCGCACCAGCGGATCATCCTCGACGATCAGCAGGAGCTCGCCGCGGGCCTGGGTTGACGGCGTGCTCTCACGCTGCGCCGGGGCGGCGGCCGGTTCGCTGGCGGGGAAGTCAACGCGGAAGGTGGTGCCCTGTCCCAGACCGGTTTTGACCGCGATACTACCTTCGTGCGAACGGATGATGTCCTGGATGATTGCCAGGCCCAGGCCGCTGTGCCCCGTGTCCACCTTGGTCGTGAAGAATGGATCGAAGATGCGGGGCAGGACGTCGGGGGCGATCCCGCCGCCGGTGTCGCTGACGGTGAGGACGGCCACGGATTGCGGTTCGCCGTCGGCGATCCTGTCGGTCGCGTAGTCGGCGAGCAGCCGGATGGTGCCGCCTCGGGGCAATGCATCGCGTGCGTTGAGGGCCAGGTTGAGGATCACCTGCTGGATCTGGTTGGCATCGGCGTTGATCCAGACGGGGTCGGATGTATCCGCGGGCGTGATGAGCTGGATGGAGGCCGGCATGGCGCGGCGCAACAGCTTGGCTGACTGCCAGACCAGGTCCTTGAGATTCACGCGGCTGCGTTCGGGGGCGGCCTTGCGAGTGAAGGTCAGGAGCGTCCGCGTGACGCCGGCGGCCTGCTCGGCGGCCTCCCGGATCCCCTCGATCGCCGTGTGGGCGGGGTGGTCGTTGTCGAGGGTTCTGCGGGCGATGTCGAGATAGCCGAAGATCGCCGTGATCAGGTTGTTGAAGTCGTGGGCGATCCCGCCGGCGAGCTGGCCGACGATTTCCAGCTTCTGCGCGTGGCGGAGCTCGGCCTGCACGGGCCGGATGCGGTCGTGCTCGAGCACGAGTGCCAGAATGAGCTGCTCGTCGGCCGCCGGGAGGGGCGCGAGGCGGAAGCGGAGCTTCTCATCCTCTCCTGAGCCGGCCCGCCGCAAGCACGAGAAGGCAGTCTGGTCGGCTCCACCGCCCTGAAGACGGGCGGCAAGCAGGGGCTCATCACCGGCGGAAACGAAATGGAGGATCGAAGCGCCGCGCAGGGCGGATGCCCCAAAGCCCAGCAGCGTGGCGGCGGCGGCATTGCCCCAGACAACCTGTCCGGAGGGCTTAAGAATGAGGCACGCACCCGGCAGGAGATTGAGCGCGCGATCGAACGGTAGTGAAACGTCAGGTATCACGAGATGACTCATCTTCCTGCGTTCGATAGGGTGAGTCAACCACCAAGATTGCACTGGCCCGGGGATTCGCGGGCGACCTCGTGTGCTTACGAGGCATCGATGCGCGTGGCTGCGGCTGTTCCGGCGGAGAGAGCCCCTTCCATGTAGCCCGGGAAGGCAGTGCTCACGTGCTCTCCGGCAAAGTGGAGTCGCTTGTACCCAATATTAAGGGCGCGGAGGCACGTTGTGACCTGTCCTGGGGCGGGGAAGGAGTAGCCCCCCATGGTCCAGCGGTCGGTGGGCCAGCCGATGAAGCGCATGCTGTCGATGTGCTCTCCGATGCCTTTGTAGATGCGTTGGAGTCGTTCCTTGTACTGCTCGTTGCGTTCGGGTTCGTTGAGGCGGAGGCCCATCTCGGCGCCCGGGCCGCCGGAGAACGCGCACAGCACGGGGTTGCGGGCCGCTGCGTGGATGCCGGTCGATTCCCAGGTGTACCCGATCTCGGTGTCGGACAACGAGTCGGGAGCCAGCCCCAGGTCTTTCCACGCGGGCTTCTTGAATGAGCAGAGCATCTTGGAGGCAAAGCCCATCTGGGGGGCCAGGGCCGAAGGGAGCGCGGGGACGAATTCGATGTTGCGCCAAACGGTGGGGGCGACGGCGAGCACGGCGAAATCGGCCTCGTGCTTGCGATCACGTGCATCGGTGACGATGACGGAGTTGTCGTTGACCTGGATGCGGGTGATGACGTTGCCGAGGGTGAAGCGTTCCGGAGTGAGTTCCATGTACATGCGGGTCGCCAGTTCCTGGTTTCCCTGGCGAGCGCGGAAGACCTCGGAGTTCTCCCAGTAGTCCTGGAGTCCGCCGCCCTTGATCATTGCCAGGTGGGCCAGGTAGCTCTGCCAGCCCATGGATACGCCGTTGTCGTTGGTGAGCTGGGCCTCGATCGCCGTGCGGCAGAGTTCCGTGCACTCCTGCTCGGCGAGCCACTGGGCGGCGGTCATACGGTCCAGTTGCTGCGCGGCGGGCGCTGTCCAGGGAGCGAGCGGATCGATGTCCTTGGCGGCGTCGTTGAGGGCCTCGAGGATCTTGGACATCTGCTCGTAGAGAGCCTCGGTCTGCTGGGCATCCAGGAGCTTGCCCTTGAGGTAGAGTGGCGCATAGAGGTCTTCGGCATCCGGGGTTTCTGCGAGGTCGATGTTGAAGCGTTTGGCGAGCGCCAGCCAGGTGGGGTGGTTGGCCCCGATCCATTCACCACCGGCTTCGATGCCTGCATTGTCGGTGATGTCGCGCATGGTGAGCACGCGTCCACCGACGCGGCCGCGTCCTTCGTGGATGGCGACATCGTGCCCTCGTGCGACCAATTCCAGCGCGCACGCGAGCCCGCCGAAGCCGGCGCCGATCACGATGACCTTTTTCTTGGAGCTGGCGGCGGGCTTGGGGGCGTCGGCCGGCTGGAGTGCGCGAGAGACCGATGCCAGCGCTCCGCTGGCGGCGAACAGGGCGGCGGACTTGAGGAGCCCGCGGCGTGAGAGGAGCACGCGGTCCTGATCAAAGCGCTGGGCAAGCCGGGCGTAGAGGGAGCGGGACATGCGGCATCTCCTTCTGAAGGTGAGCAGAGTGTAACGGGCGGCTGGGTTCGCGTGGAGAGCGGGAGGCGTCCGTTCAGTGCCGGGTCGGATGATCGTCGAGCGAGGAGACGATCGGAGAATCGACCGCGCCGGAAGATGGGCGGACGGCGAGCGTGTCCATCTCCAGGTGCGGGGCGTGCGGTGAGCCGGCGTGGGTGCGCAGCAGGAGGGGCACGGTGATCAGGCGTGCGACCAGGGATGCGATGAAGATGATCGCGTAGGCGTTCCAGCTTGACTGCCAATACCAGAGCCCCAGCGCGCCCAGGCCGTTGCCGGCGACCATGGCGCAAGAGTTTACGAACTGGTATTGGGAGACGACGCTGGTGCGTTCCTCGGGCCTGGTGGTGTCCAGGAGCATCAGGAACATGCCCAGCTCGTAGGCGGCCCAGGCGGCGCCGCTGGCGAGTTGCGTGGTGAAGAGGAAGACGAAGTTGTCGGAGATGAGCCAGTTGACTGAGAAGGGGATGAGCCCGATGCCGCCGATGAGCAGGAGCACGCGGGCGCCGCGCCGCTGGGCCATGGCGCCGAAATGCGGCAGCGCCAGCGCACGGCCCAGGAGCGGGGCGGCGAGCATGAGGCTGTACATGTCGGGTTCCTGATCCATCGCCAGCTTTTTGAGCATGAAGGGGTTGAAGAAGGGCTGGGCGATGTGGGCGGCGATGCTCATGCAGACCAGGAAGAGGATGAGCCTGCCATCGGAGCCGTGGATCATGCGGCGGGCCAGATCACGGGCGGGGACGAGGCGCTGGGCGATCGGGAGCGGGTTGGGCTCGGATTGCCGGGCGAGGTAGTAGGTGGAGAAGCAACGAGCGATGAAGGCGATCCCGAAGAGGATTGCAAAGGCGCGGACGGGGGCGCTCTCGGCGAATTCGAGCGTCCAGCCGTTCTGAGGAAGCCATTCGCGGGCCCAGCCCGCGCCGCGGAGGACGAAGCCGCCTGTGAGGATCGCCGCGAGCACGGCGATCTGGAGCATGCGGTTGCGCCAGCCGAAGTAACGTGCGCGGACGCGTGGCGGGACGTTGAAGGCGATCCACGTGTTCCATGCAGCTCCGCCGCAGAGGAATGCGAACCAGTAGATCGCGGCCATCACGAAGACCAGCCAGCCCGCGGCGATGTTGAGGCCCGCGGTGAGGGTCAGCGGCAGGAGGACCGCGGCCTGGAGGCCGGCCATGAAGACAATCCATTTTTTGTAGGAGCCCAGGCGATGAACGGCGGCGGCGGTGATGAGGTGGAAGGCAGCGCCGACGACCAGCGGGACGGTGGCGACCAGTCCGGCGGAGACTTCGCCCATGCCCAGGGCGAGGATGAAGGCCGGGAAGAAGTTCTCCCCGGTGCCGACCATGACGGAGTAGCCGATGCCGTCGAGGGTGGAGCCGCGCAGGTTGTTGCGGAGTTGTGAAGGCGGCTTGCAGGGCGAGACGAGGGGATGGTCCGGCGTTTGGGCCACTGGTGGTCTCGGGGGAGATCGTGACAGAAAACACGCCGGCCGTCGCAGGGGACGGTCGGCGTGTGTTGTTGGATCAGGATATGCGGGATCAGATGACGATCAGCGAGCGCCCTTGACAGCCGGAGCCGCGCCCGTGCGGGTCATGTGCATCTCCATCATCTTGTATTCCTTGCCGGTCTTGGGATCGGCGCCGTGCATTTCCATGGTGCGCGTGTCCTTGCCGGTGATCTTCTCGATCTCGCGCATGACGACGGGCTTCTTGGCGATCGGACAGTTGTAGTTGTAGGTCCAGGTCATGGTCTTGCCATCGGAGGAGAGCTCCCCGGTGCCGATCATCATGCCGGTGCCCATGTTGTCGATCCAGACGGACTGGAACTTCTGGCCGGCGTTGTCGAAGCCGTAGAGCCCGAAGCCCTGGAAGGGGCCCATGCCGGGCATGTCGCCGGACCACTCGCACTTGGTGAACTTGCCATCCATCACGCTGGTGATGGTCGCGGTGGATTCGCTCTTCATGGGCTCCGCGCCGGGGGCCGGCCACATGCTGCACTTGGCGGTCCAGGTGCCCAGGGCCTCGTTGAGGTGGGCGTGCTGCTTGCCGGGGGTGGCGGCTTCCTGCATTGCCTGGGCATCCTCGGCGGTCCAGCCCGGGGGGAGCTGGTGCTGATCGGCGGGCTGCACTGCGGCGGGCTTGGTGGCTTTCGTGTCTTTGGTGTCCTTGGCGGGCTGGGCGATCGCGATGGTGGTGGCGACAGCGGCGATCCCGACGAGTGCGAGAGAGATGCGGCGATTCATGGTGACTCCTTTGTTATCTTGATTGCTTCTTCGTGCGACCGCGTTTGGCTCCACGGGCTGGCGGTCGGTGTGAATAAGTGTATGACGCCTAGGGCAGATTGCCTAGACAGGGCCCGGGGCCAGCTGGCATTGTGTACATAAATACATGTGTATCAATAACTTGCAGATCGCGTTGGCTACGAGAACATTTTGAACTGCGGGCTGTCGGCGACGATGTCGGTGATGGGGTGCTCGGGGTCGAGGCGGTAGTCGCCGTCGTAGCAGGCGGTACACCACTTGCTCTGCGGGCCGTGGACGCAGGAGAGCATTCCCTCGAGCGAGAGGTAGTGCAGGGAATCGACACCCAGGAACGTGCGGATCTCTTCGACCTGGCGGTTGTGGGCGATCAGCTGGTCGCGGGTTGCAAAATCAACACCGAAGTAGCAGGGGTGGCGGATGGGGGGGCAGGAGATCCGCAGGTGGATCTCCTTGGCGCCGGCCTGGCGGAGCTGGTCCATCTTGGCTTTGGTCGTGGTGCCGCGGACGATGGAATCATCGACGACGATCAGGCGCTTGCCGGTGACGATATCGCGTACGACGTTGAGTTTGAGACGGACGGCGGCGGCTCGCTCGGCCTGCGAGGGCTTGATGAAGGTGCGGCCGACGTAGCGGTTGGGGACGATGCCCTCGCGATACGGGATGCCGCTGGCGCGGGCGTATCCGGTCGCGGCGGATCGGCCGGAGTCGGGCATCGGGATCACGCAATCGGCGGGGACCGGCGCTTCGCGGGCAAGCATCTCACCGAGGAGTTCCCGGACGGTCTGGACGTTCTGTCCGAAGATGTTGCTTGCGGGGTTGGCGAAGTAGACGTGCTCGAAGACGCACTGGGCGAGCCGCTCGGCGGGCTGGGCGAACTGGCGCGAGGTGATACCCTTGTGATCGATGCAGAGGATCTCCCCGGGCCTGATCTCGCGCTCGAACTTGGCGCCCAGGACATCGAGGGCGACCGTTTCGCTGGCGATCACCGGATAGCCCTTGTCGTGCGGGGTTCCGATGACCGTGCCTTCGGGATCGCGTTCGATGGGGATGTAGCCCAGGACCAGGGGTCGCCAGGCCCAGGGGTCGCGAGCGGCCTCGATGCGGTTGGGGAAGAGGAAGACGAGGCTGAAAGCGCCCTGGAGGCGGCGGAGGGTCGCGGCGAGCGGATCGGGGGAACGCTGCTGCTGCGGTGAAGCCAGCAGGTGGATGATGACTTCCGTGTCGCTGGTGGTGTGGAAGATGTGGCCGGCTTCTTCGTAGGCGAGCCGGAGGGCATCGGCGTTGATGAGGTTGCCGTTGTGCGCCAGGCCCACCTGGCCGGCGATGTAGGACTCGATGAGGGGCTGGGCGTTGCAGGAGAGTGAGCCGCCGGCGGTGCTGTAACGGTTATGGCCGATCGCCGCGAGGTGGCCGTGGGCGGCGAGGTCGTCGATGATGTGGGTGTCGAAGATCTCGGCGACCAGCCCCATGCCGGTGTAGCCGGAGAGGGTCTTGCCATCGGAGACGGCGATCCCGGCGGATTCTTGTCCGCGGTGCTGCTGGGCGTACATCGCCAGGTAGGTGCGGCGTGCGGAGTCGGGGTGGCCCCAGATGGCGACCACACCGCATTTTTCCTTTTTTTCGTACTCCGAGGCCGGGCGCAGGGCTGGCATCGGCGGGTGATGCATGGGCAACTGCGGGAGGGCGAGTGGATCGCGCATGGGTGGTCGGGGTGGGGGCGGGGCATCCTACGCGCGCAGGAAGGGGAGCGGGAGAGGGCGAACGGCGAGCGGGGAGGGAATAGGGAAAAAGGCGGCACGGGGATCGCCGGGCGATGCGGGGATGAATCGGCGGGGGATTGGTTATAGTCGGGTCATGCGTATCAGAGTTGCTGGCATGGCGTTGGTGTGCGTTGCGTTCGCGGGCTGCGCGCAGGATCGTTCGACGGCGGCGAGTGGCGACGGCCATGCATCGCGGGATTCGTCGGGGATTTCCGCAGCGCAGCCGCTGGTGATCGGGGAGTCGTTCACGATCGATTCGCGGATCATGGGTGAGGTCCGGCACATGAACGTGTTTGTGCCGACGGTGTATGGGGAGAAGATCGATGCCCCGATGCCTGTGCTGTACATGCCCGATGGCGGGATGAACGAGGATTTTCTGCATATCGCCGGGCTGATGCAGGTCCTGGTGTGCAACGGCGGGATGCGGCCGTGCATGCTTGTCGGGATTCAGAACACGCAGCGGCGCCGGGACATGACCGGACCGACCACGAACCCCGAGGACCGCAAGATCGCCCCGGTGGTGGGGGGATCGGCGAACTTCCGCCGCTTTATCAAGGAAGAGCTGATACCCGCGGTGCAGTCGCGTTACCGCACGACGGATGAGGCGGGGATCATCGGCGAATCGGCGGCGGGGTTGTTTGTTGTGGAGACGTTTATCCTGGAGCCGGAGCTGTTTGAGATGTATATCGCGATCGATCCGAGCTTGTGGTGGAACAACGGGGAGCTTCTGAACACCGCGAAGGCTCGGCTTGCATCCGGAGCCGGAAGCGGCGCATCGGTGTTCATTGCGAGCAGCGATGAGCCGGTGATTGCAGGGCACTCGATGCAGCTTGCGGGGATCTTTGAGTCGCATTCGGTGCCGGGTTTGTCGTTCCGGTATGTGCCGATGGTTTCGGAGACGCACGCGACGATTTATCATCCGGCGGCGATCGTGGCGTTGAGGACGGTGCTTGGGCCGGCCGGGGCGGGGGAGTAGCAATGGCGTGACAGCTTGCTTCCCGCGCGAGCAGAGAACGAGTGAGGCGAGCATATGCGACGCTCGGCCTAGTCATGTGGTCGGCATTTTGGCCCCAGCGGGGCCGCGGGTTGTAGCCACGGGTGGAGCGATGCGGCTCTGAGCGTCGCGGAACCCGTGGAAGACGAGAGGGAGACGCGGGCCGCCCCGGCAGGGGCGGAGGAAGTACGATCTAAATACATGAAGTGCGAGGAAACGACGGTCACAGGCATCGAAACGCTTTTCGGTGCTCTCCACGCGCTCGGCGACCCGTCCAATCGTTCCGTCTGTCGCGGCCACGCCCGCGCGAAATGGCAATTGCAGCCGTCGATCGATCGAGATGTGGTGCCCAGCACCTTGTACTCGCAAAGGCTTGATGAGGAGCGGTGCCTCATCGAAAAGTTTCGACGTCGCGCAGAGAACCTTCTTGGTGAAGTGGAATGGCAGTTTGTGTCGCAGGCAGGACCTTCGAACTTGGTATTGCCCATGACCGTCATGCAGCATTATGGCGCACCGACGCGATTGCTCGATTGGAGCATGTCGCCGTTTGTCGCCGCGTTTTTCGCGGTGATTGATTCACTCGATCAAGACGGTGCGGTGTGGTGGTTCCGAATTAGTGCATTCGAGAGTGCCGCCGCTGAACAGTGGGACCGTCTCGGGATGCGGTCTCGACCCGGTGAAGACGTGGATTACAACCTCTTTGCATTCAAGGAGGACAGCCCGCCGTTCCTTGGAATGACCTGTCTGAGGATCCCATTTGAGCGAGCAGAAGCGCAACAGGGACTCTTTACCATTTCGGGGCGACTTGGGCTGCTCCACGACGACCTTCTCTGTGGCCTATTGCCCGGCCAGAACTTCGGGAAGATCGTCATCCCATCGCGGATCAAACGCGAGGCGTTGGAGATGCTCAAAGCGACGAACGTAACTGCCAAGAGCTTGGAGCACGTTGGAGCCGATCGCCTAGGTTTGCGAATGAGCTTGGACCGACAAACAGCGAGATCCCTATCCTGACGCGCTCCTCCGCCCCTGCCGGGGCGGGACCATTGAATGTCTCACCTTCCACGGGTTCCGCGTCTGCGGGCTGAGCCGCGCCGCCGCTCCACCCGTGGCTACAGCCCATCGCCCCGTTGGGGTGAAGAGCGGGAGACGGCGTCGTGTTTCGGTGCGGTCGTTCAACGACTACCGCCGCTCGGTTCACTCTTTTTACCGATCGAGCGATGCATCGTCGGCCAAAGGGCAACTGAGGCTCTTGCCGTACATCCCGGACCGATCGAAGCAGCACGGTCGGCGCTTGCCCTTGGCGAGCATGTCGCAGGCGGTCTCGACGCGGCGATCGCGAGTGGTTGCCTGCTTGGCGGATTCGATCCAATGGATGAAGTCTCGGCGAGCGGCGGGGGTGATATCGGCCCAGACCTCGCGTGCCTTGGGTGGCGCGGCGGCGAGCGATTTCTTCAGATTGGGCGGGATCTTCGGCTCGGGCTCCTGGTCGGGGGGGAGCGGCGTGATCTCGAGCGTGATGGTGTCGCCGACTTTCGCGCCAGAGGCTTCGCGCAGCTTGGGCTCCACCTTGAGCCAGTGGCCTCCCTTGCCATCCGGATCGAGCGTGGCTTGAAAGGGTGATCCGTTGATGGTGCCTTGGACCGACACCATGCCACGCGAGTGGAGCTTGTCGCTGGCTTCTTTCGGCAGGGTCAGGAAGATCCAGGAGACCGGCTTGCTGGTGGGTGCAGTCGCCGCCGGCCGCAGGAGTGTGGCGCTGAAGCGGATTGCGGAGGCGGCCTTTGGTTCAGCCCGCTCTCGACTGGATTTCTTGCTGGCCATGGCGGCAGCTCCAGAGATTGATGCGTCGGCGAAGCTGTGGAAAAACCAGGTTGAAAGAGTATTGGCACGGCGGCTTGGGCCGTTGCAGTCTACTTGACACCGACCGATTCCCGTCCTTTCATTCCCTCCCAATCTGGGTCCGTATGCCCGGATCTTTCACCCGCCGGCCCGAAGTCTCGGCAACCGGCATAGATCGACCCCCACCCCCACGAGTTCATGGCTCGTGTGTGCGGGTCACCCTTCTGCACGATGGCCTCCTCCGAGGTGGAGCGGGCCAGGAGTCAAACCCAAGCCTTCGCGGCTGGGGGCGACCGTGAGGAAGCGGACGGAAAGGAATCGCCCCGATGGCCCGTTACACCGGTCCCAAGCTCAAGCTCTCCCGTCGCGTTGGTGTGCCGATCGTCGACACCCCCAAGCACACCTCGAAGCGCGCCCTCAACGTCCCGGGCATGCATGGCTATCGCGGCCGCCGCCTGAAGGACTACGGCCTGCGCCTCAACGAAAAGCAGAAGGTCAAGTTCCACTACAGCGTGCTGGAAGCCCAGTTCCGCCGCGTGGTCGCCGAGGCCGGTCGCCGCCCCGGCAACACGGGCGAGCTGCTCATGCAGCTCCTGGAGCGTCGCCTGGACAACGTCGTCCGCCGCGCGGGCATGGCCCGCACGATCTGGGGCGCCCGCCAGATGGTGGCCCACGGGCACGTGAAGGTCAACGGCCGCAAGACGGATCGCCCCAGCTGCACGCTCAAGGTCGGGGATGTCATCACGCTCAAGGGTGAGAAGGCCCAGAAGCTCTCCCGGGCGGCGATGGAGTCGATGGCGGGACACGAGGTTCCGGGCTGGCTGGATTTCAACCCGGCCGAACTGACGATCCGCGTGGTCGCCCTGCCGACGTCGGATCAGATCCCCTTCGATGTCGATCCGAACAAGATCGTCGAGTTCTACCGCTAAACCTGCCTTCGGGCTCCCCCTGGCGGCAGGTGGCCGAGCCGGGCATGCGGGAAAGCTATCCTTGCGGGCCCGGGATCGATCCCGGGCCCGCGTCTTTTGTCAGGTGCTT
Source organism: Phycisphaerales bacterium (assembly GCA_020847535.1). Taxonomy (GTDB): domain Bacteria; phylum Planctomycetota; class Phycisphaerae; order Phycisphaerales; family UBA1924; genus JAEUJB01. The sequence goes on from JADLBU010000083.1 coordinate 100,802, forward strand.
CTGATCGCGATCAAACATGCTCAAAGTACTCGAGAAATACAAGAAGTACGTGCTGGTCATCGGCGGATCGCTGCTGATGGTGGCGTTCATCATGCCCTCGGCGGTCTCGCAGATGCATGGTGATCCGGGCAAACGGGTTCTGGGGTACATCGGCAGCCAGAAGTTCCGGATGCGGGATGACTCTCTCGCCCGGCGCGAGCTGGCGCTGCTCAAGAACGTCGCCAGCGGCTGGATCGGCGCTCTCGGGGTCCAGAACGAACTGCACTGGATGCTGCTGGCGCACGAGGCCCAGGGGGCGGGGTTCGTGGGGGCGCAGACCGATGGCGAGATGTACCTCGCACATCCCGACCTGATCATTCCGCTGGCTCAGCAGATCGCCCGTCAGCGATACGGGGAGGGCGCTCAGTTCTACTGGAGCATCCCCCAGACGCGGGCCGAGATGTTCGACATCGCGCAGAAGGCCCTGCCCAACATGGCCAAGTCCGCCCAGCGCGATGTGCAGATGACCGACAAGGAGGCGTTCACCACGCTCGCCAAGCTCCGCGGCGTCCTGCGCATGGTGGGGGCCTTCGAGGGCGCCGGACGGCTTTCGGATCGCCGCACGCTGCTCGCCGCCGAGCGCATCGATTCGTTCTACGGCGTTGATTCGCTCGTGATCCCCGCTTCCAGGCTCATCGATCGCGTTCCCGAGCCCAGCCAGGAAGACGTCCAGGCCCACTACGAGAAGTACCGGGATGTCCAGCCCGGCACCGGGGACAACGGCATCGGCTATCGGCAGCCGGATCGCGTGAAGTTCGCGTACCTGTTCCTGGATCACATGGCGATCGCCGATTCGATCAAGATCGATACTGTCGAGTCCCACAAGCGGTGGAAGAAGGAATTCCCGACCAAGCCGCCGGAGGAGTTCGCCAAGGACCGCGCCCAGATAGACATGGCGATGCGCCAGGAGAAGGTCGCCCTTGTGATGGGGCAGATCGACAAGATCTGGCGGGCCCAGGTGCTGGCCTCGACGCGGCGGTTGGATGCCGATGGCCCGTACAAGAGGCTCTCGGCGGACTGGGAGAAGACCAGGCCCACGCTCGATTCGATCGCACAGGTCATCGTGGAGGGTGTCAAGCAGGGGATGGAAATCACGATCCCGCGGCCGGCGATCGTGGTGAAGGATGCCTCGTGGCTGACGCAGAGCGAGGCCCAGCGCATCCCAGGCTTCGGTCGTGCGACGGTGACGGTCGGCAACCGGCAGGGGCAAGCGTGGATGGTTCTCTTCACGACCCGGGAACTGCTCGAGGCGGGCGTGACCGCGCCGCCGACCGGGATCGCGGTGCAGGCTGGCGTTCCGATCGCGGATGCGTACGCGATCGATCCATCGCAGAACCGATATTACTTCATGGTGCTGGATGCGGCCAAGGCCGCAGCGCCCGGCTCGCTCGATGAGGTGCGGGACCAGGTGGTGCGCGGGTTGAAGACGGTTCGCGCCTACGACCTTCTTGTGGCGGACTTGCCGGTGTATGTCGATCAGGCCAAGGCCGAAGGGCTGGAACCGATCGCCAAGATGTTTGAGATTCCCCCGACGGCCGCCGAGAACCTGGACATCGTGCCGGTCGAGATCCAGCCCAACGTGCTGGTGTCCGCCGATCGGGTCGCCGGCAACGACCGGCGGATCATGGTTGACCCGTTCAAGGAGGAGGTTCTCCGGCTTGGTCGGGGGATCGATCCTCTCAAGCCTGTGGACGAGGTGCCCGCCGAGCAGCGGACGTTCTCGCTGGCGCTCCCGGCATCGCTGAGCGGGGTTGTGGCCCAGATCCAGAGCGTCGAGCCGCTGACGTACGACAAGTACCGGGCGATCGGGGACCAGGTGCTGCGCGGGGAGCAGACGCGCGAGATGCAGGCGGCGGATCCGAACATGCTGGAGAACTCGCCGTTCACGTACGCTGCCCTCAAGACGCGGCTGAAGTTCCGCCCGGTCGATGGGGAGCTGGACGAGACGCCCGACGAGGAAACGCCGCAGAAGACGGCCGGCAAGAATAATGATGCCAAGGCCGGGGAGAAGACCGGCGGCTGAGCGGAGATTGTTCCCGCGGCTTTTGGCTGCCAGGGGCTAATGCCGGAAGTGGCGGAGCCCCGTGGTCAGGCAGGTGATGCCGCGAGCGTTGCACAGGTCAAAGGTCTCCTGGTCGCGCTTGGAGCCGCCGGGATGCACGATGCAGCCTATGCCGACGGCGGCGAGGATCTCGGGGCCATCCTTGAACGGGAAGAATGCATCGCTGAAGGCGACCGCGCCCTTGGCGCTGGGGCCGGCCTTGTCGACGGCGAGCCGGCAGGATGTGAGGCGATCCATCTGGCCAGCGCCCGCGCCAAACAGACGCATCCCAAAGTTGGAAGCGGCAGCAGAAGAGTGCCCGCCGATGCACACCGCGTTGCTGGTCAGCGCGCGGCAGATGGGTTCGAGGAAGCGGGCGATGTCGATCTGGGCCTTGCCGGGCGCTGGCCCCGCTGTGTGAATGAACTCCGCGGTCGCGGCGAGCCGGTTGTCGCGATCCTGAAGCAGGATGCCGCCGGGAACGGAACGCATCTCGATGGATCGCGATGGCGCCCAGGCCGCGGGCGGCGCTTCGAGGATCCGCAGATTGGCCCAGCGCTTGGTGAGGCGTGCCAGGGCATCGGCGGTGTAGCCGGGGGCGATCAGGACCTCAAGGAAGACATCCTGTGCGCACAATCGTTCCGCCGCGGCCAGATCGACCTCGGCCGAGATCGCGAGGATACCGCCGTACGCGGCGAGCGGATCACTGGCGATCGCCTCGTTGATGGCATCCAACCCCGAGGCAGCGCGGGAAGCCCCGCAGGGGTTGGCGTGCTTGATGATGCACGCGGCGATCGGCGCGGCCGTGCCCGCGCCCAGCACACCCAGCGTTCCTGCAAGGCACAGTGCCGCCGCGGCATCGTTGATGTTGTTGTAGCTGAGTTCCTTGCCGTGGATCTGGCGGGCCTGCGGGATGCCGCTACCGAGGTTGATCGCCGCCGGTCCCGCGCCGGGCGTGTAGAGCCCTGCGAGCTGGTGGGGGTTCTCGCCGTAGCGGAGGGATTGGTGCAGGTTGAGGGGCAGGAGGATGCCGTCGGGGAGCGCATCGGCGGCTGTGTCGCCGCCGGAGTCACCGCTCGCAGGGCGTGCGCTGGCGGGGGCAGCGCCGGTCGGTGACGATGAGCGGGCGAGGTACGCGGCGATCATCGTGTCGTAACGGGCGGTCAGTGCGAATGCGGCGGCGGCCAGGGTGCGTCGGAGCTCGATTGTCGAGCTTCCATCGTGCCTGCGGAGTTGCTCAAGCACGGACTGGTACTGTGTGGGGTCGGTGATGACGGTGATGTAGTCGGCGTTCTTGGCGGATGAGCGAACCATCGCAGGTCCACCGATGTCGATGTTCTCGATCGCCTCGGGGAGCGTGACTTCCGGCTGGGCGATCGTCTTCTCGAAGGGGTAGAGGTTGATGCAGACCAGGTCGATGGGAGCGATCCCGTGGTCGCGCATCGCGGCGGCGTGGGCGGCGTTGTCGCGCACGGCGAGCAGAGCGCCGTGGACCATCGGGTGCAGGGTCTTGATGCGGCCATCCATCATCTCGGGGAAGCCGGTGACCTGCTCGATGGGTGTGATGCGCAGGCCCGCATCCGCCAGCGCCTTGGAGGTGCCGCCGGTCGAGATCAGCTCGACTCCCAGGCTCGCCAGCCCGCGAGCCAGTTCAACCACACCCGTCTTGTCCGAGACGGAGATGAGCGCTCGGCGGATGGGGACGAGGTTCGGGGGGGTGCGGGAGAAGGTCTTGTGCATGTTCGCCGCAGCGTGAGAATGATCGAATCGCCCGACCGGATGTCGAGCGGGCGGGGAGATCGGGTGTCCGGAAGACCGATGGCCAAGCCGCCCTAGGCTTCGGGGGGGCTTGATGGCCGGGGTTCAGCGCGTGACGAACTTGGCGATCACGCCCGTCGTGCTGACGACATACATGTCGCCATCTTCGAACTGGCTCATGCGGATGAACTGGACGTTGGGGAGATCCTCGCGGGCGACGATATCTCCACGCTGCTCATCGACCAGGAACATCGTCGAGCCGTTCCAGACCAGCAGGTTGGCCCTCCGCCGGCCGATGACGACGCCCGAGGCATCCTTGGCGGTCCAACGGGTATCGCCGGTGATGGCGTCGAAGGCCGTCAGGCCCTCATCGATGGTGCAATACACGGTGTCGGGCGTCGCGATCGGCTGGGAGCGGATCGGCAGCGAGGTCCGCCTCCGCCAGAGCTGGCTTCCCGTGGGCAGGAAGGCGTACAGGGACTGGTCGAGGCTGGCGACATAGAGGATCGAGTCGTTGCTGCCCAGTTCGGCCCCGGGACCGTCGAAGATCTGGGCAACGCCGATCAGGCGGCCGACGGTCATGTCAACCATGAGGATACGGCCGGTCGTGGTGACCGCAGCGACAACCGAAGGACCCACGGTGACCGGCGGGTGCTCAAAGGAGCCGGAGGCATCGACACCCCACATCTTGGCTCCGTGGCTGTACTGATGGCAGAGCAACTCCCCGGTCGCGGTGCCGTAGATTCCGGAGTTCCCGATCGTGACGGTGCCGGCGTTGACGACCTTCTGGAAGGGCTGACGGGAAAGAAGCGTGCCGGTCTGTGTGGCGAACAGGTACACCTCCGCCTCGGATGCGATCACGAACACATCCCCGTACCTCGGATCGTTGACCCTGGTGTTGCCGACGAACTTGGTCAGGCGGCTGGCGGGCTCGGTCGCCCAGCGGATGCTGCCGTTGGCGGGCTCCATGACGGTGACGCCGCTGGAGCTCTCCTGGACCACCAGCGAGTCGGGAAAAATATCCAGTCGTTCGATGCGCTCCCCTGCCGGGATGACCGGGAAGCCGCGCCAATCCATCCTGTAGCCCAGGTTGCGATAGGCCTCGGTGGGGATGGTGAAATCCCGGTCGCGCTGGGAGACCGACTCAGGGACTCCCCCGGTTTCGGTCGGCGTGATCACGCTCCGGCACGCGGCCATGGAGACGGCAACCCCGGCACAGAGCAGGCTTCGAAGGCAGATACTCGGAATCGAACGGTTCATGCGCGGGAGTCTCCCGATGCGGGTGGTGGTGCGTGCGGAGCGGAGGCAGTGAGAGGGTGTTGAACGGGCCGGCGAAGCAATCCAGAGCAGATCGAAGAACGCCGCGCCGGGTCGGGCCCGGTTCGGCGGGGGCGGCAGTATCCGAAGTCACGGGCCGGGGGTCAAGCGTAGGTTCAATGCCAGCCGATGTCGGCGAGCCGGCTCGCGGCCGTTATAGTCGTTCCTGGGCACTGTGGGCGGGGAGCGGGAATCGATGTTCACGGGACTGGTTGAACATATGGGTCGGATCGCCGCCTCCGCCGCCACCCCGGCCGGCCGGCGGCTGGAGATCGACCCCTGCGGATGGATGCATCGCCCCGCACCTGGAGAATCAATCGCGATCAACGGCTGCTGCCTCACGATCGCCGATGGGCGTGCCGAAGCGGGGGGGGTGCTGATGTTTGATGTCGTTCCCGAGACGCTCGCCAAGACGACCCTCGGCGGGCTGGCGGGCGGTGCGTATGTCAATCTGGAACGGTCCGCAACCCCGGCGACCCTGCTGGGAGGGCATTTGTTGCAGGGGCATGTCGATGGGATGGGCGTGGTCGCAGGGATCCAGACCGCCGGGCAGCACCGGATCCGGATCGCCGTCGGAGACGAACTCATCGAGTACATCACCCCCAAGGGGTCGATCGCGATCGAGGGTGTCTCGCTGACGGTGGCGGGGGTGGAGGTGGGGGTGGGGGTGGGCGGACAGGGTGATGGAAGTGGGAAAGATGCAGGCTGGTTTGAGGTCGCGCTCATCCCGACAACGCTTGCAAAGACCACCCTCGGGGGGCTTGAGGTCGGGCAACGGGTGAATATTGAGACCGACATCGTCGGGAGGACTGTCGTGCATTGGCTACGGCACTTCGGCGCTGACCGGTCGTAGCCTGTCTTGGCGAGCAGCGAGCACCGTCGGGCTATTTGGAGTTCTCCCCGATCTGGATGGGCACACATATCGCGCTTCGGATTTTCACTGGCCCCAGCAGCCCTGAATCCAGCGGCGTCGAGCTTTTTGTGAAGTGCTTCCACGTCGTGAACGTGATTCGCTCTTTCGTGGGCCGGGGGGATCCATCAAGCATCCACTGGGGCCACTTCTTGAGCGGCTTGCCGTTCCACTCGCAGTCATCGGGGAACTGCTCATCCCCGATCAGGCGATTGACCCACAGGTTGGTGATGCGGACCCGCAGTGTATTTGTGCCGGCCCTGGCGTGCGGTGTGATATCGGCGGAGAAGGGTGGCTTCCACCAGGTGCCCAGGTCCTTGCCGTTGAGGGTGACCTCGGCGATGTTCTTGACACCGCCCAGATCGAGGAAGATCGCCTTACCCGAACCGAGTGACCCGGCCGGGATCTCGAACGAAGTCTGATACTCGGCGGTCCCCGAGAAGTACCTCACCCCGGGATCGGCGTGATTCGTCCAGGAAGTCAGTTCGGGGAGCGTGATGCTCGCGGGGGCGCCGCGATCGGGCGGGAATGTGACGGTCCAGGGGCCTTCCAGGTTGCTTTCGGTCGCCGCTCCCGTGATGTTGATGGATTGCTTGGCGCCGCGGGATGAGGTCAACTCGTAGGCGCCCGTCTGGAACGCGCACAGCTCAAGCCCGGTGCCCGTGTTGCGCAGCGAGTACATCGCGGGGACGTCGGGTGCCGGCGCAATCAGGTCCAGCACCGCGTTCTCATCGGCCGTGCGCGTATGCGGCTTGCCATCGATCGTGTAATCAACACGCAGGCGCTTGAGGTGGTTGTACGCGGGATCGCCGAACGAGCTGTTGTGTGCCGGGATTCCCATCTGCCCGGATTGCGCCATCGCGGCGACCTTTGCCGTGACATCTGCGCTTCCCGCGCCGTCGATCGCCTCGTACACCGCCTTGGTGATCTGGATCTTGGGGACGGGCGGGGGGGCCGCCCCGGCCGGCGCTTTGATCGCCACGACATGGTTGGACTGCTGCACGGGCTTGCGGAAGACGACAAAGACCGAGCCCGAGGGCTCGAAGCGGATCGGGACCGAAGTGCGGCCGCTCTGGTCGGACCAGATCGGTGCGGTCTCGGTGATGCCGGTGTCGGCGTGCCAGAGTTCGGGGAGCTTGCCGGAGATCCGGAAGCTGCATTCGACCTCCTGAGAGCGAAGACTCTGGTTGGAGACGAAGTAGATGTCTGTATCCCCGACGATCCTGTGGATCCATGTGACCTTGCCGGTGGCGCCTGAGAACCGGCAGTCTGGCTCGATTCCGCTCGCCCTGAGCACTTCCTCAGGCGACTTGCCGCTGATGATGCGGCCCTTGCCCAGCGGGTGATCCACGGATGCCGCGCCAGGCCCCCAGAGCTCATCGGAGAGCTTGGCAACCTGCGCATCGCAGGCGGGGTAGTCCGCGAGGCTGGGTGACTGCGAGGGGGCCGGTCCGATGACGGTGGCGCCCTGCTGCACGAGATCTCGGATGCGGGTCAGCGTGCGGGGGGTCATGAACTTGACCGATGGGAGGGCGAGCACACGGTAGCTCATGCCGTCGGGGAGCACGAGCCGGCCATCCTTGACGGTCATGCGGTTGAAGAGGACATCGGGGTTGCAGGCGTCGTAGTCGTAGCCCTGGGACTTGAGGGCCAGATCCAGCGGGGCATCGTTGGGCGCGGCATCCCCGGTGAAGTAGCAGACATCGGCGGCGAACAGGCCCTGCTGGAGCAGGTACTGGCAGCGGGTGAGGTAGCTGATCCATGCCGAGCCCTGGTCCCACCACGTCGCCGTGCGTTCAAAGTGCGTGCCCCACTGGCCCATGGTCATGCCAGGGACTTTGTCGTTCCAGGGCTGGTGGGCGTAGCGGTGGATGATGTAGCGATTGATCCCGACGGTGTACATCAGATCCCCGATCCCTTTGAGGGAGGCAGGGTCGTTCTGCCAGCGGCCGACCGTGGGGAAAGCGGTGAAGGCCTCCGCGCCGATGATCTTTCGGCCGTAGGCGTGACCGACCGAGGCGGCGAGCTTGCAGGAGATGGTCTCCCCGCCGCCGATCCAGAACTCACCCATCGGGATGTCGGCATTCCGGCCGGTGAGCATGCACTCAAAGGGCCCGTCGTAGGGCTCGACCGAGGCGAGCATCCCCTTTTCGCGGCAGATCTCGGCGAACCGGGTGTAGTAGTTGTCGGCGAACAGGTCTGCGATCGTGCGGCGGAAGTCCCAGAGGAATCGCTCGGAGATCTCACCCGAATCCACCACATGCCCCGTGATCGCCGGAAGCAGCAGAAGCGGGTCATACCCGCGCCGCTTCTTGAACTCCTCCCGGAATCTGGGTGTCCAGTTCTGGCCGCCCATCTCGTAGCTGTCGATGAGGGCGTTATTGAGGGTCTTGCCGGCGAGCGGACCGGCATCGTCGATGACCGGCCCCATCATCCCGGCCCAGAAGGCATCGAAGGCTTCGCGGCTGAGCTTGTCGCATTCGAGGCCTCGGCCGGATTCGGGAGAAGGTGCGTTCTGGGCGCCGGTCGGTGTGTGACCCATCCGCAGGATTGTCCACGAGCCCTCGGGCATGTCCCATGTGAGCGTTCCATCGGGGGAGAGCTTGCCGGTAAGGTCGATGATCGAATCTCGCTTGACGATCGCGGCCGGCGCGAACGGATCCCCGGCGGGCTGCTGGTTGTAGCGGTACTCGAACCCCGCCTTGGGGCTGATGTCCTTGATGCGGTTCTCACTCCCTTCGGCGGGGGTTGGGAAGGCGAGCACCGCGATGTCGCGGTAGTAGTCGATGCGCGTGGGCGGCTTGGGGAGCGCAGCACTGTACTTCTGCGGACCCTTGGCGAGCGTCTGCGAGGTGGTGACCATCTGCATCGCATGCTCGGGCTTGACCCACGGGCCTCCGCTGCTGGACCAGCCGCCGCAGTTGTGCATGCAGATCTCGATGCCGAGCCGGTCGGCCTCGGAGATCGCGAACTTCACCAGCTCGCGCCACTCGGGCGTCATCATTTTGATCGGCCCCTCGGGGATCGATTCGGAGACATTGAAGAGCTGCGCTCCGCCCAGTCCGATCTTCTTCATGGCCTCCAGGTCGGCGGTGATGCCTTCCTTGGTGATATTGCCGTTCATCCAGTGCCACCATGTGTGCGGCTTAGCCTGGTCGGGGGGGGTCTTGAAACCTTGCTCCAGATCGGTCTGGGCAGCGCTCGAGCCGGCAAGCACGGCGAGCAGGAGGATCGATCCCAGGCGGGCTTTCATCGGTGACATGCGGCGGCTCCATTGCAAGAGAGCAGCGGAGAATGTGAGATCCCAGTGTACAGATTGTCGCGAGGTCGCTCATCGCTGGGCGGCTGTGACCCGCACAATCGCGAATCGCTACCCTGATGCCGCATCCGGCGGGGATCCCGCCGCTTCCATCACCCTCACGATGCCCCTCCAACCCGCCAACCCCGGCCAACCCCTCCATCGCCGGCACTGGCTCCTGACCGCCCTGCTGTGCATCACCGTGCTGGGCGTGTCGGTGGTCAACCCTGCTTTCGTGACCGTGCAGAATTTCCGGGATCTGCTCATCCAGTGCGCCCCGATCGCCATCGTCGCCTGCGGCATGACGTTCGTCATCATCGTCGGGGAGATCGATGTCTCTGTGGGCTCCCTGATGGGCCTGCTCGCGGCCCTGATGGGCATCCTGGCCTCGCCGGCACACCTGGGACTTGCCGTGCCGTGGGTGGTCGTGATCACGCTCGCGGCGGGCGCCGGTATCGGACTTCTTAACGGCCTCTTGATCACGATCGGCCGTGTCCCTTCCATCATCGCGACCCTGGGGATGCTCACCATCCTGCGCGGGATCACCGAAATGCTCATGGGCGGTGAGTGGATCACCGATCTGCCCGCCGGATTGCGGACGCTCGGCACAGGGGCGATCGCCGGCATCCCCATCAGCATCTTGACCGCTGCCGTGATCACCGCCGTCTGCATCGCCTGCGCCAGGCGGACCCACCTGGGCCTTTCGAGCTACGCGGTCGGCGACAACGCTACCGCTGCAAGCCTGGCCCGCATCTCGACCACCCGCATCAAGCTCACGGCGTTCGCGATCCTCGGCCTGCTGACGGGGATCGCCGCGCTGGTCTCGGTTCCGCAGCAGTCGGTCATCGAGTCGGGGATCGGGGTCGGGTTCGAGCTGATCGTCATCACCGCCGTGGTTGTGGGGGGGACATCGATCCGCGGCGGTGTGGGGGCGATCACCGGCACGCTGCTGGCGGCGCTGCTGCTGGGCGGAATCCGCACAGCGCTGGTCTTTCTCAAGCTGGGCGAAACGGCGACGTACTGGGAGCGGGCGATCCAGGGGGCGTTTATTCTCGCGGCGGTGCTCGCGGATCACTGGACCGGCGTCAAGGCGTGGCTCATCGGGCGGCGGGGGCGAACCGGGGCGGTTGCGCCATGATGGCCCCGCGGAAGCGATCGCTCGTTCAGGAGGGGGTGCTGGGGATCCTGCTGATCGCCACCCTGGCGATCGCGGCGTGGCTCGATGGCCCGGACGGTGCGTTCATCTCACCGGCAACGCAGCTGGAGCTTTCAACTCACATCTTCGATCTGGCGATCCTGGCGCTGCCGATGACCCTGATCATCATCACGGGCGGCATCGATCTGTCGGTCGGATCAACCATGGCGCTGTCGGCCGTGACGCTTGGGATGCTGTACGAGGCCGGCACGCCGATTTGGATCGCCGGGTTCGTGGCGATCATCGTCGGAACGCTCGCGGGGGCGATCAACGGAATCTTCGTTGCGCGAGTGGGTGTGCATCCGCTGATCGTGACGCTTGCGAGCATGGCGTTGTATCGCGGGCTTGCGGAGGGGATCAGCCTCGCGCGTCCGATCTCAGGCTTTCCCGATGGCCTTCAACGTCTGGGCGGCGGGACGTTCGCCGGCGTGCCGATCTCGGGGATGATCTTCGCGGCGGCGGCGATCGGATGCATGCTGCTGACTGCTCGCACGGTCGCGGGGCGATGGATCTACGGGATCGGGGACAACGAGCGTGCCGCGAGCTACGCGGGGATCCCGATCGCCCGCACCAAGCTCTGGCTGTATTCGCTGTCGGGAACCGCCGCGGGCGTGGCTGCGTTGATCGCCGTCGGCCGGAGGAACACCGCCAAGGCCGACATCGGCTCGGGGATCGAGCTGGAGGTCATCACGGCGGTCGTGCTCGGGGGGACGAGCATCTTCGGGGGCCGCGGCGGGATCTTGGGAACGATCCTGGGAGTTGCCCTGATTCACGAAGTCCGCGAGTTTGTAAGCTGGCACTGGCAGGACGATAAACTTATCCTGATCGTGATCGGCGTGATCCTGATCGGATCAGTCCTGCTCAACAACCTCGCCTCCAGGTCCCGGGTGTGAGTTCGTCCCGGGCACGAGGCCGGAGATGCCCGATGACACGGTTTGCGCGCACGTTCGCCGCGGTGCTGGGGATCGGCACGCTCCTGGTTGCCGGTGCATCGATGGGCGGGCTCGCGGCAGCCCCGGATCAGCCCAAGAAGACCACGATCTGCCTGCTCCCCAAGAAAAAGGGCCTCCCGTACTTCACGACCTGCGCCAAAGGCGCCCAGGAAGCCGCCAAGGAGCTCGGCGTCGAGTTGATCTACGACGGCCCGACCGATGGCTCTCCGGAGAAGGCTGCGAGCATGGTGGATCGCTGGGCGCTCCAGAAGGTCGATGTGATCGCCGTCTCTCCAAACGACCCGCAGGTGCTTGGCACGGCGATGAAGAAAGCCCGGGACAAGGGCATCAAGGTGATCACCTGGGATGCCGATGCCGCGGCCGATTCACGGCTGTTCCTGGTGAACCAGGCGACCGCCAAGGACATCGGCTACGCCCTGATCGATGCGATGGCCAAGGACATCGGTGGCGGTGGGGGTGAGGAGCCGGCCGGTGAGGTCGCGATCATCACGGCGACCCTGACGGCCGCCAACCAGAACGAGTGGATCAAGCACATGAAGGAGCGGCTTGAGAAGTATCCCAAGCTCAAGCTGGTCGCGACCAAGCCCTCGAATGAGGATCAGCGGCTGGCGTTCCAGGTGGCGCAGGATCTGATGAAGGCTCATCCGGACCTCAAGGGCATCTTCGGGATCAGCTCTGTGGCGTTCCCCGGCGCTGCGGAGGCGGTGAAGCAGGCGGGCAAGACCGGGAAGGTGCTGGTGACGGGGCTGGCAACCCCCAATGACATGAAGGCGTACGTGCATGAAGGCACGGTCAAGTCGGTGGTGCTGTGGAACACGGTTGACTTGGGCTATCTCACGGTGCGCGCGGCCCATGCGCTCGCGAACGGGACGCTGAAGGCCGGGGATACGACGCTCGAGGCCGGCAGACTGGGGACGAAGAAGATCGAAGGGGATCAGATCCTGCTCGGGCAGGTCCTGGTCTTCACGAAAGACAACATAGACCAGTTTGATTTCTGATTCGCGAAACGGCGATGCGATTGGACTCTCGGGGAGTTGGGAGCAGCGGATGGCGGAGAGATTCTGGGCATGGTCCGTTCTGCTGTCGGTCTCGGCCGGGGTCGCCTGGCTGGTGCATGCCCAGGGTTTGCCCGCGCCCGCGAGCCATGTCACACCCGTAGCGCCCATTCCCGAGCCCATCGATTTCGACCGCGATGTCCGGCCGATCCTGGAAGCGCACTGCTGGAAGTGTCACAGCACGCAGAAGCATCGCGGAGATCTCCGGCTGGACTCTCGCGATGCGGTGATCAAGGGTGGGGAGTCGGGCCCGGCGGCGATTTCTGGGCGGAGCGGTGAAAGCCTGCTGATCGAGCTTGTTTCAGGGGTTGATCCCGATCGCATCATGCCCGATGAGGGCCCGCGGCTGACGCAGCCGCAGATCGACACGCTCGCCGCGTGGATCGATCAAGGGCTGGTGTGGGGGACCGAGGTGGTCGTGCCCGCTGCACCCAGGTACGAGCTTGCCCTCAAGCAGATCACCGTGCCCCCTGCCAGCGCCGGTTCGCAATCCAGTAATCCCATCGATCTCATCATCGGCTCGCTTGCGCAGGAGATCGATGCATCAAGCGTGCCCGTCAGTGATCGGCTCTACGCCCGCCGCGTTTTCTACGATGTCATCGGCTTGCCTCCCACACCCTCGGAACTGGAGACGTTCCTCGGCAATCCCGCCCCAGACAAACGAGAGAACCTCGTCCAGCGCCTGCTCGCCGACAACCGCCGCTACGCCGAGCACTGGCTTACCTTCTGGAACGATTGCCTCCGCAACGACTACGCCGGCACCGGATACATCGACGGCGGCCGGGAGCAGATCACGCAGTGGCTCTTCGAGGCTCTGTACAACAACATGCCCTACGATCGCTTCGTCTCGGAGCTGGTCAACCCGCCATCGAACGCCTCGGCGGGGTTCAGCAAGGGCATCATCTGGCGCGGGGTCGTCAACGCCAGCCAGATTCCGCCGATGCAGGCGGCTCAGAACATCTCGCAGGTCTTCCTGGGCCTGAACCTCAAGTGCGCTTCCTGCCACGACAGCTTCATCAACAACTGGAAGCTCTCCGATGCCTACGGGATGGCCGCGGTGTTCGCCGAGGAGCCCCTGGAGGTCAATCGCTGCGATCGACCGATCGGCACGCTCGCCAAGGCCGGCTTCTTGTACCACGAGCTCGGGGAGATTCAACCCGATGCCCCGCGAGCCGATCGCCTCCGGCAGCTCTCGGCTCTCCTGATCGCCCGTGAGAACGGCCGGTTCACGCGAACCATCGTCAACCGCCTCTGGGCACGCCTGATGGGCCGTGGGATCGTCGAGCCCGTGGATGAGATGGACAACCCGCCGTGGAATGCCGACCTGCTCGACTTCCTCGCGGCCGATCTCTTCGATCGCGGATACGACCTCAAGAAGACGCTCGAACTGATCTTGACCTCCCGCGCGTACCAGATGGCCGCCACGCCAAGCGCTGAGAAGTTCGAATCTGCCGCCCCGTTCGCCGGCCCGGTGGTTCGCCGCCTTGGCGCGGAGGAGTTTGTCGATGCCGTCCGCTCGCTGGCAGGCATCTGGCCCGACAAATCCGATGCCCGCATCAAGGTTCCGGGCGTCGATGGACCCTATCCGGGGCCGATCCGTGCCGGTCTCCAGGTTGCCGATCCGCTGATGCTGGCGCTGGGGAGGCCCAACCGGGAGCAGGTCGTGACATCCCGTCCCGGCGTGGCGACCACGCTCCAGGCGATCGAATTGACCAACGGCGGGGTGCTCGACAGTATCCTGCGTCAGGGTGCTCGCCGCTGGCTTTCGGAGTATCCCGCCGAGCCTCGATCACTGGTGATCGCGATCTACACCCGTGCGCTCGGCAGACCCCCCACCGATTCGGAGCTGCGCGATGCCGTCGATCTGCTCGGTCCCACTCCGGGGACCGCGGCCGTGCAGGATCTGCTGTGGGCGATCACGATGCTCCCGGAGTTTCAGTTGATTTCGTGACCAGCAGGACTTTCTCGAGATCCCGATGCCCGATCCAAACTGGAATCGCCGAGACTTTCTCAAGACCGCCAGCGCGGCGACCCTGGCCGCTCTGTCCGCCGGCGCCGCCCGCAGGTTGCCGGGCTTCGAGCCCGAACCCGATACCCAGCCGGAGAAAATCACTCCAACCGCCGACACGCTGATCGTGCTCTGGATGGCAGGGGGCATGCCACACACCGACACCTTCGATCCCAAGCGGCACATGCCCTTCGAGGTCGGGATGGATCCAGCCCGGCTGGCGAGCACGTTCCCGACGATCGATACCGCGGTGGACAATATCAAGTTCACCGCCGGCCTCGAGAAAATTGCCGCCGTCATGGATCGCGGCGCCCTCATCCGCAGCTACACCGCCGCCGACCTTGGGTTCATCCTGCATTCACGGCATCAGTACCACTGGCACACCGGCTACGAGCCGCCGCAGACGGTGGCTGCACCTCACATCGGCGCGGTGATCGCCCGCACCCTAGGCCCCCGCGATCCCGTGATGCCCGCGTTCATCGACATCGGGCAGACTTTCGACAACGGCGAGGGCCAGGAGCTGCGCGCCTTCCACCAGGCCGGCTTCCTCGGCAGCGAATACGGCCCGTTCCTGCTCCCCTATCCCAACCAGGCCGCTGAGGCGATCCGGCCGCCAGCGGGCATGAGCATCGATCGCTTCCAGAACCGCTACAAGGCGTACCGCAAGCTCATCGAGGCAACTCCCATCGGTCAGCATGGGAGCGAGTACCAGCACGATTCGCTGACGCGATCGCTCGACAACGCCCACCGGCTCCTGTCTTCACCGGCCGCCAAGGCCTTCGACCTCTCGCTGGAGCCCAAGGCCAGCTACGACATCTACAACACGGGTCGGTTCGGCCAGGGCTGCCTGCTCGCCCGCCGGCTCACCGAGGTCGGCGCCCGGTTCATCGAAGTAACCACCGAGTACGTCCCCTTCCTGCACTGGGACACCCACGACAACGGCCACACGCGGCTGGTGGACCTCAAGAAGCAAATCGATGCCCCGATCGCCCAGCTTGTGCGCGATCTGGAGGAGCGCGGCCTGCTCGACCGCACCCTCATCGTGCTCGCCTCCGAGTTCAGCCGTGATGCCATGGTCGAAGGCAAGGCCGATCAGAAGGTCCAGGACCAGGTCGATGTCCCACCGACGCTCACCGAGATGAAGCACTACGGCCTGCACCGGCATTTCACCGGCGCGGGCTCGGTGCTGCTCTTCGGCGGCGGGGTCAGGAAGGGGATGCCGTACGGCAAGACCGCCGATGAACGTCCCTGCACGACCATCGAGAACCCCGTCACGATCGAGAACCTGCACGCGACCATGTATCGAGCGATGGGCATCTCTCCCAAGCTCGCCTACGAGATCGAGCGCCGGCCCTTCTACGTCACCAAGGATGGCACGGGCGTTCCCATCCGCGAGCTCTTCGCCTGATGCCCCGGCGCCTCATGCCTTGATGCCTCTCTTCTGATCGCCATTCCTCATCCCATGAGGATGACATGCACCTCACGCGGCCCATGCACCCCCGTGATCAGTATCCCTTCGATGTCCGCCGTCTTGCTCGGGCCTGAGATGAAAACCACGCTGCTGGGCAGCGGCTCCTCCGGCCAGCCGCTCAGCATGGGCAGGTAGTCGATGAGATCCGGATAGATATCCGACCTTCGCACGATCGCGATGTGGATCGGCGGAACCAGGCTCAGCCCGCGGGCGCGCTCACGACCCGAGCAGCACACCAGCGTCCCGGTCTCGGCGATCGCCCCCTGCACGCCGGTGATGCCCGCATCGGTCTCGTAGAAGCCCTCGACACCCTCCGAGGCCCACCACTCCGCAATCTGCAACCCCGCCGTGGTCAACCGTTCGCCGAGCCCCTCGAGCGGAAGTTCATCGGCCATTGCGACCCTGCGCGCGCCCAAGCGAATCAATAAATCCGCGATGCACGAGGTGGCGACCTCCTCGCGGACCTGGTGGACGACCATCCCGCACTTGGCGGCACGGTCGGCGAAGATCCCGGCCAGATCGCCCTCCCCGAGCACGCGAACGATCCTCGGATCGACGGCCGGCGGGCTCCCCTGGGGCGGTTGCAGCGCGGATCGCCCAAGCGCGCGTGAAACCGCACCGAGAAAGGTCACACGGTCGACACCGAGATCGTTCATTTCCAGATCGTCGTCCGCACTCATGTTTGCCCTCCGCGAGCCTTCCACCATTCACGGAAGCTGGTGGCGGTGGGGGTGGGGAAATCGCGCTGGCTCGTCCAGCCAGCCAGGGGGCCCGGACCGCGCGAAAGCCATCCGCGCGAGACAATTCGATCGCCGCCCGCCGGCGAGCCCGCCCTGCTCGCCAGCCGGCGCAGAACCCAGCGCTGCACGCTCGCCGCGAGCCTGTATGACCAGCCCCATCGCAGGCTCAGACCCCACGCGCGGTATCCCAGGCGTTCCCACAGGCTCGTAACGCCGCGCTCGGCCATGCGTCTCCGCAGCCCGATCAACTGCTTGGGGAGATCGATCTTGACCGGGCATGCCTCATGGCACGCCCCGCAGAGCGGGGTGGCCTGCGGCAGATCGGGGTAGTTCTCCAGTCCCTTGAGCAGCGGCGTGATGACCGCGCCGATCGGCCCGGAATAAACCGACCCGTAGCTGTGTCCCCCGACCTTGCGGTAGACCGGGCAGGCGTTCAGGCACGCGCCGCACCGGATGCACCTCAGCAGCTCGCGTGTCTCCTCCCGCAGGATCTCCGTGCGGCCGTTGTCCAGCAGGATCAGGTGCAGGCTCGTCGGGCCGTCGTGCTCACCGGTGTCGTGCCCGCGCGGGCCGGTGATGATGTGCGTATAGCAGGTCAGCGGTTGGGCGGTGGCGCTGCGGGCCAGCACCTTGAGCATGACGCCCAGGTGCTCCATCCGCGGGACCAGCTTCTCGATGCCGGCGATCGCGATATGGGTCGAGGGTGCGCTCGTGCAGAACCGCCCGTTGCCCTCGTTCGTGCATAGGACGATCGATCCTGTCTCGGCGATCAGGAAGTTGGCTCCGCTGATCCCAAGGTCCGCCTTTCGGTACTTCTGTCGCAGGTGGTCCCGCGCGATCCGCGCCAGCTTCAGCGGATCGTCGGTGTACGGGACGCCGAGCTCCCGCGCAAACGCCCGTCCGACCGCCGTCCGGTCCTTGTGGATCATCGGCGTCACGATGTGTGAGGGCGCATCGTGGTCGAGCTGGATGATGAACTCCCCCAGATCGGTCTCGACCGTCTCGATCCCCGCCGCCTCCAGCCGCGGGACCAGTTCGGTCTCCTCCGTCACCATCGATTTGCTCTTGACACACAGCTTGCAGCCGCGTTCCTTCGCCAGCCTCACGCAGATCGCGTTGGCCTGCTCGGCAGTCGAGGCCAGGTGCACCAGCACCCCGGCCTTCTCGGCGGCGTCGATGAACCGATCCAGATACCAGTCCAGGTGATCGAGCGTGTGCTGCTTGATCGCCCCGGCGAGCCTACGGATCTCGTCGGCCCGCTCACCGAACGTCTCCGCGAAGATCTGCCGGCGACCGCGATCCTTGCCGGAGGTGGCGCTGCCGACAAACTGCTGGAGCTGGACATCCCCGATCGCCTTGCCTGCCCGGGGGCGCATGTCGTACGGCAACTGCACGTGCAGCGGGTGATCGCCGGCAGCCTGTGGCGCAGCGCTCATCGGCCCGCCTCGCTCGCGGGGATGTCGTTCATCAATCCAAGGCTCTCGGCGATGATCTCGGGCAGGCTCTTGAACGTGACGTCGCACCGCTCGCGCCGGCATGCCCCGGCGATGTTCATCGTGCATCCGGGTTCGCTGCTGATGCAGGTGCCTGCGCCGGTGGCGCGGATCTGTGCGACCTTGTCGCGCACCATCGCCCCCGAAATCTGCGGATACTTGCTTGCGAACGTCCCCCCGAACCCGCAGCACTGCTCGGGCATGCTCAGCGGCACGAACTCGACACCCTCGATCTGCCGCAGGAGTCGCACCGCCTCTTCGGTGATGCCGATCCCCCGCAGATGGCACGAGTAGTGGTACGTCGCCTGCCCCTCCCAGCGAGCCCCCAGCGACCGCAGGTCGGCTTTCAATACCTTGAGCAGGAACTCGGAGAACTCAAACGTGCGCGACACGAACGATTCGGCCCGAAAGCGCATCGCCGGATCATCCGCAAACAACCCCGGGTAGTAATCACGGATCATCGCCGCGCACGATCCCGATGGCGTCACGATGTGCTCGCTGCCTTCAAAGACCCGGATCATCCGCGCTGCCAGCGCCCGTGCCTCGGCGGCGATCCCGTTATTGTGCATCGGCTGGCCGCAGCACGTCTGCGCTTCCGGGAAATCCACGTTGCATCCGAGCCTTTCGAGCACCCGCACCGCCGCGATCCCCGCTCGCGGAAAGAACGAATCCCCCAGGCAGGTGATGAACAGCGATACCTTCAACCCCGGCCACCTCCGGCATCACCGCAGGAACGCATCGGCAAGCCCGCCATCCACGCTGATCACCTGCCCGGTCGTCTTCCCCAGCCGCGGTCCCACCAGCATGAAGATCGCCTCCGCCTGGTCCGCGGGCGACACCGACTTCTTCAGCAGCGTCCGGCTCGCGTAGAACGCACCGAGCTTTTCCACCAGCCCCTGCGTCGGCTCATCCGCCGAGTGCGCGATGCTGTACTTGGTCAGCGAGGCAATCACCCGATCTCGGGGGAACATCGTGCTCCCCTCGATGACCGCGGCCGGGGCGACACCGTTGACCCGCACCAGCGGCGCCAGCTCGATCGCCAGTTCCCGCACCAGGTGGTTCGCCGCCGCCTTGCTGGTGTCGTACGCGACGCTCCCCTTTTTGGCGACCACCGCATTGACGCTGGTCGTCAGGACCAGGTTGCCGGTCAGGCCCTGGGACTTCCACACACCGGCGGCCTCTTCAGCAGCGAAATATGTCCCGCAGACATTGACCGCGAACGTCTTGGCCCACTGCTCATCGCTGATGCGGCCCGATGTATCCGGCGGGATGAAGACTCCCGCCGTGATGACAACATCATCGATGCCCCCGTACGCCAGGATCGCCTCTTCCAGCGCTGTCTGGACGCTCGCCCGCTGCGTCATGTCCGCCGACAGCCCGATCGCCGGTCCACAACCGCTGATTCCGCTCCCGGCGACCCCGATCCCGGCCCCGTGCTTCTTGACGATCTCATCCGCGGCCGACTGCGCTCCCGCCAGGTCAACATCGACGCACACCATGTGTGCGCCCTCGTTCGCGAGCCGGTTCGCCGCGGCCCTGCCGATTCCGCTTCCGGCCCCGATCAGCACCGTCACGCGGCCCGCCAGTTCGCGCTCGGGCGGCATGCGGCGCAGCTTGGCCTCCTCGAGCAGCCAGTACTCGATGTCGAACGCCTCCTGCTGGGGGAGCGCCACGTACTCCCCGATCGCCTCCGCCCCTCGCATCACCTCGACCGCGCAGTTGTAGAACTCGGCCGTGACGCGCGATTCGCTCTTGTTCTTGCCCCAGGCGATCATCCCCAGGCCGGGGATCAGCACAACGCTGGGATTCGGGTTCCGCATTACCGGCGAATCCGGGTGCTTGCAGGTGTTGTAATACGTCGCGTAGTCCTGGCGATACTTCGTCAGCCCAGCCTCGATCGCGGCCTTGAGCGATTCCACATCCCCGCTCGCCGGGTTCCAATCCGCCAGCATCGGCTTGATCTTGGTCCGCAGGAAGTGATCGGGGCACGATGTCCCCAGCTCCGCAAGCCGGGCGGCATCTTTGCTGTTCACAAAGCGCAGGATTGTGTCATCTTCCTGGATGGTTGCGATCTGACGAGGCCAGTTCGCACCGCCCCCGGTCGCCAGCTTTCCGCGAAGCCACGGCAGCACCTGCACGAAGATCTTCCTCCGATCCGCCGCCGGCAGCGACTGGTGCTTCGCTCCGCCGAATGTGTTCGCGCCGCGATCCTTGCTCTCGATGTACGCCGCCGCCTTCTCGATCAGCTCCAGCGACAGCTCGTAGCACGCCTTGTCGTCATTGTCCCAGTTGATGAGCCCGTGCTGGCCGAGGATCACACCCTGGGCCTTGAGGTTGGCCTTGCACGCCTGCCCGAGCCGCAGGCCAAGCTCAAAGCCCGGCCGGAGCCAGGGCAGCCAGACGATGCGATCCCCGTAGATTGTCTTGGTCAGCTCCGCCCCGTTTCTCGACGCCGCCACCGAGATCACCGCGTTGGGGTGCGTGTGATCGACATGGCGATGGGGGACGAACGAGTGCAGCGGAGTGTCGATCGACGATGCACGCGGGTTCAATCCGAACGTGCAGTGCGGGTACATGCCCACCATCGAGTCTTCGATCGGCGTCTTGGCCCCGCGCGGCTCGGTCCGGTTGTACAGCGGTTGCAGGCCGATCAAGCGCTCCTGGTAGAGCGAGGCGAACAGCGAGCGATCCGCGGTGCGCAGGTCCCCACCCGAGCCCTTCACCCACAGCACCTCCACCTGATCCCCCGTCAGCGGATCCTTCTCCCGGATCTTCGCCGAGGTGTTGCCGCCGCCGGTGTTGGTGATCCGCTGGTCACGCCCGAGGATGTTGGAGCGATACACCAGCCTCCCGAGCGGATCCAGGCTCGCGGCGTGCGGATCGTCCCAGGAGTAGTTCACGAAACGGAATGACTTGCAGTCGGCCACGCTCAACCAACTCCTCTCGAGCCACGAAGGACAAAAGCCACGAAGGTCAAAGGTTCAACGCCCGCTGGCGATAATGCTCATCCGTTCGCCCGGCGATCCGCCGGACATCCGATTCATCCAGGAACACCGGCCCGCCCAGCGCTGCCGCTCCCATCCAGATCTCCGCCGACTTCTGCATCATCAGCATCCCCGCGAGCACCGCGCTGTCGGTTCGCCCCAGCGTGATGACGCCGTGGCTCTCCAGCAGGATAACCCGGGGATTGGTCCCGCGAGCCGATCTGAATCCCTCAACACCCCGCCGGATCTCGATCGCCAGCTTCAACCCCGGATCCGTGTAGGGCACCAGCACCGACTCCTCCCCACAGCACACCACTTCATCCGGGAAGATCCGCCGCATTGCAAACTCCGCCGCACGCGGAGAGCACAGGATGCGGTTCACCGACACCGGGTGTGTATGCCCCACCCACTCCACACCCGCCAGGCTCAGCAGGTACGCGTGAAAGATCGCCTCGACCGAAGGCTTCGCCGCCCCTTGGTCAACCCGGCTCTCCAGCAGCACTGCATCCACGCGTTCATCGTCGATGGATCCCGCATTCATTAAGTCCAGCAGCGGTCCTGATTCGCACAGGACAACCCCATCCGCCGCGAGCGTCCCCAGCGATCGGCCGCTGGCCTTGATCAGGAACCTCCCATCCGCCATCACCGGACCGCCACCGCCCGTCGGAACCCGCGTTGAGGCGTTCCCCTCCCCCAGGATCGCCAACTTACGATCCTCGCGCCCCAACTCACGGCTGAGCGCCAGAAGTGCCTCGCGGCGAGCATGAACGCTGACAGAGTCCATCGGGGCCAAGTCTAGCGTCGCCTCCTGCCATCGCCCTGCTGTACACTCCCGCCTACCCATGAAACTGCCCCCAGGACTCACCGAGCAGGCCCTCAGCGATCGCTTGGATCGCTTCCAGATCGAAACGCCCTCCTGGGGCTACGCCGACACCGGCACCCGCTTCGGCAAGTTTCTCCAGGATGCGGCGGCGATCACGATCGATGACAAACTCGCCGATGCCGCACAGGTACACGCGATCACCGGCTGCTGCCCCAGCATCGCCGTTCACGTCCTCTGGGATTTTCCAGCCAACACCATCCCCGCCGCGATCGCCGCCAAGGCCCGATCCCTCGGCATCCGAATCGGCTCCATCAATCCCAACGTCTTCCAGGACCAGTGCTACAAGCTCGGCTCGGTCTCCAACCGGGATCCGGTGATCCGGCAGAAGGCGATCGGTCATCTTCTTGACAGCGCCAGGATCGGCAAGGAAGTCGGCTCCGATCTTCTCAGCCTCTGGTTCGCCGATGGCACCAACTACCCCGGCCAGGGCCACATCCGCCAGCGCAAGCGATGGTTCGCCGAAGCCCTCCATCACGTTCACGATTCCATGCCACCCGGCATGACCATGCTCGTCGAGTACAAGCCCTTCGAGCCGGCCTTCTACCACACCGATATCGCCGACTGGGGCATGGCCGCTGCGCTCGCCCGCGCTGCCGGCCCGCGAGCCAAGGTCCTGGTTGACACCGGCCACCACCTCCCCGGCTGCAACATCGAGCACATCGTCGCCTTCCTCATCGATGAGGGGCTGCTCGGCGGATTCCATTTCAACGACCGCAAGTACGCCGATGACGATCTCACCATGGGCAGCATCGATCCCTATCAACTCTTCCGCATCTTCCACGAGATCGTGCTCGCCGAACGCGAGACAGGCAAGGACCTGCCGATCGCCTACATGATCGATCAATCCCACAACATCAAGCCCAAGATGGAAGCGATGATCGAGACGGTGGTGACCGCTCAGGAGTATTTCACCAAGGCGATGCTCGTCGATCATGCCGCCGCCGCCGCCGCCGGGGATCGCGATGACGTCGTGCTCGCCGAACGCGCGCTCAAGGATGCCTTCGCGACCGATGTGCGCCCCTTCCTGGCGGACTATCGCAAGTCCCGCAAGCTCCCCGCCGATCCCCTGCTCGCCTTCCGCGAGAGCGGTTACCTCGCCCGCGCTGCCGCGGATCGCAAGTCCCGAAAGCCAGCCGCTGGGGGTTCGTACGCGTGAAACAGCTTGCAACGCAGAGGAAGATGAGAAAGGCCAGCAGGACTTGTGTGATCAGGGCGGGAGAATTGCGAGATAACATGCTCCCGCTTCAACCAGCAGGCATCACACAACTGGATTCTGATTCGTCTTCCTCATCCCCCTCTGCGTCTCTGCGGTGAATCTTCGCCTTTCCTTGCTGCCTACCGGTCTCCATGCCTTCCACCCACGAATATCTCGCGATCGACCTCGGCGCTTCCAGCGGCCGCGGTGTCCTCGGCTCCTTCGACGGCGAGCGCCTCACCCTCCGCGAGGTCCATCGATTCCTCAACGGACCCCTCGAACGGCCGACAGGCCTGTATTGGGATGCCCCTCGCCTGCTCGAAGAAATCAAGCAGTCTCTCACGCTCTGCGGGCACGCCAAGGCTGCGCTCGCCGGGATCGCCATCGACACCTGGGGCGTCGACTACGGCCTGCTCGATTCCCGTGACAATCTGCTCGGGCTCCCGCATCACTACCGGGATCCCCGCACCCACGACATGATGCAGGAGGCGCTCACACACATCCCCCGTGAGCACATCTACGCCCGCACCGGCATCCAGTTCATGCCGCTCAACACCCTCTACCAGCTGCTTGCCGACCTCCAATCACACGACAACCCGCTCGATCGCGCCTCAAGACTGCTCTTCATGCCCGACATCCTCAACTTCTGGCTCACGGGCATCAAGCGCACCGAGCAGACGATCGCCAGCACCTCGCAGTTCTACGACACCGCAAGCAACACATGGGCCACCGACATCACCGATGCGTTCGGCATCCCCAGTCGCATCCTTCCCACGATCTCCGCACCAGGTACCACGATCGGCCCACTGACAGAAGCTCTCGCCCGTGACACCGGCGCAGGCCCAATCCCCGTGCTCGCCGTCGGCAGCCACGACACCGCCTCGGCGGTCGCCGCCGTCCCCGCGATCTCGGCATCCGCCGATTGGGCCTACATCAGCTCCGGCACCTGGTCCCTCGTCGGCCGGGAGCTCACCGCTCCGCTCCGTACCGCCGAAGCGCTCGCCGCCAACTTCACCAACGAGACCGGGATCGCCGGCACCATCCGCTTCCACAAGAACATCGCCGGTCTCTGGCTCCTCCAGGAATGCCAGCGCGTCTGGGCAGCCCAAGGCAAGGCCTACACCTTCGACCACCTCATGCGGCTTGCTCATCAGGCCCCGCCCCTTGCGGCGAGCATCGATCTCGATCATCCACCCTTCTCCGAATTCGGCGACATGCCGCAGAAGATCGGCGAGTATTGCACACGGACGCGCCAGGCGCCTCCCTCTAGCGACGGCGCCATCGTCCGCTGTATCCTCGAGAGCCTGGCCCTCAAATCACGCCTCGTCATCGACGCCCTCGAATCCCTCACGGGTCCGGTCCGCACGATCCACATCGTCGGCGGAGGCGCTCAGAACGCCCTGCTCTGCCAGTTCACCGCCGATGCCGCCGCCCGTCCCGTGCTTGCAGGCCCCGTGGAAGCAACCGCCGCCGGCAACATCATGACCCAGATGCTCGCCCAGGGAAAGGCCGGCTCGCTAGCCGATATCCGGCGCGTGCTTGCCGCATCCTTCCAGCCCACGCGATACGACCCGCGGAACGCCAGCGCCTGGACCGATGCCCTCGGGCGACTTCGGTCACTGGTGATATCCTGATATCCCGACCTGCACCGCACAGCGAGAACACACATGATGCGTCCCATCACCATCACGCTGGCCGCCGCCATCTCCGCGATCTTGACCGCAACAGCATCGGCACAGCCCATCCCGGCGGCACGGGCAGCCGATCCCGTCGGCCAGATCACCCAGGCCCATCCGCAGCTCGCCAAGGCGCTCGCCGATGTCCCCGCCGACCAGGCCGCCGGCATGCGCTGGCTGATCGCCCACTTGCCCGAAGCCGACCGCAGCACCCTCGATGCCGCGTTCCTCCTCGAAAACTGCGCCGAGTCCTACAGCGCCTGGCGGAACTCCCGCTGGCACGCAAGCGTCCCCGAGGACATCTTCTTTGATGCGATCCTGCCGTACGCGAGCATCAACGAGACGCGCGAGAGCTGGCGAAAAGACTTCCGCGAGCGCTTCGCATCGCTGGTTGCGGATGCCAAGACCTCATCACAGGCAGCGGCGATCCTGAACCGAGAGATCTACCGGATCCTGAACGTCAAGTACTCCACCAAGCGTGCCAAGGCCGATCAATGCCCCTCCGAGAGCATCAAGTCCGGTCTCGCTTCGTGCACGGGCCTGAGCATCCTCCTGATCGATGCCTGCCGCGCTGTCGGAGTTCCTGCCCGGTTCGCAGGCACCCCTCTGTGGTCGGACAAGAGCGGCAACCACTCCTGGGTCGAGATCTGGGACAACGGCTGGCACTTCACGGGCGCTGCCGAACCCTCGGGCGACAACCTGAATCAGGCCTGGTTCACCGACCGCGCCTCGCACGCCAAGCGCGACGATCCGATGATGGCGATCTACGCCGTCACTTGGCGCGATTCCTCCATCCATTTTCCCATGGTCTGGACCCGGGGCGATCGCTCCGTTCGTGCGGTGAACATCACCGACCGCTACACGACCAAGTCAGAGCCTCTTCCCGAGGGCAAGGCCCGCATCCGCTTCCGACTCACAGGCCCCTCCGGCCGGCTCGCCGCCCGTATCCAGGTCGCCGATGCCGCCGGCAACGTTGTCTTTGAAGGTGATTCCAAGGATGAGCGTTTCGACGGCAACGACCATTTGACGGCGATCCTCGTCATCGGCCAGAAGTACACGCTGACCGCTCCGGATGCTCCCCCGCAGTCGTTTACCGCCGAACGCGACGAGCAGCTCATCGACATCCGTGTCGCCGACCCCGCCAAGTAGACCGCGTTGGTCACATCTCGCTGCCGCTTCCAGCCTCTTCGCCCCTGGAAGGGGCGCTCGTTGGTTGCCCGCGGCGTAGCCGCTGGAACGATCCACTTGCTTCTGCTCCTCACCCATGAAATGGGTGAACGAAGCGATCATTCGGACTGTCTTCTCTCAGCCCGATCCATCTCAAAGTCGCTCCCCTGCTCCCGCGCGTACCATCGCTCCCCCCATGGCAAACGTCCTCAGCGCCACCGACCTCGCCAAGACCTTCGGCGCACGGACCCTCTTCTCCGGCGTCTCCATCATCCTCGATGACCGCGAGCGGCTCGCCTTGATCGGCCCCAACGGCTCCGGCAAGTCCACTCTTCTCAAGATGCTCGCCGGCGCCGAATCCGCCGATGAAGGCTCCGTGGCGATCCGCAAGGGCATCAGGATCGCCTACATCTCTCAGTCCGACTCCTTCCCCGCGAGTTCCACGGCTCTTTCCGCGGTCACTTCCGATCTCCACGATGCCCGGCTTGCCGGCCAAACCCCGCACCTGCACGATGACCACGAGATCGAGCTTGCCGCCGATATGGCCCTCCGCCGCGCCGGCTTCGAGGATCTTGACAAACCCACGGCTGTTCTGTCGGGCGGACAGCGCAAACGCCTCGCCATCACGCGAGCGCTCGCCCGCAGGCCCGATGTCCTCCTGCTCGATGAGCCCACCAACCACCTCGATGTCGATGGCATCGAGTGGCTCGAGTCGATCCTAAAGGGTTTCGGCGCTGCCTCGATCCTGGTCACGCACGACCGCATGCTGCTGGACACCATCCCGACCCGCATCGTCGAGCTCGCCCGCTCATACCCGCGCGGCACGTTCTCCGTCGATGGCGGCTACACCGAGTTCCTCCGCCGCAAGCAGGAGTTCCTCGATGGCCAGGCCCAGCAGGAACGCTCGCTCGCCAACCAGGTCCGTGAAGACATCCGCTGGCTCTCGCGAGGGGCCCAGGCCCGGCGCACCAAGTCCAAGGGGCGAATCACCGCCAGCCACGATCGCATCGACCAGCTCGCCGAACTTCGCGCGCGCAACACCCCGCAGAAAGCCGCCGGCATCGACTTCGCCGCGACCGGTCGCCAGACCGTCAAGCTCGTTTCCGCCCGCGCCCTCACCAAGGCCCTCGGCGGTCGCAGGCTTTTCACCGATGTCGATGTCCTGGTCTCCCCCGGCCAGGTCCTGGGTCTCATGGGCCCCAACGGCTCGGGCAAATCCACGCTTGTCAAGATATTGACCGGCGAGGTCTCCGCCGATCCTCCGACTCCCGAGGCGATCCGCGCGGCCGCCGAGGCCGTCAACACCCCCATCGGTACCCCCGCGCCCGGCACCATCCAGCGGGCCGACAAGCTCCGCATCGTCGTCTTCAGCCAGCATCGCACCGAGCTGGATCCCGGCCAATCGCTCCAGGATGCCCTCTCACCTCACGCCGATTCGGTCATCTATCGCGGCCGCCCCCAGCACGTCAAGGGCTGGGCTCGGCGATTCCTCTTCACCGATGAGCAGCTTAAACAACCCGTTCGCGCACTCTCCGGCGGAGAGCAGGCCCGAATCCACATCGCCCGGCTCATGCTCGAACCGGCCGACCTGTTGATCCTTGATGAGCCCACCAACGACCTGGACATCGCGTCGCTTGAGGTGCTCGAGGACAGCCTGCAGGAGTTCCCCGGCGCGGTCATCCTCATCACCCACGACCGCGCGATGCTCGCCGACCTGGCAACCCAGATCCTCGCGCTCGATGGCAAGGGCAACGCACGATACTTCGCGGACTACAACCAGTGGCAGGACTGGCACGATGAGTTCGGGGACACTTCGAATGATGAATCGATGCGGTCCGAGCCTGCACCTCGTCCGGCGGTATCGCCGAGCCCCGCTTCGCCAGATTCATCGGCCGCCACCTCACGCAAGAAGCTGACGTACAACGAACAGCGTGAACTCGACGGGATGGAAGCCCAGATCGAGAAGTCCGAAACGCTCATTCGGGAGCTCGAATCTCAGATGGCCGATCCGGCGACCATGGCCGACCACCGAAAGCTCGACGATCTCTGCAAGCGATTGGGCGAAACTCAAGCCCGTGTCGCCGCGCTCTACGCCCGCTGGGAAGAGCTCGAAGCACGCAAGGCCTGAATCAAAGGCCCCTCCCCGAGGGAGGGGTTGGGGAGGGTGACTTCCGTCAGCCCCGCGTCTGGTTCTTCACAGGCCTCTGCGAAGGCGCACGAGAAGCTCAGCAGCCCCCACGTTACTTGGCCTCGACAGTGATCGTTCCCTTCAACACCTCGACCGCTTTCTCCAGCACCTCATCCCGGCCTTCGGCGATCCCTTGCGCGGTCGGTTCGATCGGCACCGTCGGCGCGATCCCGATCCCGTGATGCTGGCTGCCGTCATGCTTGAGGACCTTCACTCCGTCACTTGGTCCCATAGACCATGCCCCGCGCAAAGCCTACCGCCGCGCCGGATTTCCCACCACGCAATTCCCGCTTGGTGCGTTCATAGAGGCAAGCGATCGTTCCCCGGGAGGAATCCGGTACTCCAAGTGGGCAATACCGCTCAACAAAACTACGCTGACACCGCGTGCCCACCAGATCTCCAAAGCCCGCCCAAACATACATCGCCCTCCTCCGCGGCATAAACGTCGGCGGCAACCACATGATCCCCATGTCGCGCCTGGCCCCCATGTTCACCAAGGCCGGCGCGGCCGGCGTCCGTACCTACATCCAGAGCGGAAACGTCATCTTCTCAGCGCCAAGTTCGATCGCCAAGGAGATCCCCGCCAAGGTCTCCGCACAGATCAACAAGCAACTGGGCTTTGAGCCCCACATCATCCTCCGCACCAGCACCGACGTTGCCCGGATCGCCGCCTCCAACCCGCTCTTCGCCCCCGACATCGACCACAAGCTCCTCCACGTCGGCTTCCTCGCGACCAGGCCCACGGCCCAGCAGATCGCCAAGATCGACCCCGGCCGCTCACCCCACGACCGCTTCACGGTCCAAGGCTCGGAAATCTACATTCACTACGCCAAGGGCATCCTTGAGAGCAAGCTCACGGGTCCGTACATCGACTCGGCCCTGGGGACGACCAGCACCTTCCGCAACTGGCGAACACTTCTCAAACTCGTCGAGCTGGCCGCTGCCATCGCTCCGTAATAACGCATGGCAGGCCCTGGTCAGGCCCGCGATGGCTTCAAACCCCCGAACACGCGTAAGCATGGGCGTACTTCCGCCCGATGGCATAACTTAAAGTCATGTGGCCCCGCGCGATCCCGGCCATCTCGCCGATACCGCCCATACCGTTTGTTGCTCAGGGCCAACCGCCCGGCCCATGGATAATCCACACGCACCCCTGCACCCCGATCCGTCCCGCGCGGGAATGAACCGATGAGCGGCAGCCTTCTCCAGCGAGCCGAGGCCATCTTCATCGAGCTGGCCGAGATGCCCAGGGACCACTGGGAATCCAAGCTCCACGAGCGCTGCGCGGGTGATCGCGAACTCATGAAGGAAGTCGCCTCGCTCCTGGATTGCCACGTCCAGTCGGAGACCTTCCTCGACGCCTCCGAGCTCGACCACCTCCGACCCCTGGACTTCGACCCATCTCTTGTTGAAGAGGAACTCCCGCCCGGCGCCCGTATCGATGAGTTTGTCGTCCAGAAGTTCCTCGGCAAGGGTGGAATGGGCAACGTCTATATCGCCGAGCAGGACAGGCCCCGCCGGATCGTCGCCCTCAAGGTCGTCCGCCGCAGCCTGGCCACCAAGTCGCTCCTCCGCCGCTTCGAGCACGAGGCCGAGTTCCTGGGCCGGCTTCACCACCCCGGGATCGCCCAGATCTACGCCGCCGGCGCCGCGATCGCCCCCTCCGCGAACGGCCTGGCGCCCACCTCCCAGCCGTTCATCGCGATGGAGCTGGTCGTCGGGCCGCCGCTGAATGTATATGCCCAGGACAAGAAGCTCTCGACGCTCGACTGCATGGCGATCCTCGCCAAGGTCTGCGATGCCGTCCACCACGCCCACCAGCGCGGCGTCATCCACCGCGACCTCAAGCCCGCCAACATCCTCGTCGATGAGCACGGCCAGCCCAAGATCCTCGACTTCGGTGTCGCCCGCGCTGCCGATGCCGACATTGAGGTAGCCACGATGCAGACCCGCGTCGGGCAGATCATCGGCACGCTCCCCTACATGAGCCCCGAGCAGGTCATCGGCAACGCCGATGAGATCGACACCCGCAGCGATGTCTACGCCCTGGGCGTCCTCCTCTACCAGCTCCTCGCCCGCAAGCTCCCCCTGGATGTCTCCAGCGCCACGATCCCCGAAGCCGCCCGCATCATCAGGGATGATTCCCCCACGCGACTCGGTCAGATCGACCGTGCCATGCGCGGCGACATCGAGACGATCGCCGCCCGCGCCCTCGAGAAGAACAAATCCCGCCGCTACCAGTCCGCCGCCGACCTGGCCGATGACCTCCGCCGGTTCATCGCCGGCAAGCCCGTGCTCGCGCGGCAGGACTCGGCCCTCTACGTCCTCCGCAAGCAGATCAACCGCAACAAGGGCGCTGTCGCCGCCGCGATCTGCCTGGTCGCCGCCATCACCATCTTCGCCATCTACCGCAGCTATCAGGCCGACCAGTACGAGCGGCTTGCCGTCGCCGAGAGCTTGGCCAAGGGGCGTGCCGAGCTGGCCCGCGATGAGGCCGACGACCAGAGAAAGCGAGCCGACGCCGCCACCGCACGCATCGAGAAGGAACTCTCCGCGAGCAACATCGAGCGCGGGCGGTTGCTCGGCCGCTCCGGAAACCTCACCGGCGCTGAGAACCTGCTGTGGCCCGAGCACCTCCGTGACATCGAATCGCACCACACCTTCTACGCGCTCTGGGAGCTCTACTCCCACCAGCGCTGCATGGCCACGCTCCTGGTCAACGGGCCCAAGGCCACGAAGATGCGTCTCAGCCCCGACGGCCGCATGATCGCCACCTGCGGCAGAGAGCCCGCGATCCTCATCCACGACACCACCACGCTCGAGCGCACCAACGCCTTCGGCCCATCGGATGTCGATCACACCGCCATGGCGTTCTCACGTGAAGGCCGGCTTGCAACCGCCGATGCCAAGGGCCGGATCGTCATCTGGGATCCCGTCACCGGCTCGCAGCTGGCCATCCTGCGACAGAGCGGCCCCCCGGCCGTCGACATCGCCTTCGACCGCACGGGAACTCGGCTCGCCGCCGCTCTCAACGACGCCACCACCATCCTCCTCAATGCCGAGCTCCAGCCCCCCGCCGATCGCCTGCTCGCCACAAGGACCGGACCCGCCACGCGCAGCGTCGCATTCAACCCCATCGCCGATGAACTCCTCCTCGGCAGCGCCGACAGCAAAGTCCGCATCGTCTCCATCCCCGACCTGACGACCATCCGCGAGATCTCCAATCCCGACGATGGCCAGCCACGCATCGCGTACTCGCCCGACGGCACGCTGATCGCCGCCGGTGGTTCTGCCCGGCTGACTCGACTCTGGCGCGTCTCAACCGGCGAACTGCTCGCCACGCTCTCCGCACCCAACGGCGCCGTCAACGGCGTTGCATTCTCGCCCGATGGAACCCGCCTGCTTGTCGTCGGCTGGTGGTATCTGCACGTCTGGGATATCGCCTCCCAGCGCCTCGCCGAGTCGTTCACAGGCTATCGCGGCGCTGCCTCCGATATCGCGGTGTCCCCCGATGGCCTGCTCGCATGGACCAATCTCGGCACGATCATCCGCGCCTGGGACCTGGACAGGAGCGCTGGACGCACCCGCATCGAATCCACCACCGCACGCACGCTCGCCGTGTTTACACCCGCGGGCGAACTCATCTCAGGAGAAGGCGATGGGACCGTCTCGCTCCTCACAGATCCGGGCGCAGAACTCATCACCACCATGACCAAGGGCTCGCGCCGCGTCCGCGCCATCACCGTCAGCCGCGATGGCTCGCTCGCCGCCTCCATTGCGCTCGACAACATCGTCTCGCTCTTTGACCTCTCCCAGCGCAAGCTGATCGCCCAGTGGCCCGGCTACAAGATGGCCACCAACGACGGCATGCGGTTCGACTCCACCGGCAAGCGCCTCGTCATCCCCGCGTGGGATGATTCCTTCCGCATCGTCAGCGTCCCCGATGGAGAAGTCGTCGTCACCATCCCCGCCGAGGGCGGCGAGGCCCTCTCCGCCGCGTTCAGCCCGGATGATCACCTGATCGCCGTCACCTGGCGCCGCGGCGTGGTCAGCCTCTACGACGCCCGTACCGGTGAGCGGGTGCGAGAGCTCGACCGCCCCCTCAGCACCCCCTGGGCCGTCATCTTCTCTCCCGACGGCTCCCAGGTGATCGCCAGCAACTGGTCACGGATGATCGATATCTGGGATGTCGCCACCGGCAAGCTCACCCGCCGCCTCGACGGCCATCGCGGCCTCGTCACCGACATCGCGTTCCGCCCTAAGGAGCCCCACGTGCTCGCCTCGTCGAGCTCCGATGGCCAGGTCATGCTCTGGGATCTCTCGGTCCCCTACGACGTCCCCGTCCTCACCCTCGATGCACTCGACGGATGGGAGATCTGGGCACTGGATTTCGACCAGCGCGGCCGCCGCCTGATCGCCACCAACTCCCCCGGCGTTTCGGTCATCTGGGACCTGCGACACTTCAACCGCCACATCGGCGGCAACATGCAGACCTGGATCCAGGAGCACCGGGACCAGCTCAGCGACACCTTCGACGAGGCCGCCGCCCTCGAACAGCGCCGGCTCCTCCTCACCCGCGGCCGACGCGAACAGGAGCAACCCGCTTCTCAGGCGCAACCCCCCGCCGCCACTGTCTCGCCGCCGGCCTCCCGCTGATTGCTCCTGGCTCGCTGGCCAAGTTCATCTCACTTCCTCTGTCCACTGTCTTTCGCCGCTGAAATCGGCGCACGTTGGTTGCCAGCCGCGCAGCGGCTGAAATGATGCTTCCTTGCACAATCCGCCCGTGAAACGGGCGGGCGAGCACCCCGTCCATTTAAGTGACCGTTTCAACCCGCGGCACTCATTCCCATTATCGCCCAATCTGGTACTCTGAAGCTTCCACCGGAGACGCATTCTGCGAAACCGTCAGACAACCCCCGCCTTCACCTTGATCGAACTCCTCGTCGTGATCGCGATCATCTCGCTCCTGATTTCGCTTGCCCTCCCCGCGATGTCCAAGTCCCGCGCTGCCGCCCGGGAGCTGCTCTGCTGCAACAACATGCGATCCCTCGGCACGGCGATGACGCTCTACGCCAACGATTGCAAGGAGCGCATCTGGGAGACCAACAAGTGGCTCCGCTTCCCCGACTACAACGGCACATCCCCCGGCCAGTTCTTCCCGTACGTCTCCGAATCCAACATGGTTCTGGAATGCCCCACCAACAAGCGCCGCAAGACCAACAGCACCACCGGCAAGGACAAGCTCTGGGGCGGCTTCCGCCAGCTCGACACCGACTACACCATGATGGGCAACGCCCAGGGCGCTCGCCTGAGCCTCACGACCCGCGCTGCCTACGTCAAGGCCGGCAAGGGGCACGAAAGTGATGTCAACCTCTCGTGGGAGAAGGGCCGCGAGGACCTGGCCGATTTCGCCGCGCTTCCCGTGCTCATCGAGGAGAGCACCTGGTTCCTCAACCAGAAGTACCTCGATGCCCGCTGGCTCAACAACGACCAGGTCTCCCCGCGGCACGATCGCGGCGGCTACATCACCTACATCGACGGCACGGCCAGGCTCTTCCGTCCGCCCGCCGCGAGCGGCCGCGAGGATCTCGAAGAAGCGGGGGACATGCAGACCTGGGATCTCTACTTCTCCGGCCGCACCGGATGGGTCCAGAACTACTCCGACCTGCTGCCCTACGGCTGGATCAACAATCCCTCGCGCTGACGCTATGTCCGCTTCGTGCGGCGGGGGCTTCCAGGCCACGCGCATCCGTCATGTACACACCACAAGCGGCAGCCCCGCGATCTCGATCCGCCGTCCCTGCGCCTCACCATCGAATCCGACCTCGACGCGATACCGATCGGCCTGCGCGAACTCGACCTCGCCGGTCCGTGCGGTATCGAGCATCTCGGGTGAAACAGCCTCATCCCAAGGCCCCATCACCCGCACGCGCGTGATCTTCTGAAACCCTCCCGGGTGCTCCATCGGCTGCCGCGTGGCTTCGGGCGCCATGTCGGGCCTCCGCCCCATGGGCATGAACAACAGCGCCGGCTCCGCGAACTTCACTGCATTCTCACCGACGTGCAGTTTCAATCCCGCCGGCAAGTACGGTGGCCGATACTCCCACGCCGTGAACGGCAACGTGTCGGACTCTCCATCCGGCCGCAGCAGGATCCCGAACGGGCATGCCCCGCCCGCTCGCCCACTCCACCGCTCCCACAGATGCGTCGGCCCGGCAATCGCTCCGCGAGCCTCCGCCTCATCATTCACCCACAGCAGTTCCAGGTACGCATTCGCGAAGAAGAATCGCCTGCACGCCGTCCCCTGCCCGGGATGTCGATTGGGTGACCCCTCCGTCATCCCGCAGGCGATCAGCGCATCCGCCTCGCGCCCCCCTGTGCTTACGCAGATGAAAATGTGATCAAGCTCAGCGCCCATAGTGCGCATCGAGATTCAGCGCGTGCGAGGGCACCGCGAACCCGCCTCCGTCATCGCAGCCGCATCGTCTCGGGCGATTCAGTTGCTCGCACCGGCGCCATCCGCCGGCCGCTGAGTGCTCGATTCCGAGGCACCCGCCGGCGTCTGCGTCTGACCGCCACCTCCGCCCACTCCGCCGCCACCTCCGCGGCGCCGGCCACCCTGCGGCCACTCTGTCTCCGTCGGACGCGGCAGCTTCTCCGGCGCGCACGCCAGGTTGTACGCCGTCACCGCCGCGCACGTCGCCGACTGCCGCAGATACTCCGGGATCGCCTGGTCTAGCTTGTCATGCTGCGTGTGGTGCGTGTAGTTGTACACCGCACGTCCCGATTCATCCCAGAAGAACCCCGGGATCCTCTCACGCATGAACGCGTTGTGATCGCTTCCCATGACCTGCGTGAAGACCTGCCCGGGGTGGATGTTCACATCCAGGAACTTCTTGTCCGTCTCGCTGTAGAAGTGCCCGTTCACCGGAGCGGTCGCCGCCGCAAGGTACGGCTCCATCGACTCCACGCACGGCAGCCCGCCCTCGTAGTTGGTCCCGCCGTCATCGACGAACACCGCCGAGACATTGTCCAGTTCCCCACGCTCCTTGAGTGCCTTTACGTACGCGACCGCGCCCAGCAGCCCCTGCTCCTCGCCCGTCCACAGGATGAAGCGGATCGTTCGCTTGGGCTTGGCCTTGGCCGCCATGAGGATTCGAGCCGCCTCCAGCGTCACCGCGCTGCCCGTCCCGTTGTCCGTCGTCCCCTGGCTGCCCGGCCCGTTCCACGTGTCCAGGTGCCCCGACACGATCACGACCTCGTGGGGAAGCTCTGTCCCCGTGATCTCCGCAATCGTGTTGTACACCGGGATCGGCCCGTTGGTGAACGTGTGCTGCAGATCGAACTCCGCGAACACCGCAGTCCCATCGGCGATCCGGGAGTTCATGCAGTCGTAGTCCGACTGCCGCACCGTCACGATGACATCGCTCGCCGGGTTCGACATGTCCAGCTTGTCCCACCCGGGCACACCGCCCGTGGTCACAAGGTCGCTGCTCGACGGCAGGATCCACCCCGCCGGCTCCAGCGCCAGCACCTTCTCCTCCATCGTCGGGCCCTTCTTGGGCTCCTCGATCGCCACCTTCTTGCCCGAGTACGCGATCGTCCCGCCGTTGTCCGGCAGTTCCGTCTGACCCTTGATCGTGTCCCCCTCGATCTTGAGGGCATACTCCCGGGTGCCTCGCTGCGATTCGGTCCTGAACTTCAGCTCCCCCGTCTGCGCATCAAACGTCCCGCCCTCGATCTGGCTGGTCCGGAAGCCGCCCAGCGAGATCGTCCCAGTCACCGCGGTGGGATCGACGAGCTTCACATCCAGCGTAAACGGCATCCCATCGCGCGCCTGGCCGCCGATCAGCGTCCCCTCGTACCGCGTCACATCCTTATCCACCGCCGGCGCAGTCTCGGCGGTCTCGCCCGTCTTCCACTTCTTCCGGATGTCGTTGTAGAGCGAAAGCCGCGCCCCCGCCCCGCTGATGATCCCGCGTCGGCCGCCGGGAGTGGGCTTGATCAGCACCCACGAGTCCTTGACCTTGTCCTTCATCCCCGAAAGCTGCTCCTCGTTCTCCGGCATCTTCACCACCGGCCCGCGCACCGGGCCGCTCGTCCCCGGGGACCACGCCAGCGAGGTGAACTCCATGTCGCGAACCGTGCGATACTCCGGGGTGTCGCTCTCCGGGTTCCGGATTGCCAACACCTTCCCCGTCGATGGCCCGCGATCAAACCGCACCGCGATCTGGCCCCATTGCCACAGCCCGCGCAGGCTGCTGTCGGTCGACGCCTGGCCATCCACCCCCCCGAAGGCTGGGATCGAAAGACCCCACGCCTCGAACTGGTCCCTCGTCCACCGGTTCGCCGTCTCGAGGTTGCTCGACCCCGTCAGCCGCGGGCCGATATCGATCGAGAGATGCGTCAGGTGATCCATCACCCGGTTGCGGTTCTTCCCCTCATCGATGATCCTCGCGATCGTCGCCGGATCCCCCATCGGGATCTGCGGGATCGGCTCCTTCTTCCCATCAATCACGGCGTACGACCCGGCCCTCTCCAGGTCCGTCGCGGCCGCCGTGGCCGTTTCAGTTCCAGTAGAACTCCCCGGCGTCGAGGCAGTGGCGCCCGACCCATTCCCGGAGTCCGCGGCACACCCAGCCAGCGCTGCCAGGACCATTGCAGTCGGAAACAGAACGCTCGCGGCGGTGGGATGTCGCATGAAAATCACTCCTGGAGAAAGTGTGAGAACAAACCCGAGATTGCATGATGATACGGGAAAGAGCGATTCGACGATACCCATGCTCCCTCGACGGCCGGTGCCATCACGGGGCCAATGACCGGATCAGATAGCACCCGCAAACTACCCCCCGCCCAAGGCTTTCTCGAGCCTCTCTACAGCCCCGCGATACTCCGCCGCCCGATCGCCTTGCCCCCTCAGCTCATACAGTTCCACCAGCCGCCGCAGCACCTTCCCACGGATCTCGACGCTTGTCCCAGGGTCCGACTCGGCCCCCGCCCACGCCGCGAGCAGCAGCGACTCGGCCTCCCCATCTCGTCCCAACCGCATGAGCAGCTCCGCCACTTGAACCCGGGAACTCGTGATCAACGGATGTCCCGCCGGCCATGACTTCAGTCGCCCCGCCAGGGCCCGCTCCGCCAGGGACAGAGCCTCCCCGTCGCGACCAAGTTTCGCAACGATCGCCGCCAGGTTGCTCATCGAGTTGATCGTCACCGGGTGGTCATCTCCCAGCCGCTCCGATCGCATCTGCATCGCCTCGCGCAGCAGCTCCACCCCCGCGCTTCAGCGCGTTCTTCCCCCGCGCATGCTCGATCAAGACGCCCACCAGCCTCGCCACCTCGTTGGTCCCCTTGCCCCGGCCCAGCAGCTCCGCCGCGCGAAGCCGCCGGGCCTCCAGCTCCGCCGGGGTGCCCTTGGTTCTCATCCCCAGAACATCGGACCG
>JADLBU010000084.1 GCA_020847535.1 Phycisphaerales bacterium
GACGCGGTCACCGCATACCTCGACGCCGCCAACGATACGCCCACGCCCTTCCAATGGACCAAGTCCGCCGACGACATCATCGCTTCTGTCAAGAGATTCTGTCTGCATACTTCTGACTCAGACCACTCGCCCCCCCCCCCCCCCTCGGTTGCAAGGCTTTTTTCTCTTCGTCTGTTCTTGATCGTTTCGGCGGCGAACCTGTGGCTTGCACGAGGGGCCAGAGACATGTTCACAGGAGTTGTGAACAATCTGAGATCACGTTAACTGACTTGTGAACATCAGCCGCACGGCTATCGCCGCGATGTGACAATCAAGTCAGCACGGGGATCAGCCCACCGCGAAACACCGCTACTGCCCCTCAAGCTTCCGCCGGATGCTCTCGGCGATCCGCCCCGCGAGCCGGTCATCGGGCTCGAGCTCGACCGAATACGTCGGGAACATCCCCTTGCTCGACAGCACCGGATCACGCGTGAACGTGCTCTGGTTCACCGACTTGGTGTTCACCTGCCACCCCGGCCGCTGGATGCGCTCGACAGTGACATCGACGGTCGCCAGCACCGGCCCCGTGACATCCCGCAGATCCACCAGCGGCACGCTCTTGGCCGATCCTGGCTCGCGCCGCGCCGGTGGTTCACCGGCGATCTGCGCCGGCTCGAACGTGATCCGCACCGTTCGCCGCTGGTGGTTGATGAAATCCTCCCACTCCTGGTCGATGCCCGACTGCTCCCCATCCCAAGGGGTCGCGAGCCCCGCGGACGACTTGGCGCTTGTGGCGATCACTCCCGAGGCTGCGTCCACGCGATCCAGGCGGAATCGCATCTCGCGCAGCGATTCACGAGCCGCCTCGAACGCCTGCGGGTACTGGCCCTCGGGGATCTGCACTTCCTTGCTCTGTGTCGAGGAGCATCCGCCGGCCGCCACGACCCCCAAAATCAGGCCGCCCGCGAACAGACCACGCATCGCCGAGCTGAGGTTCAATCGAAGAGGCATGACGACAGCGTATCTCACGCGTGCGAGAGCTGCGCGCCGCCGTGCCGCTGGGGCTCCGACACCTCGACCCCAGGGTTCGCCCGAGGCGTGTCGTTCGCCGGCCACCCCGTCCACGCGATGTACCTGTCCCGCAAGTCCCTCGTGATCTCGCCCGCCGATCCTTCCGAATAGCGCACCAGCGGAAAGAACCGGACCGTGGATCGCGATGTCCGGAACAGGCTCTCCCACGCGTGCCGACCATGCGGGGTCCCATCGACCACAACCGGAAGCACCGGCGCTCCCGACCGGGCGATCAGCAAGCCCACGCCAGGGAAGAACGGCCGCACCTGCCGGGGCGGACGCTCGATCGCACCTTCCGGAAAAATCCCCACCACCCCGCCCTGCTCCAGGTGCCGGATCGCCTCCCGCGCTGAGGTGGTATCACGCCCGATCCGGTCCACCCGGATCACGCGCAGCCACTCCCACGCCCATTTCATCGCCTCAACCTGCATGTCCGCCGCCATCATCCAGCGGATCTCAAACGGACACGCCGACTGCACCAGCAGCGGATCAACCCCCGCCGTGTGGTTGACCACCAGGATCAAGGGTCCGGGCTCACGGCTCACCGGCACGTTCTCAAGCCCCTCGATCCGCAGCCGGTGTACCAGGCGGGCATAGATCCGCGCCCCCGCGATCGCCAGCCCCCAATTCACATCCACCCTGGGGTTGTCCATCAGCCGATGCGACAACACGCCCAGGGCCGCCAAAAGGGCCAGCAGCAGGATGACCAGCAATGGGAGGGACACTACGTCGATGTTAGCGTTCATTAGCACAAAATCGAGGCTTCAAGGGCTTCTTCCCAGCCACCCGTGCCTACCTGTGCAGCCTGAGCGAGGCGAACGGATGTCTACCATTGACCGTGAGCGACCTCTGGGCCTCAAAAAGGGCCGATGCACGCCGTGCCGTAGAGCCGCTGGCGGTCCGGATGCGGCCCCGGACCCTCGATGAGGTCATCGGCCAGGGGCACATCCTGGGGCAGGACAAGCTCCTCCGCCGGATGATCCGCGCCGGCTCCCTCACCAGCCTCATCCTCCACGGGCCCCCCGGCACTGGAAAGACCACCCTCGCCGAGGTGATCGCCGCCGCGACCGATCGCCACTTCGAACGCGAGAACGCCGCCAACGTCAGCGTCAAACGCATCCGGGAGATCATCGACTCGGCGATCGCCCGCATCGAGAACTCCGGCCGCCGCACCATCCTCTTCCTCGATGAGATCCACCGCTTCAGCAAGAGCCAGCAGGATGTCCTGCTCGGAGATGTCGAACGCGGCGTCATCACGCTCATCGGCGCCACCACCGAGAACCCCCTGTTCGCGGTCAACTCCGCCCTCGTCAGCCGCAGCACCCTCCTGCGCCTCGAGCCGCTGACCGAAGAGGACATCGCCAACCTCATCCGCCGCGCGATCGCCGACCCCATCCGTGGCTACGGCAAGCTGCCAATCACGATCACCGATGACGCGTTGAAGGTCTGGGCGATCAAGTGCGATGGCGATGCCCGCCGGGCTCTCAATGCCTTGGAAGTCGCCGTCCTCTCCAGTAGCGCAACCACAGAAGCCCACTCCGTCATTCCGTCACTTCGTCACACCGTCACTTCTTCACTCTCCATCGATCGCACGATCGCCGAAGACTCCATCCAGCAGAAGGCCGCCGTCTACGACGGCACCGGGGATGAGCACTACGACATCATCAGCGCCATGATCAAATCCGTGCGCGGCAGCGATCCGGACGCCGCCGTCTACTGGATCGCCCGCATGCTCGATGCCGGGGAGGATCCGCGATTCATCGCCCGAAGGCTGGCGATCCTCGCAAGCGAGGATATCGGCAACGCCGATCCGCGCGGCATCATGGTCGCCGCCGCCTGCTGGGAGCTGGTCGAACGCATCGGCCTCCCCGAGGCCCGCATCACCCTGAGCCAGTGCGCATGCTACCTGGCGATGGCCCCCAAGAGCAACGCCAGCTACTTGGCGATCGATGAGGCGATGGCGGATGTCAAGTCAGGCCGCACGGTCCCCGTGCCGGTGTTCATCAAGGATGGCAATGTTCGCAAGGCCTCCGACATGTCGGCCAACAGCACGACACGCGGCGGAGATCGCTACGTGTATTCGCACGATATCGAGGCAATCGCAGGCATCGGCGGGGTCTCCGGGCAGGACTACCTGGGTGTGGATCGCGAGTACTACCGGCCGACGGAACTTGGCGCTGAGAAGGGCCTGAAGGAAAAGCTTGCCCAGTTGCGTGCAGCGCGAGCCGCCGCATCGACCAGGCACTCATCTCCCGGCAACTCCCGAGACAAGACCTGAATCTCTGACGCCTAGACCTGCGCCCACTCAAGCCCGCCCGGCAGCTCGGCGGAGGCATACTCCAGGTGAAGGATCCTCCGATGCCGCGGCCGTGCGGACTTGCGCGATGCATGCAGCACCAGCGGCCGCATGAGCAGGACGCCGCCGGCGAGCACCTCGCATACGCGCTGCTCCCGCTCGCACGCATAAAGATCGATCTCACGCTCGCGCAGGATGCCCCGCGATGTGATCCGGGGACGATCCACAGCGCTCCGTTGTCCTCCGGGCAGTCATCCAGATGAATTCGGGCCGTCACCATCCCCGCAAGCACCGATGCCGGCGGCTGGACATGCGGTACACCCGCCTTGACCGACCACGGCCCGAAACCCTCAACATCGCGCTGCTCGGTGACCGCGATCGTGACGTCCTGATGCCAGGCGACATCCCAGTTGGCATCCTGAGATTTGTCGAAGAGGATCGATCGCACAAGCCGCACCTCGGGACCGATGGCTCGACGCACAAGGCCCATCACGGCATCGCCATAAGCCAGCTCGCCAAGCACCTCGGATCGCCTCACCACGCCGCGGATGCCTGCGGCGCGGCCCCGGCGAGCAGGCGCTCGGCCTCGCTGCGCAGCGCTGCCACAGTTGCTTCATCGAAGACCCCTTCCACCATCCCTGCGCCATCGCGATCAAGCCCCGCAATCCACTGGGTATCCGTGATTTGGACCGTCATATCGCCAGCGTAGGGGTCGCGTCCCCGGTCCGGAAAGATCCGCATTCTCAAGGCCCCGCCGCGCTCCGATAACCCTCCCGACCGCGCCGATCGCGCTTCCACCACTGGCACCACTCGCAAATGCCATCCGCGCATGGATCGGTGGATATGCCAAATCGATACATGTGATACGTACCCACACCCGGAGACTGCCGTGAGAACAGACCCGAACAACGCCATCCTTCGACTTGCGACGATCCTCGTGGCACTCGGGATTGCGATCCCATCGCACGGACAGAGTTTCCAGACCAACAGCGCCGCGAGCACCGCGCTTGGCGATGATGACGATGAGAAGAAGAAAAGCTCAGCTGACAAGAAGGGCGATGACGACGACAAAGATCGCGATAACGATAACGATGAGAAGAAGAAGGAGAAGAAGAGCTCGGGCGACAAGAAGAGCAACGACGACGATAAGAAGAAGAACTCAAGCAGTAAGAAGGGCGATGGCGACGACGATCGCGACGTCAGGAAGCAGAAGAAGAAAGAGAAGGAAGAGGAGCGCAGGAAGCTCAGGCAGGAAAGGAGGGACAAGAAGCGCGCCAAGGCCGCTCGCGACAAGGCCTCCGCCGACACCGCGATCTACTACGTCAAGCCTACGGGAAACGACGCCAAGAACGGCCTCTCGATGGACAACGCCTTCAGGACCATCCAGAAGGCCGTCAACACCGTCACGAGGCCCGGCACGACCATCTATGTCGCACCCGGCTCATACAACGAGACGGTCACGCTCCCCTCCAACGTCAAGAGCGGGAGCCAGAACAAGCCCGTCCGGCTCATCGGAGATGAACTGGGCGTCTTCACCGGCTCCCTGGAAGGCGGCGTCGTCATCGACGGCCAGGGCGTCCGTCAGCACGGGATCCTCATCAACGGCGGCTCGCACTGGTCGTTCCAGGGGCTGACCATCCAGGGACAGACCAACGCCAACATCTACTCCGGCAGGAGCAAGATCTCCGACATGGAGTTCGACTCGTGCACGCTGGCGGTCGCCCCCACATGGGGCGTCTACTTCGCCGACTGCGGCAACTTCACGCTCACGGACAACGAGTTCCTCCGCTCCCCGACGTCCGGTCACGTGTCGTACATCTACCAGACCTCGGGCTCGGCGATGACCATCACGGGCAACTGGCTCAACATGACCGGCGACGCCTTCCGGTCGACGGTGTACAAGTCCGGCACGTTCGCCAGCTCGACCAACCGCGGGAACTCGACGTACTCGTACGGCATCGTCGCGATGGCCGCCAACACCGGCGCCATCACGATGACCATCAAGAACAACGTCGTCTCCGACGCCTACCTGGGCATCTACGCGTACTGCTACTCCACCGGGAGCAAGTCGGCGCTCAACATCTCCAACAACACCGCCGTCGGCTGCTACTACCCCTTGTATATCTACGCCACCCGCAACGCCGTCGGCACGATCACCAACAACATCGCCGGAGACTCCTACATCACGCCGTACATCTCCATCCCCAACGGAGTGATCGATGGGCTGCTGACCTACGGCAGCACCTACAACCCCTGCCGCACCGGAAGCGCGGACAGTTGCGGCTGGATCACCGCCCCCAAGATGAGCAACATCATCTTCGACCAGACGCCGACGTTCGCCGATGCCAGAGAGGGAGACTTCTCGCTCACCGGGTCCGTCGGGATCGACCAGGGCACCCCGCTCGGAGCCCCGGACGTGGACATCGCCGGCGCCGCCCGTCCTGTCGATGGGGATGGCAACGGCAGCGCCGATATCGACCTGGGCGCATTCGAATCCTCGGTCCAGGCGACCCGGAAGGTCCGGGTGCTCAAGTGGAAGGAGTCGGGCATCAGCGACTGATCCCGGCTCAGAAAGCGATCCCCCGCAGCCCGGAATCGACGAATCAGGCCGCTCGGCGGTATCATCGTGGCCCTGGAGACCGCTCGCCCGCACACGCGAGCGGCCCCTCGGAACGGAGCCGCCACGATGGCCAGCAAAGCCTCCCAGGAAGTCAACCTCGACCTGCTCAAGCGCCTCTGCGAAGTGCCGGGCGTCCCCGGCCGCGAGGAACGCGTCCGCGCCCTCATCGAGAAAGAGATCGCCAAGCCCGGCCATTCCGGCAACGCCCTCTTCGATGAGATCCACACCGACCCGATGGGCTCGCTCATCTGCCGACGGG
Organism: Phycisphaerales bacterium; assembly: GCA_020847535.1. Taxonomy (GTDB): domain Bacteria; phylum Planctomycetota; class Phycisphaerae; order Phycisphaerales; family UBA1924; genus JAEUJB01. The sequence goes on from JADLBU010000084.1 coordinate 6,226, forward strand.
ATCCCAGGTCCGCCAAGGGCAAGACCAAGGAGAGGAAGGGCGCCAAGGGCAATCGCCCCAGCCGCGTCATGCTCCTGTGCCACATGGATGAGATCGGGTTCTACGTCACCAGCATCGACAAGAACGGATTCCTCTGGATGAACCCCGCCGGCGGCTTCGACACACGCAACCTCTTCTCCCGCCGCGTCACCGTCGTCACAGACGATGGGGATCTCCCCGGCGTCATGAACCCCGGCGGACGGCCGATCCACATCTCCAGCCCCAAGGATCGCGAGAAGGTCCCCGAGGTGAAGGAGTTCTTCGTCGATGTCGGGCTCACCCCAGAGGAAGTCAAGAAGCAGATCAAGGTCGGCGACTACGTCGTCATGAACGAGCCGGCGATCCAGGTCGGACACAAGTTCGTCTCCAAGGCCCTCGACAACCGGATCGCCTGCTGGCTGGGCATCGAATCGATTCGCGCCCTGGACAAGGCCGGCACCGGCCACGCCTGCGAGATCCACGTCGCATTCACGGTGCAGGAGGAGGTCGGCCTCCGCGGTGCCAAGACCGCAAGCCACGCCGTCCAGCCCGATATCGGCCTGGGCATCGATGTCACGCTCGCCTGCGACACCCCCGGCGTCCCCGAGGAGGAGTGGGTCACCCGCCACGGCGGCGGGTATGGGCTGCACATCAAGGATTCCTCTTTCATCGCCGACTACCGCCTGGTCTCCGATTTCGAAGCGCTCTCCAAGAAGCGCAAGATCCCCTACCAGCGCACGATCCTCGCCGCCGGCGGTCAGGATGGCGCTGCCGCCCAGCAGGCCGCCGCCGGCGCTCGGGCGATCGGCATCACCGTCGGCACCCGGTACATCCACACCGTGACCGAGATGATCGATATCCGGGATCTCAAGGCCGCCAACGATGTGCTCGCGGCATACCTCGGCGATGTCGGTTAAGCTGCCGCCCCACCATCAACCAGGTCCATTCAAGCCGTCCGGTGTCGCCCGCACGCATATGTAAAGGTCAACCATGGGTACATGGACACTCGAACGCCTCGTCGGCTCGTTCTCCGACTTTGACACCACCGAGCTCTACGGGACCAACTTCCGGGCCCGCTTCTGGATGCGCTACAAGCCGGCCACGCTCGAGAAGTACGTCGAGACGCCGCTCCTGGACTGGCACGAGCTGATCCTCATGCGCGAGCACCACAAGAACCAGTGGTGGGACTTCGAAACCAACATGTACGAGCACAACCCGCTCAGCAACACGCTCAAGATCTGGCCGGGACGGTACATCTACGCGTACAACAGCGTGCACGGGATCGGCGAGTTCAACCTCAAGGGAAGCGTCCAGCTCACGGACAAGGACGGCCTCGCGGTCCCGCCTGAGAAGCTGGGGACCGCCAACAACGACGCCGCCAAGGCCGATCGCGTGCGCTCGTACCTCAAGGACAAGGGCGGCGTGCTGGTGATCGAGGTCCATGACATCCCCTCCATCAACATGCCCAAGCACGGGGAGCACAAGGAGCGGCTGCTGAAGTTCAACGTCGGTGTCGTGGGCCAGAGCCTGCGGATGGAGGCCGAGCAGTACCTCGATGTGGATGCGGCCAAGCAGAAGCAGGCTTGGACTCGCCGGTTCCAGCTCGGCTGGAAGACGGGCTGGATCCCCGGTGCCTGCCCGAAGGTGGCCGCCCCCACCTCCGTGTCCATGACGCGCCAGCCCGTATTCGCCGATGGCGAGTACTGGTAGGCTACCGGGCGATGGCCGACCGCTCCCCGCTCAACCTCGTCCTGGCCGCCCGTCACCCGTGCATCCGCATCGTCACAGACGATGAAAACGATGCCCTCGCACACGTGATGGAGGCCGCGCACCTCGCCAAGCTCACCGACATCAAGATCTGGACCATCACCGAGGGGATCCGCGAGGCGGTCCTCGAGAACGCTCAGGGCGTCGAGAAGACCACCGACGCCGCCAACGCACTCCTGCACATCGCGATCGGCCTGAACTCGCCCGCGCTCGTGATCGCCATGGATCTCTCCGAGCACTTGGCTGCCGATCCGCGCACACTGCGGGCCTGGCGCGAGGCGGTCGAGAAGCTCCGCCGACTCGGGGGGGTCATGGTCATGATCGACTGCAAGGAATCGGCCCTGCCCATCGTCGATTCGGTGAGCACCCGGATCACGATCCCGCTGCCGACCGATGATGAGATGGAGGACCTGGTCAAGAGCACCGTGCGGCACGCCGGTCGCCAGCGGCCGGTCACGGTGGAAATCACACGCGGGCAGCTCACGGCGATCATCGCCAACCTGCGCGGCCTGACGCGCAGGCAGGCCCGGCAGATCATCCTGGATGTGGTGTCAGACGATCGCCGATTCGATGCCAGCGACCTGGCGGGTGTGCTGTCGGCCAAGCGCCGGATGCTGCAGATGTCGGGATTGCTCGAGTATGTGGAATCCCCGGCGAGCATGGACCACATCGGCGGGCTGGGTGTGCTGAAGGCGTGGCTCGCGGCCCGGGAAAAGGGGTTCGGGGAGAAGGCCAGGGAGTTCGGGATCGATCCTCCGCGGGGGATGCTGCTCCTGGGGGTGCAGGGGGCGGGCAAGAGCCTGTGCGCCAAGGCGGTGGCGACCGCGTGGGAGCGGCCGCTGCTCCGGATGGATCCCAGCGTGCTGTACGACCGGTACGTCGGTGAGAGCGAGAACCGGCTGCGGAACGCGCTGCGGCAGGCGGAGGCGATGGCGCCCATCGTGCTGTGGATCGATGAGATCGAGAAGGGGTTCGCATCGGCGGCGAGCCAGTCGACCGACGGGGGGTTGTCGCAGCGGATGTTCGGGACGCTGTTGACATGGATGCAGGAGCACGCAGCGCCGGTGTTCCTGGTGGCGACGGCGAACAACATCGAAGCGCTGCCGGCGGAGCTGTTGCGCAAGGGCCGGTTCGATGAGATCTTCTTCGTGGACCTGCCATCGGCGGCGGCCAGGAAGCAGATCTTCGAGATCCACCTCAAGAAACGCAAACGCGATCCGGGGCTGTTTGATGTGCCGGCGCTGGTGCAGGCGACCGAGGGGTACAGCGGGGCGGAGATCGAGCAGGGGATCGTGTCGGCGTTGCACACGGCGTTCAACCAATCGGCGGACATCACGACCGAGCGGCTGGTGGAATCGCTCAAGGGCTCTCCCCCACTCTCGGTGACAATGGCGGAGAAGATCGCCGAGCTGCGCGAGTGGGCGGAGGGTCGGTGCGTGAACGCGGAGTAGGAGCGGCAAGACTCAGCAGCCGGCCTCAAACCTGAGAACAAAGGCGACGAAGTCCTCAAGGTCGACAAACCCGCTCCCGTCAAAGTCAGCCGGGCATACGCAACCCGACAGGTCGAACTCGTACACCGTTCCGCTGTCGGTTCCCTGACCATCGGCACGGTGTGCACCCAGGAGGGCCCGGCCGCCGAGCACGCAGACTCCATATCCAAACTGATCCCCCGCGCTCCCATCAGATGCGATCAGCGTCGATGCCCTCTTCCATGCGCCCGTCAGAGGGTCCCGCTGATGAAAATCCGCGCGTCCGGACATGCCATCAAACGTTGGAACGCCGACGATAAGCACATCCCCGTGAACGGCCAGGTAGTTCCCTCGAACATGCATGCAGGTCTCCCGGAGTAAGACTCGTGACTTTCGCCGCACACACCCGTCGCATCTACGCCCGCCCGGTCCGGATGACATCGGGCTTTGGGCTTATGGGCTCCCTCGCCCACCGGCGGACGCCTCGTATGCGCTTCGTGTTCCTCGGGCCGCGGCTATGCCTTCAGCTTCCTTCCCACCCCGTGTCGCCACGGAGCAGTTGCTGCTTGGCTCGGGGTTCCCGTCATCGGGGCCCCCAGAGGACTTGCACCTCCTAGTGGCCTGAAATAGAAGTCCGTTGCCGTCGAAACGTCGGAGAAGACCGTGAATTCATGCATGCCGCTGCCAACGAACTTCTGACACACACCACCAGTCACGCGCCATGTCCGGCGCACCCAATGAAAACCCCCGCACGGTGCGGGGGCTCGTGAGGAGTGTTCGGATGTTCGTGGGGGGAGCGTCTTTCAGCGGACGACGTTCATGACGCTCTCGATCGCCTCGACCACCTGCCGCACCTGGAAGGGCTTCTTGAGGAAGTAGTCAAAGCCCTGGGACTTGAGACCGTGGGCCTGGCCATCCGTCAGCTTGCCGGACCTGGCGATGATCTTGGTGTACTGGAGCTGCTCGGACTTGCGGACGAAGTCGGCGACCTGGCGGCTGTCCCCCTCGCCGAGGTGGATATCCATGAGCAGGACGTGCGGCTTGAAGGACTGGCAGGACATGCCGGCCTGGAAGCCGGTGGTGGCGACCTGGACCTCGTAGGAGGTCTGCTCGCTGAGGATCCGGGCGAGCGTCTCGATAATCTCCTTGTCGTCATCGACCAGGAGGACGCGGGTGCGGCCCGAGGTGATCCCATCGAGGGGGATGTTGTGGGCCTTCATGAACTTGACGAGTTCATTGACCGGAATCCGGCGATCCCGGGAGCCGGGGATGCGGTACCCGGGGAGCTGGCCGGTGTCGAACCACTTGGAGACGGTTCGCGAGGCGACCTTGCAGATCTTCGCCACTTCGCCGGTTGTCAGGACTTCTTTTTCGATGGGCATCGTCACACCTCGAATACAACACAGGGGTGGGGCGTGCCATGCACACGGCACCAGCCAATCGGAGGATCGTCCACCGCGCGGCTGGCCTTCATCGATGGGAATATGCAGACGGAAAGTTCGCGTTTTAGGACGGGATACCCCCTGTGTTATCCGAGCGTGGAAGGTCCGGGTACGCCTATCCTCGGGGACAAGAGTGCTGGATCCCGAGTGTTGAGTGCCGGGTGGTCCTGAATTCGTGGGGGTTGGGGTGGATTGACGGTCCGGCGGCGGGCCAGTAGATTGACCGTCTTCTCCCTCGTGATCGGAAGGAAGAAGGCTCCGCATAGCCCCGGGTGGTTGCCATCCGGTTCGGCGAGTTCAGGGGAATTCCCTGGGTATGCAGTGTCCGAGGGGCACTGTGGAGGTCGCGGGGGGGCTGATTCCGGCCATGGGTGGCTGTATCCTCGTGGCTTGCACTGTCGTGGTGGGCCAGTCTGGATGATCGCGGCGGTCGGGTGAGGGTCGGCCAGGGGGCCACCATCTCTCGTCCGCGGCTTGGAAGTCTTTATCTGGACCCGGCTTGCGGCTGGGCCGTCTTGCAGGAGTCGCGACCGTGCGGAAGCTTGTAACCCTTGATGCGATCCGGATGCTGGTTCTGTCCGCGGGCACTTTGATCGCCTGCCCTGCCATGGCGCAGGATGTGGCGACGAAGGATGCCGCGCAACCCGCGGATGCCGCTCAGCCGACGGCGACCGATGCCCGGCGGACAGAGCTGACGCAGAGCGAGCAGCTCTCGGACTTTCTCCACTTCGTCCTGATCGCCCGGTACGACGTGGCGCTGGGGCTGGGCCAGGAGCTGATCCGGGCCAAGATCGAGCCGCGAGCTTTTGCGGACCTGGTCGAGAAGTCAAAGGATGGCGTCGGCCGATTCCAGGACACCGTCGCTCGGGCGATGCGGGTGCCGGAGCTGGAGGCGACCGCGGGGGCGCTTCTGCGGCTGTATGAGAACGGAAAGCTGAACAGGGCGCGGGATCCCGAGCAGGTCACCGAGGCAATCCGCCTGCTGGGCGGGACGCAGCGGCGCGGGCAGGATTTCGGTCGCCAGCGTCTGCTGGTCGCGGGCGAGTACGCGATGCCGCAGTTGCTGTCGGCGCTGATGGATTCAAAGAACCCGAACCTGCAGGCGCAGGTGAGCAGCCTGCTGGTCGAGATGGGTCGCCAGGCGATCATCCCGCTGGTGACAGCGCTGCCGAAGGTGCAGCCTGAGCAGCAGGAGCGGATCATCAACACCCTGGGGCAGATCGAGTATCGCACCAGCCTGCCGTTCCTGTATGACCTTCGGGATCATGCCTCATCGTCATCGGATACCGTGCATCAGGCGGCGATCCGGGCGATCGGGCTGATCGAGAAGGGTGACCACGGGAATCTCGGGACGGCGGATCTGTACGTGCAGCTTGCGGAGAACTATTACGACCGCAAGAGCGAGCTGACGAGCTTCCCCGGTGAGGATAACCAGTTGCTGTGGGCGTACGACCCGGGGCTGGGCCTGGTGATGACATCGATCCAGACGGGCGTCTATTACGATGCGATGGCGATGCAGATGACAGAGCGGGCGCTGTCGCTCAAGAGCGAGAACCCCGATGCGGTGGCGCTGTGGGTTGCCTCGAACTTCTCTCGCGAGATCCGCCAGCCCAAGGGCTACGAGAACCCGGCGTATCCGGCGGATCGCCGCGAGGCGATGTATTACGCGGTCGCGGCGGGTCCATCGGCCTCGCAGCGGGTGCTGGCGCGGGCGATGGATGATCGCGACACGCAGCTTGCGCGGCGGGCGATCGCGGCGATCGACCGGACCGCGGGCGGCGCGGGGCTGTGGGCGGGCGAGGGAACTCGCCGGCCGCTGCTGGAAGCCCTGACGTTCCCGAACCGTCGCGTGCAGTATGAATCCGCGCTGGCGATCGCGGCAGCGCAGCCGTCGGAGGCGTTCGCGGGATCGGATCGCGTGGTCCCGATCCTGACGGGTGCGATCCGCGAGGCATCGCTGAAGGTCGGCGCGGTGATCGCCCCCGACACCGAGACGTATCAGCGGATTCGGCGCGTGCTGGAGGCCGATGGGTATACGGTGCTGCCGGCGGCGAAGAACTTGGATGAGCTTGCCGAGCCGGTCGCCGAGTCGCCGGCGGTGGATGTCATGGTGATTTCGAGCCAGGACATCGCCGGGATGCCCGAGGCGATCCAGGCGGTGCGGAACTCCCCGAAGCTGTCGGCCGCGCCGGTGCTGGTGCTGACGAGCACCGATGGGTACATCGAGCTGCGCCGGAGATACGACCGGGATGGGACGATCGGCGTCCGTCAGTCTACGGTGAACGACCAGATGATGACGGCGGCGATCAACGAGCTGGTGCAGGCCGCCTCGGGCGGTGTGATCGGCGGGGATGAGGCCAAGCTGTACTCGGCTCGCTCGCTGACCGCCCTGCGGGATCTGGCGGTGTCGGGGAACACGACGCTGAACGTCTCGGATTCGGCCTCTTCGCTGATCGCGGTGCTGGGCGATAAGAAGCTCGCCGAGTCGGGCTCGGTGAACCGCTTGGATGTCGCCGAGGTGCTGGCTCGCGTGAACCAGGCGCGGGCGCAGGAAGCCTTGATGGCCGCAGCGCTGGATGCGACCGGTGCCGAGCGGATCGCGTTCCTGTCCAAGGTCGCCGATTCGGCCAAGCGGCACGGCAACCTGCTGCCGCGGGTGCAGGTCGACCGGGCGGTGGAGCTGGCGCAGGGCTCGGACCGTGCCGAGGCGACGGCTGCGGCGGCGGTGCTGGGTGCGCTGAATCTTCCGAACTCGGACCTGGCTGCGCTGATTGTGGGGGATGGGACGAGGAAGTAGGCGAACGGCACGGATTGAAAACATGACAGCCCTCGGAGAAGTCCGGGGGCTGTTTTCTTTGGTGGTGACGGCGCGACGGGTTCATGCACCCCGTCGGGGTGCGGGATCAATTGATCGAACATAGCCGGGGGTGTCACTCGCGGACTCGCTCCACCCCCGGCTATGTTCGATCACCCCTTCGGGCTGGAAGACGAAAACGGGCGGCCTCACCGTTCCCCGTTCGCCGGATTCAACATCCCGCTTCGAAGACGATGAAGTCGTCGAGGTCGACGAAGCCGGAGTGGTCGAAATCTGCATCATCGCCGCCTTCTTCGAAGGCTTGGATGAAAGCGATGTGGTCGTCACCGTCGACAAGGCCACTGCCATCGAGGACGGCGGGGCATGTGAAAGATATAAGAGACTGTTTCAGAACTTCGTAGCAGAGCGGTAGAACACAGGCAGGATGCCTGTGCCACGAGATGGGGTAGGGTTCTGAAACAGTCTCTAAGGGCGGGGAGGCTTGCAACCTAGCCGCAGGATCACCACATTCGCGCACTGGCACAACGGCTGGCAAAGAGCCAGCCGTTGTGCGGTTCAGTCGTGCTTTGAGGTCGCCGATCAGCAGCCGGACTCGAAGGCGATCACGAAGGCGATGAAGTCGTCGAGGTCGACGAAGCCGGAGCCGTCGAAGTCGGCGTTGTCGGTGCCCTCCTCGAAGGCGGCGACGAAGGTGATGAAGTCGTCGAGATCGACGAAGCCCGAGCCGTCGAAGTCGGATCCGCAGTGGGCGGTGAGGACGATCGACTTGGTCAGGTAGGTGACTCCCCAGCGCGGGCCGGAGATGGGCTGGATGACCTGGTCAAACTCGCCGTTGAGGGAGCCGGTGGTGGTCAGGATGGTCACCTGCTCGCCGTGCTCGGCGAAGTAGCCGTTGAAGTTGGAGAGGCGGAGGACGCCGGCGAGCGTGGCGTTGCCCGTGATCGCGAGCTTGTCGAATTCGCCGGGATTCTTGCCGCCGATCTCGATGGTCATTTCGCCGCCGGCCTCCTGGGTGTAGTTGCCCTCGATCGTGAGGGCGCCGGGAGAGTTTCCGGGGGCGAGCGCGCCGGCGGAGTTGATGACGTTGGAATCGACCAGGCCCGTGCCGCCGAGGCTGCCGCCCTGGAGGAGGTAGTTGTTGTTGTCGACTTCGATTTCGCCATTGGCGAACGTGGCGCCACCGGTCTGGATGAAGTCACCTGCGGTGCGGTCGAGCTTGCGGGCGGCATCGACGATAACGGTGCCGGAGGTGGTGAAGGGGCCATCGTTGAGATTGACGATGCCGGTGCCGACGACATGGAGGAGGCCCTGGTTGGTGAAGCCGCCGGTGTTGGATGGGTTGATGTTCATGCCGCCGGAGACATCGGAGATGATCTTGCCGGTGGGGCCGTTGACGATGACGAGCTGATTGTGGCCGATGTTGCCGCAGCCGTTGATGGTGTTGCCGTTGTTGGTGAGGACGATGTTGCCGTTTGCGCCGTAGATGTAATTGCTGCCGTGGTTGGAGAGCGTGATGACGCCGTTGCCGGTCAGGGTGGTGTTGCTGTCGAGGAGGAACGTGGTGCCGTAGTACGAGGACTGCATGATCACGGCGTTGTTGTTGGTGAAGGTGTTGTTGAAGCGGACGGTGTGGGCGTCGGGGATGTAGAAGGGGGCGTTGGATGTGACGCCGGTGAGGACGGCGTTGCTGTTGCCGGCCTGCGTGAAGTAGCCGCTGCCGTCGGCGGTGAGCTGGCCGCCGGTGATGCCCGCGGTGCGGAGGAAGACGATGCCGTCGTCGGCGGCGTGGATCGTGCCATCGGTGTTGTCGAAGCCCGGACCGTCGAGGTACAGGCGGCCGCCGGGGGATGCTTCCATGAGCGCGTTGTTGTCGACGCCGCCGGCATCGTTGGGGTTGACCACAAGGCCGGAGTTGCCGGCGGCCTGGATGGTGTCGTTGTTGACGATGGTGAGCTGGTTGTAACCGAAGTTGCCGGAGCCGGTGATGAGGTTGTCCTGGTTGATGAGCTTGAGATCCCCGGTGGCGGCGTAGACGTAGTTGGCGCCGTGGTTGGAGAGGGAAATGGTTCCGCCGCCCGAGAGCGTGAGGTCGCCATTCTGCACGAAGAACGTCGTCCCGTAATACGAGGACTGCATCGTCAGGATGTCGGTGTTCACGAACGTATTCTGGAAGCGGACCGTGTGCGCATCGGGGATGTAGACCGGCGCGTGCGAAGTGACATCGGTGAGGACGGCGTTGCTGTTGCCGGCCTGCGTGAAGTAGCCGCTGCCGTCGGCGGTGAGCTGGCCGCCGGTGATGCTCGCCGTGCGGAAGAACACGATGCCTGTGTCGGCGGCATGGATTGTGCCGTCGACGTTGTTGAAACCGGCGCCGTCGAGGTAGAGCCGGCCGCCGGGGGCAGCTTCCATCAGGTTGTTGTTGTCGCAGCCGCCGGCATCGGTGGGATTTACAACGAGGCCGCTGGATCCGACGGCGCGGAAGGTGGCGTTGTTGACGAGGGTGAGCTGGTTGTAGCCGAGGTTGCCGGAGCCGGCGATCAGGTTGTCCTCGTTGGTGAGCTTGAGATCCCCGGTGACGCCGTAGATGTAGTTGCCGCCGTGGTTGGAGAGGCTGATCGTGCCGCCGCCCGAGAGCGAAAGATCCCCGCCCTGAACGAGGAACGTGGATCCGTAGTAGGACGACTGCATGGTCAGGATGTTGGTGTTGGTGAACGCGGTCTGGAAGCGGAGGGTGTGGCCGTCGGGGATGTAGACGGGGGCGTGGGAGGTCACGTTGGTCAGCACGGCGTGGCTGTTGCCGGCCTGGGTGAAGTAGCCGTTGCCGGCGGAGGTGAACTGGCCGCCGGTGATGTTCGCGGTGCGCAGGAGCACGACGCCGTTCGCGTCGGCCCGGATCGTTCCATCGGTGTTGTCGAAGCCGGGGCCGTCGAGGTAGAGATAACCGCCGGCAAGGGCACGCATCAGGCCTTCGTTGCGGGCGCCGAGGGCATCGCTGGGGTTGATGACCAGGCCGGTAGAGCCCTGTGCCTGGATGTCGCCGCCGGTGTAGTTGTACACACCGGCGGTGTTCGAGCCCAACTGACCGGAGCCCACGATGGTGCAGTCGAAGTTGTGGAGCGTGTTCGTGTGTGCCGGGATGGACTGGATGTAGTTGCCGCCGTGGTTGGACATGCTGAGCACGCCGGCGCCGTAGAGCGATGCATCTCCGGTGAGATTGAGGGTCGAGCCGTAGTAGCTGCTGGTCATCTGCACGAGGCCGGTGAGGTCGAAGTTCCCGTTGAACGAGCCGGTGTGGCCGTCGAGGATGCGGACCCAGCCGGTGATGTGCGTCGGGTAGGGGCCGATCGTGTCGGTGAGGGTCGATTCGAAGAGGTCGATCACGCCGGTGCCGATGGTGGCGAGCACCTGGCCCTTGACGACCGCGTTGGTGTTGAGGATGACGCGGGAGGCGTTGTCGGCAAAGATGGTTGCGGTGCCGGGGTGGGAGGTCTCGTATGTGCCGCCCTGGAGATAGAGCGTGCCGGTGTTGGTCGCCATCATCGTGCCGCTGTTGCTCATCGGATCGGCACCGGGATCGACCAAGAGCGACCCGCCGGCATTGTTGGCGGAGATGACGGCGTTCAGGCCGTTGAAGAGTGCGGTGGTGTTGTTGCCCAGGTGGCCCGAGCCCTGAACGGTGTTGTAGTTGGCGAACTGCCAGTCGGGATCGGCTGCGGCCTGGGCGTAGATGACGTTGCCGCCGTGATTGGAGAGATCGAAAACCGCGCCGTTGAGGACATCGCCGCGCAGCTCGACATTGGCCCCGTAGTACGAGCTGTTCATGCGGACCATGCCATCCCCATCCAGGACGTGGCCGTCGTGATCGAAGATCAGGGTCGTGCCGTCCAGGATGTTGATCGCCGTATCCCCGGGGGTGCCGAGGTAGCTGGCCGCCGTGCGGATGTAGCCGATCCCGTTGGTCTGCATCATGCCGCCGTCGTTAATCTCCAGTTCCCCGCCCTCCAAGGCGCCATTGTTGAGGTAAATGCGGGCGTTGGGCTCGGAGATGGAGATCTTGCGGTCTGACTTGAGGGTCGCGCCGCCCTGAACGTAGAAGTTGCCCTGACGTACGTGGCAGAACGAGTCGGGGTGGACAGCGGCGACGTACATCCAGCGGCTGCCGTTGAGGTTGATGGTCGCATCGGGCGAATCCAGCGTGAGAGCCTCGACAGGGACATCGAAGTCGACGTTGATCGTGTAGTTGCCGCCGGTCTTGTCGATGAGGGCCACATCGTTAAGGTCGTTCGGGACATTGCTGTCCGACCACATCGCCGGATTGCTCCAGTTGCCGTTGGTGGCCAGCAGCCATGTGATGATGTCAGCGCGGACCGTCAGGCAGGTGCCCGCCGTCAGGGCGAGCATGCCCGCCATCCGCAGTGCGAGGTGGTTGCGTGAGCCAGTGATGCGTGCCATGTGAGCCTCCGGCGGATCCCATCCGCGTGGGAAGCTCGGCCGGCTGTGCACAAACGGCAAGGCTCCCCTGTTCTTCGATGGGACTTGGCGGGGATCCCGGACAGCGGGTGGGGCTGGAATCGCAAGACCTGATGGGAACTGGGGTTGCGGAGCAGTCGCCCAGGTTGTTATGGGCGGTTTTCAGGCCGTCGGGCGCGTGTTTTCGGGCGATCCAGGGTGGGGTGGCTGCTCCTGGCGGGCGAGGATCGCGAAGGTCTTGCGGAGGCGATCCAGTGCCCGGGTACGGGCCTTTTCGGCGGCATCCCGGGCGATCCCCAGGCGGGCGGAGATCTCGTCGATTCCCAGGCCTTCGGAGAGCCAGGTGACGATGTCGCGATCCCTGGGGAGGAGCATCGCCAGGGCGCGGGTCGCCATCACGAGTTGTTCCTTGCGGAAGGCAAAGGTGGCGGGTCCGGCCGCGGTGTCGGCGAGCTCCCGGTGCTCGATGCGCTGACCGCCAGCGCTGGTGAATGTGAGGCGGAGGATCACCCCGGGGTTGCGCTTGTGGGCGAGCCAGTAGTCTCGGCGACCGGAGAGGTAGCGGCGAGCGATCACGGCGAGCCACCCCGCGAAGGCCTCGGGGCCTTCCCATCGGAACTGGGCGGCGGAGCGGATGGCCTCCTGTGCGATGCCCTGGGAGAGGTCTTCGCTGCTCTCGAAACGCATGAGCACGACGCCGGCATCTCGGCGAACGATCGCCTCGATGATGGACCGATGCTCGACCAGGAGGTATTCCAGCGGCGGCTGGGCCGGGTTGGCTCCGCTCATGGGATTCCCTTCCCGTGGCGCATCACAAGTCGGAAGCCGACGAAGCCGATGTCGCGCTCCGGGAGCATGCCGTTGCCCCCGTAGGCCATGAACTGGATCACCTCTCCGGTCGCCCATGATCCGCCGCTGTGGCGATAGTGCGGCTGTCCTTCCTGCCAGTAGGACCTGGTCCACTCGGAGACGCTGCCGGAAATGTCGAAGACGCCCGTGGGTGATTCATCGATCGGGTAGCTCATGACGGGCTCTGGCCATGGCTTGGGGCGCGCGAAGCATGAGGCGCTCCACTTGGCGTTGAAGCGATCTCCGTAGACAAAGAGCGTGGCGTGCTTGGTGCCGAACGCTTCGAGCCATTCCTCGAGCGAGGGGAGCATGAAGGTGACATCCTGCCCAGCGGCTTGCGCCCTTGCCGTGCGCCATTTCGCGTAGGCGGCCGCATCGTGCCATGAGACATGCAGGGCGGGCCAGTCCCATTCCCATGTCTGGGGGAGCAGGAACCGACCCTGAGCGTCTTTCTGGCCGAGGGCTTCCTCTCCGTTGTGGGGGTAGCGGATCGGCGTGGGAGATGCGGCGATCTCATGGAGAGTCTGGGGATCATTGAGAAACTCGAAGTACTCCCTGAAGGTGATCTCCCGCTCCATGATGCAGAAGTCGTCGTAGGTGAGAGCCGCCGGATCGAGCGTCAGATCCCCGATCGGAGCGCCGATGATGCGGACGAAACCCTCGGGGGTGTCGCCCTGCCTGTGCAGTGACAGCGTGCGGGTCTGCTTGCTTCCGCGTGACAACTGCAAGATCAGGCGCTGAGGCTCCATGCCGGGGGCGGTGGCGATCACGACGTAGTTGCCGGGCTCGAGTTGCAAACTGCGGGCCTGGTCGTGCGTGACAATCGATTCGGGGCATGCGATCGCGGGCGCTGCGGTGGTACGCACGGAGAGGCCGGCGGGCAGATTCGATCCCCTGAGGGTTCCGTCGCTCCAGTAGAGCGCGGGGACAGCACCGCTTTCGGCGAGCATGCGGGCGTTGCCGATCTGGAGTCCGGCCGCGGCGAGGCTGGTGGCGGCGATGATGACTTCCTTGCCATCGGCGATGAATGTGAAGCGCCGAGGCTGGGGATCGGGTGGATCGGCTAGCAGCGGCGAAACGTCGTACATGTCGGCAAGCGGCGTGTCATCGACCGCGCGGAGGCGAGCGCCGCGGGGGAGATCTCCGGCGGCCGAGAGCAGGAAGAGCGAGCCGCGGATGGGCTGAGAGCAGATCTCAACGATGTGGCCTTCGGGCCGCAGATCTCCCGCGCCGGTCGAGATGCGCAGGCCCCAGGATCCAGGCGGCGTCTGCGCCGGCCAGCCGCGCAGGGGCACGAGCACAAGCCGGCGCTCACCGTTTCCCCTGATATCCGAGTCGTAGACGCGGCGGAAGACATCGATGCGGGCCGTGGGGGTGTTGCACTCAAGGGTGATGGTGGTGCTGCCGCGGAGCTCATCGGCGAGCACTCCGGCAGGGTCGTGCCGCAGGACCAGGTCCCGGTACATGGAGCGATCCATCGAGTCGGTGACCTCGCTCTCGAGGTATCGCTGGAGATAGGCGCGGGCGCGGAGGAGCTCTGCCTGATCTGTGGGAATGCCGTAGCGCTCGGCCTGGCTTGCCAGATCCAGCACGCGATAGAACATCTCCTCGCGCTCCCGGCGCGTGCGGAGGATGCCCGCGTGGACTGCATCGACGGCGGCATCCTCGGCGGGAGGGTGATACCCGGCGAACCGGTTGCGGTTCAGGATCTCGAAGTTCAGCTCCGCGGCGTGGGTGGTCTCGCGCATCGAGCCGTACTTGTCCACCAGGCCGATGCCTTCGGTGATCAGGGCGCGGGCCTGGATCGCCCGCTGCCTCTTGTTCTGGATCGCCTGGGCCGTCGCAAGGCCGCCGCCGATCAGGATCGCCGCCATGCCGGTCGCGATCGCCGTCGCCAGGGATCTCCGACGACGGGCCCAGCGCGAGGCCCGCTCGATCACTCCGTGCGGGCGGGCGTTGACCGGGCGCAGTTCAAGGATCGCTTCGAGGTCGTCCGCGAGCAACGCAGCGCTCTGATATCGCCGGGCCGGGGTCTTCTCGATCGCCCGCATCACGACCGTGTCCACATCACGTGGAATCGAGCGGTCGGATCGCCTGGGCGAGGGTGGATCGACGGTGAGGATCGCGTGGAGGACCTGCTCGAGCGTACGGCCCGTGAACGGCATGCGGCCTGTGATGCATTCATAGAGGACCAGGCCCAGGGAATAGACATCCGAACGGGCATCGACTTCTCCGCCGTGGGCGGCGACCTGCTCGGGTGCCGCGTAGAAGGGAGATCCGACGAAAGTCTCGGTCAGGGTGGGGACGGCGGCATCGAGTTCTCGGGCGATCCCGAAATCCAGGAGGAGGGCGCGGTCGTCGGTGCTGATACGGATGTTGGAGGGTTTGACATCGCGGTGGATGATGCCGTGCTCGTGAGCGCTGGCGAGCGCGCGGGCGATCTGGGCGCACCAACGGACCGCCCGCTGGACCGAGATGGACTCGGCCTGGTCAACGGCGGCCTTGAGAACTTCATCGAGGCCGCGGCCCTCGACGTACTCCATGGCGATGTAGCGGGCCCCGCGATGCTCCCCGACGGCGATCACGCGGACGATGTGGGGGTGGTTGAGTTTCGCGGCGGCGAGCGCTTCGCGTTCGAATCGGATCGCCGCGGCTGCGGATGATGCGGCCTCTGCCCGCAGGAGCTTGACGGCGACCTGCCGGCGGAGGGACACCTGCTCGGCGAGGAATACCACGCCCATGCCGCCCTCTCCGAGGCGCTCGATAAGACGGAAATCGCCCATGACATCGGAGGATTTGGCGCGGCGATCCCCGGTGCCCGTGGCGAACGGCTCCGTGGTGGCGGTGGGGGCGGAGCCCGGTCCGGCATCGGGACCGGGCGCCGGCGCACCGCGCTTGGTGTATTCCTCATAGACAGCGCGCAGGGCCTCGGCGAGGGAAGGATCGCTGATCCCTTCACGGCTCAGGAAGAGATTGGGCGGCTCAGCGCTGCCGGCCATGGCAGCGTCGAGGTAACGGTCGTAGAGATGCTCGACCGACGGATCCACGGACATCCTGCCCTCCGGGCCGGTGCGGGGGTGCGGGGGTGGGGGGTGGGGGGCGGGGGGAAGCATCCGGCAACCCCCGCGGCCGCTGGATTCAGGATACCGGGATCGGGCCGATTGCAGAAGACTTCGGGAGCCTCGCGGAGGGAGAATTTCGCCCTCCGGGGACTGCGGCGAGCAGGTCCTGGGTGTAGGGGATCTGGGGGTGCAGGAGCACTTGATCCCTTGGCCCAGATTCGACGATCCTGCCCTGGCGCATGACGGCGATCCTGGAGCAGATATGGGAGACGACGCCCATGTCGTGGCTGATGAAGAGGTAGGAGAGCTTCCGCTCGGCCTGGAGGTCCATCAGCAGGTTGATGATCTGGGCCTGGATGGAGACATCCAGAGCGCTGGTGGGCTCATCGCAGACGATCAGGGAGGGTTCGAGGGCCAGGGCGCGGGCGATCGCGATCCGTTGCTTCTGTCCGCCGGAGAACTCGTGGGGGTATCGGCCAGCGCTGGACCAGGGAAGACCGCACCGATCCATCAGTTCTCGGACGCGGCGGGTGATGTCGCCAGCGCTGCGGCAGATCCCGTGAATGCGGAGGGGCTCGGCGAGGATCTCGATCACCCGCATGCGCGGGTTCAGGGAGCCGCCGGGATCCTGGAAGATGATCTGGGCTTGCCGGCGCCAGAGGCGCAGCTGGGAGTGGGTCATCGCCATGACATCCCGGCCGGAGAACCGGACATGGCCGGAGGTCGCGGGGATCAGCCGGAGGATCGCCCGGCCGACGGTGGTCTTGCCAGACCCCGATTCGCCCACCAGACCGAGCGTTTCGCCGGCGGAGAGCTCAAAGGAAATGCGATCGACGGCTGAGATCCGAGACTTGGTGAAGCCGAGCGGGCCGGATCGGATGGGGAATTCGACGATGAGATCGTGGACCTGCAGGAGCGGCTCCGGGGAGGTTGTCCCGGTGAAGTCCGGCGGGCTAATCGGGGCTGTCGCGGCAGGGGCAGGCATTTGAGTGAGCCAATGTACACCCGCCGGTTCCGGCTGGCCGCTCCCGAGGGGCAGCCCGGGATGGGGGTCAAAGATCGCTGTCATGTCTGGCGAGTTCTGGAAGTGAGGGTTCTCGCGGAGATGAACCCGAGCCGTGCAAGGTCAGAAGGCCCAAAGAGAGGGATCACTGCTCTGTGGAAGGTGTGGTGCCGATGGTGTGGACGTTGTGGCGCCGGGGTGCGCCCTGGAGGAGGGCTGAATCGGTGCCTGAAACCGCCTTCTCTTGACGCCCCCCGACCTCCGGCTACCCTTTCCACCTTGGCGGCGAGCCGAATCGCCTCCGAACGAGCATGATGCGGGTCGTGCCCGGGCAGATAGCTCAATTGGTAGAGCATGGCATTGAAAATGCCAGGGTTCCCGGTTCAAGTCCGGGTCTGCCCACTTGGTCAGATTTCACGGGATCACACGAGATCCCAAGTGATTCCAAAGCCCCTGTGTCTGCAGGGGTTTTTTCATTGGTCTGGTTCTCGGTGTGATCGCCCGGGCGCGTCTGTGTTTCCGGATTTTTGCCGGGTTTGATGCCCGTTCGAGCCCCTCGGATCGACGAAGCGCTCTTTCCCCGGACAAGACGCAGGACCAATGTCCAGAGGGGGTCAGAACGAGAAGGTCGCGCGCAGTCCAAGGATCGGCCCGTGCGTAACCATGTCCCACACGAACTCATCCTCGGAATAATCCTGCCCGAGCGCTCGGTACCCGCCGAAGAGCGACAGCGTCCACTTCTCGAGCTGCCAGCGGTATCCCACCGCCAGAACCGTCTGCCAGGAGAACTGCGAACCCTGCACACCGAAGCCGCCGATATCGCCGCGTGCGATGATCTCCCAGCGCTCCCCAAGAGCGAACCCGGCGCGGGCGCCCACCAGGGGCTCAACCCAGTCTTTCCCGGCACTGATGCCACGCGGCACCCCGCCTTCCAGCGTGATGCCGTTGGGTAGCGTGATCGTCTCTTCCACGGTCACATTCTGGTCCAACTCAAGATCCGTGTACCGAAAGCCGGCGAACCCGTCGAGGGCGATCCCGACGGATTTGTCAGCGCCGATGCGCTTCTCAAGGAAGCGGTAGCCGGCGAACCCCTCGAACCACACAGAGTCGAGGTCGATGGTTGCATCTGCGGCGATCTCGACATCTCCCCCGCCAGTCGTGCCGTGAACCCTGGCGCGGTCACCGGAGAACTGCGCGGTGGTGTAGGTGCCGTTGAGCTGGAACACCCACCGGTTGACTTCCAGATCGACCGCGCCCATGAGGCCGAACACGCTGTCGGACTTGTCGACCAGGTCGAGGAAGGACTCGTCGATGTCGAATTCCAGGCCTTTGGCGCCGGTCGATCCGGTATAGCTGGTCAGCCAGATATATGGCTGAAAAGAGAGCTTCAGGTCGCCGGGCTGCGGCGATGCCGGCGGCGCCTCGGCGGAGGTCGGCTGTTGGGCCTGCCAGACCAGGCTGGGTGATGCACCTGCTGTGGAAGCCGGATCGGCTGTTTGCGCCTGCGCGATGATGGGGAAGCTCCCGGAGATCGCCAGCATCAACCGCACCCGGCGAGCGTGCCGGGACATGCAACCTCTCGATCGCGCGACCGAACATCCGCATGGAAGTTCGAGTGGTCCGTGTGGCTGTGTGTGATGGCGCATGAATCTGGCTCCTCACGGTGTCGTTGTCTGCTGTCTCGAAACCTGTATCCCGACCCTGTCGCTTCCGCATCATGGCAAAGCTGGCACCCACATGTCGGCCAGCATCGTGCCTTCCGCTGCACTTGACGCCGGCCCATCATAATCCGGACTCATCGCTCGTGTATGGCCGACCACCTCCAAAATCTCCCCGGGCATGCGGTCTCGCGTTCAAAGCCAGCACGCAGACAGCGCAGCTGGGGCAGTTGCTCCGAGGGCCTTGACGCGATGGAGCGAACGGGCGAGGCGGCCGAATGGGGCACTGGCGCGTGCGAGCAGCATGGCGCCCTAGCTCGCGCGGGTAAGAGCCGGGTTCCCTGCGGCTTGAGAGAAGATGTTCCCCAGCGCATCTCTGAGTGTGCGGATCGCCGCCAGGTACTCGGCGATCGGTAGACGCTCATCTGGCGTGTGGTCCATGGCGCTGTCACCGGGACCGTAGGCGAGCATGGGGCAGCGCCAGCTGCGGCCTACCACGTTCATGTCGCTGGTGCCGGTTTTGAGGAGAAGCCTCGGGCGGTGGCCGCCGCTTCGGATCGCCGAGGTCAGGGCCTGGGCGAGCCAAGACCTGCCATCGCTCGCGTAGGCGAACTCGTGACCGGAGAACTCGAAGGTGTCGCCGGATCCGGCATCGGAAGCAGCGTGCGTGCCGCCAGTTCGCGCTGCGGACCAGGCGGCTCGCAGATCTGCTTCGAGGGTGTGCGGATCAAGACCCGGCGGCAGGCGGAAGCCGATCTGGAGGTTCGCCGTGTCGTGCAGGCCATCGGAGGTAGTCGAGAAGCGGCGGAGCCTGGCCTGGATGCGATCGAAGATGCGAAGGGCATCGGGGGCGTCGCGAGAGGCGAGTTCGCGGGCGATCTGCCAGAGCTCGACACCGATCTCGGCGGCGGTGGGCTCGGGACCCGCGGAGTGGGATGAGGTGGTGCTGATGCGGGCATCGAGGAGGAGCCGGCCCTTGTATCCGATCGTGATCGCCGTCGATCCGCTGGGCTCTCCGATGATGCAGGCGGCGGGGTTGTAGCGGGTCTCGGCGAGACGGGCGCCGCGGGAGGAAGCGGCTTCTTCTTCGGTGGCGCCGATGACGATCAGGCGGATGCCGGGGGGGATCTGAAGACCGCATGCCGCGGCGGCGAACGTGGCGAGCGATCCCTTGGCATCGACCGAGCCGCGGCCCCAGAGCTCTCCGTTCTCGATGCGGATGGGGATGTGGCCGGGGACGGTGTCGATGTGGCCGAGGAGGACGATGTCTTGCATCGGTTCGCCGGCCGGTGGCGGTTCACCTGCGAGCGTTCCGACCACGCTGCCGGATTCATCGATGGATGCGGTGAAGCCGTGGATGCTCAGCCAGGAAGCCAGGTACCGGCTGGCGCGGGCTTCATCCCCCGAGAGGCTGGGGATCGCCACGAGGTCGTGCAGGAGCTGGATGGCATCTTGATCGGAGATCATCGCGGCAACGAGTGGACGACCGGCAGGATATCAGGCAAAGACTGTGCCCTGGCCAGCGAGCGCACTGGTGATGGGCTCGGCAGCGCGGGCATCTCCGATGATCGCCCGCTGGACGCCGGCGAGCACCGCTTCGGAGGCGGCGAGCACCTTCTTCTTCATGCGCCCCTGGGCGAAGCCCTCCGCTCGCTGGAAATCGGTGCGCTTGATCTCGCGGATGAGGCTGGATTCATCGGGGAACTGGCGCAGCAGGCCGGGGACGTTGGAGAGGAGGAGAAGGGCCGAAGCGCCCACGGCCGATGCCGTGCTCGCGGCGGCGCGGTCGGCATCGACGTTCATGGGCTCCCCATCGGTGCTGACCGCCGGGGGTGAAATGACGGGGATGAACCCGCCGGAAAGCAGCGTGTGGATGATCTGCGGGTTCACGGTGTCCACGGTTCCGCTGAAGTCATCCCGGATGATGCGTGTGACACCGTTCTCGACCGCGCGGATCGCCGCCTTTCGCTGGCCGACCCAGAGGCGGCCATCCATCCCGGAGATGCCGACGGCGTTGATGCCCAGGCGCTGGAGGCGTTCGACGACCTGCTGGTTCAGGACACCGCGGCAGGCCATCTGGAAGATCTCGAGGGTGCGGCGATCCGTGCGGCGGCTGGTATGGCCGGAGGGAGAGGTGATGAAGACAGGCGGGCGGCCGAGCTGCTCTGAGAGGCGGGTGGTGGCATCCGAGCCGCCGTGGACGATGATGAGCTTCTCGCCGGTGCGGGAGAGCCTGGCGATGTCTTCACAGAAGGGGTCGAGGTTGATGCCGGCGCTTCCGCCGAGCTTGATGACGAGCATGGGAAGGATCCAGTCTTTGAACGCGCAGGTCACGGAGAACGCAGAAGGGGGCGGGGATCAGTTGGGATGGAGGCCGGGGAAGGTCAGGCCGGCGGTCTCATCGAAGCCGGACATCAGGTTCATGCACTGGATCGCCGAGCCGGCAGCGCCCTTCATGAGGTTGTCGAGGGCGCTGATGACGACCAGGCGATTGGTGTCGGGCTCGATCTCCCAGCCGACATCGCAGTAGTTGCTGCCCGAGAGGATCTTGGGATCGGGGTAGCGGTGCAGGCCCTGGCGATCCTTGACGAGGCGGATGAAGGGTTCGGAGCCGTAGAGCTCCCGGTAGAGCTTCCAGACTTCGCGATCTTCGAGGTGGCGCTTGAGCATGACATGGGCGGTGCAGAGGACACCGCGGATGCGTTCAATGGATGTCACCGACATGTGGAGGCGGAAAGCGCGGTCTGAGTTCTCGTGAGGGCCCTCCATGAGCTGCTCGGTGATCTCGGCCTGGTGGCGATGACCGGCGGGTGCGAACGACCGGACAGCGCCGGCTCGCTCGGGGTGGTGGCTGGAGGCCGAGGATGAAGCGCCGCCCTCGGAGGAGCCGACCTTGAGATCGGCGATCACCGAGTCGATGAGGCCGGCGCGGGCGAGCGGTGCCAGGGCGAGATTGACGGCGGTGGCATTGCAGCCCACGCCGGATGCGAGCTTGGCATCCCGAAGGCGGGCTCGTTGGAACTCGGGCAGCCCGTAGACGAAGCGATCAAGCCAGGCGGCGGCGGGGTGACTCTCGCCGTACCACTTGCGGTACAGCTCCGGAGAGCGGAGGCGGAAATCGGCGGAGAGATCGACGATCCGCGTGGCGAGCGCCGACCAGCGGTCGATCTGCTGAGATGCCTCGCCGTGGGGCATGCACAGGAAGAGGACATCGCTCGTCTGTGCCTGCTCGGGCGTGATGAACTGGAGCTTGGTGCGTCCGCGCAGGTTGGGATGCACCGAGTGGATGAACGCACCGGCCTGGCGTCGGCTGGTCATCTGAGTCAGTTCAATGTGCGGGTGCTCCAGGAGCAGGCGGGCGAGCTCACCGCCTGTATAGCCCGACCCCCCGATGATCGCCGCGGAGTGTCGCATCAGGCGGCCCCCGTCGATGAAAGGGCATCAAATCCGGCAGCGCCCGGGCTCTGGCCGGTTCGCACCGTCACGCGCGGGACAGCCCCGCGCTGGGCGACTTCAACGACATGGTCGATGATGCGGCCTGGGATGTCCACACCCGTGGGCTCGATGCTGTTGCGGAACTCCATCGTGTGGTTGACCTCGCTGACCAGGAGCCCGCGGCCAGGCGCTTCGAGCAGGTCGATCGCCAGCACCCCCCCACCGACGGCCTGCGATGCCGCCTGGCATATATCGCGGAGTTCACTGGTGATTTCGAGGGCAGCGGCACGCCCTCCGCGAGCGGTATTGGTGATCCAGTGCTCGCTGCTGCGGAGGATCCCCGCGATCGCTTCGGTGCCGACCATGAAGACACGGATATCGCGGCCGGGCTTGTCGACATATTCCTGCACGTAGAAGATCGAGTGCTGGACGCTGCCCAGGGTGGCCTTGTGCTCGACGATCGCCTCGGCGGCATCCCGGTCATGCACGCGGGCGAGCAGGCGGCCCCAGGAACCGACGGTGGGCTTGAGGACGGCGGGGTAGCCGATCTGTTCGATCGCCCGCATCGCCGATTCCGGGTCGGTGGCGATCCGCGTGCGCGGGGTGGGCACGCGGGCGGCGGCGAGCTTGAGAGAGGTCGTGAGCTTGTCCCCGCAGGTCTCGATGACCGCCGATGGGTTGATGCAGGGGATTCCAAAGGCTTCGAAGGCGCGGATCGCGGCGAGCGCTTCGGTCTGGCTGATGCAGCGCTCGAGCACCGCATCAAACCGCCGCCAGGGAGCGGGGTCGTGTATGTCGAAGATCGCCTCGCGGACATCGATGAGCTCGTTCTCGATATTGCGGGCGGCCAGGCGATCGAGCAGGAGTCGCTCTTCGACGCGGATGCGGGAGGCTAAGAGTCCGATTCTCATGAAGCGATCTTTCTTGCAGGCAGGCAGGATGGCAGGCTGACCGGTGTCGGGCCACGACAGGTCGGGAACGTGATCGGCGAAGATGTGCGTTGCGGCGGCGAAGGGCCGGCTTACTCGCCCCAGTCTTCCTGGACCTCGGGGGCCAGTTCGAGCGTGATCGGAGCCGTCTGGGTGACTTCGAGTTCGGCGTTGCAATCGCCGCAGCGGACGACCTCGCCGCGGATCAGCGTGCGGGTGATCGCCACCGCGCCGGCGCACTCGGGGCATTCGCAGGTGGTCTGGCTGGAGGAAGTCGTGGAAGCGAGGTTCGACATGGGTTTGAATTCCTGAGAGGGTGAGGAGGTGAGAGAGTGAAGGTGACGAAAAAAAACCCGCCGAGGGTTACTCGGCGGGCCTTGTACACGCGGGAATCTGAAGATCCGCTACGCGCTCAAAGGAACGGCCGAGACACCAGGCAGTTTGCCTTTTGCTTTGCCGGCTTTGAGGGCTTTGGCGAACACCACCACCGACGCATCAGCGCCGGGGAGCGATCCGTTCTGGAAAGCGTGGTTCGCCATCGGAAAAGAAGCCTAGAAGGGCGGGCGGGGGCGATCAAGTTCGGGCCGGACAGGTGGGTGGAAGAGGGGGAAAGGCCCCGAACAAGGCCCGTGAGAAGAAGTGCTGAGTTCTGGGTGCTGAGTGCTGGATCGGAAGTCGTGGCCGTGCAATGACCCAGGACCAGAGGGCTTAGAGACTGTTTCAGAATCCTACCCGATCTCGTGGCACAGGCATCCTGCCTGTGTTCTACTGCTCTTCTACCTCATTCTGAAACAGTCTCTTAGGACCGCGGCCTATTTCCGCTCTGCAATCACATCGAACACCGGGGGCAGGAACATGAAGACATCTTCGTTTCTGCACGCATCCTGCCAGGTCGAGAAGAAGGCGGAGGCTTCCTCGGCGGTCAGGTAGCCGGTTTCCTGGAGGCGGGGGACGTACACCGCCCAGAAGGAATCGGGCCAGTGCCAGATCTGCTCATTGGGGCGGGCGACCCGCTGGTTGACGGCGATGTGGGTGACTTCAAAGCCGTGGCGGCGGAGCATTCCGGGGATGCGGCCGACGATGTCGGGGTCTCCTCCGCGATCCCTGAAGCTCTTGCCGATCGCCCGGATGACGCGTGAGAATTCCTCTCGCTTGGGGGCGAGCGTCATGACCTCGTAATTGAAGTAATCCTGGATCGCGATCTTCCCGCCGGGCTTGATCACGCGCGAGAGGCCCTCGATCACCTTCTCGGGATCGGCCAGGAAGCACAGAACCCAGCGTGCGTAGGCGACATCGATCCGGCACTTCCAGTCGATCAGGAGCGATTCGATCTCGTGGACATCCCCGAGGATGCGCTCGAGGTTGTCCAGGCGCCGCGACTTGGCCTGGTCGCTGACCTGGTGGAGGTAGCCGGCCGATTCATCGATGCAGATGACCTTGCCCCTGCCGCCGACGATCTGGGCCAGGTCCATCGCCGCGTGACCGGGGCCCGAGCCGACATCCAGGACCGTCATGCCGGGGATGATGCCGACGCGTTCCCAGAGGGCGTGCGCGGAGGCCGACCAGAGCCGGTGCTGCACGCCCAGACGCACGGATTCATCGGCGTGGGTGCCGAGCACATACTCGCGCTCATCGGCAAGGTTGGGGCGAACGGCGGTCGCGTTGGACATGAGGGCCAATCGTAGGCGTTTGAGGAGTCCCCGCGGGCTGCGGAACCGCCCGTGAAAGGGCCGTGACGAGCCCCGATCGCGGGGTGGTTAGGATTGCCGCCGATGAGAAGGGAGGGGAATAGCCACACGGGGACGATTGACGAGCCGACGCCGGCAGCGCCGCCGCGCGCCGCCAGGGCCGAGGCGGCGCGCGGGAACTCGTGGCTCGGTTACTTCTCATCCGACCGTTTCGCGCCGATGGCCCGGCCCAGCTACCGCATCGAGCTCTGGACGGTCGTGTTCTTCTCCATGACACTGGCGGTTGTGGATAACGCGTTCATCAGCGTCTTTGTCAAGCAGACGTTCACTCCGATCGCCCCGCCCCGGTTGCTGACGTTCATCGTGGCGCTGGTGGGATCGGCATCCGAGCTTGCGAACATCCTGTCGTTCATGTGGGCGTCGATGAGCACGGGTGTGCGAAAGGTGCCGTTCGTCAACGGGCTGCAGCTCGCGGTGATCGTGCTGGTCGCGGGGCTGGCGCTGACACCCGAGACGCCCGCCGGGCTGATCTACCTGGCGATCGTGGTCATCTCGGCGCGGATCTGCTGGTCGGGGATCATCCTGCTGCGGCCGACGGTCTGGCGGGCCAACTACACCCGTGACCGCGCCTCGATCGTCGGACGCTTCTCATCGATCCAGCAGTTCATCGTCGCGGGGATGGGGCTGGGGCTTTGCCTCATGCTGGATTTCAACCGGGAGCTGTTCCGGTTCGCCGCGCCGATCGCCGCGGGGATGGGGCTGGTGGCGCTCTTGATCACTCGCCAGCTCCGGGTGCGGCGGGAGCGCTCCCTGCTGCGCGAGGAGCGGGACCCGGCGTTCGCACGGCGCATCGGCCGGCCGTGGCAGGGGCCGGGGATCGTGTGGCGCGTGCTGCGGCAGGATCGCCGCTTCGCGCAGTTCATGATCTGCATGTTCGTCCTGGGGTTCGGCAACCTGATGCTGCCGGCGATCCTGGTCACAGTCCTGCGCGATCAGTTCCACTTCGGATACTTCGCCAGCGTGCTGATCGCCGCCGGAATCCCGTACTTCCTGATGCCGCTGGCGGTGCCGATGTGGGCGCGGCTCCTGGACCGCTCGCATGTCGTGCATTTCCGGTCGATCCATAGCTGGGCGTTCGTGCTGGCGACCGTGTTCTTCCTGGCGGCGGTGGCGCTGCACTCCCCGCCGTTGCTCGTGCTTGGATCGGTAGGTCTGGCGATCGCCTACGCGGGTGGGTCGATCGCGTGGAACCTGGGGCACGTGGATTTCTCCCCGCCCATGGAGACCTCGCAGTACATGGCGACCCACATCACGCTCAACGGTGTGCGGGGACTGGTGGCGCCATTGGTCTCGGCGGTGATGTACGAGCAGCTGCTCGCGTGGGAGTTCACGAGGCCACAGGCCGCATCGGTGGTGCTGGGGATCTCGCTGGCGCTGTCGATCGCCGGAGGCGCTGGGTTCATCTGGCTGCGGCACACGATGCAGAAAGACTTCAAGCAGATGCGGCGAACCGCGTGATTGAGGCGAGGCGTCAGCCGGCCATCTTCTTGAGCTGCGCGGGAGATCCGGTGGCCAGGATCGACTTGAAGTGCTTGCGGAGGCGATCGTGGAGGTTCCAGTACATGACCAGGGCCAGCAGGGGGCCGAGCAGGAAGACAATCGCGCCGACGATCGCGATCACGGGGAGCAGCCACATGTACAACTTGGTTCGCCCGATGATGTACGCATCGGGGATGCGTGAGGCGAGCCAGCGGGTGTAGCGGAGCACGCCGAATACCTGAACGAACCATGCCACCACGGCGGCAGCACCGGAGATCATCGTGATGATCCCGGCGATGCCGGACAGCGTGGTCCCGACCGCGGACTGAGTCACCAGCAGAAGCACGAGGTTCGTGGTCGCCGCGATCGCGTGGATGCCAACGGCGATGCGGACGACCGCGCGGGCGGAGTTGGGCTTCTCCGCTCCGACGAAGCCCGGATCTGGCGCGGTGTATCGCCAAACGCCATAGAGCAGCAGCAACGTCAGGCCCGTGTCGATCGCCTGGAGCAGGATGCCCATCCCCGCGCCAGGGTTTCCGCCGCCTGCCAACACCGCGATCGCAAACATGGCGATGAAGAGCAGGATCGTCCCGATGATGACGTTCAAAACGATGGACAGACCACCGCCCACGGTGGCGAGGTATTCCTTGCCCGCGAACTGAAGGAGGATGCCCCGGAGCGAATCGGCGACCGGCTGGCCGCACTCGGGGCACGCACCCGACAGGGGCAGGCCGCGCAGGTTGTACGAGCACTTCGTGCAGGCGCGGTCGGAATCCACGAAACCGCCGGCCGGCTGGGTGAGTATCCCCGTCGATTGCTGATCCGACTGCGACATGGGGGGGCATGATACTGAATCTGCCCGCGCGGTCAAAAACAAGCCGCCGCGCTTCACGCGCGGCGGCCCGGGGAGAGATGAGAATCCTGTGAAGAGCCGCTCGTGCGGCATTCGCTTACTTGATCGAAATCTTCCTGGGCTCCTCCTTGCGCACCTTGGGCAGCGTCAATGTCAGGATGCCGTTCTCGAGCTCGGCGGTCGTGCCCGACTCGACGACCGGCGCCGGCAGCGAGACCTTGCGGCTCAGGGATCCGGTCAGCCGCTCCCGGCGCAGGAAGCGCTCCTTGGTCTCTTCGGCAACCTCGGTGCGCGAGGCCTCGATGGCGAGCACTCCCTCGTGGACCGAGATCTGGATGTCCTCCTTGCGGAAGCCGGGGACCGAAGCGCGGACGAAGAAGCTGGTGTCATCCTCGGAGATGTCCAGGGCGAGCGGGGCGTTGCCGGCGGCGATGCCGTTCACGGGCGCGGGGCACTGGCAATCGCCGGCCGGCGCGTTGAACAGCTCGTTGACGAGGCGATCGAAGTGGGAAGGCAGAGCAAACGGCGTGGCCTTGAAGATCGTGCGCATGGTGATACTCCTCATCGCGAAGATTCGCGTGTGTTTCGTGCGAACCCGGCCCTCCGCCGGGGTCTGCAAGAGGAGTATGGCAAGAGCCGTGCCAACGCGAGTGCGACCTCAGCGACCGGCATTCCGGGGCTGAAAACACGGGAAAATGCCAAGTATGCAGACGGTTGCCAAGTTGGCAGCGGAGATCGCATTAACGCCGAACATCCGTTTGGATATCCGTTATCCGACCATCTGATGTCGCCTTGATCCAACAAAGAAGAAGACCGGCAAGACGCCCTTTCACGCCCGCACCGGACTGAGTGCGCGCCCTGACCACAGGGCCTCGCGCCGGCAATGCCGCGCGCGTGGGGATTCGAACCCCATCCTCGCAACGCTCGTGTTCCCGGTTCTACCGGCCCGCGGCCCGCGCCAGGCCTGCCTCGCCGATCACTTCCTCGGCGTACGTGTTCATCGCATCCCGGAGCTGCTCGAAGCTCTCCAGGACGTAGTAGATCGGCTGGAAGTGGTCGATCTCGAAATCGGTCCGGCAGACGCGATCCAGATCGAAGGGGCGATACTCGGCGACCTCGCGCGGGGTGCAATCGGCTGCCGAGCGGCCGGATTTCTCCCACAGCCCGCTGAGGGAGTACTGGCTCTCGGAGTGACTGCTGACCAGCCCGCTGCCGTAGACCTTGATGCGTCCATCCTCGCGGATGAGCCCGAACTCGACCGTGAACCAGAAGAGCCGGCCCAGCCGCTTGATGTGATGCTCATCCTCGCAGAGCAGGGCGGCCTTGCCGTAGGTCTGTAGGAAATCGGCGAACACCTTGAGGGCGTGCAGCGGGACGTGTCCGAAGACATCGTGGAAGATGTCGGGCTCGGGAAGATAGTCCATCACCTCGCGCGGGCGGATGAGGACCGTCGTGGGGAACTCGCGCTGCGCCAGGCACGCGAAGAACGCCTTGGCCGGCAGGTATCCCGGGACGCCGTAGCTGGCCCAGTTGCTCCGGGCGCGGAGGAACTGGTTGATGCCGTCGAGCTTGGTTCCCTTCTTCAGAACCGTGCCGCCGGAGATCTCGATGTCGGATTCGAGCACCGTGTCGTCGAGCAGCGGCAGCCGCTCGCGCGTCAGCCGCAGGATCTTCATGCCCTCGATGAACTGGCCGGAGACCTGCTGCTCAAGAACGGACCAGCGGCGATCGAAGAGATCGCGCCAGACCTCGTGATCGGCCCTGGTGTATCGCTCGTATTCCTGGGTGATATAGAACCTGTCGGCATCGATGTCCGCGGCGGCCAGGTTGGGGGCGTTGTCGGCCTGGGCCTGGGCCCTGCGGGCCTCTTCGCCATCGATGATGTTGTTGTAGCGGATCTCGGATCGCATCGGCGTCTCCAGCACCCTCTGGCGACATTCTACGAGCGCTCCCGGCCCGGTGGAGAAGCCCTCTGAGTGCCGCGATCCCCATCGCATCGGCTGTTATACTGGCCTGTCGGTTGCGGGTCATGGGCCCGCTCGGGGGTAACACATGGATCTCCTCAAGGATTACGAGGGCGAACGCGGCCGCCTGGGGCCGCTGGGCCGCATCCTGCTGGGTGTATTTCTCGCCGGGCAGATGACCGGACAGGTGTTCCTGCTGCTCATCTGCTGGCCGGCGGTGACTTCCAAGGCCGATCCACCGACGCACACGC
This sequence comes from Phycisphaerales bacterium, assembly GCA_020847535.1. Taxonomy (GTDB): domain Bacteria; phylum Planctomycetota; class Phycisphaerae; order Phycisphaerales; family UBA1924; genus JAEUJB01. The sequence goes on from JADLBU010000084.1 coordinate 35,438, forward strand.
TGATTGGCTATCCGCTGACGCAGGAGGTGGCGCTCATCCTGTGCGTCGCGATCCTGGGCGCGATGGGCGGCAGCACGCACGCTCTGAGCTCGTACGCGCGGTTCGTCGGCAATCGCAACCTCGTGAGGAGCTGGGTGTGGTGGTACGTGCTGCGCGCGCCGATCGGCGTGTCGCTGGCGGTGGTGCTGTACTTCGTTGTACAGGGCGGGCTGCTGGGCGGCAACACCGGGGATGGCAACGTCAACCCGTATGGGATCGGAGCGCTGGCGGCCCTGGCGGGGCTGTGTTCAGAAGCGGCGACCAACAAGCTGTCGGAACTGTTCGAGACGATGTTCCGTTCCGACAAGCGGCCTGATAAGGATCCGCTGTCGACAAGCGCTCCGCGTGTGGAGTCGATCCGGCCGGCGGAAGTGAAGGCGGGGTCCGGCGATACGACGATCACGATCACCGGCGGTGGGTTCTGCGTGGATGATGTCGCTCGGGCCGGCACGGAGCGGGTCGAGTTTCGGGCGGCATCCCCCATCGAGGGGGTCATCGTGGCCCCTGCCAAGCTGCTCGCCGCGGCAGGCGAACTGGAGATCATGGTCTGCCGCGCTGCCAATTCCTCCGCTCAATCCGTGCCGATCAAGCTGCGCATCACATAGCGATCAGCGATCGCCGCCGGAGAGCAGATTCTGGTAGAGGCGATGCGTTGCTTCGTCGAACGCGCAGGCAATCAGCCGCTCGATCTGCTGGTATTGCCGAAGCCCGACCTGCATTTCAAGGATGGCGATCCGGGCCGCGGCATCGGCCGGATAGCCGTATACACCCGTGCTGATCGCCGGGAATGCGATCGATCGTGCCCCGGCCTTGGCGGCCAGCGCCAGCGAACCGAGGTAGCAGGCGGCGAGCAGATCGGGCTCACCGGCATTGCCGCCCGACCAGACCGGGCCCACAGTGTGAATCACCCACCGGCACGGCAGCCGATGACCCCCGGTTCGCCGGGCCTCGCCCGTCGGGCAGCGCACACCCGGGGCGACCTCAGGGATCCGGCGACACTCCTCGAGCAACTCCGGCCCCGCAGCGCGATGGATCGCCCCATCCACCCCCCCACCGCCCAGCATCCGCTCGTTGGCGGCGTTGACGATGGCATCGACCGAGAGCATCGTGATGTCGGCGCGGATTGGCTCGATGATGCCGGGCATCGGCTCAGAGTATCTCGGTTGTCGCCCGAGCCGGAAGCCCCGCAAAAAGACAACCGGCGGACCCTTGCGGGACCGCCGGCTGTACGTTCAATTACGTCATTGGGCTGCGCTCGTGCAGCTCCGTCGAGCTGCGTTTAGTGGCGCAAGCCCTTGAGACAGTCAGACATTGACACTGGATCACCTCCTTCTGAAAGAGCCCAGTCAGCCGTCGCGGGAGACTGTTCTTCCCGCCGCCGACCTCTTTCCGCCGAAGGCCGTCGCCCGCGGCACGTACCCGCCGAACACCGTCGCGAATCGGCATCCACCGGGCCACCGGTCTCTCCCGTGGGTGCTGGCGTGTTTTGGCACGCTCGCCGGCCCGCGATCAATCCCGATGCGACGACAGTATCGTCGATCGCTGTTCAGTACGCAAGCCCGCTCCCGCCGGTTCGCTCAGAATCCCGTTCTCGGGGGTCATCCCCAACACAGTACCGGGCAAAAACCTCACGATCGACTGCCGATTGCGGTGCATCCAAGGTGGTCGATCATGCCTGACGCCGATGTGCGAATCGCGGAAGTGCGCTGAACCCGCGCTTGGCGCCAGTCGATGATGCGCTTCTCGCGCACGCACCGCGCCTGGAGACTCGCCGGACCCGATCTCCTGATTCTCGGACCAGAGACTCGCGATTGACCACCCATCACAGCGCCATCCACAACCAGGTCCAGCTCTCCTCATCGGCGGCCCGCCTGCTCACCGCGCACGCCAAGGCACGCAACGAGGAGGTCATCGGACACGTCGTCGATGACTCGCTGGCGCGGGCCGCCGAGCTACGCAAGGAGCGGGAAGCACGCGAAGCCGAGCGCCGGGAGGCCGAGGCTCGCCAGCGCCGCATCGAAATGGCCGAGCGACTCGAGCAGGAAGAGGCCGCGCGGCTCACCCAGGAGCGCAGGCTCGCCGAGACGCGGCAACAGGCCCACGACATCGCCGAGCGCGAGGTCGAGCGCGCGCAGCGGTTGACGGTCGAGCCCTTTGCACGCCGCATCGATCTGGCCGCGTGATCACGCTCGCCGCGCCGCAATTCTCTTCCTCAGGATGTATATGAACAAATACCGAATAATTGATTGACCCGCCCGTAAAATCGGATTATGGTAGGGTGTGCCGCAGTTTCACCCCGACCACCCCCGGACCGGCCCCGCGACGGAATACCGTGATCGCCTCACTGCCGGCCCGCTCCGTGGTCGCGGAGCGGGTCTGAACCCCGGCAATCGCTTCGAGACGGTCAGGCTGCACATCATGGGCGAGCATCTGGATGAGAGAGCCATCGAGGCGCCAACGGGCGTGCAGATCCCCACGCAGGTCTTCGACGATGACTCCCGGACGATCATCAACCATTTCGATTCCCCCGACCTGCACATGAAATGGTCGGTGAACCCGTATCGCGGGTGCGAGCACGGGTGCATCTACTGCTTTGCCCGGCCGGGTCACGAGTTTTTCGGGCTCTCGCTGGGTGTGGACTTCGAGACCAGGATCTACGTGAAGCGGCGAGCGGCGGAGCTGCTGCGTCGCGAGCTGGATCACCCCAGGTGGGCGGGCCAGCCCCTGTCGATGTCGAACGTCACCGACTGCTACCAGCCGATTGAGCGTGAGCTGAAGATCACGCGCGCGTGCCTGCAGGTGATGGCCGATCGGCGCCAGCCGGTGGGGATCATCACCAAGAACTCGCTGGTGACACGTGACATCGATCTGCTGCGCGAGCTGGCGCGGCACGATGCAGCTCACGTCGCCGTCAGCATCACCACGCTCGATAACGCGCTGGCGGTGAAGATGGAGCCGCGGGCAAGCAGCCCGCGCGACCGGCTGGAGACGGTGCGGAAGCTCTCGGAATCGGGGATCCCGGTCGCGGTGATGGTGGCGCCGATCATTCCGGGACTCACCGACCATGAGATCCCGGGGATTCTGGAGGCGGCGAGCAAGGCCGGGGCGCGCACCGCGGGGTACGTGATGCTGCGGCTGCCGCACCAGATCAAGGACCTGTTCATCGAGTGGCTCGGGCGGCACTTCCCGGATCGGGCAGCGCGTGTGGAATCGCTGGTGCGCGAGATGCACGGCGGAGAGCTCTACAACGCCCAGTGGCACACGCGGATGACGGGGGTGGGGCCATACGCCGAGCAGATCAACTCCACGTTCGCGCTGTTTTCCAAAAGGTTCGGGCTGGATCGCAAGGTCCGGCCGCTCAGCTCCACATCGTTCATCCACGGCTCATCGAGCGGGCAGGGGATGCTGTATTCACAGATCCCGGAGGCGGGTTCGGCAGGTGATGCGGATCAGCCATCGCTGCTTGATTAGCGCGGTTCGAGAGGACCATTCGAACGCAGAGGGCGCAGAGAACGCGGAGAAGAGAAGACATGAGAAAAGAACAAGCCCTGAGTTCGGCTGTCCTGAGTCCCGCGTCATCAAGACGTGCCTGTGAACTTCACAAGCGCGACCATCGGGACTCGGGACTTCGTGCCTTCTCTGCGCCCTCGGCGTCTCTGCGGTATGGACTCTCGTTTGGAATCGCTCAGCTTGAGTTCGATCCCGGACGGAAGGCTCGTTTGACGCGGCGGACCGCGCCTTCGATGCCGCGCCCGAACTTGCTCAGGCCGCGCGGGGCCGGGCGATACAGACCCTTGGGCTGATCAAAGTGCCGCTCCACATCATCCCCGGCGTGCATGCGCGATCGCAGGCGCCGCAGCCTCCGGCCGCTCTTGTTGATGTGGAAGATCATCCAGTCTCGCGATTCGGGGCGGGCGAGCGTCACAAGCCCGCGATCCCGGCAATGCGCCTGCCACGCCCACTCGATCAGCGCCCGGCGATACCGCTCTTCGCACCGGATGTGCGCGGGGTACTCCCCGCGGAAGCCGGCATCGATGAATGCTCCGATCTGCGATCGCATCGCCTCCCGGAACGATGACCGCTTCATCAACGAGAAATTCAGGCTCGCAAAGTCGTGGATGTCGAACCCATCCCGGCGCGATTGCGGCGGATCAATCAGGTGCGTCATCGTGACGGCGAACACGGATGGATCCCCGAGTCTCTCCATATCCCGCGCAAGCCAGTCATCGTGCCCGCGCCGCAGGGGCAGCACATCGGGCTTGATGAACGCGATGTAGGGTTGGCGAGCCAGCGCGCCCGACTCGTGCTCCTGGATGTAGCATCGGTAAAAGCTGTTCTCCCAGGAGTGGGGGTTGAGCAGCTCGAGCCGGTCGATGATGCCACGAGCCACGAGCCGGGTCAGGGCGCGCACGGTGCCCGGCGCAGAGCCCCCATCGACGTAGACCACCTCCGCCGGCCGACCTCCGAGGAAGCGGAACCAGTCCGTCAGCACCGTGCCGACCGCCGAATCGCCCGCGAATCCCGACACGGCGAGCGTCAGCGATTCCCAGGGACGATCCGCTCGCATCGCCGATGATGGGTGTGCCTGGTGCGGGGGGTACGTGGGATTGGGAGGAGTCGGCGCTGTCACGCGTGAGATCAGGGTAACGCCGCCGGGATCGCCGTGCGCTAAACTGCCACCTTCACCTTGGAGTCATCGCATGCGCTCGGCACACCGTCTCGTTCTGCTCACCGCCCTGGCATCCGCGGCCCTCACCGGCGGTCTGCTCCGCGGCCCGGTCAACCCCGCGAACGCAGCGCACGTGCCGGTCCCGTCGATGGCCGAGCAGCGCTTCGCGAGCATCAACGCCTTCCAACTGGTCGAGCGCCTGGTGCAGGGGGAACGCTACAAGCCCGCCCGTGAGGCGATGGCCAAGGAGTTCCAGGCCAGGTACGACGCGGCCAAGGCCGAAGGGGATGAGCTCGCCAAGAGCATCGTCGAGGCAGGCCAGGAGAGCGATCAGGGCAAGCTGCTGATCCGCCAATACCAGGCGAAGGCAACCGAGGCACGCGAGCTGCAGATGGAGCTGGAATCCAAGGTCGCCGAGTTCAACGCCCAGCAGCTCGGCGAGGCGTACCGCATCGTCATCGAGACCGCCGACCAGATCGCCGTGCAGCGCGGGTACACGCACGTGATCGCGACCCGAGGGCTGGCGAGCGAACCGCTCAAGAGCAAGAACGTGCCGGCAGCGGTGCAGGAGATCCTCGCCCGGCCGCTCATCCGCTGCCCCGCCGCCGATGACCTGACCGATGCGATCGCCGCGGAGCTGAAGATCGAGGCGGCGGTTGAGGAAGGCGCTGCGGCACCCCGCCCCGCGCCCGCCGAGAACAAGTAGCCCTCCGCCGGCGCACGCCGACCATGTCCCGCTCCAGCACAAACGACCCCGATGGATCGCCCGCACGCAGTCACACGCTCGCGGCGATCGTGTCGATAGGGGATGAGCTGACGCTCGGCCAATCGCTCGACACCAACTCGCGCTGGCTGGCACAGCGGCTTGTCGAGCGTGGGATCGTGCCGATGGAGCATCTCACGCTGCCCGACGACCTGGCTGGGATCACGGCCGCGCTTCAGCGCCTGGCCGATGACCACGATCTGATCCTCTGCACCGGCGGATTGGGCCCGACCGCCGATGACCTGACACGCCAGGCGCTGGCGCAGGCGAGCGGAGATGTGCTGATCGAGGATGCCGTGTCGCTGGAGCAGATCCGCACCTGGTTCGCCGGGCGCGGGAGGGCGATGCCGGCGCTCAACGCCGTGCAGGCGCTTCGGCCCTCGCGGGGGAGCGCGATCCCCAACGAGCAGGGCACCGCGCCCGGGATCGCAGCGCACATCTCCAGCGCAGCCGGTGATGGGGCGGACTGTTTCTGCATGCCCGGCCCGCCGCGCGAGATGATGGCGATGTTCGATTCGCACCTCGCCGGGCTCCTGAGGCCGCCGGCCGGACGCACGGTGCTGACCCGCTCGCTGCACACGATGGGCCTCGGAGAGTCCGAGATCGCCGCACGGCTGGGGGACTTGATGCGGAGGGATGCCTCGCCGCTGGTGGGCACGACGGCTTCCTGGGGCATGGTGAGCGTGCGGATCCGGTATGAGGGCCCGGGGCCGGCCCAAGAGGCACAGAGGGCGATCCGGGCGGTGGAACAGAGGGTCCGCGAATCCGTGGGCCAGTGGATTATCTGCGAGCAGGAAGCCTCGCTGGCGGCGGCGGCGGTCGATGCGCTGCGAAGGGCATCGCAAACGCTGACGGTGGTCGAGTCATGCACGGCGGGCTTGCTGGGATCGCTCATCAGCGAGATCCCCGGCGCATCGGATGTGTTCGCCGGAGGCTGGATCACGTATTCCAACCGCCTCAAGCACTCGCAGGTCGGCGTGCCGGAAGAACTGCTCGCCGCGCACGGCGCGGTGAGCGCGCAGACGGCCGCGGCGATGGCTCGCGGGGGCCTGGAACGCGGTGGCGCGGATCATTGCCTGGCGATCACCGGGATCGCCGGGCCGTCGGGCGGAAGCGAGGAGAAACCCGTCGGAACTGTGTATATCGCGCACGGGAACCGGCATCCGCAGGGGCAGCACGCGCTGATCGATGTCCGTCGCTTCCAGATGGCGGGAGATCGCGAATCGATCCGGCAATGGAGCGCCCGGAGCGCTCTTGCGATCCTGTGGTACGCGCTGGCGGGCCGGGCGGATACACCCCTGCTTCGGCAGACGGTCCGGGAACTGCACTGACAGTCACACATCCTGCGCGGGCCGCCGTGTGAGGGACAAAAACAACCGCCCGCACCTTTCGGTGCGGGCGGCGTGAATTCACAGTTGTACCAGCGATCGAGATGGCTTAGCAGCCGCCCTCGAAAGCGGGGACGAACGCGTTGAAGTCATCGAGGTCGACGAAGCCCGAGCCGTCGAAGTCGGCATCGCAGCTGTACACGCCGAGGTTGATGAGGGAGTTCGCGACGAAGGGTCCACCACCGTAGTAGTAGCGCCACTCGGTGCCGTTGTAGAGGCCGGAGGCATCGGCATCGACCAGGAAGAGGTCGATCGAGGCGCCCAGGTAGTTGCCGCCGTCGGTGCCCGTCGCGGTGCCGTCACCGTTGTGGACGTGCATGCCGAGCGGATCGACCACGGGCGTGCCGCCCGAACCGGTCACGGAGTAGATGTGCTGATAGACGAGGGCGTTGTCGTCGATCGTCACGGTGATGCCCGCGTCGATGAGGCCGGTGGCGGAGTAGGCATAGAACGAGCCGGTCGCCGTGAAGTCGGGCGAGGGCAGGTCGGCGAAGTAGAAACCGCCGGCGAAGCTGCCGCGGGTGATGTCGGCGAGGGTGCCGGCCTCATCCCAGGTCACGAGGTCATCGAAGAACAGCTGGTAGTCGTCGACGAGCCACTCGGTCTGAGAGCCGTCGCCGTCGTAGGACGAGCCGAAGATCACGCTGTCGAGGTAGCCGACGACGTTGTCGCCGAACACGCCGCGGCCGCCGTTACGGCGATCGAGGGTGATCCAGTCGCCGGAGGAGGCGGTGCCGCCGCCGACGAAGTAGAAGTCGGCCGGATCCCCGGTCGTCACATCGATGACACCGGGGGTGCCGTCAGCGAAATCGCCGACGTTGTCGTACGCGCTCGTGTTAGAGACGCGCGACCCGTACTGGCTGATCGTGCCAGTGACCATGTCGATCGTGCCCTTGAAAACCGGGGCGGCGACGCGGGGCTGCATGGCGACGCGGTCACCGGCGCTGGCGGCCGACGCGGCCAGACCAACAACCATCGCGAGCTTGAGGCAGTTAGAGAACTTCATCGAACACTCCTCAGAAAAAAGGAACCACTCTCCGATTCAGACCCCTTCGGGGGCCGAAGATCCATATTGATCCGGCACAGTCGCAGCGAGCGCCGCGCTAGACCCCTTTGAGAAACAAATCAGGCTTTCAGGGAATCCCTGCCGAAACGGCAAAAAGTCGCAACCCTCTCAAGAGTCCTCCACCGCTAGACCCCGCCCACTGCGGGGTCATGCAGCCTTTCCACACTCGTCGATTGTACAAGAATCTCACCCCCGTGCAAGGGTAATTCGCTGGAATTTGGAGCGCCGAACTATTTTCTAACCCTTCGCCCCCGTCGTCAAAATTGCCTATTTTCTCTTGACACCCCAGTTCCTGATCCAGCACCGGTCCGCCCAATGCCTCCCCCGGTCCACACCACCATTCAAACCCCCCGGATGCCGATCGTCTCACGACCGACCAGGCCGCATCGAGCCCACGAATTGGTCAAATAGGTAAGATGCATCGTGCGGTCCGGGGGATGCCTCAGGGTGGTACTGCACGCTGAACACCGGCCGATCACGGAGACGGAAACCCGCGAGCGTGCCATCGTTCAAATGAACGTGCGTCGGTTCTCCGCCAACCTCGCGCAGCGATCCGGGATCGATCGCAAACCCGTGGTTCTGGCTGGTGATCTCCACGCGCCCCGTCACCGTGTTCTGCACAGGCTGATTGATGCCGCGATGACCGAACTTGAGCTTGTAGGCCTTGGCTCCGATCGCCAGCGCAAGCAATTGATGCCCAAGGCAGATTCCAAACGTGGGGATCGGTTCCTTTCCAGGATCAAGCACCCCGCGCAACGTCGTGATGGTCTTGTCTACCGCCGCGGGATCCCCCGGGCCGTTGGAGATGAACAGACCATCGATCTCACCGGCATCAAATAACCGCCGGATCTCATCGGCCCCCGTCGTGTGGGGGACGACCGTCACCGAACAGCCGCGATCGGTCAAGTTGCGGAGGATGTTGGCCTTGGCCCCGCAGTCCATCGCCAACACGCGTGGGCCTCGGCCGGGAGCAGCGGCGGGCTTCGGTTCTCCAAAGTTGGCCTCGCCCGGCTGGCCCGACCATTCACCGAGCGATTCCGACCACGCGTGCTTCGATGAGCACCCGACCATCGGGACCAGGTTCTGGCCCGCCATCGATGGCGCTGAGCGGGCACGCTCAACCAGCTCCTGATCAGAAAGGTCGGTCCGGTCGGTGAGTGCCCCCGACACAACACCGCCCGAACGGAGCCGCTTGGTCAGTGCCCGGGTGTCAACACCCTCCAGCCCCAAAACACCGTGCCGGGCCAGGTAGGACGACAGGTCCTGGGTGGATCTGAAGTTCGAGTGCCGCCGCGCCAGTTCCCGGACGACCAGGCCGGCGACCCGCACCTTCGGGGATTCCTCATCCTCCGGATTGACGCCGGTGTTGCCGATCAGTGGGAAGGTGGCGACCAGGATCTGGCCGGTGTACGACGGGTCGGTCAGCGACTCCTGGTACCCGCTGATCGCCGTGTTGAAGACGACCTCGGCGAGCGAGACGATCTTGCGCCCGATGGCCCCGAAGGCCCGGCCGTGGAGCACCGTCCCGTCGGGCAGTGCGAGTCTGCCTACGGGATCGGCATGGCGAACCGGTTGCTTGTCCTGCATCGATAGAGTCTAGTCCGGTGCAAGGCGGGCATGACGACAATTTCACCCTGTTCGGCGGAAGACGCGGCACAAGGAGCGCAGCGCCGATCCCCAAGGGGCCGCTGGTGCGCATCGTCGTCGAGCGCGGCATCGATGACCCCGGGACCGCCGATGGGCTGACCTACCGCGCCCTCGATGAGAACATCCACATCGGGGATCGCGTCGTGGTGCCCCTGGGCAAGGCAGGCAGGCCCACCGGTGGCATCGTGGTGGATGTCGAGACCGATGAAGCGCCGGACAACGCACGCCCGGCCTATCGAATCAAGCCGGTACTGGAGCGATCCGATTCGCGGCTTCCAGCACCGCTGCTCGATCTGGCTCGCTGGATGGCCGGCTATTACGCCAGCCCGCTTGGAATGGTGCTCGCGACGATGGTGCCGGCGGCGGTCAAGCACCAGACCGGACGAAGGATCGTGCGCCTGGTCGGCGTGGGAAGCCTGGATGAGCCGGCCCGCCAAGCCGTGCTGAACGGACTGCGCCCGACAGCTCGCCGGGCCTGGGACCAGGTTGCCGCGCTGCATGCCTCTACGTTCCCGATAGCGGCCAAGGAGCTCGCCAGTCGCCTGGAGCACAAAACGCTGGCGCAGATCAATGCCCTGCTTCGTGCCGGACTGCTGATCCCGGTCGAGCAGGCGACCATCCGCAGCGCCGAGGCGTTCTGGAAGGATGGACAGCCCGCAAGCGATCCCGCGCCGACGCTGACCCCGGACCAGGCCCGTTGCATCGATGGGATCGCGGCATGCTTCGGCACGTTCGGGGTTCACCTGCTCCGCGGTGTCACTGGATCCGGCAAGACCGAGGTCTACCTGCGACTGATCGATCGGCTGCTGCCCACGGGCAAGAGCGCTTTGGTGCTCGTGCCTGAGATCGCGCTGACCCCGCAGACCGTCGGGCGCTTTGAGCGGCGATTCGGCGAGGTCGGCGTCGCGGTGCTCCACTCGGGGCTCTCGGCCTCGCAGCGGCATCGCCAATGGATGCTCGCCGCCTCGGGCCGAGCCCCGATAGTCGTGGGCGCGCGCTCGGCGATCTTCGCCCCGATCCGGAACCTGGGCATCGTGATCGTCGATGAGGAGCACGACCACTCGTATAAACAGGACCAGGCGCCGCGATACAACGGGAGGGATGTGGCGATCAAGCGGGGGCAGATCGAACGCTGCCCGGTGGTCCTGGGGTCGGCGACGCCCTCGCTCGAGAGCTGGCACAACGCCCGGAGCGGGAAGGCCAGGCTCTGGGAGCTGCCCAATCGCGTTGGCGGAGGCGCTCTTCCACCCGTCGATATCGTCGACCTGCTCACGGAGAACCGTTTGCGCGCCATGGCCACGAAGAAATCCGAGTCGCGCGAGCTGCACGCGATCGGACCGACGCTGGAATCGGGGATCGATCGCACGCTCGGCGAGGGCGGTCAGGTCATTCTGCTTCTTAACCGCCGCGGCTTTGCGAACTACATCTGCTGCCCGAGCCGGGCGTGCGGGTGGATGCTCTCGTGCGATCAGTGCGATGCGGGAATGGTGCTGCACCGGGACAACCGGCTCCCGCGCGGGGGTGTGGTCGTCTGCCACCACTGCCGCAGCGAGCAGCGGATCCCGGCGGTGTGCCCATCGTGCGGCCGCCCTCCGCTGCCCCTGGGCGTCGGCACCCAGCGCGTCGAGGAGGAACTGCTCGCCAAGTTCGGCCGATCACAAGGCTTGGAGCTTAGAACCACCATGCTCCGCGTCGATTCCGACACGATGCGCTCCGGGCGCGACTACTTCGAGGCCCTGGCGAGCTTCGAGCGTGGGCAGGTGCGCCTGATGCTCGGAACCCAGATGATCGCCAAGGGGCTCGACTTCCCCAACGTCCGCCTGGTGGGCGTCGTCAACGCCGACACCGCGGTCTTCATGCCCGATTTCCGCGCCTGGGAACGCACGTTCCAGCTCGTCAGCCAGGTCGCCGGGCGCGCCGGCCGCGGGATTCATCCCGGCAGGGTCATCGTCCAGACCGCCTGCGCCGACAACCGCGCGATCCGGCTTGCTGCGAACCACGACTACACCACGTTCGCCGATGAAGAGCTGAAGATGCGCGAGCTTGCCGGCAGACCGCCCGCGACCCGCATGGCCCGCATCGTCTGCCGGGATGAAGACGATGCCAAGGCCCGCGATGCCGCCGACAGGATCGCCGATGCCGCCCGCAAACTGGCATCGCCCTCGGTCGAGATCGTGGGCCCCATGCCCTGCACCCTGGCCCGGCTGCACAACCAGTACAGGTTTGCCGTGGAGTTCACCGCGCCGCGAGCCTCGGACATACAACGGATCCTCCACGAGCTGCGGGCCCGAAGGCTGGTGGTCGGAGATGCCGCGACCGCGGTCGATGTCGATCCTCTCAGCTTCATGTGACGGCCGAGGCCCTCCTACGCTCGCGACGTGCTGGTTCACCTCAACGGCAAGCTCGTTCCGCACGACCAGGCCCGTATCGGCGTGTTTGATCGCGGCTTTCTCTTCGGCGATGGCGTCTACGAAGGGCTGCGGGCGTTCGATGGCTGCATCGTCGGCATGGATCGCCACATCACGCGCCTTCGCGATGGCCTGGCCGAGTGCCGGATCCCGTGGGATGCCGGCCGGATGTCGGCCCTGAGCGATGAGCTGCTGGAAGCCAACAAGCTCCGGGATGCGTTCATCTACTGGCAGATCACGCGCGGCGCGCCCGCACCGGGAGAACCGCCCAGGGCCCGGATCCCCACCGGCAAGATGACGCCCACGGTGATGGGGTTCTGCTACGCAACCCCGCCGCTGGAGTCGCACACATCACCGGCGACCAAGCAGGTGATCGCCGCGCGTGATGCCCGGTGGTTGCGTGGGCATGTCAAGGCGATCTCCTTGCTGGGTGGGGTGCTGTCGGCGATCGAGGCGAGCGAGGCGGGGATGGACGATGCGATCCTGATCCGCGATGGCCTGCTCACCGAGGGGACATCGGCCAACATCTTCATCGCCCGGGAGGGGCCGGGCGGAGAAACCCGCGTTGCAACGCCGTCGCTCGAGAGCGCACCGATCCTCGCGGGTATCACACGAGATCTGCTGTTGGAGGCGATGCCCACGATCGAGGTGCGGGCGATCCCGGCGCGGGAGCTTGCGCTGGCGAGCGAGGTGATGCTGGTGGGGACGCTGACGATGGTGACCTCGATCGTGGGGATAGACGGCAGGGCCGTGGGCCAGGGCAAGCCCGGCCCGGCGGCGAACGCGCTGCTGGCAACGCTGGTTGAGGCGATTCGGAGGGACAGGGCTCGCCAGGAACGCCCCGCGCTGGCGGTCCGGACTGCGGCTTCTACCACGAATTAATGATCCGATTCATCGTTCTCTGTCGCATTGTCCGAATAGCCTTGCGGTCCGACGGCTGCGCCTGCGCGGAATGCAGGCTGCGCAGGACCCGGCGAACCGACATCTCCACCACCTCGCATGCACACGAACCTCCGGGATTTCCACGGCTCGCGCATCACCGTCATGGGACTGGGTCGGTTCGGCGGCGGCATCGGCGTCGCCCGCTGGCTCGCATCCCGCAGCGCGCAAATCCACATCACCGATCTGGAGCCCGCCCACAAGCTCGCGGCATCGGTCACGCAGATCCAGGACCTGATCGATGCCGGAACCGTCACGCTGCGACTGGGTGGTCACGATGCCGCCGACTTTGCCGATTGTGACCTCGTGATCGCCAACCCCGCCGTGCCCCGCCCCTGGGAGAACCGCTATCTCACCGCGGCGCGCGATGCCGGCGTGCCGGTCACGACCGAAATCGGCTTGGCGGTCGAACGACTGCCCGATCGCGGCAGAGCCATTGGTATCACCGGCTCGGCGGGCAAGAGCACGACATCGGCGATGATCGCCCACATCCTGCGCGAATTGAAAGAGCCCGTGCTCCTGGGCGGCAACATCGGAGGCTCTCTCCTGAGCGAACTCGACCGCGCCGATCCGGCCGCCTGGATCGTGCTCGAGCTCTCCAGCTTCATGCTGCACTGGCTGAAAGGCTGGTCCCCGCACATCGCCGGGATCACCAGCATCGCCGCCAACCACCTCGACTGGCACGGGACGATGGATCACTACGTGGCGAGCAAGCGCCAGCTGTTGGCATCGCAGCGCGCCGGGGACATCGCGGTATTCGCCGATGGCCTGGAGGATTGGCCGGCGAACCCGGGCGTGCGCGCGATCCGACTCCGCGCCGATGAGGGGATCGAAGGCCTGGTCATCCCCGGCCGCCACAACCACCGCAACGCCGCGATGGCCGTCGAGGTGGCGCTCTCTGCGCTCGCCCGCAGCGATGAAGCCTCCGATCGCCTGCGGCCCTCCACAGAGACCGCCGTGCGTTCCTTCCCAGGCCTCCCCCACCGCCTGCAACTGGTCGCCCAGCATCGCGGCATCCGCTTCTACAACGATTCCAAATCCACCACGCCCGAAGCCACGCAGCTTGCCGTCGCCTCGTTCGCGGAAGAGCCCGGCGTCGGCTCGCAACGCATCCACCTGATCGCCGGCGGCTACGACAAGGGCTCGGATCTCTCCGGGATCGCCGGCCTTGCATCCTCGCTGGGCGGCCTCTACACGATCGGCGCCACCGGGCCGCGGCTCGACCAGCTCTCTGGCAACCGCACGATCCCATGCGGCACCCTCGACGCCGCGATGAATACCTGCTGGCCGCGCCTCAAGCCCGGCGACATCGTGCTCCTGAGCCCGGGGTGTGCCTCGTGGGACCAGTTCGAGAACTACGAAGCCAGGGGTCGCCGCTTCGGAGAGCTGGTGGGTGCAATGATCGCTGGATGATCGGTGTGGATACGCAGCGCATCGGGTGGGCAGGCATCGCGCTTCTGGGCGCGGCGATCGGCTGCGCGAAGCAGGCTTCCACTTCCCCCACTGCATCAAAGGCCGCAGCGGACGCAACGCCCACTCCCACCGCACCCGCGACACCCCCGACTCCCGCTGATTCGACATCTCCCGTGCCCGCGACCGACCCGTGGCTCACGCCCTTCCCGCACGTCCGCCTGAACCCGACCGAGCGCATCGTCGAGTTCGACGGCGTCGTCCCCATCGATCCGCACGATCCCGAAACACCCACCATCTTCCTCGAGGTGATCGCCTGCTCGCGCAACACGCGCGAGCACGAAGCCCTGGTCGTCACCGACGCCAAGCCATCGCACATCCATGCAGCGCTGCTTCTGGCCGGCCTTGAACCCGGCTCGCCGGGCACCTGGTCCTGGGACAACAACGCCCGCCGCATGAGCACGACGCCGCCCAAGGGTCCCGAGGTCCAGGTGAGGTTCATCCACAGCGATCATGCGGGAACCCGCATCGAATCTAACCCCGCCGACTGGATCATCGATGTGCGCGATCGAAGATCTCTGACGTCCCGTGCGGGCAGGGTGGATCCCGTGTGGGTGTTCGCGGGGTCGGCGATCGCCCTGCGCCCCGATGGTCCTGGGGAGTATTACAAGGCCGACATTGAAGGGACGCTCGTCGGGCTGGCGACCTTCGGCACCGAAACGCTCGCCTGGCCCGGCGTCTTCAGCCCCGAGGCGGTGCTCCAGCCGCCCGAATGGATCGCCGATCCAGCCCGGGTGCCGCCATACAAGACGCTTGTGACAGTCCGGTTGCGCCCGATCGGCGCAGGCGGATGAATACCCTCAGGTTGCCGAATGTTGCATGAACGCAGCCAACATCGGAACTCCGCCTCACCGGTTCGCGCTTTCGATCCCCGGACCATCTCGCTGGCGCTGCTCGCGTGCGCGCTGGCGATCCGCCCGGCGAGCGGGCAGACGCTCAATCTCGATGCGCCCAGCGCTCCGGCGCCCGGCGCGGGAAAGGCGACCCTCGACCTGGCAGCGCAATTGGACCTGCAGATCGAACAGATCCAGAAGAACAACGCGGGCGCCGTCGGCGATCCGCAGCAGGCGCACGTTTCGGATCCGGTTTCTCTTCAGATCGCACTACGGACCCTGGCACGCAATCTCCTGCGGGCCGGTGAGCAGGCCGGAGAACCCGGCTCCCATCAGGTGATCGCAGGCCGCACGCTCGCACTTCGTATCGCCGGGCTCGATGCTCTCGTCGGCGCTCCCAGGAATAACCTACCCCCTTCGATCGCTGGCCAGATCCGCACCCTCTGCACGACCGCTCCAGAGAAACTGCCGACCGACCCGCAGACGCTGGCTCGGTTCCTTCGAGATGCCCTGGCGCCACTGGTGACCATGCTCGATGCATCAACGCCCGGCCTGAGCGTTTCTGTGCCGGCAGAGCCGCTATTGCCGCGCCAGCCGACGCTCGCGCCGACCGCCCGAACCGCCAAGGTGTCACCCGAGATCATCGCCTCGTGTGAACAGCTTGATCAACGCCTCGAGTCGGCCTCGCGGTGGCCGGCCTACCGGCGAACGAGGGACACCCTGCTCGCCAACGCGGCCGATGCCCTCTGGCTGCTCGATGCGGGCACATCGACCTCGGTCATGCCGGCGACCCGACAGGCGATCGCCGAGCAGTTCATCACAGCCGCCGCGGAACTGAACACGCCGATGCCCGCCGGCACGCTGCCGAGCATGGATGACGCCTCGGCGATCGGATCCCGGAGGATGCGCACGCTGGCGCTCCTGGCGCGGTGCATCCGTCAGACAAGCCTCGCCGACCCGCAGACCTCGGCGCGCTCGCTCCGAGATGCGCTGACCCAGTTGCCGCTCATCCGTGATCCGCGCACGAACCAGCCGCGTGACCTGCTCACCGATCCGCTGCTGCCGGACCGGCTGATGCGCCTCTCCCGACTCCTCGAATCCCTGCAGCCGCCCGCGGGGGCCTCGGCGTTCATGACGGTCGATGACCTGCCGCGGCAACTCCGGCCGGCGCTCAAGCCGCTCGAGGAATCCCGCCGCCAGGCGGGCGCTGAGCTGCTCGAGATGCTCGCCCGCGCGGTCACTTCACCCGACATCATCTCGGATCCGGGGTTTCTCCAGGGGATCAGCTCCTATCGCCGCCGGCGCGAGGAACTGATGATGCTGCGCGAAGTCACATCGCAGATCGCACACAAGCCTAACCTGCCAACCGGCGCGCCGGGAACCCAGTGGGTGCTCCAGGATCACTACGAGCCGCTGGGGGATCGCCTGATGCTCCTGGCCCGCGGGATCGCCTCTCCGCGCGACCACGACGATGCACTCGCCCAGTGGCGCATCTTCGCCGCCGACATCCTGCTCCTGACACGGCAGCGCGAGGAAGACCAGTTGCGCCTGGCGCTCTCCGCAGAGGGTTCCGTGCTGACCCCGCATGCCGCGGCGATCACCGCCGATCGAACGATGGACCTGCTCGGCCGGCTCGATGCCGCCAAGAGCGCCTGGCTCATCGAGGTTCGCAAGGCACGCCAGATCCAATCCGAGCCGCTGCGGATCGCCTCGCGCCAGCTGCAGGCAGCGCGAATCGCGATCGCGATCACGTACGAATGGGCTCGCCTGCGTTCGGCCTTGTTCAATCCGACGCCGGGAGCTCCGGCCGCCGATGCCGGCAGCGCCCTGGATGCGTGGGAGCTGTCAGCGGAAGCGGCGTGGAACCTGGCTTCGGCCGATCTGCCCGCGATCACTGCCGGGCTTGCCCTGGCCGCCGATGGCAAGGCCGATGAGTTCCTTGCCTCCGGATGGGAAAGACCATCGATGCCGGTCCGCTCACTGCTGCGGCGAGTGAACTCCCTCGCGGCCGATCGCGGCCTGCACGCCCTGAACGATGATGCCGCCGATGCCCTTCGCCAGATTGCCCTCGGCCCCGAGGATCCGGATCGCGGAAGCGCCGGTGCTCTGGAACCGCAGCTTGCCGTCATGAGCAGGTATCTGGAAGAACTGGCCGCCGCGATCGCCCGCTCGGATGCCGATGCGACCGCGCGCCTGCTGCGGTTTCTCGAGACTCGCATCGACGCGGCGAACAGCACGCTCGACGAGCAGGGGCCGGGATGATCCGAACCCTTGCGGAACGGAAGCAACCGGGGATCAATCGCCCCCACCGCTCGGCTGCTTGATAATCAGCTCATCCATCCCCTCCAGCATGACCGCCGGCGCCAGCTCCATCGCCTTCACCAGCACCTCCCATACCTCGCGGTTCCGCATCACCGGACGCAGAAGATCAGCGCCCGGACCGATCGCGGTCAGCTCCACCATGTCCGAGGTGTGGTTGGGACTCAGGAACGCCACGCCGAAGATGCTCGCCAGCAATGACCCCAGCACGCACGTCGTCGAATTCGCATCCCGGAACGGCATCACACGCTGGGACCGCATCGAGTTGGAAAGAAGCCCCGTCGCCTCGGAATCAAGCTTGATGCCCGTCGCCTGCTCGACCAGATCCCCTGTCTTGAGCATCCGGTCCTCATCAGACAGGTCCTTGGGAAGCCTGCGGACCTGGGAGAAGAACCATTCGAACGAGTGGCTCGCCTTCAAAAGCTTGCCGAGCCCATCCTCCCCGCGCTTGCCGTACACCGTCAGGCCCGGGTTGGCATTGCCGTGGTCGGTGGTCACGATCAGGAGGGTGTCGTCACGCCCCTCCATCCACTGCAACACAACACCCAGCGTGCGGTCGAACTCCATCTGCTCCTGGATGAGCGATGGGGCATCGTTGTCGTGGGCTGCGTGGTCGATGCGGCCGCCCTCGATCTGGACCGCAAAGCCCTCCGGGGCGCGTTCCAGGCGAGCCAGAGCCGCTCGCGTCATGTCCTCGAGCGCCGGCACCGTGGGCTTGCGATCGAGCACGTGGGGCACATGGCCGCTTGCAAACAAGCCCAGCAGGCGGAGCTGATCTCCCGCGGCGGCAAGCTCATCCTTGCTCGTGACGACCTTCCATTCAGGGTGCTTGGCGAGCAGCTCGGGCTTGAAGTGGGCCAGGCCTCCGCCCATCAGGACATCGATCCCGCGCTCGAGCTGCTGCTGGGCGATCCCCGCCTCCAGATCCCGATTCGGCACGGTCGCCGAGAACCCGGCGGGAGTTGCGTGCGTGATCCGGGCGGTGGTGACCAGGCCGGTGGCGCGGCCGCTCTGGCGGGCATGGACCAGGATGGGCAACTGCTGGCGACCATCGGGGGTAATGTTGAGCACCAGGTTGTTGCACGCGTGTCCACATCCCCACGCGGCAGCGCTGGCCGCCGAGTCGGTCACGAACGAGTCGGCCGAGTGGGTGGCCTGCATGATTCGCTTCACCCCGGGCTTCTCCCACATGGAGCACCACGAGGAGGCCCGGCCCTGTGTCATCCGCATCACGGTGTCGCACAGGGTCAGCGTCCCCGTGCTCATGCCATCGGAGACCATGAAGATGACGTTGCGGGCCCGCGCTGGAAACATCCGCCGTCGAGTTGTGTGTCCGCCCGCAATGGCGATCGGCGAGGAACCGAGCATCGCCCCCGCGCCGATCGCCGTCCCGGCTCCCACCCGCAGGAAGTCGCGCCGGCCCAATGAAGTCCCGCCCGGTACATGCGCATATCGATCGCGTGGCATGTTCCAAGGGTAATCCGCCGGCGGCTGTAGAAATGTTGCCCCAGCGCAAATCCACACCCCGCCGGTCGTGGGTCAGTCACCGGCAAACTCCTCACCCGCTCCGCCCTCACTTCCTCCACCCCCCCACTACCCACCCCGGCGGCGGCGCGGTACGCTGGGATCCAGAGGAGCCGCATGCCGACAGACGGAGGGCACGCTTTCGTGAACAGCCCGGTCGCGTCCGAGTCTCTCGGCGTATCCCTCGGCCCCACGCTGCGGGAGCACTGCCACGGCTGTCTTGGACCCATCGAGTGGTTTCACAACGGATGGCAGCACTCGGGGGCGGCGACCGGCTTTGCGCGCTGGACCAGCCCCGATGGCCGCGGCGTCGATGTGCTGGTCAAGCTCCCCATCGGACCGGTCGAACTGGAATGGACCACGCGGCTCGCGGGTGTCGGCGTCGGCACTTCCACGGGCCACGACAGGTGGGATGCGGAGGAATCCCTGGCGCTCGCTTCGCCGCGGGTGATGGCCGCGGGCGCCTCGCTGGGCCACTACGACCTTGCCTGGCTGATCGTCGAGCGCCTGCCGGGAAAGACGCTCTCGGATGAGCACAACGAGGCGGCGATCCGGGATCTCCTGCACGCCGCCGCCGATTTCCACGACCACACGGCCCGGGCGCGGCCCGTGGATGAGCAGCCCAAGCCCCACGAGTGGGAAGCACTGATCGACAAGGCCCGGCACGCCGCGCGGGATTCGGGGATCGCCGAGTCGCAGCGATGGAACGAGGCGATCAAGCGCGTGCAGCGCTTTCAAGGTTCGCTCATTTCCCGCTGGGAGCACCGCAAGATCAACACCTGGTGCCACGGAGATCTGCACCCCGGCAATGCGCTGCGGCGAGCCGAACCGTACGCGGGCGCTGGGATCCCCCGGCGCGGAGTGGTGCTGATCGATCTGGCACTGGTGCATCCGGGGCATTGGCTGGAAGATGCCCTCTACCTCGAGAGGCTCTTCTGGGCACGGACGGACCTGCTGTTCGGGGTCAAGCCGGTTTCCTACCTGGCCCAGTTGCGTCGCCAGCGCGGGCTCTCCACAAATGATGGGTATGCGGAGCTGGCGATGGTCCGCAGAGTCCTCATGGCCGCCTGCGTGCCCGCGTTCCTTGAGCACGAAGGGCACCCCCGGTACCAGAAAGCAGCGCTCGAACAGCTTGAAAAGGCGCTCCCCCAGGTCGCCAAGTAGGCGAAACCGGCATCCGCCGATCCAAAATTCGGCATGTGTTTGGCGATAATCCCGCTTGCCACGCACGCAAGACCGGTCAAGACTCATCGCACGACCGGTGGGCCTGGAAGTGGCGAGGGAGCAGATTCCCACCGCGAGGAGATACCCGTGGATGCATTCGAGACAATTGAGAAGCTGCTGGCGGAAGTGAAAGAGGACTATCAGAAGGCCGTTGGTGGAAACCAGGCCGCCGGCACTCGTGTGCGCAAGGCGATGCAGGACATCAAGGAGGCGGCCCAGCAGGTCCGCGAGAAGATTCTGGAGGTCCGGAATGCTCCCAAGAGCCAGTGAGCCGCTCGCGCCGATCGGGGATGCCGGCGGCGCGGCCGACACGTCTCACAAGCCGCTCTTTGATATCTCAGGCATCGACCTGGATGCCGTGGTCGCTTCGCGCCAGCGCGTCGAGCAGTTCATCCCCCATCGCGGCACGATGAGCCTGGTCGATCATGTCATCTGGGAACATGCCACAAGACTCCAGGGGATCGCGTGCAAGACCATCCGCCCCGATGAATTCTGGGTGCCCGGCCATTTCCCCGATCGCCCCATGTTTCCCGGGGTCTTGATGATCGAGACCGCCGCCCAGTTCGCGGCGTATCTCTTCAAGTCCCGCGTCAGCCCCGGGCCCAGCCTGGTCGTGTTCCTCCGGATCGAGGATGTCTCCTTCCGCAACATGGTCCAGCCGGGGGACAAGTTCCTCATCCTCTGCGATGAGATCAAGATCGGTCGCCGGCGCTTCACGTCGGCGGCCCAGGGACTGGTGGGGGACAAGATCGCCTTCGATGGCAAGCTCACGGGCATGATCCGCTGAGCGCCGCACCCGACACCTCCGTCCCGATGTGCAGATCTTGAATTGGATTCCGCGGTCTGACTTCATCCATGTCGAATCCCCCACCCCACGCGCCGCCGCACATCCTCATCCTCGAGCCGATCCTCATGGAAAAAATCTGGGGCGGACGGCGCATGGCGAGCCTGGGCAAGAACCTCCCCCCGGACAAGCGCATCGGGGAGAGCTGGGAGTTTGCCGATCTCGGAGCCACGAGCGCCTCGGGAGGCGGCGGGGGCTCGGCCCGCTCAACGATCGCCGCCGGTCCGCTCAAAGGCCGCACCCTTCACGAAGCGCTCCAGATGTGGGGCTCGCAACTGACCGGCGACATCTCGCTCACGCCCGATGGCAACCTGCCGCTCTTGGTCAAGTTCCTCGATGCCCGGGAGAACCTCTCGGTGCAGGTGCATCCAAGCCCCGCATACGCGAACCGGCACCCGGAGTGCCATCTCAAGACCGAGTGCTGGCTGATTCTCGATGCCGAGCCCGGGAGCGTGATCTACAAGGGAATCAAGCCGGGGGTGAATCGCGGAGCCTTCGAGCGCCACATCGCCGCGGGGACGGTCGTCGGCGATCTGGTGGCCGTTCCTGCGATCGTCGGGGAATGCCACAACCTCCCCAGCGGAACATGCCACGCGCTGGGCGCGGGCGTCTTGGTCGCGGAGGTGCAGACGCCCAGCGACACCACGTTCCGCGTCTTTGATTGGGGACGCACGGGGCGCGAGCTGCATATCGAGCAGTCGCTGGAGTGCATCGACTTTGGCCCGGCGCCGGCGGCAACCTCGCTTCCGCCGGGCTCTGCTCGTGGGCTCCTGGTCAAGACGGAGTTCTTCGAAGTCGAGCGCATCCGGTCGGCCAATCCGATCCCGGCCGGGCCGGGCATGAGCACATGGATGATCCTGGATGGCCGGGCGCGGATCGAGAGCGGGCGGGATGCCGATGCCATCGATGCCGCTCGCGGTGCGACGCTGGTGGTGCCCGCAGCCTGCGCTGAGGCTGCCACGCTGGTCCCCGAAGGAATGATGGATGTGCTGCGAATCACGCAGTGAACTTCTGTTCAGCGAAGCACCCCGCTGACCAGAGAAAAAAAACGTCCGGGCCTTGCGGCCCGGACGCGAGGGTTCGAATGTCTGAGAGCCCGGAAGTTACTCCCGAGCCTCGGTAAGCCAGCGGCTCAGCGGCGGCGATGCATCGCAACCAGGCCGGCCATGCCAACCAGGCCCAGAGAAGCCGGCGCAGGGACCGGGGTCTGGGTGATGGTGAAGCTCCAGATGTTCTGAAGCGGGATCGCGAACTCGAAGTAGAAGTTCGCCGTGTCCCCGTTGGCGACCGCGCCCGCGGAGTACGTCATCGTCACGTTGTTGGTGTTGTTGTTCGTGACGATCGTCGAGCCGTAGTCCGACGACGACGAGGTCAGCACGTTCACGGTGCCGACGCCGGTCGACAGGTCCATCTGGAAGCCGGTCCAGGTGTACCCCGTGACGTTGATGACTTCCTTGTTGAACTTGATGACGGTGTCGGCACGTGCATCGCGCCCACCGTACAGATCGATGCCGATCACGTTGGCGGAGAGATCGCCGGTCCAGATCTCATCGATCCAGATCGTGTCCCCGTCGCCACCGGCCATGACCGTGACGTAGCCCCAGTCCTGGCTGTCGGCCTTGTCGTTCCCGTTGCCGTACTCGCCTGTCCAGGCGTCGTCGACGGGCATGGTGAGTGATGACAGATCAATGTCCGTCATCTGCACCGACGACAGACCAGCCATGGCCGTTGTGGCCGTGGCGGTCAACGCCAACGCTGAAAGAATGATGGTGCGCATTGTCCCTCTTTTCCTATCTCTGGAATACTCATCTCTCGGGATCGCCGAAGGCGGAAACTCCGGCGATCTCATCTCGACTCCTGTAAACGCAGCGTAATTCCCCCAATGGGCCGGTACAAGTGTTTCTTCTGGTATTCCATCGGAATTATTGGAACCAAACGCCGCTTCCGAGCGCATTTGAATCCCTTCCAAACCACCCCCTATCGAAAGAAAAACACCGCCGACCTGGAGTGGCCGGCGGCGTGCGAGGAACAGGAACTCCGCAGTGCTTGTTAGGTATACGAGCGGTATTTACGCGACTCGCTTGCGCCGGGAGGCGAATACGCCGCCGACAACAAGGATCGCCAGCGAAGCTGGGCTGGGAATCGGGGTCTGGGTAATTGTGAACGTCCACAGGCCGGTGTACGGGACGGTGAACGTGAAATTGAACACCACCGTCTCGCCGGGGTTCACCGAGCCGTTGCTGAAGGTCATCAGCACGGTGGGTGAATTCATGTTAAACACCGCCGCGTTGGCGAAGTCGGTCGATGTCGGCAGTCCGACCAGTCCAATATTGCCGCTCCCGGTCGAAAGAACAATGTCGAACCCGGTCCACGCGAAATCGGTGAAGTTGTCCACGCTCTTGTTGATCGTGATGACCGGGTCGGAGCGGCCCTCGTTGTACACCGTCGTGTTCAGGACCGCCGAGGGCGAGTGGGTGTGCGTCCACGTCTCGTTGATCCAGAGCGTGTTGCTCGTATCCCCCGAATCGAGCATTGTGTACCCGAAGTCCTTGCCGGGGCTGTGGGGGTCGTTCACATCCCCGTACGAGCCGTTCCAGACGTTGTCCACCGGCAGAGTCAGGTTGTCGATGTCCACCGCTTTGACATCCATCGACTTGATCCCGGCTGTGGCGGTGCCAGCCAGGGACGCAAGTCCCAATGTCACAAAGACCGCCTTGCGCAGCATGTCTTGTCCCTCTCGTCCGTGAGACTCTGAAGACCTCCTCCTACAGAGACTTCAGAGCCCTTGTCGCTTGGACGGGATCCTAACTGTGGCGACCACTTGCCCAAAAGCGCAACTGTTATGAAGTCGCCGGTTTTTTTATAGCACAGATCGAATGGGCTTTATTGAATTCGCCCATTCATCCTCAGTTGCCCAGATACCCATCGGCCTCACGAGCCCGGGAGGAACTTCTCCATCCAGTCATCCTGGCGGAGGACCCCTTCGCGGCTGCGGCGATCCCGGGCTTCGGAGTTGCGCTGGGCCCAGCGGAATGCCGCTCGCGTGAGCCGGCCGGCCTCCTGGCTTTGTTCAGCGCCGAGCCCAAGGGCCCAGCCGGCGGCGGGGGCATGGCGTGTAAGAAGCTCATCCTGAAGCGAGACAAAAACTTGCGCAGCGCCGGGATCTCCCTGGCGACCGGCGCGGCCCATGAACTGCCGATCGATCCGCTTGGCCCCGTGCATCTCCGTCAGGATGACCAGCAGACCCCCCGCATCAAGAGCGTTGCGGTCGGGCTTGATGTCGGTTCCGCGGCCGGCCATGTTGGTCGCCACGGTGATCGCCGCCCTGATCGCGGCCTTCTCGTTTCCACCCTGGCCGGCGGCGGCGATCAGCGTGGCCTCTTCCTTGTCAAAGTTGGCGTTGAGGATCCGGTGTTGGAGGCCCTTATCGGTGAGCAGCCGGCTCATGAGTTCTGAAGCGGCGATCGATCGCGTACCCACGAGCACGGGCTGCCCGCGCTGGTTGGCGGCGGCGACTTCATCGACGATCGCCAGCCACTTGGACTCGGCGGTGCGGAACATCCGAAGCGGCCTGTGGATGCGGATGACCGGCCGGTGCGTGGGGATGACGATAACCGGACGCTGGTAGACCGATTCCATTTCGCCGGTGGCATCGGCGGCGGTGCCGGTCATGCCGGCAAGGAAGGGGTAGGTGCGGAAGAAGCGCTGGAAGCTCATGCGCGCGAGCGTCTCGCGATCGGCGGTGACTTCCAGCCCTTCCTTGGCCTCGACTGCCTGGTGGAGGCCGTGCTCCCACGAGCGATCAGGGAGGAACCGGCCAGTGTACTCATCGACGATGACGACCTTGCCCTCGACGATCTCGTACTGCTTGCCACGGATGTAGCAGTGGCGACCGATGAGGGCCTGGCGGATGAGTTCCTCCGCGCGGCGGGCGGCCTTCCAGATCGGGGATGGAAGCTCGGACCACATCTGTTCTGCGCGAACCACCCCGCGGCGTTTGAGTTCGGCCCGCCGCTGGAGGTGGTGGATCGTGTAGTCAGGGCCCTCATCGAGCTTGGCGGCGATCCTGGCGGCCTGGAGGTAGACCTCCGCCATGTCATCCTGCCGTCGGCTGCGTGCGATGATGAGCGGGACAACGCCCTCATCGATGAGGACGGCATCGGCCTCGTCAACGAGTGCGGCCGACAGGCCGGGGATCATGGGTCCGTTGATGGGGTTGCGCGGATCGGTCGCCAGCGACAACTGGTGGCGGCCGCTCCAGGCGGTGTTGACGCGGCCCAGCCGGATCTGGTCCCGCAGCCAGTCGGCGGTGATCTGCTTGGGTGTGCCGTAGACGATGGAGCGGGCGTACACACCGGCACGATCCCGTTCATCGATCTCCTGGACGATCGCCCCCACCGAAAGCCCGCAGAAGCGATAGATCGCGGCTCGGCTCTCGGCATCCCGAGCGGCGAGGTAGTCGTTGACGGTCAGGACGTGCAGGTGCTTGCGCTTCCAGGCGATCAGGGTCGCCGCGATCGACCCGGTGAGCGTCTTTCCCTCTCCGGTCGCCATCTCGATGATTCGTCCGTGGTAGAGGGCCATGGCACCCATGAGCTGGACGACATACGCCTCTTCCCCGGTCTCGCGGCGAGCCACTTCCCGGACGACGGCCAGCCCCTGGCGGATCTGGTCCTCGGTCTGCGTGGCGCGGACGAACGCGGCCCGCATCTCATCGACGCGAGCCCGCAGCTCGGCCTGCGATGCGGAGCGCAGGGCGGGGGCGAGCTGGTCGGTCTGCTGCGCCTGCGCTGCGAGCCAAGAGCGGGTGATGCCGCGCATGCGCAGCTTCATGAGCGCGCGGCCGACGAACTTGTCCAGGCCCTTGTAGACCGGCGGCCGCACCTGCCGGCTGCGGATCGACTCGTACAGGGCGTGATAGCGGGAAAGAGAAGTCATGAGAAGGCACTGGACATCGGGCACTGGGCACTGGTGAAAGGCAGTCTGGGTCGAAGGCCTGTGCACTTCTTGGTTTTTACCAGTGCCCAGTGCCCGATGCCCAGTGCCTTCTAGATATTCACCCTTCCTTGGATGATCTTCTCCAGGCGATCGACCCATTGGGTGAGGAGCGGTTTGCTGGGGAGTGTGAAGCGGATACGGACGCGTTCTCCGGGGGCGCCGATCGCGGCGATCAGGGGATCATCGGTCGCGAGCATTGGATCAATGTCCACCCTGAAGAGCGGACGCTTGGCGTACCTGCCGGATTTGTCCTTGCTGTCGGTCTCGATGGCGCCGCCGCCGGCGACCCCCAGGGCGGCGTGGGCGAGGTCTTTCTGGCCGGCATCGATGATCCGATGCACGTGGCCGGTGACGACGCGATTGACCCGGGAATGGCTCCTCATCTCGACCTTGAGGTCTTCCCGTGGGAGCTCAAAGAGCCACGAGCCCTCGGTCTGGGAGAGCTCGGCGGCGACCCGCAGCGCCGAGGCGTCCACAAGGTCGCACAGAGGCGTGCCCTCCTTGGCGAACATCCCGACGGCAAACGAGGGGTCATTGCCGACAATGACACCGTCGTGCGGGGCACGGACGACGAGGCGGGCGATCTGCTGGTCGTAGAACTCAAGCTGCTGGCGATGGGCGGAGACCTTCTCGCGAGCGATCTGGGCCATCGCCTGGTTCTGCGTGAGGTACTCGAGCTCCAGGCTCTCGGATTCCTTGATCAGCGCCTCGACCGATTCGCGCTGGGAAACCAGCTCCCGGCTGGTCATGGTGACGATCGGGTCTCCCTTCCTGACGCGATCCCCGGGCCGGACATGCGCCTGCTCGATAAAGCCGTCGACGCCGGCGAACACGCCGGATCGGGTCGAGCTCTCGACGACGCCATCGCCCCAGCGGCGATCGGGCATGGGGATGGCGCCGACCATCAGGAGGATGGCGCTGACGAGCACAAGCGTGGTGAAGACGACGCGCGGGCGCGAGTCGGCGATCTTGGGGCTCGAGGCCAGGTAGTGGACAAACCCGGCCATCGGCAGGATGAACCACATCGCGGCGGTCCAGACCGCCAGGATCAGGCCCAGGCCGAACATCTGGCCCATGACGTAGAGCGTGATCGAAAAGAAGAGGAAGATGCGGTATGCAAGGGCGGCGATCCCGTAGACGGTGAGGATCCCCTGCTCCTTGGGGTCGCTGGTGGGCGGGAAGATGTCTCTGACACGGAAGATGAAGCGCTCGCCGAGGTACTTGAGCATGTTGGTCGAGCGCTGCATGAGATTGGGAATCTCGAGCAGGTCGCTGAGCATGTAGTAGCCGTCAAACCGCATCAACGGGTTGGCGTTGAAGATGACCGTCGAGAGGCTCGCCGTGAACATCGCGTTGTAGGCGATCTGGTGCAGCAGCGGGTTGCCGCCCGATCGGGTCGCGACCCACACGAACGCGGCCAGCGAGGCGATGAAGAGCTCGAAGATCATGCCGCCGGCGGCAACCGAGATCCTCCGCCACTTGTTGTCGAAGGCCCAGCTCGCCGACGCATCCACGAACGGCGCCGGCATCATCACGAGCATCATGAAGCCGAACTCGGGGACCTGGCCCCCGAACCGCTTGCAGATGACGCCGTGGCCGGTCTCGTGGATCAGCTTGGTGATGACGAAGACGACGAAGATCCAACCCCAGTTCGAGGGCGCCAGCGTGCTCTCGACGCCGGTGCGCAGCTCATCCCAGTACGGGAGCACCGCGGCCAGCGCGGCGATCAGCAGGGCGGCCCACGCGATGAATCCCCAGCGGTTGAGGATCGGATGGAGTATCGGCTCAAGCCACCCCAGGATCCGGTCGGGGTTCAGGAGCTTGATCTTGAAGTACATCAGCCCGATCGCCTGCTGCTGGATCGTCTTCTTGAGACGGTCCCGGCCGCGGCCTAGGAGCTGTTCGATGTCCGGCGTGGCATCGACGGCCAGCAGGTTCGAGTTGTAGAGCTGGCTGACGAGCTGGATGACCTCACCCTGGGTCGGGGCTTCATCCCCGTGACGCGAGAGGCTGATCTGCCAGACCTCCTCAACCGTTCGCCGGCCATCCAGGAGCTGGACGTACTCGTACGCGACCGGCCCCAGCCGGAAGAACTGGTTGGTCGCCGGATCGTGCAGCACGTGCCACCGCTGCCCGCGGTAATGCTGCCGCGTGATCTGCACATGCGGACGCAGCCGCGGAGTCATCGCACGGACACGGTGCCAGAAGGGGGAGAATGTGGGGCGTTCGCTCATGAGAAGGCACTAGGCACTGGGCACTGGGCACTGGGCACTGGTGGAAAACAAAATTCCGGAGTTCGGGATTTCACTAGTGCCCAGTGCCCAGTGCCTAGTGCCCGATGCCTTCTCCATTACCACCACAACCACAGCCGCAGCTGATCGACGATCCTTCGGGAGACGATTCCGATGAGGCTGCGGTGGGGCGTGTTGAACTTGGCGAGCCCTTCCATGCCGGGGCGGAACCAGGGCGCTGTCTGCGTCATGGTTCCGCGGACAATGAAGGAGTTGGTGCCCTCCTCGGGCTGGGAGAGCGGGACGATGCGCTCGACGACGAAGTCGAACTCGGCGGATGGGTCGGACTTGGGTGAGATCTGGCCGGTGGTGTCCCCGGCGATCAGGGAGATGTCCCGGTCATCGACCTTGGCGACGATGACCATGTCGGAGAGATCGGCGACCTGGAAGATGGCATCCCCGAGCTTGACGGAGCTTCCGACGCGATCCTTGATGTCGCCGGCGATGATGGTGCCGGTGATGGGCGCCAGGACCGAGGCCTGGGTGATCCGGTATTCGAGGAGCTTGAGCCGGGCGCGGGATTGGTCGGCCTTGGCCTGCTGCTGCTGCGCCTGGGCCAGTTCGTTCTTCCTGAGCGCTTCATCGGCCTGCTTCTCGGCCTGGATGATCTGGGCGCGGGCATCCAGCACGCTCAGCTCGAGGTCGGTGGTATCAAGCCGGAGCAGCACCTGGCCCTGCTCGACCTTGGCGCCGGCCTCGATGCCCGCTCCCAGCTCCCGGATGACGCCATCGAACGGGATCGAGACGGTTCGCGGATTCCGGGCCTGGATCTCGACCGGGGCCGAGACGCGATACGGGATGCGCACGAAGATCGAGACCAGCAGGATCGTGGTCAGCGCAAGGCCCGCGAGCTTCCAGCCCGTGTGCTTGGCGCCGACGAGCCAAGATCCGGCCCGGAGCGATGAGTCATAGGCCCGCAGCGCCAGGTTGCGATCATCCCGGCGGCGGATCTCGAGCACGGGTGTCAGCAGATCGAGGGCCGCCTGCAGCAATTCAACGGTGCCCAGGTCGATCGGCGTGGTGCCGGTCGCCTCGATCAGGAGCGTGCCCAGCACGGTCCCCTCGGCACGCAGCGGGATCGTCACGATCTTGAGCCTCGCATCGCTCGCGGCCAGTTCCCGGTGAGAATGCGTGATCGCCTGCGACAGCAGTACCTCACCCTCGCCAAGGTTCGGCGGCAGCGGGTACATCACCGGCTGCTCCTGGTCGAGGCACTCATCCATCGCCGCCTCGAGCTTCTGCACCATCGCCATCCGGCGATCGATGTTCTCGGTGTCGCTGACGGCGATGCAGCGGTTGACACGGCGACCCTCGGTGTATCGCCCGCTGGCGACCCACCCCAGGGCGATCCTGTCCACCGAGAGCTGGCGGCAGAGATCGTTGACGAGCTGGAAGGAAGCGCCCTTGAAGCTCTTGGCGGTGTTGATCGCCGCGATCAACCGGGTCGCCAGATCGAGCGCTGCGCCCGCCGCGCGCACGCGAGCCAGTTGCTGGCGCGCTGTGTGCCCATGCACATACCCGGCGAGCACCTCGACCAGCGCCAGCGTCGTCTGCAAGGCCTGGCGTGAACGGCCATCAAGCAGGAGCGTCACGACGCCGCGCAGCGGGGCGGCCGCGGCCTCAGCGCCGGCCGCGCCGAAGATCGGCACGGCGACCACGTAACCCTTGCCGGGCGAACCGTCGTAGAGGTCATCGGTCTTGTCCAGCCCGAAGACGCGGGTCTGACGCGAGCCGTGCGCGGAGCGGGCCGCCGACTTGGCATCGGCGAGAAAATCGATCGTCGATTCGTCGATCGGCGTGTCGAGCACGATGCGCTCGCTGACCTGCCCAGCGCGCTGGAGCGAGGCGGCGATCGCCGCGGGCAGAGGCCACACGAAGATCGCCCTGGCCTCGGCCTCGAGCGGCGGCGCCGCGGGCGATGGATCATCCGGAGCGCTCTGGGCCTCGGGGATCGTGAAGAGGACGCCCTGTCGAGCGCCCGAGACCTGGGCAAGCACTGTCACGAGCCTGGCCATGAACGACCGGTCATCGGGCGCAGCGCCCGATAGATCGGCGACCACCCGGTGCCAGCCGGGGGCCTTGAGATTCGACAGATCGATCATCGCTTCTCCCCCGCCACGCTGTTCTCAAGCCGCGCTGCATCGGCGGCGGCGGTCTTGCCCCGACTCCCGGGCGACGGCACGATGCGAGATGCCCACTCAGCGCCGGGTTCGGTGAACCGGACCCACGTCGTCACTCCTGCGACGATGCGGTTGGGGTTCTGGATCTCGACGCGGATGCGCCGGGTTCCGCTGCTGGAATCGGCGACCGGGCTGACCTCGACGATCTTGCACTCGAAGACCTTGACATCCCCCGGCAGACTCATCAACGCCCAGGCCTTGCCGCCCTCGGTCAGGTTCAGTTCGATCGTCTGGCCCGTGGGCACACCCACATCGACCCAGAGAATGCTGGTATCGACGATGTGGATCACCTTGTCGTTCTCGTTGACCGACTGGCCGACATCGACGTTGACGACATCGATCACCCCGTCGAAGGGCGCCACGACATGCACGCGATCCAGACGTGACTTGGCGAGCTTGACCGCGATCACTTCCTGGTCCTGATTGAGCTTGGCTGTGTCCAGGTCGATCAGGCTTGCCTCCCAGTCAAGCTTGGCTCGCTCGAGTTCAAGCTTGGCGCTGCCGCCCTGGGCATCGGCCTCCTTGTATCGCTCGTGCATCAGCGTCGCGAGCTCAAGGGCCTTCTTGGCCTTGTCCACGCTCAGCGTGCTGTCGGCACGCATCTGCTGGAGCTGGAGTCGGGCGACCTCCTCCTCATCCTCCCCGCGGATCATCATCTGGTCCTTTGTGACGGCCTGCCCGCCGGCGACCAGGATCTCGGCGACCCGCGTGGGATCGGAGAAGCCCATCACCGAGTCCCTCCACGGGCGCGTGAAGGACTTTTCGCCGCCGAAGGAGGCGACCAGATCTGAGAACTTGACGGCCGGCGACGCCGAGGCCGGTGGCTGTGAAGCCGAGGGCTGCGAAGTCGTGTTGCTTGGTTGGCCCGTCGGCTGTCCGGCATCCTGATGGAGCCCGAACGCCAACCCGGCCGTCATGCCCAGCACACTCGCGAACCCCACCAAGGTGAGCACCGCGGGCCGCCGGGCAACGCCTTGGCGGGTCTTCATGGCAGCACTATATACGAATAAACACGGTCTCCGATCCGAGAACGGCATCCTCATATGAAGATTCATTGGCTGATTCGCACCGTCAGGCGCGGGGGTTTTGTCTGTTTGCCGGGGATGTCGGCCGCCGGGGCTCCAAACAACAGGCGCGCTATCCTTTCCGCCTCATTTGCCGATCAATCCGGCACACGCTCACGGTCGGGCAGGCCCTCCCGGCGACAGCCCCGCGGATGAGCCCCCGAAGTGACCGAAAGCGGTGGGCGGATCGATCCAAATTCTCTGGAGCAGCCAACTTGTCCACCATCACCCCCTCCCCGACCCCCATCTCGACACCAACCCCCACCCCCGCCTCCACCACCAACCCCATGACAGGCGCCAAGCCCTGCTGCGGGGGGGGATCCTGCGGCGCGGGTGCGGGGATCTCGGCCGGCGGGTCTCAAGCCTTGGCGATCAACGGGGGGACGGCGGCGATGACCAGGTTCGGGGGTAAGCCCATCCCCTTCATGTCCACCGCCCTCTCGGCGGCAGATATCGATGCGGCGACCTCGGTCCTCAAGTCCGGCATGCTCCGGGCCGCCAAGAAGTGCGAGGAACTGGAGATCCGGTTCGCCGCGATGTCCGGCTCCAAGCACATGATGACCTGTGCCAACGGCACCTGCGCCCTCCAGCTCGCCTACGAGCCTCTGTTCTCCCCCGGGGATGAGATCCTGGTCCCCGCCTGGTCCTACATCGCCACCGTCAGCATGGTGGTCGCCCGCGGCTGCACCCCCATCTTCGTCGATGCCCTCCCCGACACCCTCCAGATCGACATGGCCGATGCCGCCCGCAAGCTGACCCCCAAGACCCGCGGGATCGCCGCTACCCACCTCTACGGCACACCCGTCGACATCGACGCCGTCGAATCACTCGCCAAGAAGCACAACCTCAAGATCGTCTACGACTGTGCCCAGTCGCACCTGGCGACCTACAAGGGCAAGGGCATGGGTGCGTTCGGGGATGCGGTGACGTATTCCTTCTATGCGACCAAGAACCTCGGCACCGGCGAGGGCGGCTCCATCTCCTGCAACGACGATGCGCTCGCCCGCAAGATCAAGCTCCTCCGCTCCCACGGCGAGACCGACAAGTACCTCCACGAATCCGTCGGTTACAACTACCGGATGAACGACATCACGGGGGCAATCGGCTGCTCTCGCCTGGATCGGCTCGAAGCCCAGACCACGCAGCGCCAGAAAAACGCAGCGCGTTACGATGCCATGCTGGCGAACATTCCCGGCCTGACGCCGGCGAAGGTCACACCCGGGGCCACCAGCGCGTATCACCTGTACACCGCGCTGCTCGACACGACCAAGTTCTCGTGCACTCGCGATGAGTTCTGCAAGGCACTGGGCGGTGAGGGTGTGCCGACGGCGGTTCACTACCCGCGTTCGCTGCCGCATCAGCCCGCGCTCTCGAAGTGGAACAGGAACGACTGCCCGGTCGCGGATTCGCTGGCGAGCCGCGTCTTCTGCCTGCCGATGCATCACGACCTGACGGATGAGCACTTCGGGCTGGTGGGTGAGGCGATTGCGAAGGTGGCGGGGGCGTATCGTCGGTAAGCTGCGATCTTCATCGCAAGTGCCAATGAAAAGGCCCGCGCGAGCTGCGCGGGTCTTTGCTCAGAGACTGTTTCAGAGCCCTACCCCATCTCGTGGCACAGGCATCCTGCCTGTGTCTTACCGCTCTGTTACGAAGTTCTGAAACAGTCTCTTAGAGCCTGTGTGAGAAGCCGGTTCACCCTCGCGCCAACCGGTGGAGCATGAGGTTGATCATGGAGATGTAGATCATCGCCTCGCTGCTGGCGGTAGTGAACTCGTAGTCTTTGCTGAGGCGTCGGTA